>NZ_JAFEIF010000013.1 GCF_017848645.1 Limnohabitans sp. | reverse complement strand
CCATGTAAACCAGGTCGGCCCCGGCCGCGAGGGCACCTGCCACACCCCAGCCGTCGCTGATGCCCCCGCCCACCACCACCACGCCGTCAAAAAATTCGCGCACGGCGCTGACAAATGCAAAGGGTGACAAAAAGCCCGTGTGCCCCCCCGCACCCGCCGTGATGCAAGCCAGCCCATCGGCGCCAGCCGCCACCGCCTTGCGCGCCAGTGTCAGGTTGATCACGTCCGCCAGAACCATGCCGCCATAGCCATGCACCACTTCAATGGCGGGCTTGGGGCTGCCCAGCGCCGTGACCACCACAGGGGGCTTGTATTTGGCGATCAACGCCAGGTCTTCAGGCAAGCGGGTGTTGGACGAATGGGTGATCAGGTTGGCGCACCAGGGGCCGATGGTTTCAGGCGGCTGTTCGTTTCGCGCGCGCGCCAGGCCCTGGGTGATCTGCTGCATCCAATCTTCCAGCACCTCGATCGGCCTGGCATTGGGCGTCGGAAAGGCCCCCACAATCCCTGCACGGCAAGCGGCGAGCACCAAGTCCGGCCCGGAGACCAGAAACATGGGCGCGGCCACCACCGGCAGGCGCAATGGAAAAGGAAGACGCGCGCTCATTCGTTGGCCTTGAAGCCGGAAATTTTGACCGCCTCGGCCCAGCGCGTGTAATCGGCGGCGATGAAGGTTTTGATCTGCTCCGGGCTCATGGCCAGCGCGCTGAAGTCCATGGTGCGCCATTTTTCCCGAACTTCGGGCACCATCATCGCTTTGTTGATTTCGGCATTGAGCTTCATGATCACGGCGTCCGGCGTGCCTGCCGGGGCGGCAATCGATGACCAGATGTAAATTTCCAAGCTGGGGAAACCTTGCTCTTTGAAGGTGGCCACCGCAGGCAACAGCGGTGAGCGGTTGGTGCTGGTGATGGCGATCACCTTGACCCGGCCGGATTCGAGGTGCGGCTTGACGGCCAACAGTGGCAAAAAGGCCGCCTGCACTTCGCCACTGATCAGGTTTTGCACGGCAGGAGGCGTGCCATTGAAAGGCACATGCAGCATGTCGATGCCCGCGCGTTGGTTCAGGATGACGCCAGCAAAGTGCGACGAGTTGCCCGCCGTGAAGGAGGCGTAAGCCACCTTGGACTGGGTTTTGGCCCACGCCACGAACTCTTTGAGGTTGTTGGCAGGCACGCTGCTGTGCACAGCCATCACCATGGATGCACCCACAAAACCCGTCACCTGCCGAAAACTGCGCTCGGGGTCGTAGGGCAAGCGGCTGAAGGTGTGGGGGTTGATGGTCAACATGCTGGTGTTGGGCATCAGCAAGGTGTAGCCATCGGGCGCCGCATTCATGACCGCCTGGGCCGCAATGAAGCCAGAGCCCCCGGGTCGGTTGTCCACGATCATCGCTTGACCGGTGCTTTTCTTGAACTCCTCGGCCACCTGGCGCAAAGCGGCATCGAGCGTGTTGCCGGCGGCAAAAGGCACCACCACCCGAACCGGACGCTCCGGAAAAGACTGGGCGAAGGCCCGGGAAGCAGGCAGCAAGGCACTGGCAGCGGCGGTTGTGGCGAGCTTGAGGAAATGGCGTTTTTGCATGGTGTGTCTCCGTTTTTGGATGAAATGACTATTTGCTGCGGGGCAGCATCCGACTCAACACGGCCGCAACGGCCCGAGGCTGCTCCAGCGGCAGCATGTGACCTGCATCGTCGACCCAGTGCAAGGTGGACGCGGAAATGGTGTCGGCCAGCGTCTGCGACCAGGCTGGCAGCGTGATGCGGTCCTGGCAACCACACAGGACATGCACAGGCACTGTCAAGGTCTCCAGAGCCGCGCGGTGGTCGCTGCGGCGGCTGATGGCTTGGGTCTGGCGGATGGCAGTGGCGGCACCCACCGTGCGCATCATGTCGCCCAGCCTGTCTTGCAATGCGGCATTCGGCTGGGCCAGGCCTCGCAGCGCCACTGCTTGCAGCGTGGTTTCAAAATCGGCCTGGAAGGCGGCGATGGCTTTTTCACGACCTGCGGCACTCTGGGCCGAATCAGGCAGGCACGAGGTCGACATGAGCAGCGCCGAATGCCAGCGTGTGGGGCAAGTGGCCAGCAATTCGATGGCCACATAACCCCCCATGGAAAAACCCACCAGAAGGACCGGACGCCCCGGCTCCACATCGCTCACCTGGGCCAGCGCATCGCGCGCCATGTGGGCGATGCTGTCTTGCGTCAGCACATCTGCGATGCGGACTTCGGCCAAGCCCTGCATCTGTGCAGTCACATCGCGCCAGATGCGGGCATCGTTGAGCATGCCGGGGATCAAAAGCAGCACAGGCTTCATGGCGTTTTCTCCAGCAAAGACGTCTGCAACGGGGCGTGAAGCTGCTCGCGCAGCTGGCGCTTGAGCACCTTGCCCAATGGGTTGCGTGGCAGTTCAGACAAGATCACCAGCCGCTCTGGCAGCTTGAAGGCCGCCACCTGCTCCACCTCCTTGAGGTGTTGCAACAGTTCAGACAATTCCAGCGCTTGGCCGGTTTGCGTGACCACCACCGCGCACAAGCGTTCACCCAGCACCGAATCGGGCCAGCCGATGACCGCCACTTCGCGCACCTTGGGGTGTGACAGCAACAGGTTTTCCACCTCTTCGGAGGAAATGTTCATCCCGCCCCGCACCACGATGTCCTTGTGGCGGCCCGCAAAGCGGTAGAACTGGCTGCGCTCGCCGGCGATCTCGAACAAATCGCCGGTGCGGTAATAACCCTGCGCGTCAAAAGCGCGGGCCGTCAGTTCGGGCGAGCGGTAGTAACCGCTGAAAATCGTGGGGCCCAAAAACCGCAACTCGCCAACTTGGCCCGGGGCGGTGATGTCCGCTTCGGTGTCCAGGTCCACCAAACGGGTGCGGATCTTGCGGGAATTGGACAGCGACCAGTCAAAACCAGCCACGCCAATGCGCGGGAAAAAACTGGCCCGTTGACGCCGGTCAGGCACATCTTGCGGGGCGGCCGAAAGCGCGGCCCCTTCGTTGGAGCCGAAATAGTTGACCACCTCGACGCCCAGCTTTTCAGCGCATTGCTCGACCAGCCATTCGGCAACAGGGCCACCACCCGAGCCCACGCGTTTCAAGCGTGACAAGTCGATGCCCTGCAGCTTCTCGGGTTGTTTGAGCAACAAGCTCAGCACCGCAGGCGCGGCGACGGTGTAGTCCATGGCATGCCCCCGCAACTGCTCGATGAAGACATCCAGGTCAAACGGGTGATGGTGGTGCAGTTCACCGCCCACCAGCAACCAAGCGGCCAGGCTGGTGGACAGTCCAGCCATGTTGACAAAGGGAAAGGGGATGAGCAGTCGGGCTCCGGCCTGCAGTTGCCCGGCATCCACCACCGACTGACCCACGATCAGCCACTCGTTGTGGTTGCGTGGCACGCCCTTGGGTGAGGCTTCCGTGCCCGAAGTCCAGCAGATGGTCAACACATCATGGGCGCTCAGTCCGATGCGCTGCATGTGCTGGCGCATCTCGTTGGCCGACCAGGCCATTGTGCGGTCGAGTTCAGGCTGGATCGGCGAAACCCCCACTGGCCAATCGGGTGCGCTGGCTTGGCCCAAGGACCACACACGCGGCACCTCTGGATGCGCTTCGGCCAAGTTGGCCCACATGCGGGCCTGGGCAAAACCACCCACCGTCAGGTTGGTGATGGCCACCCGTGCCTGCGTGATGCGCAACACATGCAAGAGCTCATGGGCCCGGTATTGGACCGGGACGGGCGAGACCACGATACCGCTGACCGCACAGGCCAGGTAAACGGCGTGCATGTCGACGCAGTTGGGCAGTTGCATGACCAGCACATCGTCCTTGTGCAAGCCCTGCGCCTGAAGCCAAGCCGTCCAGCGGCCCACTTGGGTCAACAACGCCAACCAGCTCCAGCGTTCCGGGGCCTGACCACTGATGGCCAAGCGATTGGGCGCATCGGCCACGGCCAGCGCATCCGGTTGGCGTTCGGCGGTTTCCAGAAAGCGTTCAGCCAAGGTCAGCCCGCCCCACCAGCCCTGCTGCACATAGTGGTCTATGCGCTCTTGTGGCACCAAAATCATGGCGACCCCTTATTTCCAACGGTCCATCGTCTGCTGACTGACGAAGGTGGCATGAAAACCGTGAGGCACCCGCCGTGGCAGCAGCACCCGCGCCACAGGGCCTTGCGCCAGTCGGGCATCCTTGCAGTCAAAAATCTGGATTTCGGAGCGCTGGTCCTTGGGGTTCCAGACAAAACTCACCAAATAGCCATCGTCTTCGCTTTGTGGGTTGTCCCTTGGTGCAAAGCCTGGTTCGTTGTAGAAATACTGCGGCCCTGCGCTGAAAGCGATGTAACCCCCGGTCTCCAGGTCGTACTTGACGAGACCCGGAAAACGCGGCTCTTCGCGCCCACCCTGCGGAAACAGGACGTGGTAAGAAAACTGATTTTTTCGGCCTTGATAAAGGCTGTTGATAACTGGAAACTCGGTGTTCAAGACATCGTCGATCACGCGCTCATGGGTCTGCCCGGTCTTCAGGTTGAAGCGCCATTCGTAGAGCAGAAAATCGCGTTGACGCAAGTGAATGGTGCGCTCGAGCCGGCGGGCATCGGGGCGCCCCTGGTCGTCATGGTGCATACGGTAGGGCGTGCCCAACATCACCACCTCATCGCCATCTTCCCAGGCATTGACCACATGCAGCATGTAGGTGGGCTTGGCCGTGAACCAACGGATTTCATTCGCCTGGCCATAGCGCGGAACAACCCCAAAGCGACTGGGTTGATCTTCGAAAAAGCGCACCTTGTAGCGCCCGGCGGCCAGGGCTTCCGGATCGGGCTTGAGGGGGAAGTCGTGCAGGATGGTGTAGTGCTCGGTCACGGCCATGTCGTGCGGCAGACTGGGGCCGCCAAGGGGCACCTCTATCTTGTGGCGCAACTGGCGGTCAGGGCCGATCACACCATAGGTCATGTAGGGCGGCTTGAGGTCGTAGTCAAAAAACAGCAGTTCGCCCGTGTGTTCGTCCGGCCGGGAATGGGCGGAGATGCGTGACAGGGCCCCTTCATGGTCCGCTTGGCCCAAGGTCTCCAGCGTTTCGGGGTCCACCGCATAAGGCATACCCGAGCGGTACCACATGCTGATCAAACGGCCAGCGTGGTATTTCACATCGGTGTTGGCGGTGTTTTTCAAGGGCTCGTCTGGCCGGTCTTTGTTCCAGGGCTCTTTCAGGCCTTTCCAAAGCGAGTGACCGGCCGACTGCTCTTGCTGCAATGCGCTGGTTTGCACCCAACGGTTGCGGTAGCTGACACGGCCATTTTGAAATCGCACGGCATGCAACATGCCATCACCGTCGTAGGCGTGGTACCGCCATTCAGGTGGGTAATAGGCATTGGGGCCATTGCGGACATACAGGCCGTTGAGGTCGGTGGGCACCTGACCCATGACGGTCATGTTCTCAAAGGTGTCTTCCTGCTGAACCGGGGCATTGTTGCCACTGAGGGCCGGGATGTCATGCACGGGCAGATCGTTGATTTGCATTTTTGTCTCCATGGAAGGTCTTTTTCAAGACATGAGGGACATGTTAGGACGCACTGCGCTGGATGCCACGTCAGCATTTCGATATATTGGCATCTGTTTCGATATAACATATGCCATGAAACCCTACAACCCCACTTTCCGCGCACCCGCAAGCCTGCTGGAGCATGCGGGTGACCGCCAGTTCGCGACCACCTTGGCAAGAGGCATGGAGCTTCTGCGCTGTTTCACACCTGAAGAACCGGTTCTGGGTAACCGGGAACTGGCACGCCGAATGCAGCTACCGGCAGCCACCATCTCGCGCCTGACCTACACCCTGGTGACCATGGGTTACCTGGCGCAAGATGAGCATCAAGGCAAATACCGCCTGGGCTCGGCGGTGATCTCATTGGCGCACCCGATGCTGGAGTTGTTCAACATCCGCCGACGTGCTCGCCCCTTGATGCTGGAGGTCGCGCACAAAACTGGCGGCTCGGTGTCCATCGGCATCCGAGATCGCTTCAACATCGTCTACATCGAGGCCATTCGCTCTGACAACAAGCGCATCTACCCACTGGATGTCGGGACCTCGCACTCCATGGTGGGCACCGCCATTGGCAGAGCTTTTCTCATGTCGTGCACGCTGGCCGAACGAGAGGCCCTGCTGAACCAGCTTCGGCTGAAGGTGCCCCAGGACTGGGAGCGTCATGAAGCCGAACTGCTGCGCAATGTGGCCGAGTACCCCCGCCATGGTTGTTGCGTGTCTGTGGGGGAGGTGTATGCCGATGTGCAGGCCGTGGCAGTGCCGCTGGGTCGTATTGACCGTGGCGAACCCGCTGCGCTGAATTGTTCTTTCCAAGGCCGCGCACTGAACCGCGAATGGCTGATCACGCAGATTGGGCCGCAGTTGCAAACCCTAGCGCGCCAATTGATGTAACGCATGCTGCCTGTGGGTCATGGCCTGCAAAACCACAGGTTCGACCAGAAACAAAAAAGCCCACATGGCGTGGGCTGTCTTGTTGATTTCGTTGAAGAAATCTTTGGAGGCGCGACCCAGAGTCGAACTGGGCTAGACGGATTTGCAATCCGTTGCATAACCGCTTTGCTATCGCGCCAAAACCAGATTGCACGGATACGAGATACTTCTCATCTCGTTGAAAGAAGGGTTTTCTTTCAAGTGTCTGGAGCGGGAAACGAGGCTCGAACTCGCGACCTCAACCTTGGCAAGGTTGCGCTCTACCAACTGAGCTATTCCCGCACATTTTAAAAATCAAATGAAAGATGTTGGCACTTCTTTCGGATATTTGGAGCGGGAAACGAGGCTCGAACTCGCGACCTCAACCTTGGCAAGGTTGCGCTCTACCAACTGAGCTATTCCCGCGTATTTCAGTGAACTTGGCATTGTATGCCTTGTGCTCTGCAATGGTCAAATTGTAGTTCAATTTCAGGCCGACTTGGAGGCCGACCTGAAAATTTTGCATCAATGTTTCACAGCCTCGGCTTTGGCCGTTGCAGGCACTGCCGTCAAAGCGGCTGCCGCCACCTCTTCGTCGCTCAAGGGCGTAGGCTTGGCTTCCAAAGCCACCTCCAGCACCTGATCGATCCATTTGACGGGCACGATTTCCAGACCGTTTTTGACATTGCCGGGAATGTCCTGCAGGTCTTTCACGTTGTCCTCGGGGATCAACACGGTCTTGATACCGCCGCGCAAAGCCGCCAGCAACTTTTCCTTCAGACCACCAATGGCCGTGACTTCGCCGCGCAGTGTGATTTCACCCGTCATGGCCACATCGGCGCGCACCGGAATGCCCGTCATGGCCGACACCATGGCCGTGGTCATGGCAGCGCCTGCACTCGGTCCATCCTTGGGCGTCGCGCCGTCAGGCACGTGGATGTGCAAGTCTTTCTTTTCAAAGACTTCGTCCTTGATGCCCAAAAGGCGCGAGCGGCTGCGCACCACGGTGCGGGCGGCCTCCACAGATTCCTTCATCACATCGCCCAGCGAACCGGTGCGGGTGATCACGCCTTTGCCGGGCATCAGGGCCGCTTCGATGGTCAGCAAATCGCCGCCCACCTCGGTCCAGGCCAATCCAACCACCTGGCCCACCTGGTTCTTTTGCTCGGCGCGGCCATAGGTGTACTTGCGCACACCCAAAAAGTCATTCAGGTTGTCCTCGTTGACCACCACCTGTGGCTTCATCTGTTTGAGCAACAAGGCCTTGACCACCTTGCGGCAGATCTTGCCCAGCTCGCGCTCCAGCGACCGCACACCGGCTTCGCGGGTGTAGTAACGCACCACATCGCGCACAGCCTCTTCGGTCACCCGCAGCTCAGAGTCTTTCACGCCGTTGTTGGTCATTTGCTTGGGCAGCAAATACTTCATGGCGATGCTGGTTTTTTCGTCTTCGGTGTAACCCGACAAACGGATCACTTCCATCCGGTCGAGCAGGGCCGAAGGGATGTTCATCGAATTGGAGGTGGCCACAAACATCACATCGCTCAGGTCAAAGTCGACCTCGACGTAATGGTCACCAAAGGTGTGGTTTTGCTCGGGATCCAACACCTCCAGCAAAGCGCTCGATGGGTCCCCACGGAAGTCCGTGCCCAGCTTGTCAATCTCGTCCAACAAGAACAGCGGGTTCTTGGTGCCGACCTTGTTCAGGTTTTGCAGGACCTTGCCGGGCAGAGCACCGATGTAGGTGCGGCGGTGCCCTCGGATCTCGGCTTCATCGCGCATGCCACCCAGCGCCATGCGCACGTATTTGCGGCCAGTGGCCTTGGCGATCGACTGGCCCAGCGAAGTCTTGCCCACGCCGGGTGGCCCCACCAGGCACAAGATGGGGGCCTTGACCTTGTCCACGCGCTGCTGCACCGCGAGGTATTCCAGGATGCGGTCTTTCACTTTGTCCAAACCAAAGTGGTCCTGGTTCAACACGTCTTCGGCGTTGGCCAGGTCGTGCTTGAGCTTGGTCTTTTTGCCCCAGGGCAGACCGATCAGCACGTCCAGGTAATTGCGCACCACTGAAGCCTCGGCCGACATGGGCGACATGAGCTTGAGTTTTTTGAGCTCGCCCTCGGCTTTTTTACGGGCCTCGGCCGACATTTTGGCGGCCTTGATCTTCTTTTCGATTTCCTCGATGTCGGCGCCCTCTTCGCCATCGCCCAGCTCTTTCTGGATGGCTTTGACCTGCTCGTTCAGGTAGAAGTCGCGCTGGTTCTTTTCCATTTGGCGCTTGACGCGGCCACGGATGCGCTTGTCCACATTCAGGATATCGACCTCGTGCTCCAACTGGGCATACAGGTTTTCCAGACGCGACTTGATGTTGGCCAAGTCCAGCACCTGCTGCTTGTTTTCAAGCTTGAGCGGCAGGTGGGCTGCGATCGTGTCGGCCAGGCGACCGGGGTCGTCGATGCTGGAGATGGAAGTCAGGATTTCGGGCGGAATTTTTTTGTTGAGTTTGACGTATTGGTCAAACTGCTGCATCACGGCGCGGCGCAAGGCCTCGATCTCGCTGCTGTCATCGGACTGCTCGGAAACCGGATCCACCGGGGTGACGGCAGCCACAAAATGGGCTTCGCCGTCCACAATCGATTTGACCAAGGCGCGTTGCTGGCCTTCAACCAGAACCTTCACCGTGCCATCGGGCAGTTTCAGCATCTGCAAAATGGTGGAGACGCAACCCACGTCGAACATGTCTTCAACGCCCGGCTCGTCCTTCGCAGCCGTCTTTTGGGCCACCAACATGATGCGGCGCTCGGCGGCCATGGCCGACTCCAGCGCCTTGATGCTTTTGGGGCGGCCCACAAACAGCGGAATCACCATGTGGGGAAACACCACCACGTCGCGCAGCGGCAGCATGGGCAGTTCAATCAAGGTGGGCGGCAAAGGTATATGTCCAGACATGGTGTGTCCCTCGGGTCAATTCAACTGCACATGGATGCTGCGCCTGCGATTTCAACCCAGTTGTGCAAAAGGTTATCCATGGCGGTGCGGCATTTGTGGATCAGGCCTGTTTGGCCGACTCGCGGTAAACCAGCAGCGGCGGCTTGTTGTCGTCGATGACGGACTCGTCCACCACCACTTTTTCGACGTTCGCCTGGTTGGGCAATTCGAACATGGTGTCAATCAGGGCCTGCTCCATGATGGAGCGCAGACCCCGGGCACCGGTCTTGCGGGCCAGCGCCTTGCGGGCCATGGCCGTCAGGGCATTCGGGCGCACTTCCAGTTCCACGCCTTCCATGGCCAGCAGTTTGGTGAACTGTTTGACCACCGCGTTTTTCGGCTCGGTCAGAATTTGCACCAGCGCCTCTTCGCTGAGTTCAGCCAGGGTGGCGACCACCGGCAAACGACCCACAAGTTCCGGGATCAAACCGAACTTGATCAGGTCTTCGGGCTCGACTTCGTTGAACACGTCCGTCAGCGAGCGCTGCTTCTTGCTCTTGACCGTCGCACCAAAGCCGATGCCGCCCGATTCGGTGCGGTTTTCGATGACTTTTTCCAGGCCGGCGAACGCGCCGCCACAAATGAACAGGATGTTGGTCGTGTCGATCTGCAAAAAGTCTTGGTTAGGGTGCTTGCGCCCGCCTTGCGGAGGCACGCTGGCCATGGTGCCTTCGACCAGCTTGAGCAGGGCCTGCTGCACGCCTTCACCCGACACGTCGCGGGTGATCGAGGGGTTGTCCGACTTGCGGGTGATTTTGTCGATCTCGTCGATGTAGACGATGCCGCGCTGGGCCCGCTCGACGTCGTAATTGCAGGTCTGCAGCAACTTGGCCACGATGTTCTCAACGTCCTCGCCCACATAACCGGCTTCGGTCAAGGTGGTGGCATCGGCCATGACAAAGGGCACATCCAGCATGCGGGCCATGGTCTGGGCCAGCAAGGTCTTTCCTGAACCCGTGGGGCCGATCAGCAAAATGTTGCTCTTGGCCAGCTCGACCTCGTCCTTCTTGGCCCCCTCTTTGTGCTTGAGGCGCTTGTAGTGGTTGTACACCGCCACCGCCAAACTGCGCTTGGCCTTTTCCTGGCCAATCACGTAGTTGTCCAGGTTGGTCTTGATGTCCAGTGGCGTGGGCAGGCCCTCTTTGGCACCCTCGCCCACGGTGGTGGTGGAGGCCAGTTCATCGCGCACGATGTCGTTGCACAAATCGATGCACTCGTCGCAAATGAAAACCGATGGACCTGCGATCAGCTTTTTGACCTCGTGCTGGCTCTTGCCGCAAAAGGAGCAGAACAGGTTTTTCTCAGTGCTTGAGCCTTTTTTATCGGCCATAAATGTCGCCTCGGTATCCAGAATTCGTCAATGATAACGAAAGAAAAACGGCGTTGACCCTTTGGAGGTAACGCCGTCAGACAGAGCGCCGGAAAGCCCGGCCACCCTCAAGCGCGTTTGGAGATCACTTCGTCGATCAAGCCGTAGTCTTTGGACTCGGTGGCCGACAGGTAATAGTCGCGCTCGGTGTCGAACTCGATCTTCTCCAAAGGCTGTCCGGTGTTTTCGGACAAGATGCGGTTCAACTGGGCCCGGGTCTTGACGATCTCGCGGGCGGCGATTTCGATTTCGGTGGCCTGACCACGTGCACCACCGAGCGGCTGGTGGATCATGACCTTGGAGTTGGGCAGCGAAAAACGCTTGCCCTTGGCACCCGAAGACAAGAGGAACGCGCCCATGCTGGCGGCCATGCCGTTGCACAGTGTGGACACATCGGGCTTGATGAAGTTCATGGTGTCGTAAATCGCCATGCCTGCACTGACCGAGCCGCCAGGCGAGTTGATGTACAGCGAGATGTCCTTTTCGGGGTTTTCGCTCTCCAGAAACAGCAACTGGGCCACGATCAGGTTGGCCATGTGGTCATTGACCTCGCCCACCAAAAAGATCACGCGCTCCTTGAGCAAACGCGAATAGATGTCATAGGCGCGTTCGCCACGGCCCGATTGCTCGATGACCATGGGGACCATGCCCAAGCTTGTGATGTCCAGTGCGCTCATCATTTCTCCAAAAGTATGTGGGGGACTTTAACCCGAGTGATCAAGCCCACCAATGAGATGGGGCTTGTCAGCCGAACTGCAAGCACGGCACAAGCCCCATTTTCAAGGGAATCAAAAAACCGATCAGGCCTGTTGACCCATCAGCTCTTCAAAGGAAATGGCTTTCTCCACCACTTTGGCCTGGGCCAAAACGAAATCGGACACATTGCTCTCGATCACCACGGCTTCGACTTCGGCCATGCGCTGGTTGTCGCTGTTGTACCAACGCACCACGTCATCGGGACGCTCGTAGCTGGCGGCCAGCTCCTGGATGTGGGCCTGGATCTGCTCGGCCTTGGCGTGCAAGGTGTTGCCACGCACAACTTCGGCGACCACCAGACCCAAGCGCACGCGCTGCTCGGCTTGGGGGCGGAAGATGTCGTCAGGGATCGGGGCCTTGTCGGCGTCCTTGATGCCGCGTTGCTTCAGGTCGGCACGGGCACCCTCTTTGAGGCGCTCGATTTCGTTTTGCACGATCGACTGGGGCAAGTCCAGCTCGGCCTTGGCGACCAAGGCGTCCATGGCGGCTTGCTTGTTGCGGGCCAGCAGGCGGAATTTCACTTCGCGCTCGAGGTTTTTGCGGATGTCGGCGCGCAGGCCTTCCACGGTAGCGTCGGCAATGCCCAAGGACTTGGCCAGGGCTTCGTTGACTTCGGGCAGGTTGGCGGCTTCGATTTTCTTGACGGTGACCATGAAGTCAGCGGTTTTGCCCGCAACATCTTGACCGTGGTAATCGGCGGGGAAAGCCAAGGGGAAGGTCTTGCTTTCGCCCGACTTCATGCCGCGCACGGCGTCTTCAAATTCCTTGAGCATCTGGCCGTCGCCCAGGATGAACTGGAAGTCGTCGGCTTTGCCGCCGGAGAACACTTCACCGTCGATCTTGCCTTCGAAGTCGATGGTGGCGCGGTCGCCGTCTTGCGCAGCGGCGTCTTGGGCGCGCTGGGCAAAGGTGCGGCGCTGCTTGCGCAGGATGTCCACGGTCTTGTCGATGGCCGCGTCCGAGACTTCGGCGGTCAATTTTTCGACTTCGGTGTCGGCCAGGTTGCCCAGCTTGACTTCGGGGTACACCTCGAAGATGGCTTCGAAGTTCAGCTCGCCCTCAGGCGCGCCTTCTTTTTCGGAAATGCGGGGCTGACCGGCCACGCGCACTTGGGCTTCGTTGGCGGCCACGGCAAAGGCCTCGCCCACCTTGTCGTTCAGAACTTCGTACTGAACCGAGTAACCATAGCGCTGGGCGACCACATTCATGGGCACTTTGCCAGGACGGAAACCGTCCATCTTGACCGTGCGGGCCATTTTCTTCAGGCGTGCGTCCACTTCGGACTGGATGGCCGTCACGGGCACAGTCAGGGTGATCTTGCGTTCCAGCTTTTCAAGGGTTTCAACAGTCACAGTCATCGTCGTTCTCGGTTAATTGAATGTCTCTCAGGCCGCCGGGTTGCCCCCTTGGCCACAAGTCGGTTGGTGCGCGGGGCGGGACTCGAACCCGCACAGTGTTGCCACCGTCAGGACCTAAACCTGGTGCGTCTACCAATTTCGCCACCCGCGCAGGTCCAAACAAAAAGGGCGACAGGCCCGCCGAACGGCCCGAAAGCCCCCTGACGCACCTGACCGCCCGGTTGAAATCGGTCAACTTTCTATTTTAGCCGGTTCAATTGGGCAATTTCAGGCACGGGCTTGATTTGGGCGCTCAATTCGGAACCAGGCCGCGTACATGGCCGGCAGCGCCAGCAGCGTCAAGGCCGTAGCCACAATCAGGCCGCCCATGATGGCCACCGCCATTGGCCCCCAGAAAATGCTGCGCGACAACGGAATCATGGCCAGCACCGCCGCTGCAGCCGTGAGCACGATGGGGCGCAAACGCCGCACCGCCGACTCGACAATCGCCTGCCACGGGGCCATGCCTGCAGCCCGGTCTTGCTCAATCTGGTCGATCAAGATGACCGAGTTGCGCTGAATCATGCCCATCAGCGCAATCACGCCCAGCAGCGCCACAAAGCCAAAGGGCCGGTCCAGCACGAGCAAGGCCCCCGCCACACCCGCCATGCCCAGGGGCCCGGTCAAAAACACCAGCATGGCGCGGCTGAAGCTTTGCAGCTGCAGCATGAGCAGCGTGAAGGTGATGAACAGCATGACCGGCACACCCGCTGCGATGGACGCCGAGCCCTTGGCGCTTTCTTCCACCGCGCCCGCCACCTCGATGCGGTAGCCGTTCAGGCCCTGGCCTTGCCAGGTGGCCTCGGTCTTTTTCAGGTCTGGCAGCAATTGCGCCGTCACGGTGGCCCCTTGCAGGCCCTCGGCAATGTCAGCCTGCACGGTGATGGCGAACTGCCGCCCCTCGCGCCACATCACACCCGGCTCCCAGGCCAAGACCGGCGTGGCAATTTGCAGCAAGGGAATGAAGCGCCCGGAAGCCGTGGGCACATACGCCTGGCCCAGGTCCGACAAGGCATCGCGCTCGGCCAAGGGCTGGCGCAGCACGATCTCGATCAGCTTGTCGCCTTCGCGGTACTGCCCCACCGCGCTGCCCGAGAGCAAGGTGCGCGAAGCCTGCGCGATGGACTGGCTGCTCACACCCAGTGCCCGGGCTTTGGCCTGGTCCACCTCCAGACGCACCGACTTGACCGACTCGTTCCAGTTGTCGTTCACGCCACGCGTGTTGGGGTTCAGGCGCATCTGGGCCTTGATCTCGTCGGCCTTCAGGCGCAAAACCTGGGGATCCGGCCCCACCACACGGAACTGCACCGGGTAGGGCACAGGCGGGCCATTGGGCAGCAATTTCACACGCCCGCGCACCTCAGGGAACTCCTGGGCCAGCAAGGCGGGCAATTTGGCACGCAGCACTTCGCGGGTTTTCAAGTCGGTCGGCTGCACGATCAGCTGCGACACGTTGGTCTGCGGAAAGACCTGGTCCAGCGGCAGGTAAAAACGCGGCACGCCCGAGCCTACCCAGGCCGTCACCGATTTGACGCCCTCTTCCTGGGCCAGACGCTGCTCCACGCGGCGCGTGATGTCCTCACTGGCCTGAACGGGCGAGCCCTCGGGCAGCCACAAATCGACCATGATCTCGGGACGGCTGGAGTCCGGGAAGAACTGCTGCTGCACCTTGCCCATGCCCACGATGCCCAGCGCAAACAACGCGATGGTGATGCCAATCGTCTTCCAGCGGTGCGTCACGCACCAAGTGACCCAGGCGCGAAAGTGCCGGTAAAAGGGCGTGTCAAACATCTCGGCCGAATCCAGGTGCTGCGCTGACACGGCGTGTGCGGGTGGCTTGAGCAGCCAGGCCCCCAGATAAGGCACAAAGTAAACCGAAGCCACCCAACTGACCAAAAGCGCCACCACCGTGACCGCAAAAATCGCAAAGGTGTACTCGCCCGTCATCGACTTGGCCATGCCAATCGGCAAGAAACCCGCCGCCGTGATCAAGGTGCCCGTCAACATGGGCATCGCCGTGAGTTCGTAGGCAAAGGTGGCCGAGCGCACCTTGTCGTAGCCCTCTTCCATTTTGCGCACCATCATCTCCACCGCAATGATGGCGTCGTCCACCAGCAAGCCCAAAGCAATGATGAGCGAGCCCAGTGAAATCTTGTGCAGGCCGATGCCAAAGTAGTACATGGCCAAAAAGGTCACCGCCAGCACCAGCGGAATCGTGATGCCCACCACCAGACCGGGGCGGATGTCCAGCGTCCAGCGCCGCCACAGCGGGTGGTGGCCCGGCCGCTTGTGCAAGCCCAGCGCCAGAAAGCTCACCGCCAACACAATCACCACCGCCTCAATCAGCACCTTGATGAACTCGTTGACCGAACTGGACACCGCTTTAGGCTGGTCCTGCACCTGGGTCAGGCTCATGCCCGCAGGCAAGCTGGCCTGCGTCGCCGCGATCGCCACCCGCAAGGACTTGCCCAAGGCAATGATGTCACCGCCTTTGGCCATGGACACGCCCAGCGCGATGACTTCCTGGCCATCGTGGCGCACCTTCACGCTGGCCGGGTCGGCATAGCCGCGGCTCACCGTGGCGATGTCGGACAGGCGAATTTGCGCGCCCGAAGCGCCGCGAATCGGCAAGGCCCTCAAATCCTCCAGGCTCTGAAACTGTCCGCCCACACGCACCTGAACCACATCGGCAGGTGACTGGATGCTGCCAGCCGACTCCACCGCGTTTTGCTGGTTCAGCTGGGCCAAGACTGTGGCCATGTCCAGGCCCATTTGAGAGAGCCGCTTTTGCGAAACCTCCACAAAGACCTTCTCGTCTTGCACGCCAAACAATTCGACCTTGGCCACATCGGGCACACGCAGCAGCTGCTGGCGCAAGGTGTCGGCCTGGGCTTTGACCTCGGCGGGAGTGAAGCCTTGCCCACCCAGCGCGTAAATCACGCCGTAGACATCACCAAACTCGTCGTTGAAAAACGGTCCGATCACGCCCGGCGGCAAGCTGCCGCGCATGTCACCGATTTTTTTGCGCACGGTGTACCAAATTTGAGGCACATCCCCCGGCTTGGAGTTGTCCTTGATCTGGAAAATGATCTGCGCCTCGCCCGGCTTGGAATAGCTGCGGATCTTGTCGGCGAACGGCACCTCTTGCAGCGTGCGCTCGATCTTGTCGGTCACCTGCTCGGCCACTTGCTCTGCGGTGGCACCAGGCCAGTAGGCCCGTACCACCATGGCACGGAAGGTGAAGGGCGGGTCTTCGTCTTGCCCCAGCTGGAAATAAGACGCCATGCCCAGCACCATCAGCACCACCATCAGGTAGCGCGTCAGGGCCGGGTGCTCCAGCGCCCAGCGCGAGAGGTTGAATCGGGTGTTGTCGGTGCTGCGCATGCGATCACCGTGGGGCAGAAGCCGAAGCAGGAGGCACGGGCCCTCGTGCTGATGATGGTGCGGATGCCGATGCTGGCGCAGCACCGTACACCGTCACCTTTTGACCGGGCGACAACACATGCACCCCGGCGCTCACCACTTTTTGTCCGGGCTGGAGGCCAGAGGTGACCACCACCTCGTTGCCATCCACCGGGCCCAACTGCACCGCTTGGCTGTTGACCGTCATGGTGGCTTCGTCCAGCACCCAAACCGCAGTGCCCTGCCCCTCCTGGCGCAAAGCGCTGGTGGGCAGTTTGATGGCCGAGGCCACAGCACCGGACACCCCGGGTGCGCGCACATTCAAAGTGGCCCCCAAAGGCAAGGCCCCGCCCATACCCGGCGCCAGCGCCAGCTTGACCGCATAAGTGCGCGTGACCGGATCGGCACTGGCTCCCATCTCGCGCACCGTGCCCTGCACCATCTGTCCAGTGCTCAGCACCGTGGCCTGCATGCTCTGCCCAATCCGGATCGCCATGATGGCCGACTCGGACACGGCAAACACCGCGTCACGCGGTCCGTCGTGGGCCAATCGCACCACCGGCTGCCCCGCCGACACCACCTGCCCCACTTCGGCCTCCACAGCAGTGATCACGCCCGCGTGACTGGCCGTCAAACGGGCATAGCCCGCCTGGTTGCCCTGCGCCTGCGACTGCGCTTTGGCCTGGCTCAGGGCCGCATCGGCCGCCTTCAGGCTGGCCTCGCGCCGCTCCAACTCGGCACCGCTGATGAAGTTTTGCGCCTTCAGCGCCTCAAAGCGCTTGAATTCGGCCGCGGCCAAATCGCGCTGACTTTGCGCGGCACTCACCTGGGCCTGGGCAGCTTGCGCGGCCAACTGAAAATCCTGCGCATCCACCAGGGCCAGCAACTGGCCAGCGGCAACGCGTTGCCCCGGCTCGGCGGGCCGCTGCACCAGCTTGCCTCCGACCCGAAAGCCCAAGCGCGACTCCACCCGCGCCCGCACCTCGGCCGAGTACTCACCACCGAGGTTCAGATCACTGCCCGCCACCGTCAGCAGCTTGACCGAGCGCAGGGGCTCTTGTGGGGCCTCGGCCTTGGAACATGCCACCAAAGTAGTCACTAAAGCAGCAAGCGCGCACAAACAAAAAACCCGCCGGGCGGCGAGTGGTTTCAAAGAGGGCATGGAAAATCCAGAAAATAATAATGACTGACTGGTTAGTAATCTATTCAAACCGACCCGACCTGTCAAGCGACAATAGGGATTGACCATGATCAAGCTCCCCACATTTCAGCCAGCCCCAGCGCGTCCGGGCCTGAGTGCCGCTCAGCGGCAGCTGCTGCGCCATGTGTCGCGCTCGTTCGACCTGTCCATACGCCTGTTGCCCAAAGCCTTGCAGGCCCCGGTGGCCATCGGCTACCTGCTGGCCCGCGCCACCGACACCGTGGCCGACACCACCGCCCTGCCCCTGGCCGAGCGCCAGGTGTTGCTGGGCCGCATGTCGCAGGCCATCGCCGCCCCGAGCACCTCGGCCTCAGAAGACCCAGAACTCCAGAGCCTGACCCAGGCCTTTGCCGCGCAACAAACCGACCCGCACGAACGCGCCCTGATGCAGGCCCTGCCGCAATGTCTGCAGCTTTTGCACACCCTGCACCCCGCCGACCAGGCCAGCGTACGCCAGGTGCTGGGCCACATCACCCAAGGCCAACAGCTGGACATGACCCGCTTTGGCCCCGGCCTCCACGCTTTGCAAACCGAAGCCGAACTGGCCGAGTACACCTGGCTGGTGGCCGGTTGTGTGGGCGAGTTCTGGACCGAGTTGTGTGGCCGCCATTTGCCCGGCTACAGCCGGCTGCCGCAGGAAGAAATGATGCGCATTGGACGGCAGTACGGCATGGGCTTGCAGCGCCTGAACATCATCCGCGACGCCGGGGCCGACCTAGCTGGCGGGCGTTGTTACTGGCCTACAGAAACACTGGAGCAGGCGGGCCTGACTCCGGCCCTGCTCGCGCAAGCGGCCCAAGTCCCACATACAGACACCCAGCACGCCTTGGCCCCGCTCTACACGCAGTGGCTAGACCATACCCAAGCCCAACTGGCCGATGGCATGCGCTACGCCTTGGCGCTCAAGCCCCTGCGCCTGCGTCTGGCCAGCGCCCTGCCTGCACTCATTGGTGCGCGCACCGTGGCGCTGCTGCGCCAAGCCGGGCCTGCGGCCTTGAACCAGCGCGTCAAAATGCCGCGCCACGAAGTGCGTGCCCTGCTGTGGCGCATCGCCTTGGGACTCGGGTCTAAGGCCGCTCTGGAAAGAGAATTTCGCAAACTGTCCGGCGAGCCCCGACCGTGATCTGGCGCTTTGAATGCGAGAATCCCTGCCCATGAGCCCGCAAGACTACGTCCAGCAAAAAGCCGCCGCCTCGGGCAGCAGTTTCTATTACGCCTTTTTATTTTTGCCCCCTGATCGGCGTGCGGCCATCACCGCCTTTTATGCGTTTTGCCGCGAAGTGGACGACGTGGTCGATGAGATCAAAGACCCCGGCGTGGCCGCCACCAAACTCGCTTGGTGGCAAAAAGAAGTGATGCAAGCCTACGCAGGCCAGCCCAGCCACCCCGTCATGCACGCCCTCATGCCCTTGGCCTCCACTTTCGGCATCGAAAGCCGCCACCTCATGGCCGTGATCGAAGGCTGCCAGATGGACCTGAACCAAACCCGCTACCTGGACTTTGCGGGACTGACGAAATACTGCCACCTGGTGGCCGGCGTGGTGGGCGAAGTCGCCGCCCGCATCTTTGGCCAAACCGACGAGGCCACCACCGCCTACGCCCACAAACTGGGCCTGGCCTTTCAGATGACCAACATCATCCGCGACGTGGGCGAAGACGCCATGCGCGGGCGCATCTACCTGCCGCTGGACGAGCAGCAACGTTTTGGCGTCAAAGCCAACGAACTGATGCAGCGCGACTACTCAGACCGCTTCACCGCGCTGATGAAGTTCCAGACCGACCGCGCCCACGCGCTGTACGACGAAGCCCTGGCCCTGCTGCCTGCCGCCGACCGCCGCGCCCAAAAACCCGGCCTCATGATGGCCAGCATCTACCGCACCTTGCTGCGCGAAATAGAAGCCTCGGGTTTTCAGGTGCTGCACCAGCGCATTGCACTCACGCCGCTGCGCAAGTTGTGGCTGGCGTGGAAGATGCAGGCGCTGGGGCGGTTTTGATCACTTCATGGCACGTGCCTGAGCCTGCGCGGGCCGATCCAGACAAACTTTGAGCCAAGCCGACAGTGCCGGGTATTGGGCCAGCAACGCAGCCGCCGGGCGCACCCAGCTGGCCACGCTGGCCACACACAGATCGGCCACGGTGAAACGGTTAGCCGCCAAGTAAGCCTCGCCTTTGGCGTGCTGAGCTTGCAGGTGTTTCTCCAGCACGGCCAGCGGTACTTTCAACCGACTTTCGGCCTTATCCGCCAGCTCGGGCTTGCGCTGGTCTTCAGGCATGGCCATGCGGTGCATCAGCACCGCGAGCGCATCCGCCTCCAACTCAGAGACTGTCCAAAAGCTCCAACGCAAGGCTTCGGCTTCTTCGCGGGGCGTGGCGGGTGCAATCGTTTGGCCGTCGGCTTTGCCGTGGACACGAGCGATGTAGAGCGCGCAAGCCATGCTCTCCCACACAGTGATGGCGCCCTCGGCACGCTCGTCGATTAGGACAGGGATATGGCCATTCGGGTTGATCGCCAAAAACTCGGGCGTGCGTGTCGCACCACCTGCATAGGGTGTGGAAATGAGATCAAACGGCACGCCCAACTCCAAAGCCGTCCAGATGGGGCGAGCAGCGCGCGATGGACCAATGCCGTAAATCTTCAAAGTCATTTGGGTCTCCTCAGGGTTCGTAATCAGGCCAGCTGGCGCACAGGGCGTGCAAGTCCCGCACCTCCAAATGGGGGCGCATGTCGCCATGGGTCCAGTCGTGGCCTTCGCGGTTGAGCCAAGCCACCTGCATGCCTGCGGCCAAAGCGCCTACGCAGTCGGCGTGCGCGTCGTCGCCAATGTGCAGCACCTCATGCGGCTGCACACCCGCCGCTGCGGCGCCCGCCACAAAAATGCGCAAGTCCGGCTTGGCCACGCCCAGCGACTGGGCACTCACGCTGGCGTGAAAGTGCTGGCCAATGCCCACGCGGTGCACATCGGCGTTGCCGTTGGACAGCGCCACCACCGGCATGCGCTGGCTCCAAAACGCCAGCGCAGGCAGCGCATCGTCAAACAAATCAACCCGTTGGCGTTCGGCAAAAAACACCTCAAAAGCCGCCTCGGCCAGGTGCACGGGCTCCCCGGCTTGATGCAGCAAGGCGCGGATCGACTCCCGGCGCAAAAACGACAAATCATGCGCACGGTCGGCATGGCGGGCATTGATCTCGGCGCGAACGGCTTTTTTGAGTTCTGCGTCGGCCGACAGCGCTGCGGCGCCGGGGGCATGGGTGTTCAGCCAGGTCTGTAAAACCACCTCGGCACGGCCAATCGTGGGCCAAACGGGCCACAATGTGTCGTCCAGATCGAGGGTAATGGCTTTGATTCGGGAAATGTCAATCATGGTGGTGGGAGAATACCGCATGGCATTTCAAAAAGAACCCTCCTTCCAGCATGGTCAGGCCGCCCGCACAGCGGTGCTGTACTGCAACCTGGGCACACCCAGCGCCCCCACGGCCCCTGCACTGCGCAAATACCTGGCCGAGTTTCTGGGCGACAGCCGCGTGGTCGAGATCCCCAAACCCATCTGGTGGTTGATCCTGCACGGCATCATCTTGCGCGTGCGCCCGGCCAAATCGGCCGCCAAATACGCCAGCATCTGGACCGAGCAGGGCTCACCCCTCAAAGCCTTCACCGAACAACAAGCCCAATCGCTGGGTACTGCTTTGCAAGAGCGTGGCCACCATGTGGCCGTGCGCTACGCCATGCGTTACGGCCAGCCGTCCATCCCGGCGCAGCTCGACGCCTTGAAGGCCGAAGGCGTGCAGCGCGTGCTCATCGTGCCCGCCTACCCGCAATACAGTGGCACCACCACGGCCAGTGTGTTTGACGCTGTCTACCGCTGGGGCCTGAAAACGCGGCTCATCCCCGAGATGCGCTTTGTTAACCACTACCACGACGACCCGCGCTACATCGCCTCGCTGGCGCAGACGGTGCGTGAACACTGGGCCACCCACGGCCGGGCCGAGCAATTGGTCATGAGCTTTCACGGCGTGCCCGAGCGCACCTTGCAGCTGGGTGACCCCTACCACTGCGAATGCATGAAAACCGGCCGTTTGCTGGCCGAAGCGCTGGGCCTGACCAAAGACCAGTACAAACTCACCTTCCAGTCGCGCTTTGGCAAGGCCAAGTGGCTGGAGCCCTACACCGAGCCCACCTTGGTGGCCATGGCCGGGCAAGGCGTGAAAAAAGTCGACGTGATCTGTCCGGGCTTCACCAGCGACTGCCTGGAAACGCTGGAAGAAATCCAGCAAGAAGCACAAGAAGCGTTTTTGCACGCAGGCGGCGAAAGCTTCAGCTACATCCCCTGCTTGAACAACCACGCGCAGTGGATTGAGGCACTGGCCGACATCAGCCTGGACCACATGCAGGCCTGGAACTTGTCAGCGCCTGATGTGAAGGCGCTGGCCGCCAGCCGTGAACGCGCCTTGGCGCATGGCTCGAAAAACTAAACAGGTTTTTTTTTGGCCGCTGTCCCTGATACCCCCTCATTTGGGGGTTAGAATACGGCTCAGTCGGAGCGTAGCGCAGCCTGGTAGCGCATCTGCTTTGGGAGCAGAGGGTCGCGAGTTCGAATCCCGCCGCTCCGACCATTTTCACAATGCCCAACCAGCGCATTGACACCGTTGAATCCAACAACAAAGGCCCATCAAGGGCCTTTTGTGCTTCTTCTGCCCGTAGCTCAGTTGGATAGAGCAACAGCCTTCTAAGCTGTGGGTCACAGGTTCGATCCCTGTCGGGCAGACCAACCTTCCCTTTCCATGGCCGCGTTGACGAAGAACAGTGCATCACAAATAAAACAGCCCCATAAAGGGGCTGCTGTCGGGGGCTAAAAACCCATCAGTTGGCGTAACGCATGGCCGGTTGGGTCTGGCCCAGCAAACTGGGCAGGGACTTCCAGGCTTCAGCAATGTCCTTGATCAGGCTTTGCACCTCGTCCAACACCGTCAGGTCGTTGTAGG
This sequence comes from Limnohabitans sp., assembly GCF_017848645.1. Classification (GTDB taxonomy): domain Bacteria; phylum Pseudomonadota; class Gammaproteobacteria; order Burkholderiales; family Burkholderiaceae_C; genus Limnohabitans_A. The sequence goes on along the minus strand of NZ_JAFEIF010000013.1, from coordinate 20,932 downwards.
CGTTGACATGAAACAGGCGGCGCGTCACATAGGCGTACAACTCATTGAGGTTTTGAGCCAACTCACCGCCACGCTCGAAATCCAGAGCCCCCTGCAAACCCACCACGATGCGACCAGCGCGCGACAGCGCTTTGGACTTTTCTTCGATGGCGTTGTTCTGGATGTGGCCTTTGGCCGTAGCCAGGCTCTCGGTCAGACCGTCAAACAGCATCTGGATCAGCTGGACATTGTCCGCTGTGGCCACGCCTGTGACCACTTGAACCGAACCGTAGCTTTGAGCCGCTCTTGAATATGCACGCATGGTAGAAAACCCTTTATCAACTGCTTGTACAAAGAGTATCGGAAAGGCTCAGGAAAACTTGAGCCCCATGACGCAACTGGGGATAAAAAAGTCAAGGGGCCGCAGGTGGCACCAACACTGGCACTTCGGCCGCAGGCAGTGGCATCAAGCTGGCTGACAAAGGTTGGGCCAAGTTCACCATCACTTTGCTGTAAAGGGTGAGACCCGCTTCATCCAGGGCTGCGCGCACCGCAGCGAGCTGATCTGGGGGCAACTGGGCACTGTCCAAACCACATTTGTAGAGGGTATTGACCTGTGCCGAGGGCAACCACGACTCAACTGGACCGCGCGAGGTGGTGATCACTTTGGTGTTTTTGGGCTCACCCAACATGCCACGCTGACCGTCCTTGACACCCTCTTGAAAAATCGCGTCCACGTGCTTGTGCAAAACCATCTCGTAAAGCACCCTCATCTCATCAACCGCAGAAGGGTCCAGACCCTCAGGCACCCTTCCTGTCATGGCATCCCACAACTTCTTGGAACTCAAGCCCCCAAAAGGCCCTGGGGGCGTCACGTCTTTTGGCGAATTCAGGGATTGGGCAAAGCGACGGGTTTCTTTTTCAAGGGTGTTCACCCGATCTAACAGATACAGGATGAACACCAACAGAACCAACAGGCCCAGGGCAATCAAAGCAGACACAAAGGCTTCCATAAGGCCCATTCCCGGTCAAGGTGTCGAAGGCCTCAGGAAAGGCCTGAAGCAGCCTCATTATCTGGTGATTGGGCCAATTCGTCGCGCAAAAACTGCAATACTTGAAAAGGCTCTGTCAATTTCAATTCATAGTGACATATTTGATTGGCCAAACCCTGCATGGTCTCAATGGCTTTGAGCGCAGGAATTTCAGCGCACTGGTAGCGCCCACCCAGCGCAAAGGCTTCATGGGCGTACTCTTCGGGCAGGTAAACGTAAATCTCGTTCTCGCCCGCTTTGATTTTCTGAAAAACAGAAGGTTCCGGAAGCGGCGGCTTCTCTTTTCCATTGGCCAGAGCCAAAGCTGCCAATTCCTGCCAAGAGGCCATCTGTTCAGCGCCCGTCACAAAGGATTTGTCCAAATGCGCACGACACAAAAGACCCATGCGAACACGCATGTTTCTGGCCTCCCGAGAGTCCGACTGGGTTGAAACGATTTTCTCGAAAAGCGCTTGCGCCTTCCTCATTTCGTCGTCAGGATTTTTTGGGGAAAAAATGGAGAAGAGGGACTTCATGGATTTGATGATTTTATCATTTCATCATCCAACTTGCAGCGTTAGCCGTAATTTTTTGACCGCAGCGGACAAAATCTGACTGACCCGTGACTCGCTGACACCCAGCACTTCACCAATCTCCTTGAGGTTCAACTCCTCCACATAGTAGAGGTTCATCACCAGTTTCTCGCGCTCGGGCAAATCGTCAATGGCCTGCACCACGGCATCCATGAACTCGGCCTCCTCCACCATGACCTCAGGCTGCATGGCACTGTCGCCAGGCATGCTCATGACCTCGTCATTGACCACTTCCATGGAGAAGGTTTCAAAACGCTTGGCTTGTCCTCGTTCGCGCTGGAACTCGTCGAGTTCCTTGCCCATGAACAAGGCCAATTCGGACTGGGTGGGCGCCCGGCCCAACTCAGCGGCCAACACGTGCACCGCCTCGTTTTCGCTTTTGTTAAAAGCCACGGCCGAGCGCGGCAAAAATGACTGCCTGCGCACCTCGTCGAGGATGGCGCCCCGCACGCGGCTCAAGGCAAAGTGCTCGAACTCGAAACCCTTGGTCGGATCAAACGAGCGCGCGGCCTCGATCAGCCCGACCATGCCCACCTGGATCAGCTCGTCGAGTTCCATGAACGGTGGAACTCGGGCTTTCAGGTGAATGGCCACGCGCTTGACCATCGGCATGTGCGTGATGATCAGCGACTCGTTGCGGTTGTCGACCTGTTCGTAAAGGGAGATGGTGCTGGCCACTTTGATCACCTTACCGAAGAGACGCGAAGCATGCGTTCTGCGAAAAACTGCAGACGTCCTGACGGCCCATCCACGGGCGGCAGGTGATCAATGGCATCGGCCAAAGCCCGAAAGTCTCGGGCAGCGGCGCTGCCAGGGGCAAACTCCAGCACCGACTGGTACTTGCGCAAGGACTGCAGCACCAGCTCATCGGCCTCGATGGACTGCAAAAACCGAAGCGAAACCCCCAGAAAACGGTTGCACACGTCGTTCAGGCGGCGGTGCAATTGCCGCCCCTCATGGGCGCTGCCCACCATGTTGGGAATCAGGTAAATCTCATCGAGCGACTGCTCGGTGGCCATGACCTTGATCAGGCCATACGCATCGGCAATGGACGAAGGCTGGTCGCACACCACCACAAAACGGCGCTGGCAAGCGGCCATGAAATCGAGCACGGCCGGGGCAATGCCGGCCGCCACATCCACCACCAGGTAGTCCACCGGCTCTTTCAGGGCGTCAAAGGCGCGGATCATGCTGGCAATCTGCTGGGTGTCGAGCGCTGCAATATCACGCAAGCCCGAAGCCCCCGGCACCAAACGGATGCCCTGCTTGGTGGTGACCATGACCTCGTCCAGCGTTTTCTCGCCGTTGAGCACATGGCTGATGTTGAAGGGCGCATAAGCACCCAAGGCAATTTGGGCATTGGCCATGCCCAAGTCGGCGTCCAGCAGCATGACCTTGTGGCCGCGCGAGGCCAAGGCCACCGCCAGATTGATGGACACCGTGGTCTTGCCAGCCCCACCCTTGCCACTGGCCACACCGATGACCTGAGGAAAAACAGGCTTATCCATGCGCAACTTTCAAGGCAGACGACGCATTGGCCGACTTTCTGCGGGAGGGTTTCATGGGCACGGAACCCATCAAAGTAGGGATCAAGATATCGTCATCCAAGTCGTTGATGCAGGCCATGTCCACAGGCTCACGCAGGGTTTTGATCGCCGCAGCAGCCGCTGGTTTTTTGGCGCGCGAGGCGCGAACAGGTGCAACGGGCGAAATGAGCGCTTCGGGCACCGTCGCCAAAACAGGCACCGAGGTGACCAACTCAGGTGCCTGCGGCACATGCTGCAGCAAAGGCGTCAAGGCCAGTTGCACCAAACGCGCCGCATCAAACGGCTGGGCCGCCTGCTCCATACGCGTGGAACCTGCCATGCAGGACACACCCAAAGACTGCTCGCTCAAACCCTTGATCAGGGCCCAAGGGTATGCGGCCTCGTCCACCTTGCTCAACATCAAGGAAGACCAGTTCAACGCAGAGTTTTGGAGAATTTTTTGCACGCTGGTCACTGTAGCATCAACCGGTAACACCGCATGGCGCAAGACCTTCGGGTGCTCGGCTTGCAGCAGCTCGGCTTGGGCTGAAAAATCGGTCCCGCAGGTGTCGATCCAGACCGTTTTGCCGTCCAGCTCCTGCAGCAAGGCGCGCAACATGTCTGAATTGGCAGCGCGAAAACAGGCCACACCCGACTGCGCAGCCAGCAACTGCATCTGAGACCAGGCACCGGGGCGCTGATCGGCAAAACTGATCATGACCTGGTTTTCAACCCCGTGGACCTGGGCAGCGGCATAAGCCAAGCGTCCCACCATGGAGGTTTTGCCCGAACCCGAAGGACCGCACAGCGCATGCACACCCGACTCGGGCGGCGCCATGGCCGGACGATTCAAGGCACTGACCAACAAACTCTGCATCACGGGCCAGGCTTCCTGAACACTTTCGAGCTCCTGCATGCTGTCGGTCAACAAAGCGCGCAGACCCGCAGGCATGCCCACCTCGCTCATGGCCATAGACAATTGCTGGATGGCGGGTGACAAACGCAGACCATCTTGCCAAGGCATCATCTGACGCGACAAGCTGAATTCCTTGCGCAGCGCCGCCATCTCAAGGCGCAACAATTCAACGATTTCCTGGCTGCGCTGGCCCTCATGGCGCTGCTGCAGGGCTTGCGCCTCCAGGTTCACTGCTGGGGCGGCCACCACCGCTTGGGGCGCGGCCACCACCGCTTCAAACGGCACGACCGCTTCAGGCAGGGAGGCTTCTGGCGACACAGGCGTCAAAGCACTGGCGCTTTGAAACAACTTGGAAAACGGCACAAAAGGCGCAGCAGCGTCACCTGGGCTGCTGACCGACTTGACCGGCTCGGCCACGGCAGCCTCCGGCGTGGCGTCCAGGTCCACCGCGACAATCAGCTCGGTCTGGTTGTCCAGGCGCTGGCTGGAGATGATCAGCACGTCCGACCCATACAACTGAATGGCCTTTTCGTTGGCAGAGCGACTGTCGCGAGCGAGGATGCGTTTGAGTTCCATGGTCTATCAGGCTTTGTTCACAGTGGGGTTGTTGCGGGGATCGGCTTGCACGGTGTGGATCACCTTGACCGGTTGGTCGTCCGGAATTTCGCTGTAGGACAGCACCGTCAGGTCGCTCACACGGAAGCGCACGGCCTTGGACATCCAGGGGCGAATTGCGGGCGACACCACCAGCACAGCGGCAAAGCCCTGCTCTTCGGTGTTGCGGGCACTTTCGCGCAGCGCGGCAAACAGGCTTTCGGCCAGGCTGGGCTCCAGCACCATGCCAGGCGATCCATTGTTTTGTTGCAGCACGTTGTGCAGCAGTTGTTCCAGATGGGGGTCCAGCGTCATCACTGACAAGGTGTCGCGGTTTTCCAGCAGCCCCTGCACAATCATGCGGCCCAGCTTGGGGCGCACCAACTGCGCCAACTGGTCGGGGTCTTGCGTGCGGCCGCTGACCTCGGTCAAAGCCTCCACCACAGTGCGCATGTCGCGAATCGGCACAGACTCCTGCAGCAAGTTTTGCAGCGTGCGGGTCACCACACCCAAAGACAACTTGCCGGGCACCAACTCTTCGACCAGCTTGGGCGACTTGGCCGCCAGCTTGTCCAGCAGTTTTTGGGCTTCGTCGTGGCTCAGCAACTCATGGGCGCTGTCACGCAACACCTTGTTCATGTGGGTGGCAATGGCCGTGCTCGGGTCCACCACCGTGTAGCCCAGGGCGCGGGCCTGATCGCGCCAGGCCGGCTCGATCCAGACGGCTTCCAGACCGAAAGCAGGCTCCTTGGTCGGCTGGCCTTCGACCTTGCCGTACACCTTGCCGGGGTTGATGGCCAACTCGCGGCCCACCTTGACTTCACCACGGCCACGCACCACGCCATTCAAGACAATGTGGTACGTATCGGGCTCCAGATTCAGGGCATCGCGAATGCGAACCGGCTGCACCAAAAAGCCCAACTCGGCCGACAATTTCTTGCGCACACCCTTGACGCGCGCCATCAACTGACCGCCCGACTCCTGGTTGACCAAAGGAATCAAGCCATAACCAATTTCCAGGCCAATCAGGTCCACCTGCTCGACATCGTCCCAGTCCAGCTCTTTGGGCGCATCGCTGACCGCAGCAGCAGGCGCTGCCGCCTTTTGCTCCAGAACCATTTCTTTGCGCATGACCATGAAACCGATGCCGGCAGTGGCACCCGCCAAGGTCAAAAACACCAAGTGAGGCATGCCGGGCACCAGACCCAACAAGGTCAAAATACCCGCAGCAATGAACAAGGCCGGCACATTGGCCAACTGGCTGGTAGCCTGCTCGGTCATCGACTCGGAAGTCGTCACGCGGGTCACGATGATGGCGGTGGCCAGCGACAGGAACAAGGACGGGATCTGGGCCACCAGGCCGTCACCAATGGTCAAGAGCACATAAATGCGGCTGGCATCGCCCACCGACAGGTTGTGCTGACCAATGCCAATGGCCAAGCCGCCCACAATGTTGATGATCAAAATCAGCAAGCCCGCCATGGCATCACCGCTGACGAACTTGGAGGCACCGTCCATGGAGCCGAAAAAGTCAGACTCCTGAGCCAGCTCTTCGCGGCGCTTCTTGGCCGTTTCCTGGTCGATCACCCCGGCGTTCAAGTCGGCATCGATCGACATCTGCTTGCCCGGCATCGCGTCCAGCGTGAAACGGGCGTTGACCTCGGAGACGCGTCCAGCGCCCTTGGTCACCACAAAAAAGTTCACGATCATCAAGATCACGAAGATGATGAAACCCACCACATAGTTGCCACCGATCACAAACTCACCGAAAGCCGCAATCACCTTGCCGGCCGCCTCGGGGCCTTCATGGCCATTGACCAGCACCACACGGGTCGAGGCCACGTTCAGGGCCAGACGCAGCATCGTGGCAAACAGCAACACCGATGGAAAAGACGAAAACTCCAGTGGCTTTCGAGTCCCGATGGCGATCATGATGATCACCAAGCCAATCACGATGTTGAAGGTGAACAAAATGTCCAGCAACAGCGGCGGCATCGGCACCACCAGCATGGCCATGATCATGAGCACCAAAGCAGGCACACCCAAACCCGCCAGATCGTAGCGCGACAGGTTCTGTCGGATCGTTGACAGGGTCAAGGTGTTCATGGTCAAAAGGCCGTTGTTTTAGGGGGAAAAATCGGTTTTTATCGGGTTCTCAACACCATCAAGCAAGCTGTGTGCCAACCATCCCGACACCCCACTTCGGCCAACCCCGAACTTTTGAGCGCACCAGGCCAAGCTGGTGCGCAAATTGCTCAATACCTTGCAAACCAAGATGAACGGCAAAGATTGACCGCCACGCGTCGCGGCCCCGCATCAGGAAAAGACACCGTTGGAGAAGCCAAACCCATGAACATCACCCTCAGCGACAACCTCAGCCAGGCCAGCGCCAACACCAATATTGGAACTTTAGAATTAAAATCTGAGCCCAATACCCTTCCCGATGGCCAAAGCTTTGGGCAATTCATGTCTGAAATGTTTCAACTGCAGGCCGAAACCCCAGCCACCACCGCCCAAGAAGAAGCTGGACTGGACCTACTTCAAGGGCAGGAAATTGCCGCCCCTCAGACCATGGCCCAACTCGCCGCCGTGCTCGACACACAAGCCTGGCCCCTCAAAGCCGTGACCTTGGGACCCCACCTGAGCGTCATCACCCCAGAAACCGCTCCCCCGGACTCACAAAGCCTGGAAGCCTTCGCACGCGCCCAAGGCCTGGACGACACCGCTGTCAACTGGCTGTTTGGTGGCCTTGCAGGTGCCATGCCAGCCGCACCATCTCCCCAGCTCAGCGGGGCCAATGCCTTGACAACAGGCAGCGCCATCGGTGCACTCGGAAATGTGAGCGCTGCACAGGTCGCCTCACAGGCAGCCACGCAGATCGGCACACAGATCGCAGCACCGGCCGCCTCACAGCCCGGGGCACAGATCGGCGCGCAGGCCAGCGCCCTGGCCGCCAACGCCGCGACAGACAACGCACAGACCAGCGAAGCGGGTCTGCCCAGCCCAACCAACAACGCCACAACCAACAGCTCAACAGCCGCCACCAGCGCCATGCAAGGCTCGATGGCCGTGCAAACCAGCGCTCAGGGCAGCACACCAACAGGCCAAGCCAACGCAGCCAACAACGGACCCACCACTGGCCCAGCCACAGGCCTGCTCGGCAGCGCCCTGGCCGGGGCGCAAGCCCTTTGGGCCATGGCCGACGACACGGGTCAGACCCCAAAAACCAACGCCATCAACAGCACCAGCACCGAAGACGCCTTGCCCATCCAGATGCTGCGCATGCCCCCCCCGGCCGCGGTCTGGATGCAACGCAGCCAGATGAACAACGTACTGCAAAGCAGCGTAAGCGCCCAAAAAGAAGCCGCCATCAGCCTCAGCGAACTGGACCTGGGCGCCGACTGGGGCGGCGAAACGCTCCAGCAACTGCTTGGCGCCGAGGGCGGTGCCAGCAACACCGGCACCCATGGCGCGGCCTATGCCAACTTCGCCTCCCGCTGGGACGCACAGGCCAACAACCGCACCGACCTGAACAACGCCAACGGCCCAGCGCCAGACCTGCCCGACGCCAACGCCCGCAGCGAAAATATCCAGAACCTGGCCGAAAAAATGGGCCAGGCCGTGGGGCAACGCATCCTGTCCGAAATGGAAAAAGGCCAATGGCACCTTAAACTGCAACTTCGACCCGCGACCCTGGGCCATATCGAAGTCGAAATGAGGATGCGCAGCGGTGAATTTGACGCCGTGTTCACCGCCCCCAACGGCACCACCCGAGAACTGCTGCAAGAGGGCATGTCCAAACTCAGGGAAACGCTGAGCCAAATGGGCATGGATGTTGCTAACATCCATGTAGGTGGCGGTCAAACCGGCCAAAGTGGCGGAGAGTCGACACCTGGGTTTACCAGGGGCAAGCCCGCTCAGGCCCAAACAAGCGCCCCGGCAAGCACCGCAGAAATAACCCGAGCACCGCGCGTCAAGGACCCCAATGATGGTCTGGACGTTTTGGTCTGATAGCCAACCAACGAGGACGTACCATGGCAGATGAAGAATCCGAAGTCGAAGTCAAAAAGAAATCACCTCTGGTCAAGATCATCCTGATCGCCGTTGTGGCCATCCTGGTTTTGGTTGGCACGGTGGTGGGCACCCTGTTTGTCACGGGCTTTTTCGACAAAAAAGACACTTCAGCGGCCGAAGCCCAGCTCAAAGCGCTGGAAGACGAAGCAGCGGGTGTCAAAAACGCAGCCAGTGATGCGGCCCCCAAAAAGGTCACCAAAGACTCGCCAGAGCTGACCCGCTTCGAAAACCACTACATGGAACTCGAAAAAGACCTGGTGGCCAACCTCACCAACTCGCGCAAAGTGATCCAGGTCAAGCTGGCCATCATGACCCACTACGATGAGCGGGTCTTCAAAAATGTCAAAAAACACGAATTTGCCCTGCGTGCGACCGCACTCGACGTGATGCGCCTGACGGTCGATACCGATTTGAACCAAGCTGATTTCCGAAAAAAACTGGCTGAAAAAATCCGCCTCGAACTCAATGCCGTGCTGGAAAAATACGAAGACTTCGGCGGCATTGAAGAAGTCTTTTTCACCAGCTTTGTGGTGCAGTAAAGCGCATCGGACCCCTTGACCATGGCTGAATCCCAATCCCTCCTGTCCAGTGAAGAACTGGCCGCTTTGTCGGCCAGCTTCAGCGATGACAGCGCCAGCACAACACAGGGCTACAACCTGGACGTGCAAGTGCGCAAACACGACTTGGCCGCTGAAGACAGCAGCCTGGGCGTCAACGTCGCCTCGCTGGACATGATCAACGAGCGCTTCATCCGGCTGTTCCGACTGGGCATGCTCGAAGTGCTGCGTACCAGCCCGCGCATGAACCCCACGCGCACCCAAATCATCCGGTTTGGTGACTACCTCAAAGACCTCAAATCGCCCCTGTCGGTCAACATCGTGCGCATGAGCCCCCTGCGCGGCTATGCCATGGTCGTCATCGAGCCCACCGTGGTGTTCAGCTCGCTCGACAGTTTCTTTGGTGGCTTTGGCCGAGGCGTGGGCCAACTGCCCCCCGGCAGACTGTTCACCCCCACCGAAACCCGCATCATCAAAATCATCCTCCAGGTCTTCTTCCGATCCTTCAAGGAAGCCTGGTCCCCACTGACCCCTGTCGACTTCGAGCACATCAGCTCCGAAATCAACCCCCAGTTTGCCCAAATCGTTGACGAAAACGACCTCGTCATCCTCAGCCGCTTCGAATCCGAAGCCACCTCGCAAGGCTCCGGTTATGTCGACATGGTCATCCCCTACGTGGCGCTCAAGCCCGTGCGCGACCTGCTGCGCAGCCGTGTACAAACCGGCGACGGCAACGAAGACTCCGACAAAATCTGGCGCGCCCAACTGAACGATGCGGTGCACGACGCCGAGCTGGAATTACAAATCCACCTGGGCAAACTCAGCGTGACCTTGCAACAGCTCCAAACCATGCAACCGGGCGACATCCTGCCCTTCAAAAAAGCCGAACACGCCCGCGCCATGATCCAGGACATGCCGGTCTACGACGTCGAAGTCGGTGCCATGGGTGGCCAAGTGGCGATCAAGATCGTCAACGCCATCAGCCCCAACGCCCCCACCTGAACCCCCACCTAGGAACGCCCATGAGCGAACTGACCTCCAACGAAGCCCCGACCGAAGCCACGGACAAAGGCCAAATCCACACCGACGTGTTGCAAAACATCCCGGTCACGCTCTCCATTGAAGTGGGCCGCGCCCAAATCAAGATCCGTGACCTCATGCGCCTGACCCAAGGCAGCGTGGTCGAACTCGACCGCATCGCTGGCGAACCCCTGGACCTGCTGGTCAACAACACCGTCGTCGCACAAGGCGAAGTCGTGCTCGTCAACGACCGCTACGGCATCCGCCTGACCCGCGTGGTACCCGCCTCCGAGCGGCTCGACAACCTGTAAAGCCCAGCCATGAACACCGGGTGGACTTTCTCTGACTGGCTGCAATACATGCTCAGCTTCGCGCTGGTCATCGGCTTGCTGCTGGCCGTGCTCTGGGGCCTGCGCAAAATGCAAAACGGCAACAGTTTCCTGCGCAAAAACACCCAACGCCTGCAAACCATTGAAAGCCTGTCCATCGGCCCGAGACAAAAAATCGTCCTCATCCAAGTTGACGGACAGGACGTGCTGGTGGGCGTGACCGCCCACCAAATGACTGCCCTGTCCCCCTGGCCCGTGCAAACGCCAGCGCCTGCCGAACCCACAGAAACCCACAAGCCATGAAGCGCCGCCTCACCCTTGGGCTGATCCTGACCCTCGTCCTGAGCCTCTTGCCCCTGTTGGCGCAAGCAGCGCCTGACATGCCCGCCATCACCGCCACCAACACAGGTAAAGGCACCCAGTACAGCCTGACCCTGCAGCTGCTGGCGCTCATGACCACGCTGTCGGTGCTGCCCTCGCTCTTGCTCATGATGACCGCCTTCGTGCGCATCGTCATCGTCATGTCGCTGCTGCGCCAAGCCCTGGGCACAGGCCAGACCCCCCCCAACATGGTCATCGTCGGGCTGTCGCTGTTCCTTGCCCTGTTCGTCATGACCCCGGTGCTCACCGAGGTCTACCAAAACGCACTGCTGCCCTACATGAACCAGGGCCTGAGTTTTGACAAAGCCCTGGCCGCTGCCGAAAAACCCATCCGCGCCTTCATGCTGCTGCAAACCCGCGAAGACGACATCGCCATGTTCATGGAAATCGCGCGCAACACCAACTACAGCAGCCCACAAGACGTGCCCTTCACCACCCTGGTGCCCGCCTTCCTCACCTCCGAGCTCAAAAGCGCCTTCACCATCGGCTTCCTGATCTACATCCCCTTCGTCGTCATCGACCTCATCGTCGCCAGCGTGCTCATGTCCATGGGCATGATGATGCTCTCGCCCATGATGATCTCCATGCCGTTCAAACTCATGCTGTTCGTGTTGGTCGACGGCTGGAGCCTGATCATGGGCTCGCTGGCCGGCAGCTTTGCCATGCCTTAAAGGAACTGACCCATGGACACCGCCACCGTCATCGACCTGGGCCGCCAAGCCCTTTGGACCATCGCCCTGGTCAGCGCCCCCTTGTTGCTGGTTGCGCTGGCCGTGGGCCTGTTCATCGGCATCATCCAGGCCGCCACCTCCATCAACGAAATGACACTCAGCTTCATCCCCAAGCTGATTGCCATGGCACTGGCCCTGCTGCTGTTTGGCAGCTGGATGCTGGTCACCCTGGTCGACTTCACGCGCAGCATCTTCGAGCGCATCCCGACCCTGTTCGTCTGAACAGCCTGCAGGTCACCTCATGAACTTCCTGGCCGCCGATGTCGTTGAAAGGTTCTACACCTTTTTGTGGCCCATGCTGCGCATCTCGGCCCTCATGATCACCGCGCCCATCTTCTCGCTCAGCGCCTTCAACACCCGCATGCGCATCCTGGTGGCCTTGGTGCTCACCTGGCTCGTCTACCCGCTGCACAACTGGCCCGTGGTCGACCCCACCAGCGCACAAGGCCTGATCGAAGTCTTCAACCAAATCATGATCGGGGCCACCATGGGCCTGATCCTGCAAATCGTGGTCGCCGCTGTGGTCGTGGCCGGTCAAAGCATTGCCGCCGCCATGGGCCTGTCTATGGCTAACATGCTCGACCCCAACATGGGCAACGTCCCCGTCATCTCGCAGCTGCTCATCGTCATGTCCACCCTCATCTTTGTCGGCTTCGGGGGCCATGCCATCTTGCTGGGTTTGATTCTGGAATCCTTCAACAGCCTGCCCATTGGCACCAACATCCTCAACCAAGCCGTCTACGGCCGCGTGCTGCAGTGGAGCTCCATGATGTTTTTGGGCGCCGTGCTCATGGCCCTGCCTGTCATGGTCTCGCTGCTCTTCATCAACGTGGGCCTGGGCGTCGTCACCCGCGCCGCGCCCAGCCTCAACATTTTTGCCGTCGGCTTTCCCGCCATGATCATGGCCGGCTTCATCATCCTGATCATCTCTCTGGAGAGCATTGGCGGGCGCATCGAATGGCTCTGGGTACAAGGCTTTTCGCTGATTCGCGACGTCATAGGAGCGCCCCGTGTCTGAAAGCGCACAAGACAAAACCGAAGACCCGACGGCGCAAAAGCTCAAAAAAGCCCGCGACGATGGTCAAGTCGCCCGCTCCACCGAACTGCCTGCGGCCGTCATCGTCATTGGCTCCTTCGCCATGCTCATGCTCACAGGCAGCTGGCTCATGAGCCGGCTGTCCACCGTGTTTGCGCAAGGCTTCGTGTTCGACCGCCAACTCATCGAAAAACCCCTGCTTCTGCCCGCCCACTTTGGCGAGCACATGCTCGCGGCCTTCGTGCTCGTGCTGCCCATCATCCTCTTCACCATGGTGGCTGCCATCGTCGCCTCGGGCGTCACCGGAGGCTACCTGTTCTCCTTCAGCGCCATCATGCCCAAAGGCTCCAAGCTCAACCCCATCAGCGGGCTCCAACGCATCTTTGGCACCCACGCCCTGGTCGAGCTGGGCAAAGCCGTCCTCAAATTTATCCTCGTCGCGGGCGTGCTGTGGTGGTCCCTCATGGTCAACATGGACTCGCTCGTCAAAATTGGCCAAATGGGGCTGGAGCCCGCCCTGGACGCAGCGGGCAGGATGATCCTGCAATCGGGCCTGTGGGTGGCCCTGAGCCTGGCCCTCATTGCCCTGATTGACGTGCCTTGGCAAAAGTACAGCTTCACCAAACGCATGCGCATGACCAAGCAAGAGGTCAAAGACGAATTCAAGCAAATGGAAGGCAGCCCCGAAGTCAAGGCCCAGATCCGACGCCGTCAACGCGAAATGGCCAACTCGCGCATGATGGACCGCATCAAAGACGCCGACGTCGTGATCACCAACCCCGAACACTTCGCCGTCGCCCTCGAATACGACCCCACCGGAGACGGCGCCCCCATCATGGTGGCCAAAGGCTCCGACCACATGGCCGCCCTCATTCGCGCCGAAGCCAAAAACCACGGCATCCACATCTTTGAAGCAGCCCCACTGGCTCGCGCCATCTACTTCACCACCGAAGTCGAACACCAAGTGCCCGAAGACCTCTACCACGCCGTGGCCCAAGTCATCGCCTACGTCTTCAGCCTCGAAGCGGCCTCACCCATGAACCCGCCTCGCCCCAAGCCCCAAGTGAAAGTGCCCCCCAGCATGCAATTCAGTCCTGACGGCAAGAAAGCGCAAGCCCAAGGAGCCACCGCATGAACACCCCGATCAGAGCCAACGCCCCCCACGCGGACGACTTCGTCTTCCGCGCGGCAGACCGCATGCGCATCGACGGCTGCACCAACGCCATCGCCCGCGAAGGCCTGAGCCTGTCGCTGCAATGCGAACACGAAGCCCTGCTCGACCACTACAGCAGCCTGCTGCTCAAACGCCTGCGGCAACAAGCCCCCGAACACCACATCGAAGCGTACTTCCCCACCAACACCGACGCACTGCTCGCCCGCTTCAACGAAGCCCTGGCCCGCCAATCTGTGCAACAAGCCACCCGCACCCCCACAGGCGCAGACCCTGCGCAAATCTGGGTCGTGCACGACGCCCAAGCCCTGCCCGAGGCCGAAATCCAGCTGCTGGCCCGACTGATCCAGAACTTCCCGGGCGCCAACATCCGGGCCATTTTGCTCATGAAAGGCCCTGCCGACAGCCACAACAACCTGTCCGCCTTCGGCCGCAAAATTCTGCGCTGGGAAATCGAAGCCCCCAACGCCGAACAAGCCCAAGCCACGCTCGACCTCGCCCGCACCGAAGGCCGCCTGCAGCCCGTGCAACAACTGCTGCGACGCATCAAACGCCAAGCCTGGGCCGAAGACGCGCCCAACCCCGAACCCGAAGACGCAGCCCACTTCGCCCAAGAAGAGCCGCCCACCCCGGCGCAAAAACCCACCGCCAGGCAAGTCAAGCAACAAGTGCAAGCCTTTCACGACAAAGGCCAGGAAGCCATCGCCAAAAGCACCCAACTGCTGCGCAAATGGGACAAAAGCCACACACGTCTGGCGCTTTGGGTTGCAGCCGCACTCGCCCTGTCCACAGTGACCATGCTCTGGCTCCAACCCGAAGCCTTCGGCATTGGCAAAGCCAAAGCCACCCTGCCCGCGCCCATGCCCATCGAATGGCCCGAACCCAGCAAAGGCACTGCCCCAGCGCCAGTGGCAGCGCCCGCCCTCACACCTGCACCTGTGGCCCCTGTTGCGCCCGACAAGTTGCCCTAATCCAGCCCGGAACACGCCGTGAAAAAAACCACCCTCATCCGCAGCGACAAACCCCACGCCGTCAACATGCCAGCGGGCTCCAACGTGGCCGCGCGCAAAACCACCCAAAAATTCACCGAACCGGCACCCGCTGACGAGACGCCCACCAACGTACAAAAAGTGGTCCCCGTCAAAGCCCCCAAAGCCAAACGCATCACAGCGCCGCCCCCGGTGGCCAAAACCGTGCGGGCCAAAGCCACAAAGACCGCCCCGCCCGAAGCCCCACCCAAAATCGTCAAACCCAAGCCCGCGCCCGCCAAAGCTGCCCGGCCAATGCCCAAGTTGCGCAACAACCAGGCCCCCAGCAGCAAAGCCAAAGCCCCAGAGCCAGACCCCACACCGATCGAGCCCGTCTGGGAACAAGACAACCCCATCAAAACCCGCATCGATCAACTCAGAACCCGTAACGCCCAATTGGCAGAACAACTGCAGCGACTCCCGCAGACGCCCACAGCCCGAGGAAAACGACCATGAGCGACAAAGAATTCAACCCCGCAGAACCCATCCTCATCGACGCCCCCGGCACCGATGAAAGCACCGCGCCAGCGGGCGACACCGCCAGCGCCAGCGACACGCACGCCCCAAGCACCGCAGCCGCACAACATGCCGCACACAAAGCGGCGGCCCCGGCAACGCCCGAGCCAGCGGCACCTGCGCCCCACATGGGCCTGACGGTTGACGAGCGCGCCTACCGGCAATACCAATCGCTCGCCCAAGTCGTGCTCGACTCGGCCGACATCGCCAGCAAATCCGCCGAAGCCGCAGCCGCTGCCAGCAGCAACATGCACCGAGCCACCAGCGAATTCAAAACCCTGACCGAAGTCGGCCACAAAAAGGCCCTGATCCTGCTCGGCGCCACAGGTGCCCTGATGCTGTTTTGTCTCATCTTCTTCCTCGTCATGGGCGTGCGCATGAACAGCCGTATCAACCAACTCGACACCATGATGATGGCGGTTGGCAAACGCGTGGTTGACCTCAACTCCGGACTCGAATCGCTGGACGTCATCAACCGCAGCATCGAAAGCCTGACCGCGCAACAAGTCGAACAAGCCAAAACACAGGGCCAGATCGAAACACGCATCAACGAGGCCCTCAAAAAATCCGAAACCATCGCCCAAACTGTGCCTGGGGAGACTGCCAAACAAGTGGCCGCCACCAGCGACAACCTGCTCAAACAAGTCCAAGGCATCAACAGCCGCCTGCAAAGCCAAGCCGGCGCCGTGCAATCCCTGGGCAACGAAGTCAAAGCCCTCAAAGGCGCTGTCGGCAACGTCGACAAACTCAACCGCGACGTCGAAGCCCTGGTCGTCCTGCAAAAAGAACGCTACCTCGAAACCCTGCAGAAAAACGGCGCCAACACCAACCGCGAACGCGCCGTGCAATTTCCACGCGCCAACCCTGCGGCGACGCCAAGCAGTCCCACCTCAAGCGTCACGAATAGCGCGCAATCCCCTGCAACGCGCTGACCCACAGAAAAAGTAACAACGGCCAAGCTCAAGTGTTTAACGTCATGGCCGCAGCGCATCCACCGAGGCTGTCATTGAAGCAGTGGATGCGGGGTTGTGCGATGCCCGCGGCTTATTCGATGCACATGGCAATGTAGGTGAGCACAAAGACGCCGTTGGGGGGGATTTTTCGCCAGTAGCCCATGTCTTTGACCTCGGCCACTTTTTCGCCTGTCATTTTGGGGCCAGCAAAACTGGTCATTTGACCGAGTCGGTGCATCTTGTAGGTGCAGTCGTACTCGTTGAGGTAGCGCCGTGAGCGAACGCCTTCGACGTCGGGTGTTTTGAGGTCCTGCATTTCCCAGACCCGGCGAATGTTGTCGTCGCGCTCGATGCTGTTGCGGTTCACGTACAGCGTCACTTCTTCGGTTTCGCCGATGCGGGTCCAGGCCCAAGCCGTCACAGGGGCCAGGCAGCCCGCCAAGCACGCACAGCACAAGCTCCACTGCAGCGCAGCACGCCTTGAAAATGCTCGCATCGTCATGTTTGTTCTCAAAAATATGTTCCCGCTAGGGTGATGGCGCGACCGCCAGTGCCCAGTTTGAAGCGCGAGATGCCGGGCAAGTCGTGGGTGTTGACGCCGCCCAGATCGAGCACCTCGATGCCCTGGTCCTGCAAATAGGCCATGGCCTGCCAGAGCAGTGCGTTGTGGGCATTGAGCTGTCGGCCTTCGTCGTCAGCCCAGCCCATATGGTAACTGGCCACACGGCCATGGATCAAAAAGAGCATACCGCCCACGGTGTTCTTGCCCAGCTCGGCATAGGCCACCACAAAGGCTTGACGGGGTTCGGCCGCCGCGCCGATGTAGGCCTGCACGAAGTCCGTGGGCAGGCCGTGGAATTTTTTCGCCTCCCGCTGGGCCAGCTCTTGGCCCAAGAGCCACTGACAGCGCTTGAGACTGGGCTGCACATGCACCCGGAGCTTCGCATTCGAGAGCACCTTGTTCAAGCGGTTGCGCCACTTGCCTTCGAGCTGGGCTTTCAAGCTGGGCAGCGGGTGGGTCAAATCGAGCAGCACGGTGGCGTAGCCGGTCATCACGCGTGACATGCCCCGGGTTTCGGCAGGGTCGAGCTGTTCGTGGCTGCGGTCGGGTGAAAACAGGGGCACTTTCAGGCGCGGCAGCGGGATCGATTGGCGCAGGCGCTTGTAAACAGCCGCACGTTGTGCGGGGCTGAGTTCGGGCAGGTAAATCGGGCCCCGCGTGCACGAGGCCAAGGAGATGTAGCCCAGCACGCGTTTGCACATGAATTGGGCGATGGCCACCAGTTGGCCATCTTCCCAGACCATGGCGCGGCGCATGTTCACGCCCAAAGAAGTCAGGGCTTCACCGTAAGCCCAAGCTTGCTGCAAAGCGCCGTGATGGGTCGAGTGAAATTCTTCCCAATCGGCCTGCGGTAATTGCTCCCATTTCACATCCATATCGTCATAATAAGCAAATTTTTCAAATTCGACTCAAGATACCGTATTTGCTTCCGATTAGTACCGGTGTCAATGGAAAAAATGAACTCGTCATCCTCAAAAGACCACGCCATCCTGGGCCATGACATCCCGAAAGCCCGTCTGACGGTTGCGGGCTGGGCTTGGGGGGCGCTGTATTTGGGTTTGCCCGTGATCTTGCTGGGCAATTTGATCGACTTTTTTTTCCAATGGACACTGGGTTGGTGCATCGGTGTCTGGTGCATTGTCTAGCTTTTAAGGGCCACCATGTTTTTCTTTATCGGTTTAGCGGTTGTGTTTGGTGCGGTGTTTGGCGGGTACGTCATCGCGGGCGGCAAGATGGCGCCCATCATCAAGGCTGCGCCTTTCGAATTTTTGATCATCGGTGGTTCGGCCATCGGCGCTTCTTTGGTGGCCAACAGTTTCCCGGTCTTCAAGGCGGCCATGGGTGGTATTGGCAAGTGCATCAAGGGACCGAGTTTTCACCAAGCCGATTACCTGGCTTTGATGCTGCTGGTGGGCAAGCTGCAGACTGTGATGAAAAAAGAAGGTGTGGTGGCACTCGAATCGCACGTTGAAAACCCGGACTCCAGCCCGATTTTTGGTGAATTCCCCAAGCTGGCCAAAGACCATTCCATCGTTCAGATGATTTGTGATCCTTTGCGCCTGATGGTGATCTCGCAGGGCAATCTGGATGCCGATGCGCTGGACGATCTGATGAAGAAAGCCATCAAGGTGCACCACCACGAGGCCTTGTTGGCCCCTGGCGCGCTGGCGGGCATTGCCGGTGGTTTGCCTGCTCTGGGCATCGTGGCCTGCGTGCTGGGTGTGGTGAAGACCATGGGTGCGATTGACCAACCCCCGCCTGTGCTGGGTGCGCTGATCGGCTCTGCGCTGGTGGGTACGCTGATGGGTGTGTTTTTGGCCTACGGCATGTTTGAGCCCTTCTCGGGCCGACTGACCCAAATCATCAACGAAGATGCGCAAGCCTTCGATGTGATTCGCGAGATGATCGTGTGCAACCTCAAGGGCCACCCGCAACCGCTGGTCATCGAGTCGGCGCGTGCTTGTATATCGCATCACAACCAACCGAGCTTCTCCGAAGTCTTTGACGGCATGCGAGGATCCTGATGGCCGAAGCAGACAAAGCAGCGCCCGGCACGCCCGAGGAAGTGGCTGCCGCCGAGGCCGCCGCAGCCGCCGCTGCAGCGGAGGCGATGCGCCCCATTATTCGCAAGATCATCGTCGAAGATGGTCATGCGGGCGCGCACGGTGGTGCCTGGAAAATCGCTCTGGCCGACATGATGACGGCCATGATGGCTTTCTTCTTGCTGATGTGGCTTTTGGGTGCCAGCAACGAGGACAAGCGCAAAAGCGTGGCCGACTATTTCAGGCCCGCGTCCCACAGCCAGATCGTGTTTGGCGAGATGGCCGGCTCCAATGGTTTGTTTGGTGGCAAGTCCATCATCGACACCGATGGTTTCCCTTTCACCGCCAAGCAAACCGCCATGCTTGAGCGTTTGACGCCGCAAGCCCAAGGTGGCCCGGCCGAAAGCTTTGGTTCGTCCAAGGAAGAAAACAACAAGGACGGCCCCTCTGACCAGGACCCTGGCAAAACCACGGGTTCGGGCTCTCCAGGCGAGGGTGGCGGCACCGGATCGCCAGGCCAGAAACAGGACAAGGAAAATTTCGACAAGATCGAAAAAGAGATCAAACAAAAATTGTCTGAAAGCAAGCAGTTTGACAACATCAAGGATCAGGTCAGCATCACACGCGACAAGGACGGCCTGCGCATTGAGGTGATCGACAAGGCCGACTTCGCCATGTACAGCTCGGGCGGCGCAGAAATGGGCGGCAAAGCGGCCGCCTTGATGGCGGAGGTGACCAAAACCCTCAAACCGCTGCCGAACAAATTGTCCATTCGTGGGCACACCGACAGCACAGGTTTTGCACCCGATAGCATGCGCAACAATTGGACTTTGTCGACCGAGCGGGCCGATGCCACGCGCCAGTTCATGCAGTCGCAGGGCATCAGTGCCAATCGGTTCTCACGCATCGAGGGGGTGGCCGACACCAACCCCAATGTGCCGGGCAATCCTGCAGACCCGCGCAACCGGCGTGTCAGCATCACGGTGCTCAACCAATGAAACGGGGTGAACTGCGGCTGCGCTTCACGCTACGATGATGGCTGCTCGCCCTGGTTCACACCCACCCTTTCTTGAGGTTCTCCCATGTTGAAAAATACGGCAATCGGTATCGCCATTGGTCTTTTGGTCATGGGTGGGATCTGGGGGCTGGTGCACCTGATGGACGACAAACGCCCCGAGCCTGATTTGGTGGCCGAGAGCGTGCCCGGCGCCAGCAAGGGTGTGATGGATCTGATTTGTGAATTGGAGTTGGACCTGGACGGTCAGCTGGCTTTGGGCATCAAGGAAAACGAGCCCTCCAGGATCACCATGGCTCAGATTGATTTCGAGAAGAAATCTGGTTGGTACCAGGGCAAGATTGCCATCTCTGAAAGCCGTGCGGGCACCCTGAACTTGATGGGCACGCGCATGAAGATTTACCGCCCCGCCATGTTCCAGCGCTTTGGCGTCATGATCACGGGCGAGGAGTTTGTGGTGGACCGCAAAACAGGCAGTTTTGTGCAGTCCTTGAGTCTGCAGGACGGCCGCACAGTCAAATTGATCAAAGGCACTTGCGCCAAAGTGATCAAGCCACCCTTCTGAGTTCGACCCCAGCGGGTCGGCCGCCGTGCAGCCTGAAGCGACGCCTGCAGCGCGCCTTCAGGCCACGCCACGCAGTTCGTACTTGTTGATCTTTTCAATCAGCGTGGTTCTTTGCAGCTGCAGCAATTTGGCGGTTTGAGACACATTGCCTTGCGTGCGGCTGAGCGCTTGCTCGATCAGGTTGCGCTCGATGTCGATCAGGTGCTGCTTGAGCGAGATGCCGTCGGGCGGCAGGGTCTGGATGCCTTGGGCCAGCAAGATGACCTCTTCCACCGAACTCATTTCGTCGTTCGAGGCCGACAAGGGCATGGGC
>NZ_JAFEIF010000020.1 GCF_017848645.1 Limnohabitans sp. | reverse complement strand
CCCCCCTGCAGTCAACCCCCACATCGGCCACCAAAAGCAGCCCCGCCAAGGCCGACACCCGCAACGCAGCCAAATCGTCGAGCAAGCCGGAAGTTCAAACGCAAGGCCCTGTGCTCATGGCCCCACCCCTGCGCCTGACAGCGGGCAAGTCCATGCTGCTGCAGTTGTCCGAAAACGCCGAGCGCCTGTCTGTGGGCAACCCCGACGTGGCCGACGTGGTGCTGATCAACCCGCGAGAGATTTACCTGCTGGGCAAAAAATCCGGCCATACCAACTTGCTGGTCTGGACCGCCCAGGGCAGCACCACCTTGCGCGACATCAGCGTGGGGGCCGACACCGACAGCCTGCACGCCAAGCTGCGCGAGTACGTGCCCAGCGCCGAAAACCTGCGCGTGGACAGCGTGGCCGACACCTTGGTGCTGAGCGGGCGCGTGAGCGACGGCATGAAGGTGCAGCGCCTCATGGCCCTGACCGAGGCCTTCAACGGCAACAAAAAAGTCATCAACCTGCTGCGCGTGCACGGCACGCAGCAAGTCATGCTCGAAGTCAAAGTGGCCGAGGTCTCCAAAACCCTGCTCGACGAGCTGGGCGTGGACATGAACCTGACCCGCACCATCGGCAACACCTCGGTCAACCTGCTGTCGCAATTGCTCAGCGCCGGCTCCACCGCCCTCACGGCCGCACGCGCCAATGGCCTGAGCACCATCACGCTGACCGCAGAGATGAAAAAAGGCCTGGTCAAGGTGCTGGCCGAACCCACCATCACCGCCGTGAGCGGGCAAGAGGGATCGTTCCTGGCCGGCGGCAAGATCTATATTCCCGTGCCCCAGACCAACGCCAACGGTGGCACCACCATCACACTGGAAGAAAAAGAGTTTGGCGTGGGCCTGCGCTTTTTGCCCACCGTGCTCGAAGACGGGCTGATCAACCTGCGCGTGACCCCCGAGGTCTCGGAGCTGTCGCAAGTGGGTACCACTGTCAAAGGCTTGGGGGGTCAAAGCAGCTTGCTGCCCAGCATCACCACGCGCCGTGCCTCCACCACGGTGCAACTGCGCGATGGCGAAAGCTTTGCCATCGGCGGCCTGGTCAAAAGCAACGTCACCCAGACCATCAAGGCCTTCCCGATTTTGGGCGAGCTGCCCATCCTGGGGGCGCTGTTTCGCAGCACCGCTTTCCAGACCGACAAGTCCGAGCTGTTGTTTGTGGTGACCCCGCGCCTGGCGCGCGTGTTGCCACCCGACTACGCGCTGCCCACCGACAGCTACATCCCGCCCACCCGCAGCGAGTATTTCTGGAACGGCCAGCTCGAAGGCACACCGCCCGAGCAGATGCCTGCGCCCGCCAGCCCTGCACAGCCAGCGCCTCGGCCCGAAACCCGGCCAGAGCCAACACCCAAGCCAGCAGCCGAAGCCCCACCTGCCCCTTCAGCTGATCCATCAGCGCAGACGTCCACCACCCCACCACTCGATGCGGCGCTCGAAGAAGCACCCATTCCTGAAGCGACACCCTCTTCCACCTCTTGAGCTCGGAGAACACCGCCATGAACTTCATGCCCCCGCCCCTTCGCTGCTTGAGCATCGTCGGCCTGTGCCTGGCCTTGGCCGCCTGCGACACCCCACCCACCTTGGTAGATCAACACTTTGGCCTGGCAGTGCAACGCGCCCAGGCCCAGCAAAGCCTGTTGGCGCCCAGTGCACAAGCACCCATGGCTTCGCACTGTTCGCCCGAAAGGCCCGGACCCCACTGCCCCAACCCCCACATGCGCCCAGGCGGTGGCATGGGCCAGGGAATGCACTCCGGCATGGGCCACAGCATGGGCTCTGGCACGGGTCATGGTGCGGGCCAGCACGCCGCCTCCACAGCCCACGACAGGCTGTCTACCTCCCCCGACACCGATGGCGTTTCGGCCATGGCCGCCACGATGCTTTACCAGCAAAGTTTCCAGGCCCCACCTGCACCAGCTCCCGTCTTCAACATTGGTTTGGGCGCCGTGCGCGTGCCCTGAAAGTTCTACCATGTCCATCCATGTGATTGCCTCCAACGAAACCTTGCTGGCCTTGCTGCGCAGCAGCTTGCAACAAAACGCCTTGCCCCTGGACAGCGCCCAAATGCGCACCCCAGCCAGCAACTTGCTCACATCACTTCAGGCCCTGGACGATGCGCCCCCGGGCACCATCGTGCTGGTGGACAGCCCCATCAGCCAGCAGAGCACGGCCAACGATGATCTGGTGGTTCTCGATGGCTGGTTGCGCCAGCGTCCCCAATTGAACGTGCTGTTGCTGAGCGAAGACAACAGCAAAGCCCTGCTGACGCGGGCCATGCGTGCGGGCGTGCGCGAAGTCTTGCCGCTGCCGCTCAATCCAGCCGAGCTGGCCCAGACCCTGCAGCGCTGGAGCGATCGCGCCTTGGCCCAAACAAGCCTGGGCAGCGCCATGGGGGCCGCGAACACAGCAGCTGCCTCCACCGCCCCCAAGGGGCAAGAACGCCCTGGACGACTGGTCGCCTTCATAGGGTGCAAAGGGGGCAACGGCACCAGCTTTGTAGCGGCCAACATGGCCCACATCATGGCCAGTGAATTCCGAAAAAAATGCGCTTTTGTCGACCTCGACCTGCAGTGCGGCGACGCCTCTTTTTACCTGGGCAGTGGGGCCAATAAACACAGCTTGGGCGACTTGACGCGGCAAATTGACCGGCTCGATGTACAGCTGCTGGCCAGCTGCCTGCACCCCGTCACACCCCAGCTGAACCTGCTGGCCGCGCCCCACTCGCTGGAAAACGCCATGACCATCAGCCCCCAAGACATCGAGAAGGTCCTCACCTTGGTGCGCAGCATGCATGAGCACGTGGTGGTGGACCTGCCGCGCAACCTGAACGCCTTGACGCTCAAAGTGCTGGACATGGCCGACGTGGTCTACATCGTGATGCAAAGCCAGACCCCGGATGTGCGCGACGCCCAGCGTCTGGTCAACATGATGCGGGCCTTGGGCCTGAACGAAACCAAGCTTCGCTTGCTGGTCAACCGCTACAAACCCCGAGGCTGGGTCAGCCTGCCGGAGCTGGAAAAAGCGGTCGGCTTGAAGGTGCAGCAAAGCATCCCCAGCGGACCGGAGTGGGTGGACGAGTCCCTGCACATCGGCCAGCCCCTGTCGGTGGTGAACGACCACAACGCCGTGATCCACGCCCTGCGTGAGGCCACAGGCTCACTGCTGGAGAGTTCACCCCATAAACATCGCCACTGGATGCAGCGCTGGATCGGCCAGACCGCCTGAACCGATTGAGCCAACTGAAGCGTCCGCCCCAAACCTCGCGTTGTTGCCCCACAGGAGAGATGTTTGAACCCGAACCTGCGCTACCAATTTGAAAACGCCAGTCATGCGAGCGCGCTGCTGGGCTCTGCACTCTTGAAACCCACCCACGCGCCCGAGACCCGCCCCCTGGCGCCCGCGCCCGTCTCGCCTGCAGCCTCAGCCCCATATCCCAAAACACCTGGGGTGCGCCTGGATGACATCAAGACCCGCATCCACCAGGAAATCCTGGCGCTCATGGACTGGCAGCGCATGGAGAGCATGCCCCCCGATCGCCTGCGCACTGAACTGAAGACCCTGACCGAAGAGCTGATCGCCACACACAAACTGGCGCTCAATGAAACCGAGCGCCGCCTCATCATCCAGTCCATTCAGGACGAAATGCTCGGCCTGGGCCCCATCGAGTCCCTGCTGTCCGACCCCACCGTCTCGGACATCCTGGTCAACGGGCCGTTTCAGGTCTACGCCGAGCGGCGCGGCAAGATTGAGCACACCGATGTGCAGTTTGACAACGACGCCCACCTGCTGCGGGTGATCGACCGCATCGTCTCACGCATCGGGCGGCGCGTGGACGAGATGAGCCCCATGGTCGACGCACGGCTGCCCGACGGTTCGCGTGTGAACGCGGTCATCGCGCCCCTGGCCATGGACGGGCCCTTGCTGTCAATCCGGCGCTTTGCGGTGGTGCCCTTCAGCGTGCATGACCTCATCAGCATGAACACCCTCACCGCAGGCATGGCCGAGTTGATCAACGGCGTGGTGCGGGCTCGCCTGAACGTGCTCGTCTCGGGCGGCACGGGCAGCGGCAAGACCACACTGCTCAACGTCATGTCGGCCAGCATCCCTGGGGACGAGCGCATCATCACCATCGAAGACGCGGCCGAGTTGCAACTGCAGCAGCCCCATGTGGTGCGCATGGAAACACGCCCACCCAACATCGAAGGCAAGGGCGAAATCTCGCAGCGCGACCTGCTGCGCAACAGCCTGCGCATGCGGCCCGACCGCATCATCATGGGCGAGGTACGCGGTGGCGAAGTGCTGGACATGCTGCAGGCCATGAACACGGGTCACGACGGCTCCATGACCACCATCCACGCCAACTCCCCGCGTGACGCGCTCACCCGGCTCGAGCACATGCTGGGCATGGCCGGACTCAAAGCCGAGTCGCGTGCCTTGCGCCAGCAAATTGCCGCCGCCCTGTCGGTGGTCATCCAGGTCTCACGCCTGTCGGACGGGCAACGCAAGATCACCAGCCTGCAAGAGATCACCGGCATCGAGGGCGACGTCATCAGCATGCAAGAAATTTTCAGGTTCGAGCAAACCGGCCTGAACCCCGACGGTGGCGTGCAGGGCCATTTTGTGGCCACAGGCATCCGCCCGAAATTCATGCAACGCCTGGTCACACGCGGCATCGTGCTCAGCGACAACCTGTTCGAACCCACCCAGCGCTGGAGCTGAGCCATGAACACACCTTTTTGGACCATTGCCGTGCTGGCGGCCCTGAGCATCAGCGCCTTGGTGTGGGGCCTGTACGGACTGTGGCGGCAACACCTGGACCCCCGCCAAAAAGCCCTGGCGCAAAGGCTGCAAGCGGCCACACTCAATGGCCCCAGCGACGAGGCCGAGCCCACACTCAAACTGCGCCCCAAGCGATTGCTGAGCCAGTGGGAATGGGCAGAGCGTGGGCTACAGACCGTGCCTGGTGCAACACAATTCGACCATTTTTTGCTGCAAACAGGTCTGGCGCTCAGCCTGGCGCAGGCCTTGTCACTGGCCGCAGTCCTGGTGTTGTTGGCCTTGGCGCTGGGTGCCAGCCTGCACTGGCCGGTGCTGCTGAGCCTGGTGGTAGCAACGCTGGGGCCTTTGCTTTTGATCGCCTTCTTGCAACACCGCCGCACCCATCGCATGGCCCTGATCAGTCAGGCCCTGCCCGACGCGCTGGACCTGATGGCCCGCTCCATGCAAGCTGGGCACGCCTTCACCAGCGCCCTGCAAGTAGCGGCCAAAGACGCCCCCCCACCCCTGTCGCACGAGCTGCGGACGGTGTTTGAAGAAATCAACTTCGGCATCAGCGCTGCCCAGGCGCTGCAAGGGCTGGCCTTGCGGGTGGCCAGCGACGATGTGCGCTACTTTGTGGTGGCCGTCATCATCCAAAGCGAGACCGGCGGTAACCTGGCTGAGATCCTGAAAAACACCGCATACCTGATCCGTGAACGCCAAAAAATCGCGGGCATCGTGCGCGTACTCTCAGCCGAAGGGCGTATCTCGGCCATCATCTTGTCACTGCTGCCCTTTGCACTGGCCGCCCTCATGGGCCTGCTCAATCCCGGCTTCATCTCGCGCCTGTGGACCGACCCCATGGGCTTGCAGCTGGTGTACACCTCGCTGACCCTGATGGCCATTGGCATTCTGTGGATGTGGCGACTGATTCAGATCCGCGTTTGACATTTCTCCAAACCCCAAGCCCTGCGCACCCCATGACCTCTGCCACCCTGATTTTTGCAGCACTTGTGTTCGCCCTGGTCCTGACGCTGAGCCTGGCCGTGCTCAGCCGCTGGCTGCCCGACCCCGGGCGCGAACGCTTGACACGCCTGACCCGCCTCAACACCCAAAACCCCAACTTCGGCCCAGGAGATGCTGCGCAAGCCAGCGCTTGGCAACGGGCCCAAGCCCGCCTGTTGTCGGCCCTGTTGTGGCTGGGCCCCTGGACAGCGGGCCTGTCGGGTGGCGAAGGCGACACCCCTTCCTCGCTGCGCCTGCGCTTTGGGCATGCGGGCTGGCGCTCGCCCGTGGCATTGCAGATTTATTTCATCAGCAAAACCCTGCTCACCCTGCTGCTGCCCACCTTGGCGTGGAGTGTGCTCAATGCCCAAAGCTGGCCCGCCAACAGCATGCTGCGCATGGCCCTCGTTGTTGCTGCCGCTGGGGTGGGCTACTACTTGCCCGATGTCGTGCTCAAGCTGCGCGTCCAGCGCCGACAACTGGAGCTGCTGAACGCCTTTCCGGACGCACTGGACTTGTTGCGCCTGTGCGTGCAGGCCGGTCTGGGGCTGGACGCGGCCATCGAACGTGTGGGCCGCGAAATGCGCTTCGCCCGCCCCGTGTTGTCGGAAGAATTCGCCCTCACCGGGCTGGCTTTGCGTGCAGGCTCATCACGGGCCGAAGCGCTGCGCAACCTGTCTCAGCGCGTTGGCCTCAAAGACATCGATGCCCTGGTTTCCATGCTCATCCAGGCCGACCGCTTTGGAACCAGCGTGTCAGAGTCGCTCACGGTGTATGCCGACGCCTTGCGCACACAACGCCGCCAGCGCGCTGAAGAAGCCGCCGCCAAACTCCCTGTCAAACTTCTCTTTCCCCTGATCTTTTGCGTCTTCCCGTCGCTGCTGACCGTGCTGCTGGGCCCGGTGGTGGTGACACTGGCGCGCGAGTTTGTGAAGGTGGGGTGAGGGGCCAAGCGCTTGACTCAGCCCTGAAGCAAGTCCCCCAGCTGCGTCATCGAGTCCAGCCAGGCCCGTGCCGGGGTGTTGCGAATGGGCTCGCCGTGGTTGTAGCCGTAGGTCATCAGCACCACGGGGCAGCCGGCCGCGTTGGCCGCTTGAGCATCGTTGCTGGAGTCGCCCACCATGAGGGTGCGGGCCGGGCTGCTTTGCAGGGCCTCGCAGGTTTTGAGCAGCGGCAAGGGGTCGGGTTTTTTGCGCTCGAAACTGTCGCCGCCAAACACCTGCGCAAAGTAAGGTGCAAGCCCTTTGGCGGCCATCAGGGGCTGCGTAAAAGACAAAGGCTTGTTGGTCAGGCACGCCAGGGGCAGGCCCATGGCCTTGAGCTGCGCCAGGCCCTCCATCACCCCCGGAAAGACTTCAGAAAACTCGCCGTTGATGTCCAGGTAATGGTGTTCGTAGCGGGTCCACACGGGGTTGAACAGCGCCTCCACTTCGCGGGCGTCACCGGGCACGCCAGCTTGCGCCAGCTGGTGGGCCAGCACGGTGCGGATCAGGTGCTCCGAGCCTTTGCCGATAGAGCGCTCAATGAGGGCGCGGCTGGCGGGGGGCACTTGCAGGTCGGTCAAGGCCCGGTTCAGGGCCACTTCAAAGTCGCCAATGGTGTCGACCATGGTGCCGTCCAGGTCGATCATGACGGCTTGCAGTTGGAGTGATTTCATGAGAGGTTTTCAGGTTTTGGCGGGCGTTCAGGCCCAATTGGAAACCACCACCGAAGTCAGTGCCACGACCAGAGGGTCGCTCACGCTTTCGATGGCGGTGCAAAAGAAAAGTTGTGCATCGACCTGGGCATGGCCCCAGACCATCCATTCGCCGCGCTCGACGCCAGGCAGCGCCAGCTCTTCGCGCAGCAAGGCGCAGCCCGCGCCACTGGCGACCAGTGTGTCGAGGGCGGCGGTGTCTTCGGTGCGCAAGGCGACGTTGGGGGCCAGGCCTTGTTGCTCAAACAGCTGGCGCAGCATCAGGTGGCTGGGCGAGTCGAGCGGGCCGTCCATCCAGGGCAAGGCGGCCAGGGTTTTCCAGCCGCCGCGCTGCATCTGGGCGCACAAGCGGGTGGGCACCACCACGCGGTAGCGCACCGAGCGCAGCGACTGCCAATGCAAGTCGCGTGGCGGGTGGCTGGCAATGACCAGTGCGGCGGTGAGTGCGCCGCCGCGCAAGCGGTCAAGCATGCTGCCCGAGGCGTGGGTGCGGATGTGCAGCTCCACCAAGGGCAAATCGCGCTGCACCGCGGCCGACAACTCCCCCAGCCGCAAAAAGCCTGGCTGCTCGCCGGGCACGCCCAGCTCGATCTGGCCGCTGACCTGGCCTTGCATTTGCCGCGCTGCGCCTTGCAGTTGGCCCGATGCGCTGAGTACGCTTTCGGCTTTGGGCAGCAGGGCTTCGCCTTCGCGGGTGAGGCTCATGCGGCCGCTGCTGCGCTCAAACAGGGCCACGCCCAAGCTGGACTCCAGGGCCTTGACCTGGGCGGTCACGGCAGGCTGTGTGACGCACAACACCTGCGCAGCCTTGGTCAGGTGGCCCAAACGGGCCACGGTCACAAAAGCGCGTATCTGGTGCAGTTCCACGCAGGGCCTCCTGGTTCAGGCTCAGGCCGCAAACAGGCGCATTTGCGAGGGCTCCAGGCCCAGGTTCACTGCGCCGCCCGCGGCAAATTTGGACAGACCCGCGTAATGCGGTTGGTCCACCGACAGCGATTGGGTGCCCACGCGCACGCGGTAGCGGGTGAATTCGCCCATGAATTCGCTGGCCTCCACGGTGCCGGGCATCCAGATGTAACGCGCGTCGGGTGCCGCGTCGGCCACGTCCACCTTGAGGGTGTGGGGCCGAAAGCTCAGCTGCAGGCGCTGCTGGTCGGCACTGGCGCGCAGCATGTCGGGCTGCAGGGGAATGCTCAGGTCGCCCACGCCGGGCACATCGAGCACCAGGCTGTCGCCGTGGCGGCTGCGCACCTGGCCTTCGAGGGTGTTCATGGTGCCCACAAAGTTGGCCACAAAGGCGTTGACCGGGTAGTCGTAGAGCGTGGCGGGTGCGCCCACTTGCTGCACCACGCCCTGCTCGAGCACGGCCATGCGGTCGGCGGTGGTCATGGCCTCTTCCTGGTCGTGCGTGACGAAGATGGTGGTGATGCCCAGCCGCCGCTGCAGGGCCAGCAGCTCCTGGCGCATTTGCACACGCAAGGTCTTGTCCAGGTTGGACAGGGGTTCGTCGAGCAGCAGGACCTGCGGCTCGATGACGATGGTGCGCGCCAGCGCCACGCGCTGCTGCTGCCCACCCGAGAGTTGGTTGGGGCGACGCTCGCCATAGGCCGACAGGCCCACCAGCTCCAGGGCTGCGCCCACTTTGGCCTTCAGGGTGGCTTTGTCGACCTTGCGCTCGACCAGGCCAAAGGCCACGTTGTCCCACACCGACAGGTGAGGCCAGAGCGCGTAACTCTGGAACACCATGCCGATGTTGCGGTCCCAGGGCTCTTGGCGGCTGATGTCGCGGCCATCGACCAGCAACTCGCCGTGCTGGTGCCGGTTGAAGCCCGCAATCAGGCGCAGCAAGGTGCTTTTGCCCGAACCCGATGGCCCCAGAAGCGCAAAGAATTCACCGGGCTCGATGTCGAGGTTGACGTTTTTGAGGACCTCGGTGCTGCCATAGGACAAGCGGATGTTGCGGCACTGGACGCTGACTTTTTTCATGATGAATGCTCCTTGCTGGGGGCCAGGCGCGATGACGTGCGCTCGACCACCACATGCGACAAATACGTGCCCACGGCAACGACCAAGATGGCCAAAACGCCCAGGGCCGCGCCCGGCCCGCGACCGGCCACACTTTGCATGTACAGGTAAATGCCGTAGCTCATGGGCGCTTGCGAGTCGGCCGACACCAGCATGATGGTGGCCGACAGCTCCACGGCCGCCGTGATGAAGCTGGTGACAAAGCCGGCCAGGATGCCGCCCGTCATGAGCGGCACCAGCACCCGGCGGATGCTGCGCATTTTCGTGGCCCCCAGGCTCTCGGCAGCCTCTTCCAGCGAGATGTGCACTTGCTGCAAAGCGGCCATGCAGCTGCGCAGTGCATAGGGCAGCCGCCGCACGGCATAGGCCAGCATGATGGCCAGCCAGGTGCTGGTCAGCAGCACATCGGTGCCGGGCACGGTCACGCCCTTGAACAGGCGCAAGAAACCGATGGCCAGCACGATGCCGGGCACCGCCAGAGAAGCCGTGGCAATCCAGTCCAGCCACTGGCGGGCGGGCAAACGGGTGCGCAAAATCAGGTAAGCAATGGTCACGCCCAGCAGCACATCCAGCCCGGCAGCCAGGCCGCAATAAATCAGGGTGTTGCGAATCATGCCGCTGGAGTCCTGGAACACCGTGGTGTAGTGCTCCAGGGTGTAGGCGTCGGGCAGTGGCGAGAAGCTCCAGACCTGGGCAAACGACAGCAACAGCACCCCGATGTGCGGCGACAAGGTGATCAGCAAGATCACGCCGATCCACAGGTAGGCCATGGCGCCCTCGATGGTCGACAGGCGGCGGCGCTGGATGCTGGCACCGCCCTTTTGCAGGGTGGAGAAATCGCGCCCCTTGAGTGAGCGGGCCGAGATCACCATGGCGGCGATGGAAAACACGATCATGATCACGCTGATCACGTAGCCCATGGGGTCTTCCAGCCCCACTTGCGTGATGCGCAAATAGGCCTGCGGTGCGAGCATGTTGGTCTGCCCCATGACCAGCGGCGTGCCCAGGTCGTCAAACACTTTAACGAAAACCAGCGAAGCCCCGGCCACAAAACCGGGCAGGCCCAGCGGAAAAATCACCCGCCAAAACAAGCGCCAGCCCTTGCAGCCCAGGTTCATGGCGGCCTCTTCCATGGCCCCGTCGATGTTGCGCAGGGCCACCGTGAGGTTCATGAGGATAAAGGGGAAGTAGTGAATCGCCTCGACAAAAATCACGCCGTTGAGCCCCTCCATGATGGGCAGCGTGAAGCCGAACCAGTCGTTGAGCAGGAGGTTGAGCGTGCCCGAGCGGCCAAAGATCAGCTGCAGCGCCACCGCGCCCACAAAGGGCGGCATGATCAGGGGCAAAACGCCCAGGGTCTGGATGAGGATGGCCCCGCGAAAGTCAAAGCGCACCGTAAAGTAGGCCAGCGGCACCGCAATCAGGGCCGCAAAAATGGCCGACATGACGGCCACATAGAGGCTGTTGAAAAACGATTCGCGCATCAGGTCCTGCGCGAAGAAGGCCCCGAAATGCCCCAGGGTCAGGCTGTTGTCACCGTCCAGAAAAGCGGTGACAAAGACCCGTGCCACAGGCAGCACAAAAAACAACAGCAAGAAGGCCAACACCAGCCCCCCTGCGAGCCAGACGCCTGGGCGCACGTCGGCCCAGATGCCTGCAGACTGCAGCGCCCCCTGCGGCTGCAGGGCCGCATGTCCATCATTCGCCATGGCGTAGGTCCTTTGTGGCGATTACTTGAGGGCGGCCAGCGCTTGCTCGGCCAAGCTGCGGGCGCGTTCGTAGTTCTGGCGGGCACTGTTGTTCCAGTGGTTTTCCAGACCGGTCACGCTTTTGCTGACGGCGGCGTCCTTTTTGTTGGCCGCAAACAGCGCCAGAAACTCCTTGTCCGTGGCTTTTTGCGCGTTCACCACCGGGCTGAAGGCCGCATCCCGGGCCTGCTTGATCAGGCCAGCCGCATTGGCGTTGGGCTTTTTGGCCAGTGCAGCCTCGGCGGCATGGATGGCCTTGGTGGCCGCTTGCAGCTCTTTCAGGCGGAAGGTGATGGTCTGGTCAAACAGGGCCGAGACCACGTTGTAACGGGTCTCGGACAGGTCGGAGTTGAACTGCACTTTGGCCCGCTTGGCGATCTCGAACGGGTTGGGGTAGCCCGCCGGGGTTTTGCCGCCCATGGCTTCAGGCGGCAAGATGGGCAGGCGCGAGATCTTGGGGTTGTAGAGCAGCTCCTGGCCTTGCTGAGACACGGTGTAGCTGATGAACTTGCGGGCCTCGGCGGTGTTTTTGCCACCGCTGACCAAGGCGATGTTGGCGGGCACCACGGCCGTCACATCGGGGTACACAAATTCGACTGGAAAGCCCGAGTACTTGCCCGCCAGGCCAAAAAAGTCGATCACCAGGCCAATGCCGAACTGCCCGTTGTTGACGCCATCGGGCACACCAAAACTGCGCTCGGTGATGGCCGCGCTGTTCCCCGAAATTTGCAGCAACTGGCTCCAGCCTTTGTCCCAGCCCTCGCCTTGCAGCAAGGTCTCGACCGTGAGGTGCGTGGTGCCCGAGCGCGACGGTGAACTCATGGCCACATGGCCAAAGTACACGGGCTTGATCAAATCGGCCCATTGTTTGGGCGCGGGCACCTTGTTGGCGGCCATGTAGCGGGTGTTCCACATCAGGCCATAACCGGCCAGGGCTTGGCCCAGGTACAGGTTGTCTGGCGCGTTGATGGGATAAGCACCGACTTTGGCGGGCGCGGCCTTGTTGGCCAGATCGCCAATGGGTTCGAGCAGTTTGAGGCCCGAGAGCACTTCAAAGGCATCTGGTGCAGAGGCCCAGAACACATCCGGGCGCTGTCCCACAGGCAGCTCGCGGACGTAGGCAATGCCCTGCACGGTGTTCTTGTTCAGGATCTCGATCTTGATCTCGGGGTTGGCTTTTTCAAAGGCGGCTTTGTAGGCCTGTGTCAGCTCTTTGGGAAAAGAGGTGACCACCGTCACCGTGCCGGCCTGGGCCGCTTGCATGCCCCAGCCCGCCAGCACCCATGCCGCGGCAGCCACCGCTTGGCGAATCAAAGGTTTTTTCATACGTGGGTCTCCATTTGTTTTTCCGTCAGCTTGCCATGCTAATGCCAAGCGCCGCAGACAGCCAATCATGTTTGATGATGTGGCGCATCAACAGCACGCGCCCAAACACCCGGGTAAACCAGCATGGACCCAGCGCTGCACAGAGCGGATGAGCAGCGACAGCCGTTCCGGTTGGCGTGCCAGGTTAGGGCGATAAGGCCCCGTTAACATCTCGCCCTTAAGCTGCAAGATCCAATCCCATACTGCCCCGCACATGAACGACAACACCTCCGTACAGCCCAAACGACAAGGCCTGTCCCGCGTCTGGCACGCGTTTTTTTATTCCATCGAAGGTTTGCGGGCCGGTTGGCACGAGCCGGCTTTTCGGCAAGAGGCCATTTTGGCGGTACTGATTTTGCCCGGGGCCTGGTGGCTGGGCCAAAGCTGGGCCGAGGTGGTGCTGCTCGTGGGCGTGGTGGTGGCGGTGCTGGTGGTGGAGCTGCTCAACACCGCCGTGGAAGCCGCCATTGACCGCATGGGCCCCGAGTGGCATGCGCAGTCCAAGCGGGCCAAAGACACGGCCAGCGCGGCCGTGTTGCTCAGCTTGCTGCTGTGCGGCGGGGTATGGCTGACGGCGCTGTGGCGTTGGTGGGTAGCCTGAGGTTTAGGGCCTGCGCGAGGCGCAGGCCGCAAACACATCCAGCTCGGGCTTTTGCCACCGGGTCTTGACCTGCGCCAGCGTCAGGACCGAATGAAACAGATTGTCGTGCGAGATCGATTCGGAGGCTTGTTTTTGCCAGCAAGCGCCGTCCCAACCCAGCTGTGACTGCAGGGGCTTGGACAGCCACATCACCATGGGCACATGGGTTTGCTCTTTGGGGGCCATCATGTAGGGCATGCCGTGCAGGTAAAGGCCTTTTTCGCCCAGCGATTCGCCATGGTCTGAAACGTAAAGCATGGCCGTTGGGCGCGGTTGGCTTTTGAGCCAACGCACGGTTTGCGACAGCAAGTGGTCGGTGTAGCGCACGGCATTGTCGTAGGCGTTGACGATCTCTTGAGCCGGGCAGTCTTGCAGGACTTTGCTGCGGCATTCGGGCTGGTAGACCTTCATGTCGGCTGGTGTGCGCTTGAAATAGGCCGGGCCGTGGTTGCCCATCTGGTGCAAAACGACCACCGTGCCTGCAGCAGCTGGCCCTGAGCCGCGCGCTTTGTCCAGCTCAGCCAAGCGCTCGGGCAAGACGCGCAGCATGATCTCGTCAAAGCATTCGCCATCTGGGCACAGCGCCGGGTCTTTCAAGTCCAGGGTGCTGGCCACGGTGTTGGAATTTGGCACACGGTCGCACACCCCTTTGCAGCCAGACTGGTTGTCCAGCCACAGCACCTGCATGCCGGCGCGCTGAAGCACGTCCAACAGGTTTTCGTAAGGGGTGTCGTTTTTGGCATAAGCCTCTCGCCCCATGTGAGAAAACATGCAGGGTACCGAGACCTGGGTGTTGGTGCCGCAGGAGCTCACATCGGCAAAGTAGGCCAGCTCACCGCTGCCCTGCAGTTGGCGCAATTGCGGTGTGGTGTCACGCGCATAACCGGCCAGACCGAAGTTGGCCGCACGCACAGTTTCGCCCACGACCAGCACGATCAGCGGCGGCTGTTGCGATGAACCCGGTGCACGCACCAACACGGCGTCTTCCCCGATGGTCTGCAAAGGCATGCGGGCCTGCGCGGTCTGCCCGATCACCAAGCGTGCGCTGGCATACAGGGTGTTGAAGGGGTTGAGCATGTAGCGCATGGATTTTTGGTTGCGCATGGTGGAGGCCAAATCCTGAAACGAGGCCCAGATCACCACCAACATGAGCAGAGTGCCCAAAGCGGCCAAGCCCAATTGACGCCCCAACAAGCGCCGGACAGGCAGCTTCTGGACGGGCTGACGCCACCACCACCAGCCGGGCAGGACCACGCCCAGCGCCAGCACCACCAGCATGGACCAGGACAGCAAATCGCGCACCTCGCGCACATCCGTTTGAACGGTGTTGGCCATCATGGTGGGGTCGATGACAACGCCATACGTGAACATGAAATAACTGTTGGCCGCGGCCACCATGAGCAGCATCACGCCTGCAGGCTTGAGCCAACGGGGCCAGACCAGCAGACTGAGCAGCACCGTGGTGGCCGACAGCACGATCAAACACATGCCCACCAGGCCCAACCAGGTCCGCAGCCCATGGGTGTCGGTCAAGGCCCACATCGCCCGCCACAGGGGCAAATTGCCCAGCGTGCTCAGCCACACGGCCAGCACCAGCAAAAGGCTCAAGGGGTGCCAAGGGCGGCGAAGCAAGGCAACAGCAGGGGCTAGATCAGAGGAGGTGGAGGTCATGGGCAAGACATGGGAACGAATGGCAAAGCAACTACCATCATTATGAAAACCCAGTCTTACCGCAACATTAAGCTTGGCCTGATGGCTGGCCAGTAGCGGGCCAGACCAAGGCGAAACGCTTGCCAAAAGGTGCAGCGCCGCCATCGCGCACCAGCTGCGCGCCCTGGCTTTGGGCGATGCGCTCGGCCAAAGTGAGGCCAATGCCCAGGCCCGTGTTGGAGCTTGTGCCCGTGTCGGGTGCCGTTTCAGAGCCCGAGGTGCGCACAGCGCTCAAGTCACCGCCGTCGTCGCTGACCGACAGCGTCACCTGGCCTGAGGCATCGCGGGCCACGCGCACCTCGACGTAAGTGCCCGTCGGGTTGTGGCGCAAGGCGTTGTCCACCAGGTTGCGCAAGGCCAGCTCCAGCAAGGTGGCCTGCCCGGGCAGCACCAATGACTCGGGCGCTTCGAGCGCGATGT
The DNA here is from genome assembly GCF_017848645.1 of Limnohabitans sp. GTDB lineage: Bacteria > Pseudomonadota > Gammaproteobacteria > Burkholderiales > Burkholderiaceae_C > Limnohabitans_A. Next base: position 29,055 of record NZ_JAFEIF010000020.1, on the reverse strand, counting down.
CTTGGCCCAGCTCGTGGGCCAGCGCCGCATGCTCAGACACCACGCGCAACGCCAAAGCGCACAGGTTCACGGGCTCGGACTGGTCACCCGTCAGGCTTTGGGCCCGCGCCAGGTCCAGCAGCTGCGTCAAGATGCGCCCCGCACGCAAAGCGCCCTGCTCCACCGCCTGCAAAGCCTGGGCTTGTTCGGCAGGCCCGCCCCCGTTGCGCGCACGCCGGGCCTGCAGCACCAGCGCTGTCAGGGGGGTGCGCAGCTCGTGGGCCACGTCGGCGGCAAAGCGCCTCTCCCGGCCAATCTGGGCCTGCAGGCGCAGCACCAAAGCGTTGATGGACTGCACCGTCACGCCCAGCTCCCGGTAAGGCTGCTGCGGCACCAGGGTTTGGCCAGCATCGACATCAAGCGCAGCGATCTTGCCCGACAAGCGCTGCAAGGGCAGCAGGCCGCGCCGAATGGCCGAGGCCAGCATCAGCGCCACCAAAGGCAAAAACACCAGCGCAGGCAGCAGGATGTGCTCGGAAATATCAGCGGCCAGCGCATCACGGCGCGCCGGGTCCAGAAAAACCGCCACGCGGCGCAACGGGACTGAGCCGGCCGACTCTGCGACATACACCCGCCAATCCTGCGAGACGCCCTGCAGCGTCAGGCTCAGCGTCTGGTGGCCCAGCGCCAAGCGCGGTGGCAATTGGGCGTGCACGCCGTGCGAGTCCCAGACCAGGCGCTCGTCCTGCCAGACCACCACATGAAATTCTGGCGCGTAGGCGTTGGGCGGGTGCTGGCTCAGGGCCGCAGGCAGCGCTGCGGGATGGGCCACTGGCGGCTTTGGCGCACCGGGCGCCGACAAGGGCGGCTTGAGCGCCTCACTTGGGGGCTGATCCAGCGGCTGGCTGAGCAGCAATTTCGCAGCCGACACCAGCAGACCGTCGCTGATTTCTTCGGCCTCGTGGTAGCCCGTGGAATAGGCCAGCCCGGCCAACAACAGCCACAGGGCCACCACCGCCCCCAGCGCCCAGGCCCACAGGTAACGCCACAGAGAGCGGTCTTGGGCCTGGCCAGGATTGGCCTGCGCACTTGTGGCTTGGCCCATCAAGCCCTCCCTTGGGGTTCTGGCACCGGCACAAAGTAGCCCACGCCGCGCACCGTCTTGACCAGGCCGTCGCCCAATTTGCGGCGCAGGTGGTGCATGTGCACCTCCAAGGCATTGCTGTCCAGCACTTCGTCAAAGCCATACAGCGCTTGCTCCAGCCGCTGGCGCGACAACACCTGCCCGCTGCCGCGCAGCAGCGCCAGCAGCAAGGCAAATTCCTTGGCCCGCAGCGTCACGGGCTCGCCGTTGCGCACCACGGTGTGGGCGGCCGGGTCGACCACCAGATCACCGTGGCGCAGCAGCGGCGAGGCGCGGCCTTCGCTGCGGCGCAAGGCCACGCGCATGCGGGCCAGCAACTCTTCGGGCTCGAAGGGCTTGACCACATAGTCGTCGGCCCCCTCGTCCAGTCCGGCCACCCGGTCGGGCAAGGCATCGCGGGCGGTCATGATCAGCACGGGCATGACGCTGCCCGAGCGTCGCACCTGGCGCAGCCAGTCCAGCCCATCGCCGTCGGGCAGGCTCAGGTCCAGCAGCACCAAATCAAAAGGCTCCACGCGCAGCGCCGCAGAGGCCAGTGCCAGCGTGGACGTCACATCCACCGCGTAGCCGCTGGCCCGCAGGGTCGCGGCCAGGCCCGTGGCAATGCCCGCGTCGTCTTCCACAATCAATACCCGCATCGTCCCAGTCCCATTGGCGTGAGTGGTCATTTGTTGAAGCTCGATTGTGTCAGGTGTGGTGTCCATGGTTGGCATCGTGCCAGGGCCCAATTAAGGCAGCCTTAATGCGGCGGCTCTTTAATGCCCGCCATGACCCTCATGGCCCACGACAAGATTGAAAATACTGCCCTGCCACACAAGAGGATGCAAAACCGGTTTGGGTCAGCATCACTCGGACTGTGGCTGTGGCTCGCGGGCGTGGCTCTGACCCTGACCTGGGATGCCTCAGGGGCGGACATCCGCGTGATGGCTTGGCTGGGGGGTGCGCAGGGGTTTGTGCTGCGCGACCACTGGTGGCTCAGCAGCATTGGACATGACGGCACCAAACGGCTTGCCGTGTTGCTGTACCTTGGCATCGTGTGGATGGCGATCCGACCCATGGGCATCTGGCGCCAGATGCCGCGCATGCAGCGGCTAGAAATCGTCGTAGGCATCAGTCTGAGCTTGCTGGCGGTCACCGCCCTCAAACGCGTGAGCTTGACCAGCTGCCCATGGGAGCTGCGGGCATTTGGAGGCATCGCCAACCATGTCTCGCACTGGGCTTGGGGTGTCACCGATGGCGGCAGTGGCCATTGCTTTCCGGGCGGGCATGCCTCCAGCGCTTTGGCATTCGTGGCCCTGAGCCTGCCGTGGCTGGCCTCCACCCAGCGCCATGAGCGGCGAACAGGACAAAAACTCCTGGCGGCTGTCTTGCTGATGGGCTTGGTTCTGGGTGCCATCCAAACCCTGCGAGGCGCCCACTACCCCAGCCATACGGCTTGGACAGCCTTGATTTGCGCAGCAGTGGCCTGGGTCAATCAACGCTTTTTTACGGCTTATCGATCCTGGTCACTGCGCGACTGCTGAGCACAAAGAACGTTTGACGCTCAGCAGGCAGCGGTCAGCCACAGCAGGATCGGCCCATCCCGACTGGTCACTGATACTTCAAGCCCTGCGCACCCAAGCCGGCAGCGGCGCGGCTTTGTGCAGCACGTCCTGGTGCAACCAGGTGGCGCTGCGCCGGGCGCGTTCGGCCACGGTCTCCAGCGGCAGTTGTTGGTAGTCGTCGTTGAAGACCTCGAAGCTGTAGTCGCCCCGGTAGCCCAGGCGGTCAAGACGCAACACCAGATCGGCCAGTTGCGCGCTGTGGACACCTTCGCCCGGGAACACTCGGAAGGTGCGGGCCGTGGTCATGCGCTCTTCAAAGGTGGGGGTCTCTTGCCACATGAAGTCTGACAACTGAACCAGAAAAATCTTGTCAGGGTCCAGCGCTTCGATGGCGTCCAGCTCGGTTTTGGCAGCAAAGATGTGAAACGAATCGATGCCCAGACCCAAATTGGGGCAGTCGGCGCGGCAGACCACGTCCCAGCTGGTGGTGAATTCATTGACGGTGCGGCCCCAGGACAGGGCTTCGTAAGCGATCTTGATGCCCAAGGGCACGGCCAGCATGGCGAGTTTTTTCAGGTCGGCGGCGATGGCGTCGAGGTCTTGCGTCGCATGGCGCGAGGTGGACGAGCAAGCGAGCAACACCTGGCTGCCGGTGGCCGCGCACATCTTGAGCATGGCCTTGGCCATGTCGATCTTGTAGCTGTGCAGATGACCCGACAAGCCTTCAAAGTCGCGCAACACCTGAAAGCCTGTGGGCCGCAAGCCACTTTGGCGCACAGCCTCCACCGCCGCTTTCACGCCACCGGGGTGCGTGACCAGATCGCGGGCCATCAGCATCACCTGCGAAAAACCAGCGCCCTTCATCGCGGCCAACTTGGCCTCCAGGGTGCCGGCCATGGTGATGGTGTCCATGCCATAGCCATCCAGCAAGCTCATGTGCGGCCTCATTGGTGAACGAGTTCAAAAGCCACCGAACCCAGCGTGGCGCGTGTCAGTGCGCCCCGGTCTTCAGGGTGCAAGCGGGCGGACTCGACAAACTCCACACCACGGGCCTTGAGCGCAGCCACGGCTTGCCCCACATCGGGCACGCCAAAACCAATACGCTGCAAGCGCTCTGGGCTGTCGTCGCCGTCCATCCAGGGCTCGGGCTCGACCAATTGCCACAAGAAACCGCCGCAAGGGCTTTTCATGAGCTTGCCTTTAGGCAAGATGCCAAATCGCTCTTCATCGGAAATGGTGCTGAAGTCGAACATGTGTTCGTAATAGGTTTGCCATTCGGCGCTGCGGGCCGCGCCGATGTACTGCACCACCCCAAAGTAACTCATTCCAGCCAGCGCAGGTGGGTTGGGGTCCACGGTGGGGATGGGCTTGAAGTCGATGTCGTAGATCGAGAACTCTTTCCAACGGTCCACAAAGTAAAATCGGCTGCCGCCCGGGCCGTGGATGGCGGGAATGTGCAGCTCCATGGCCTGCGCGTGGCTGTCCACGTTCCATGCACCCAAATCAATGCAGCGGGTGTGTGCCTTCAGTGCGTCCTGCGCCCGAAAGGCCACGGCCGAGATGACCGGCTGGCCGTCCACGGTGTTGCTCACGCGGGCGTCGTCTGGGTTGGCGTTCACCACCAGGTTCATGCCGCCCTGGCGGTAGAGCGTCACCTCACGCGAGCGGTGACGCGCCACGGGGCGAAAGCCCATGTTTTCGAGCACCTGACCCAAGGCCTGCGGTCGGCTGGTGGCGTATTCGATGAATTCAATGCCGGCAATGCCCAATCGGTTGGGCATGTCCGGCACGGCTTCGCGGTCCACTTTGTTCATGGTCATCTGTTCACTCCGTGAGGGGAATTCGTTGGGCTTAGTAGCTCAGCATGGCACCACGGCGCAAGACTTCTGCCGTGGTGGAGGGCAAACCGAAATATTCCAGATAAGCCGGGATCTGTTCATACAACATATCCGTGCCCACCTGTGTGCGGCAACCGCGTGCTTGGGCTGCGGCCAAAAACGCGGTGGTCTCGGCCTTCATGACCACCTCGCCCACAAAGGTCTTGGGCGACAGCCGCGAAACATCTAGGGGCAACGGGTCGCCCTCGTTCATACCTAAGGGCGTAGCGTTGACGACGAGGTCGTGATCGATCGGATCGTTCGAGCCCGTATGGACGTCGATTTGGGTGTAATTCGTTTTCAATCGTTGGGCCAAGGCCTCGCAACCCGCGCTGTTCACGTCGAACAGGCTGATGGCTGCAATGCCTGCGCCCGCCAGCGAGGCGGCAATCGCGCAACCCACACCGCCTGTACCGACGACGAGCACGCGTTTGCCCGTTAGGTCAAAACCCTTGCGCTGCACGCCGCGCACAAAACCGGCACCGTCAAACATGTCGCCCACCAAGCGGCCATCGGGCAGGCGCTTGACCGCGTTGCAAGCCCCCGCCACGCGCACGGTGGCGGTGACTTCGTCGAGCAAACCCACAGTGCTGACCTTGTGCGGCATGGTGATCAGCGCGCCCCGGATGTTGTCGAGGCTGAACACCGACCGGAGGAAAACCGGGTAGTTCTCGGCTTTGCAGCCCATGGGCACCACCACCGCGTTGATACCCGCCTCCTCAAAGTACGGGTTGTAAATCATCGGTGACTTGAAGGTGTGCGTGGGGTAGCCGATGTGCGCGATGAGTTCGGTGTGGCCGTTGATCATGGGCTGATAGAAAGAGGCCCGCATCTTTCAAGCATGTGGGCTGAAGAAATCAGGAAATGCCCCCTGCAGGCGGGGCCTGAGCCGCTGCAGCACCAGGCTGCAGCGGGCTCATCTCAAACCAGGGTCACGGCGCGTGCTGTGGCCACAGGGCTTACTTGCGCAGCTTGGCCAGCTCGGCTTGCAGCTCGGCCACGGTGGCCGCAATCGGCTCGCCGTGCTTGGCAATCACGGGCTTCATCTTCTCGCGCAAGATGGCCACTTCGGCTGCGGGCAAGGTGGTCACTTGCATGCCGCCTTTTTTCAGGTTCTCGAGCAAGCTCGCTTCCTGGGCACGGGCCTGGGCACGCTGGAACTTGGACGACTCGGCAGCGGCGTCGCTCAGAATTTTCTTGTCAGCGGCCGACAGGGTGTCCCAAAACTTTTTGCTGATCACAATCGACTGTGGGTTGTACTGGTGACCGGTCAGGGTCAGGTGCTTTTGCACTTCGTACAACTTGGCGCCGTTGATGGTGGCCACCGGGTTTTCCTGGCCGTCCACCGCCTTTTGTTCCAGGGCTGCGTACAGCTCAGGGAATGGCAGAGGTGTTGGGTTGGCACCCAGGGCCTTGACCCAGTCCACGTTGATCGGGTTGGGAATCACGCGCAGCTTGAGGCCTTCGATGTCCGAGACCTTGTTGATGGCGCGGCGGCCGTTGGTCAGGTTGCGAAAGCCCAGTTCGTAGTAGCCCAGACCGACCAGGCCTTTTTCTTCCAGCTTGGCGTGCATCTTTTTGCCAAAGGCACCGTCCACCACCACATCGGCTTCCTGGCCGCTGGCGAACAGGAAGGGGAAGTCAAACACGGCAAAGTCCTTGACCTGCGAGGCAAAGATGCCCGAGTTCATCGAGGCCATCTCCAAGGTGCCGCCCTGAATGGCCGAGACGTTGGCCTGGTCGCTGCCCAAAGCGCCACCGGGGAACAGGTTGACCTTGAGTTTGCCGCCGGACTGCTTCTCGACGATCTCCTTGAACTTCTCCATGCCCTGGACGATGGGGTGTCCCGCCGCGTTCTGGTTGGCGAACTTGATGGTCCTGTCTTGCGCCGAAGCCACGCCCATGGCGGCCAGCGCCACGGTGGCGATCAAGGACTTGATGAATACACGTTTCATGAAGGGTCTCCAGATAAAAGAAGGACGTACGCTGTGCATCAAAGGGCTGGTTGTCAGGCGTACCCGATCAGACAACCACACCCGGGAATCAATAAAACCAACGCGCGGGCACCATCACCAAAGCCGGGAAGGCCACCATGGCGAACATGATGGTGAATTGGGCGAGCATGAACGGCATGACCCCCCGGGTCACCTCGTCCATGCTGATTTTTCCAACGCCTGCCACGGCATTGAGCACCGTGCCCACAGGCGGTGTGATCAGGCCAATGGCGCAGTTGATGATGAACAGCACACCGAAATAAATCGGGTCGATGCCTGCCGCCTTGACCACCGGCATGAGCACCGGGGTCAAAAGCAAAATGGTGGGCGTCATGTCGAGTGCAGTGCCCACCACGATGATGATTACCATGATGGTGAACATGAGCAAACGGGGGCTGTCGAGCATGGGCTGCAGGATGTCGATCAGCTGGGCGGGCAAATTGGCCACCGTGATGAGCCAGGCCGAGACCATGGCGGCCGCCACCAAAAACATCACGACCGCGCTGGTTTTGGCAGCACTCACAAACAAGGGGTACAAGTCCTTCAAGCCCAGCTCGCGGTAAACGAAAGTAGAGATGAACAAGGCGTAAACCGCCGCCACCACGGCCGCTTCGGTCGGGGTGAAGACCCCAAACTTCAGACCAAACACCACAATGAGCGGCATCACCAAAGCCCATGTGGCTTCACGCATGGCCACGCCAATTTCTCGCAGGGTTTTGCGCGGCGGCACCTGCACCAGCTCGCGCCGCGCCAACCACCACCAGGTGACCCACAGCGATGCGCCCAGCATGATGCCCGGCACGATGCCGGCCATGAACAGTTTGGAGATGGACACATTGCCCGCCACGCCAAAGATCACAAAGCCGATGCTGGGTGGAATCACCGGGGCGATGATGCCGGCCGAGGCGATCAGCCCCGCCGAGCGGGCCCGGTCGTGGCCAGCCGCCACCATCATGGGCAAGAGCAAAGCCGACAAGGCGGCCGCATCGGCCACCGCAGAGCCCGACAAGGCCGCCATGATCACGGCCGCCATGATGGTCACGTAACCCAGGCCACCTTTGATGTGGCCCACACAAGCCATCGCAAAGTTCACGATGCGGCGCGACAAGCCGCCCGCGTTCATCACCTCACCCGCCAGCATGAAAAACGGCACGGCCAGCAGGGGGAAACTGTTCGAGCCCTCGAGCAGGTTTTGCGCGAGGATCTGGGCATCGAACATGTCCAGGTGCCACATCAGGGCCACACCGCAGATCAGCAAAGAAAAAGCGATCGGGATGCCAATGGCCATCGCGCCCAGCAGAGAAAAAACAAAAATGGTGATCGTCATGTGGTTGTCTCCGCCGCGCTCAGGTTTTGTCAGCGCCGTGGGGCGACTCTTCGGATTCCTGGACCATGACCAGGTCTTCGTCGCGCATGCGCCCGGTCAGCAATCGCAGCAGTTCGGTCAGCAAAATCAAGCCACCCAACACCGCAAACACCACACCGGGTGCGTACACCCAGGCCATGGACGCCTCCATCACCGCGCTGGTGCTGCCCAGGTTGATCACGGTTTGCTGGTAAGCCCCTTTGAACAGCAGCCAGCAGATGAACAGCATGGCCACATAAGACAAAGCCAAACAAAACTTTTTCCCGGCAGCGCCGAGTTGGCCCACCAGCATGTCGGTGCCCAAATGGCCGTGCTCCTTCAAGGCCACGATCGCGCCCATGAAGGTCATCCAGACAAACAACCAACGCGACAACTCTTCAGACAGGGTGATGCCCGAGTTGAAGCCGTAGCGCATGACCACGTTGCCAAACACCAGCACCACCATCACGGCCAGGCACACGGCCATGACCAGGTTCAGGGCTTTGCACAACCCATCCATCATTTTTTGAACCAACACACATCTCCACAAAGGACTTGCCCATAATGTACGAACTGGTTAGTTTTCCAGGGGTAAGTGTTTACCCTAGGCCCTGCCCGCATTCGGGAGCTGGCCGTTATGCCGAAATGGATTGACTGACGAAGCGCAGGATCAACTCGACCACATGCACCCGCTTGAGGGTATCGGCCTTGTCCTGGCTGGCCCGGTCCTGAAAAATCAGACCAAAGGTGTGGCGGTTGGAGACGTTGAAAAACGTGAAGGCCGAAATCGCCGAGTGAATGTCCACCGGGTCCAGCCCCGAGCGGAACACGCCTTGCGCCACCCCCCGGTCGTACACCGCTTTCACCGAGGCAATGGCGTTGGTGTTGAGTGCCTGAATGCTCTGGCTTTGCCGCAAATAGTCGCCGCGCTGGATGTTCTCGTTCATCACCAGACGAATGAAGTCTTCGTTGTCGCGGTGGTGGTCGTAAGTGAACTCCACCAGTTTTTGCAGTGCGTCCACAGGCGGCAAGTCGTCCAGGTGCAGATCGGATTCGATGGACCGCATGCGCCGGTAAGCCTCTTCGAGCACCGCCAGGTACAAGCCGTCCTTGCTGCCGAAGTAGTAATAGATCATGCGCTTGCTGGTGCGCGTGGTCGCCGCAATGGCGTCGATGCGCGCGCCGCTCAGCCCCTTGTCGGCAAATTCGTGCGTGGCCACGGCAAGGATCTCGGCCATGGTGCGCGCCGGGTCATTGGTGCGGCCTGCCCCGCCGCAAGCGCTCAGCGGCTGCTCTGAAGAATGTACCGGTTGGTTCATCGGTCGAAGTATAGAGCGCCTGATTGACCAACAAGTGACGCCCTTGTGGCCTGTTCGCGGCTAAAGTGGGCACATGACGCTTCACACAAAGGAACAAGCATGACCCACATCGGCATGATCGGCATTGGCATGATGGGCCACGGCATCGCGAGCAACCTGCTCAAGCACGGGAACCACCTCACCGTCCTCGAACACGCGGGCAACCAGCCGCTGGACACCCTGATGGCCGCAGGTGCACAAACGTGCAGCACGCCTCAGACCTTGGCGGCGCTGTCAGACATCATCATCTTGTGCGTCACGGGCACGCCGCAGGTCGAAGCGGTGCTGCTCGGGGACGACGGTGTCTTGAAGGGCCTGCGTCCCGGCACCGTCGTGATCGACTGCTCCACGGCCGTGCCCGCCTCCACCGAAAAAGTCGCGGCTTTGGTCATGGCCCAGGGCGGGCAGTTCCTCGACTCGCCCATGACCCGCACGCCCAAGGAAGCTGCCGAAGGCCGTTTGAATTTGCTGGTCGGTGGTGATGCCGCGCTGTTTGAGCGCTGCCGCCCCATCCTGGCCTGCTTTGCAGAAAACATCGTGCACACCGGGCCCATTGGCTCGGGGCACCGCATGAAGCTCTTGCACAACTACGTGTCGCTGGGCACCGTGACGCTGCTGGCCGAGGCCGCGGCTTGCGCCCAGCGCGCCGGCGTGGACGCCAGCACCTTTGTCGAGGTGCTCAGCAAAGGCGGCGGCTGGGGCGCGGCGCTCGATCGCCTCAAGCCCACACTCCTCTCTGGCGACACCTCGGGCCTGCGCTTTTCCATGAGCAATGCGCTCAAGGACCTGAGCTACTACAACCAGATGGCCAGTGACACCCACGCCGACCACACCGTGGCCCAAGCGGTCAAAACCACCCTGGAGACCGCCTGCCGCGAGGGCGACCCCAACGCACTGGTGCCCGAGCTGATCGCGCTGCTGGCCAAGCGGCCCAGCCCCTGAGGCCTCAAGCCTGTCCCGAAGCAGGCAGGGGTAACTTGTTCATCGTGATCACCCCAAACGGGCAGCGCCGCTCGCACAGGCTGCAGCCGGTGCAGGCGGGCGCGTCGTGAAGCACCGAACGCTTGCGCCAAGCCACCACCTCCAGGCTCAGCACACGCGGCGGACACGCCGCCACGCACCAGCCGCAACCGGTGCAACGCTCGGTGTCAATATGGGGCAGCAGCATGAAGCAGACGAAAAACCAAAGGTGTGAACACGGCGGTATTTTCACCTGCCTTGAAACGACCAAGGCCGACACGCGGTCGGCCCTGGTCAGGCGGCAAACACAGCCCGAACGGACAGGCTTAGGGTTCAGGCTGGACTACAGGATCAAGGCGTCAGCACCAGATTCTTCAGCGTGGTGCTGCCCTCCAGCCCCAAGTTGAGCACCGGGTCCGTGCTTTGGGTGGTGTAGCCGGTGGCCGTGCCGCTCAGGTTGTAGCGCCCGGCCACCATGCCATCGGTGCTGAAGCTCAAGGCTGCTCCCGGAACATAAGTCGCTTTCACAGCCGCCGCCAAAGGCAGGCGCAGGCTGAAATCGGCATTGACCACGTTAACTCCGGTCGAGGCCACAGCCAGCACCTGCCCTGTGCTCAGGGTTTGGCTGGCCGACACCACGGCCTCGGTCAGCAAGTCATTGGCCGTGTTGGTGACCACGCCCGCCACCGAGGCCATGGCCGAAGCCGCAGGCAAGATCGCGGTCTGCGCGGTGTTGAGCGCCGTGACGCCCGTGGCCAGGGACACCGGCACATTGGTGATCGCGGCGGTGGTCAAGTCCTGGCCGGACACCACCACGGTGTAGTTGGTGTTGGCAGGCAAATACGCCAAGGTGAATTTGCCCGTGGTGGGGTTGGGCACCGTGGCGCGCAGGTTGTTGTCGGGGTCGCGCGTGCTCACCACCACATTGGCCGCGATCGACGGATCGACAAAGCCTTCGATGGCCGTGCCCAATCGCGGAATCACCGCCACCACGGGTTTGAGGTTGTAGCGCCCGGAAGCGCCCGCCCGCACAATGGATCGGCAAGCGTCAAAGTCCAGCACCATGTCGGACACCTGACCGTTTTGCACCTCAAAAAGGGCCTTGAGCTTGAAGCCGCTTCGCTGGGCGCTGGGGATGCTCAGTGCCACCTCGTTCGTGCTGCCCGAGAGCACCAGCGCATTGGCCAGTGGGTTGGCGGAAGACGGGTTGGAGGGGTTGTCTGCCAGAATCAATCGCACCTGCTGGTAGGTGCCCGCCGGCAAGGCCAGGCTGCCCAACTCCAGCAGCTGGCCATTGGTCAGCGTGAGCAAATCGATGCGCTGCGCGGGGATGCTCAACTCGCGCCAGCCCAGCAACTCCGAGCCATCGGCCGCAGCGCTTTGGTGGACCCGGATTTTGTTCACGGTGACATAGACATGGTCATAGCCGCAGGCGGGTGCATCGGTCATGGCGAGCTGGAGTGTGCCCATGGCGGGCGGATCGTCATCGCCCCCACAAGCAGCCAAACCTGCCAACAGCAAGCCCAAGCCTGTCCATGCTGCCCAACGAGGCAAGGGGGGTGAAATGTGTGTGCGCATGCTGCTCTCCAAGCGTGGAAATGGGGGCCGTTGTGGTTTGGGCTGCACGCCTGAACCTGCCCCCATGGTCGCGCATGGGCCTTCACATGACCATATGCCTGTTGGTCAATTTTGGGCGGGTGCTGGCCAACTCCGCGCCGACCCGCATATCAGCGGTGGCCAGGTCAGGCGCTGACCATGGGTGAAGGCTTCACACCAGCGGCACTGTCAGCTTGGCAATCACCGCCGCCGTATCGGGCCGCACACCGCGCCACCAGGCAAAGGCCTCGGCCGCTTGCTCGGCCAGCATGCCCACGCCATCGGCCAGCTGCGTCACGCCCGCTTGCTGGGCCAGCTGCAAAAACGGCGTGAGGCCTTTGCCGTAGGTCAGGTCGTAGGCCAGGCACCCGGGCGCAAACACGCTGGCAGGCAATGGCGGCAGCTCGGCGCTCAGGCTAGACGAGCTGGCATTGAGCACCACGTCAAACGTCTGCCCCTGCAAGTCGGCATAGCCCAGCCCCTGCACGGGCACTTGGCCGGTCTGGTGTTGCTTCGCCAAAGCCGCCAGCTCCTGCGCCTTGGCCACCGTGCGGTTGACGATCACCAGCTCGGCAGGCTGCTCGGCCAGCAAGGGCAGCAAAGCCCCGCGCGTGGCACCGCCCGCCCCCAAAATCAACACGCGCCGCCCCTTGAGCGGACAGGCCAGGTTGTGCACCAAGTCGCGCACCAGGCCCACGCCGTCAAAGTTTTCTGCGTAAACCTTGCCGCCCTCGAACTTCATCGCGTTCACCGCCCCCGCCATCTGCGCGCTGGGCGCCAGGTCGGTGGCATAGGCAAAGGCGTCGAGCTTGAAAGGCGCGGTCACGTTCATGCCCCGCCCGCCCGAGGCCCGAAACGCGTCCACCGTGGCCGCAAATTCGCCCAAGGGGCCGAGCAACTTACCGTAGTCAATATCTTGCCCCGTGACCTGCGCAAAAGCGCTGTGGATCAAGGGCGATTTGCTTTGTGCAATGGGGTTGCCAATCACGGCGTAACGGTCTGTCATGCGGTAGGTTCCAAATCAATCAGTGTTTGATCTTATCGCCCCGATGGCGGCAAAACATCCCACAACTTCTCCAGCGGTCGGCACACGCGCACGCCCCGTGAACTGGCCACAATCGGGCGTTCGATCAAGACGGGGTGCTGCCCAATGAACTCCAGCAGCTGCTCCTCGGTCCATTTCGGGTCGGCCAGCCCCAACTCGCTGTAAGGGGATGCCTTGGCGCGCAGCAGATCTCGCACGCTGCCGCCCATGCGCTCCACCAAAGACAGCAGGGTGTGGCGGTCCGGTGGAGTTTTGAGGTACTCGATCACGGTGGGCTCGAAACCGCTGTCGCGGATCATGGCCAGCGCCTTGCGTGAGGTGCTGCATTGGGGGTTGTGGTAGAGGGTGATGTCAGTCATGTCCGCAGGCATCCAGTTCCTGTTTCTTGTTAAAGTGAAAAGCAAAGCACGGATTGTGACGCGCCCCACCGCGCGTTTCCCACATGCACGCGCATGGCGAAGTCGTGTTCACGGTCATGAAAGCCCAAGTCCAATGGGCCAACATGCCCTGGTCATTTCGAAAAAATACATGGAAGGAGGCTTTCGATGCCTGAAAAGAAAATGGACCCAGAAATGCAAGCCTTTGCGCAGGATGTGCTCACCTCCATCCAGCAAGCCCGGCGCGGCGAAGGTCGGTTGCACCAGGTCACGCTGTCGGCCGCTGCCGAGGCGCGGGCCAAAGTGGGTTTGACGCAATCGGCCTTCGCGCAGTTGATGGGGGTGTCGGTGCGCACTTTGCAAAACTGGGAACAGGGCCGCAGCCAGCCATCGGGGGCGGCGCAAACCCTGATCAAAGTGGCGCAGCAGTGGCCTGAAGTGTTGCGCGCCATGTCCTGAAAACGCATACAGGGTGTCGCCTTCCAGACCTTCGCGTTGAACCCCGTGGCTATACTTTCGCGGATGAAATCAAACAAACCCCTGCGTTTTGAAACTTTGGCTGTGCATGCAGGGCACGGCATCGATCCTTCCACCGGCGCCGTGGTCGATCCGATCCACCTGTCCACCACCTTTGAGCGCGACCCGGACGGCAGTTACCCCCACGGCTATTTGTACTCGCGCAACCACAACCCCAACCGCAATGGCCTCGAAGCCGCCCTTTCGGCGCTTGAAGGCGGCGCAGGCGCAGCCGCTTTTGGCTCGGGCCTGGCCAGTGTCACGGCCGTCTTTCAGGGCCTGCAGCCGGGCGACCATGTGGTGGCCCCGTCCGACATTTACCACGGCACTGCCAATGTGCTCAAGCACCTGTTTGCCAAGTGGCAGGTCAGCGCCAGCTTTGTGGACATGACCCGTCTGGACGCGGTGCGTGCGGCCATGCAGCCCAACACCCGCATCGTCTGGATCGAAACCCCCTCCAACCCCCTGATGCAGTGCGTGGACATTGCCGCCGTGGTCGAGATCGCCCACGCGGGCGGTGCACGCGCCATTGCCGACAACACCTTTGCCTCGCCCGTTTTGCAGCGCCCGCTCGACTTGGGCTGCGACATGGTCATGCACGCCACGACCAAATACCTGGGTGGACGCAGCGATGTGCTGGGCGGCGCGGTCATCACGCGCCAGGACGATGCACACTTTGCCGCCTTGCGCACCGCGCAGTTGTTTGGCGGCGCGGTGCCCTCGCCTTTTGACTGCTGGCTCGTCATGCGCAGCTTGCCCACCCTGCCCTACCGCATGCAGGCGCACTGCGCCAACGCAGGCAAGGTGGCCCGTTTCCTGAGCGAGCACCCGCAGGTCAGCGCCGTGCACTACCCGGGCCTGGAGAACAACGCCTTCCACGCCATCGCCAAAAAGCAGATGTCGGGCTTTGGCGGCATGCTGTCGTTCGAGGTCAAAGGCGGCAAAGACGCGGCCATGGCCCTGGCTGCGCATGTGGAGATCTTCACCCGCGCCACCAGCCTGGGCGGCGTGGAAAGCCTGATCGAGCACCGCGCCTCGATCGAGGGGCCAGAGAGCAAGACCCCGCAGGGCTTGCTGCGTGTCTCGGTGGGCCTGGAGCATGCCGATGACCTGATCGACGACCTGGCGCAAGCCCTTGAGCGCGCCAACGCCTGAGCGCACCCAAGTTGGCCCCCGCCCCTCGCTGGCGGTGGCCGTCATTGTTCTGGCCCAGTGCCTGAGCACCTCGTTGTGGTTCAGCCCCAGCGGGGTGGCCGACAGCCTGATGCAGGCCTGGCAACTGAGCGCAACTTCTTTTGGCTGGCTGCTGGCCGCCACCCAGTTGGGTTTCATTGCGGGCACGCTGACCTTTGCCTTCAGCGGCGCGGCCGACCGCTTTGCCCCCACGCGCATTTTTGTGGTGTGCAGCGCAATCGGGGCGCTGGCCAACGCCGCCGTCACCTGGGGCGTCACCGATTACGGTATTTTCTGGAGCCTGCGCTTTGTCGTGGGTATGTGCTTGGCGGGCATCTACCCACTGGGCATGAAGATGCTGGTGCAGCGCGTGGGCAGCAAACCGGCCGCTGCGCTGGGTTGGCTGGTGGGCATGCTGACCTTGGGCACGGCCATGCCGCACGGCTTGCGGGCTCTTGGCCAGAGCTGGCCCTGGCCCGAGGTGCTGCTGGGCTCGTCGGTGCTGGCCTTGGTGGGCGCGGCGCTGGTGAGCTGGATGGGCCAGCCGCCCAAGCAGGCCGCATCTGCGAGTCAACCCCCAGCCCCTGCCCCTGTTCGCCTGAACACCCAGGCCTTGCGCGAGGTCATTGCGGTGCGCGGCTTTCGCGCGTCGGCGCTGGGCTACTTTGGCCACATGTGGGAGCTGTATGCGTTCTGGAGCGTGCTGCCTTGGCTCAGCCTGCCCATCCACCGCTCGCTGGTGGCCGGTGGCTACGGCTGGGCACCGTCGGTGGCGCTGATGAGTTTCGCGGCCATCGGCATAGGGTTTTTCGGGTGCGTGTTGGGCGGCATGTGGAGCCGCCGCGTGGGCAGTGCGCGGGTGGCGGCCACGGCCTTGGCCGCATCGGGCCTGATGTGCCTGGGCTACCCCTTGATTCCCGACACCTGGCCGCTGGTGCAGCTGGGGGCCTTGCTGTTTTGGGGCATTTGTGTGGTGGCCGACTCGCCGCAGTTTTCGGCCATGTCGTCGCAATACGCGCCGCCGCAGTGGCTGGGCAGCGCCTTGGTGCTGCAAAACGGCGTGGGCTTTTTGATCACCGTGCTCAGCATCTTGCTGCTGGGCTGGGCCGTGCAACAGTGGGGCAGCATGGCCCTTTGGCTGCTGGCCCCCGGCCCGGTGCTGGGCCTGTGGGCCATGCGGCCTTTGTTGAAACCTGACTTGGAGCACTCACCATGACCCCCAGCCACCCCGTCCTTGAAGCTGCCCGTTCTTGCCAGGACTGGCTGGTGGGCCTGCGCCAACAGCTGCACCAATTGCCCGAGTTGTCTTACCGCGAGCAGGCCACGGCCGAGCGCGTGAAGACCGAACTGAGCGCCATGGGCGTGCCCTGGGAAGCCGTGGGCGAACACGGCGTGGTGGCCACGGTCACAGGCCAACACAGCCGCTCCATGGTGGCGCTGCGGGCCGACATGGACGCCCTGCCCATCCAGGAGCAAAACGAGCATTTGCCCTACCGCTCGCAAGTGCCCGGCGTGATGCACGCCTGTGGCCACGACGGCCATGTGGCCATGCTGCTGGGCGCAGCGCGGGTGCTGCAGCAGTTCTCGGGCTCACTGCAAGGCAGCGTGAAGCTGTGCTTTCAGCAAGCCGAAGAGCAAGGCGGCGGCACGGCCGAATTGTTGGCCCACCTGGCCGCGTTTCCGGTGCAGCGGGCCTTTGCCATTCACCTGTGGTCCGAGATCGAGGCGGGCCAGATCAGCGTGCAGGCCGGGCCACGCATGGCCGCCTGTGATCTGGTGGAGATTGAGCTGAGTGGCGTGGGCTGCCACGGCGCTTCACCCCACAAAGGCGTGGACCCGATTGCGGCAGGCGCGGCTTTGGTGAACAACCTGGCCATGATGATGACCCGCGAAATCAACCCGGCGCACGCGGCCAGCCTGACCTTTGGCAAATTCCAAAGCGGTTTTGCGGGCAACGTCATCCCTGCGCAAGCCTTGCTCGCCGGTACCTTGCGCACCACCCACTTGGCCGACCAGCAGCACCTGCACCAAGCCATACGGCGCGTGGTGGAGAGCACCGCCGCCAGCTTCAGAGCTCAGGCCCAGCTGAACATCCGCAAGGGCGGCTCGATGCTGATCAACGAAGCACGCAGCAGCGCCTTGGCCGCGCATTGCGCCAGCGACCTGTTTGGGGCCGAGGCGGTGATCGACTTTCCGTCGCTCATGGTGTCGGAAAACTTTGGCGACTTTCTGGAAAAGTACCCCGGCCTGATGGCCTTGGTCGGCGTGCGCAACGAAGCCCTGGGCGCGTGCCATGCGCACCACCACCCGCAGTTCAACATCGACGAAAGCGCCCTGCACAGAGGCGTGGCCTTGCACGCCGAATTTTCTCTGCGCAGTCTGGCGCAGCTGGCTTGAAAAGCTCCCCTCAAGGGGAAAAAGCTCAGTGCCGCCCCACCAGGCGGTAGACCAGCACCCCCAGGCCCGACACGCCCACGGCCGCTGCCGTGAAGGCGTAGGCCAGCCAACCCAGGTCCACACTTTGCGCCATGAGCAGCACCCCGGTGGACTGGCCAAAAAACAGCGAGCAAGCGAACAAGGTCACGGCCGAGCCGCGTGCGGCCGGGGCCATTTGGGTGGCCTGCACCTGCAGCGTGTTGTGCAGCATGTAAAAGCCCAGCCCCGTCATCAGGCAAGCCAGCATGCCCAGCCACACCCCACTGCCCCAGGCCAGCACCAGCAAACCCACCACCACCAAAGCGGCCCCCGTGCGCACCAGACCGCGCTCGCCCAGCCAGGCCAGCCAGCGGCGCGCCATCTGGCTGTAGAGCAAACCGCCCACGCCATACAGCATCATGACCGAGCCGGCAGCCACCACGCTCAAACCAAACTGCTGGTGCAAATGCGTGGGCATGAAAGCCATGGCCCCGAACACCAATGCGCCCTCGGCCGCCGTGACGGTCAAGATCCAGCGCACGCGCGGTGTGCCCAAGAGCTGGCCCGTCAGGCGAAACGCCGCCCACAAGCCCGGGGTCGCCACCGGCACCGACTGAGCCTGTCGCTTGGCTTGCTGGCGCAAACGGCGCAGCAGCAGCACAGCGGCCACACCAAACATGGCCGCCAGCAACACAAAAGCGCTGCGCCAGCCCACCGTGTCAGCCGCAAAGCCACCAAACCACAGCCCGCTCATCATGCCCAGCACGGTGGCGCTCATGAGCTTGGCCAGGGTTTCCTGACGGCGCTCATAAGGCACTTGGTCACCCACCCAAGCCATCGACAGCGGGATGATGCCCGCCGCCGCCGCGCCCATGAAGCCGCGCATGATGACCAGCATGGGCAGGTTGACAGACAGCGCCGTGATGGCGCTGAACACCGCACAAGCCGACACCGCCAGCGACACCACCCGCAGCTTGCCAAAGCGCTCACCCAGGGGGCCGTAAAACAACTGCAAAACGCCGTACACCACGGCAAATACCGACACCACCGCCGACGCATCGCCCGTGCTGACCTGGAACTCCTGGCCCAGCACCACCAGCATCGGGTCGCAAATGCGCATCGAGGCCATGCTGGCAAAACCGGCCAGGCCCAAGAGCGTCAGGTGCTGGCGTTCGTCTGCGGGTGTCAAAGTACTCATGTTCAGGCCAGTTGTTGCTCCAGGTCGTGCAGGACCTGGTAGCAAGGCAACACTTGCGCGATGGAACTGTTGGGCTCGCGGCCTTCGCGGATCGCGGCGAAGAATTCACGGTCTTGCAGTTCGATGCCGTTCATGGACACTGCCACTTGCGACACATCGATCTTTTCCTCCTTGCCGGTGAACAGGTCGTCGTAACGCGCCAGGTAGGTGCCCGTGTCGCCGATGTAGCGGAAGTAAGTGCCCAAAGGCCCGTCGTTGTTGAAGCTGAGTGACAAAGTGCAGATCGCACCGTTGGCGGCTTTGAGCTGGATGCTCATGTCCATGGCGATGCCCAGCGTCGGGTGGATCGGGCCTTGCACCGCGTTGGCTTTGACAATCGGGCTGCCGCACTGGTAGGCGAACAGGTCCACCGTGTGCGCGGCGTGGTGCCACAGCAGGTGGTCGGTCCAGCTGCGGGCCTGGCCCAGCGCGTTCATGTTGGTGCGGCGAAAGAAATAGGTCTGCACGTCCATCTGCTGGATGTTGAACTCGCCCGCCTTGATCTTGTGGTTGACCCACTGGTGGCTGGGGTTAAAGCGCCGGGTGTGGCCCACCATGGCCACCAGGCCCGTTTCCTTTTGCACACGCAGCACTTCCTGGCCGTCCTTGTACACATCACACAGCGGAATTTCCACCTGCACATGCTTGCCCGCCTTCAGGCAAGCCAGCGTCTGGCTGGCGTGCATTTGTGTGGGCGTGCACAAGATGACGGCATCGACTTCTTTCAACGCCAACGATTCACTCAGGTCGGTGGTGACATGGGCAATGCCGTATTTGTCCGCCACCTCTTTGGTTTTGGCGAACTCGCGGCCGATCAGCGAGACGACTTCCACGCCGTCGATGTTTTGGATGCCGTCCAGGTGTTTGATGCCGAAGGCACCTGCGCCTGCGAGAGCGACTTTGATGGGTTTGCTCATGTGTGTTTCCTTTTGAACATGCGAAAGTGTTGAAAAATCATTTGAGTTTGAAGAGGTTGCGCAGGGCCAGGCCGATGAGGAACAGGACTGCGAGGCTGAGGGTTTTGTGGAGGATGACCAGCGCCGACAAGCCGAAACTCCACCAGGCACCTTGAGGCCAAAACGCTTTGCTGGCGGCTTCACTCAATTTGTCCAAGCCAGGCAATGGCAAGGTCTGCAACAGTGAAAATTCCAGCCATTGCGGAGCAAAGTGGCAAGCCTGCACGCTCAGGCCACACTGCCCCAGCCAAGACAACAGGCCATAAAGAGCTGTGAGAACCAACACGGCCAAGCCACCGTATTTCAGCGGGCGGGTGATGCTGAACCCGTAATCGCTGAATGTCTTGTACGCCTGAAAAAGCAAGCGCTTGAGGCCTGTTTCACGCAGCGTTTCTTCTTCCATCTCCAAACGAAAAAACCGCTGCTCTTCTCGAATGGCTTGCTGTTTGCTGAAAGCCAATTTGAGCGTGCGATAAGCACGGGCTGCTTCTTCGCTTCCTGTGGCTGGTGGAAAAACTGAGCCTTCAAAGCTTGTATCCTGATTTAACTCGCAACTGTGAAAAGTTGGCACTTCTGCAAAATTGCATTTAAAAAAACTGGTTGTATCTGCAAATTTTCTACCATTGAACGAAACCGGTCCACTGAAAACCGAATTATCAAAAGATATAGCACCGCCGAATTTTTCATGATTTTTATCGTTAATTGAAAAATCTACTGCACCAAAAAATTTACATCTTTTAAATGATAATTTTGAATTAAAATCAGCATTATTAAATGAAGTTAAAGCACCAAAATTCGACTCATCAAAGCATGCAGATTTTTGAAATTTTGAAAAATTAAAACTAGATTTAAAACCAAAACTTGATTTTCTAAAATTCACAAAACCAAAATTTACCCCCCAAAAAGATGGCATATCACCGAATAAATAGCAATCGAATAAAGTAGGAGCCAATACAGAATAATCATGATTGAAATCATGAAATTCGAAATTCACTTTATTATTAAAATCTTTTAAAACATCCTCACTCTTTGATGTCGGAAAATGCTCACGCCAAGCGTTCCAAACCACATGCATGTACCTCAACTCATACCGTCCCACTTCATTGCTCTTCAACGCCAACGCCAAACACCCCGCCTTGCTGATGTTGTCCGGGGTGCCATTCTCAGGGTTGCGAAAAATCTCTCGGATGGTTTCGCGCACAGGAATGCCATCAATCTCCAGCGGGAGCTTTTCGAGGTCAGGATGGTCACTCATGTCTGCACCCCCAACACCCGTGCCACATCCAACAGCGGGATCACTTGCGCGTTGTCGGCCAAGGGCCAGGATGAGCTGACGGGGGCGACCACATAAGCGCGGCTCAGTTGCAAATCGGTGCAGGCGTTCCAAAAACCTTTGGTCACGCGCGGCGCGTTAGAGAGTTTGATTTCAAATCCGATGCGTTCAGAGCCGGTGTCCACCACCGCGTCCATTTCTGCGCCTGCTGCTGTGCGGTAGAAATTGAGCGTGGCGTTGCCGCCCGCCATCAAGGGCAACAAGGCTGCGATGTGATTCACCACCAGCCCTTCCCACGAATAGCCCGACATCGGGTGCCCCTGCAAGTCATCGGCATTGCCAATGCCCAGCAAGGCGTGCAACAAACCCGTGTCGCGAAAATAAATTTTGGGCGACTTGACCAAGCGTTTGCCCAAGTTGACGAAATACGGCTCCACTTTTCGCACGATCAGTGCATCGCAAAAAATATCGAGGTAGCGACCCACTGTGATGGGGGAGATACCGCCCATGGCCACGGCCAAGCTCGACGCATTGAACAATTGCCCATGTTGGTGCGCCAGCATGCGCAAGAAGCGCCACAGCGTTTCTCCCGGAATGGTGATGCCCAAAGCGGGTAAATCGCGCCGCACGATGGACTGCAAGTAGTCGTTACGCCAGCGCAGTGATTGCGCATCGGTTTTGGCCATTGTGCTCAAGGGCATACCGCCACGCTGCCAATGCGCTTGCAGGGCCAACAACTGCTGTGTGGAGTCTTGACTGACAGAGGCGGTGTGTACTTCGTTCCATAACAATGGCGGCAATTCGAAATAGCTCACACGCCCAGCCAATGATTCTGCCGATTGCCGCAACAACGCGCCGCTGGCTGAGCCCAAGAGCAAAAAGCGTCCCGGCCTGCGGTCAGCATCGATTTCGGGGCGAAGCTGTACAAACAACTCAGGCATGGTTTGCACTTCGTCAAGCACGACCAAGCGGCTTCGATTCGCTGCAAAAAATGCACTCGCCTGGTCCAGCTTGGCCCGGTCTTCAGGCAATTCCAAATCCAAAAAAACCGCATTTGATGATTGTGCAGCCCACGCTCGCGCCAGAGTGGATTTGCCCACCTGTCGCGCACCCAGCAAGACCACACCGGGCGAATAGTCCAAGCGATCTTGCAACTCACGGTTAAATAGGCGATCAATCATCATTGTATTTTGTTACATCAAATATCAAAATGCAAGGATAAAAATCACTCACTTGAACCTCAAGTGCTTCAAGAATTTTCCAAAATCACATGCCCGACCGCCGTGTTGCTGGCAGGCACATGGTAGAAGCGGTGACGCAACTTGGGCGCGGGGCCAGTGGCCTGGCCGTCCTCGATGTCACTCATCGCGCCACGGGCGATCAGCCACATGACCAGCTCGATGCCTTCGCTGCCCGCTTCGCGCACGTAGTGGATGTGCGGTGTGGCAGCGGCAGCCGCCGGGTCGTTGATGAGTTGGTCCAGCCATGCGTTGTCCCACTCGCGGTTGATCAGGCCCGCACGCGCGCCTTGGAGTTGGTGGCTCATGCCGCCTGTGCCCCAGATGTGCACGTTGAGGTCTTCGTCGTAACTCTCCACCGCTTTGCGAATCGCTTGTCCCAGGTTGAAGCAGCGCTGACCGCTGGGCACGGGGTACTGCACCACGTTCACAGCGAACGGGATCACCGGGCAGGGCCAGGCGTCTTTGACCGGGTCCAGCGGGCCGCACATCAACGACAGAGGCACCGTGAGGCCGTGGTCCACGTCCATCTTGTTGACGATGGTCAGGTCAAAGTCTTGCTGAATGACAGACTGCGCGATGTGTGAGGCCAACTCGGGATGACCTTTGACCACGGGCACCGGGCGTGGCCCCCAGCCTTCGTCGGCGGGCTGGTACTCGGCTGCGGTGCCAATGGCAAACGTGGGAATCAGGTCGGAGCTGAAGGCCGTGGCGTGGTCGTTGAACACCAGAAAAATCACGTCCGGTTTGTTGTCCTTCATCCATTGCTTGGAGAAGTCGTAACCCGCGAACACGGGCTTCCAATAGTCTTCCTGCGTTTTGCCAAGGTCCATGGCTGCGCCAATGGCGGGCACATGCGAGGTGTAG
Source organism: Limnohabitans sp. (assembly GCF_017848645.1). Classification (GTDB taxonomy): domain Bacteria; phylum Pseudomonadota; class Gammaproteobacteria; order Burkholderiales; family Burkholderiaceae_C; genus Limnohabitans_A. The sequence goes on along the minus strand of NZ_JAFEIF010000020.1, from coordinate 6,161 downwards.
ACGGATGCGGTGATTTTGGCCATGTCTTGTTCTCTAAAAAGAATTGGGGTGATCCAATTGAAGGTGGACCCCAATTAAACTTTCTTCCCGGCTGCGCTGGACTGTTGCCCGGCTGCGCTGGACTGTTGCCCGGCTGCGCCTTGCGGCTGGTTGTGGGCTTGGGCGCTGCCGTTTTCGCCGACGTAACGGTTGCCATCGATGCTGCGCCCGCCTGCGATCATCATGTTGCGGTATTCCTCTTCGGTCATGCCGGTCATGGAGCCCGCCATCTGCTGGAAGCTCTTGCCATCGGTCGCGCCGATTTTGGCCAGGAAATAAATGTTGCCGCCGGTGCGCATGCACCAGTTCAGATCACGCGCCAGCACGGCCTGCTTTTGCTCTTCGGTCATCTTCCACTCATCCAGATAAGCACGCTCGTCGGCCTTGAAGCGTTCGCGGTTTTCGGCCTTCATGAGCGACATGCAAAACTGGTTGAGCCAATAGCCTTTGCGCGATTGCTCGGCGTCAAAAATGATGGTGCCGGGTACGTCTTTGTAGGGTTTATCGAGTGCCATGTTCAGCCTTTCAGTTCTTCTGGCCAGTACAACCGCATCGGGTTGTCCACCAGCAGCTTGCGCTGCAACTCGGCCGTGGGCGCGATGTGCGGGATGAAGTCGACCAGCAGGCCATCGTCGGGCATGTGGTCTTTCAGGTTGGGGTGTGGCCAATCGGTGCCCCAGAGCACGCGGTCGGGGAACTCCTGCACGATGCGTTGGGCAAACGGGATCACGTCTTGGTACGCGTTTTGCTCGCCGTTCAAAGCCTTGGGGCCAGTCACCGACAAACGCTCAGGGCAAGACACTTTGCTCCACACATTGCTGTGCTCGCGCATGAACTTCTGGAACAGCGCAAACTGCGGGCCGTCTACGGGCAAGGACACATCGGGGCGGCCCATGTGGTCCACCACCACGGTGGTCGGCAGCGCGGTAAAAAAGTCCCACAGCTCGGGCAAGTCCACCGCCTCAAAGTAGATGACCACATGCCAGCCCCACTTCTGGATGCGGCCCGCGATCTCCATCAACTCGTCCTTGGGCGTGAAGTCCACCAAACGCTTGACGAAGTTGAAACGCACGCCGCGCACACCCGCGTCGTGCATGGCCTGAATTTTTTCGTCGGTCACACTGCGTTTGACCGTGGCCACACCACGCGCCATTCCGTTTGAATGGACCAGTGCATCCACCAGGGCGCGGTTGTCTGCGCCGTGGCAGGTGGCCTGCACCACCACATTGCGCGCAAAGCCCAAGTGGTCACGCAGCGCATACAGCTGGTGCTTGCTGGCATCACACGGCGTGTATTTGCGCTCGGGCGCGTAAGGAAACTCTGCGCCCGGGCCAAACACGTGGCAATGCGCATCGACCGCGCCTGCGGGCAATGGAAAACGCGGCTTGGATGGCCCGGTGTACCAGTCCAGCCAGCCAGCGGTTTTGGTGAAATCACCTGTAGTGGGTTTGCTCACTTGTCTTCTCCTGTTCATGCGAAACGCCATCGCTTCCTGCGATGCGCGGCTGTGGCCGTGTTGGGGCGATTTGCTGGCCGAAGGACTGATGAGCCCCGGCACGGCCGCAGCCGCGTATCGCCCCCCCACGAATGATGGAATCAATCGATGTACTTCAGGCCCGCCGCTGCCAAGGGCTCGCGCATCTTGTACATGTCCAGGCCCAGCACGCCCGACGCGAGCTTGGCGCGTTTTTCGCCTTCGTTGGCTTCACGCGCTTGCGCGGCAGCCAACGTTTTGGCGGCCAGCGCCTGGGGCACACACACCACGCCGTCGTCGTCGGCCACGATCACGTCACCGGGGTGGACGATCATGCCGGCGCACACCACAGGGATGTTCACCGATCCGATGGTGGCCTTGATGCAACCCTTGCTGCTGATGGCTTTGCCCCACACCGGGAAGTTCATCTTGTGCAGCTCTTTCACATCGCGCACGCCGGCGTCGATGATCAAAGCGCGTGCACCTCGGGCCTGAAACGATGTGGCCAGCAGGTCACCGAAATAACCGTCGGTGCAATCGGCCGTGATGGCCGCGACCACGATGTCGCCGGGCTGAATCTGCTCGGCCACCACATGCATCATCCAGTTGTCGCCCGGGTGCAGCAGCACCGTGACGGCCGTGCCCGACACCTGCGCGCCGGGGTAGATGGGGCGCATGTAAGGCTTCATGAGGCCCACGCGGCCCATGGCCTCATGCACCGTGGCCGAGCCCAATGCGCCCAGGCCGTCAGCGGCTGCGCGGTCCGCGCGGGTGATGTTGCGGTAAACAACGCCGAGTTCGTACATGGTTTTCTCCTGAATTTGGAATCAATGGCTCACAGACCTTTGGCGGTCAACTGATCGTCCAAGCGCTTGAACACGCGGCGCGCATTGCCCTCATAGACCATGTAGCGCTCTTCGTCGTTCAGGTTGGCCGTGGCTTGCACGTAGCGCTTGGTGTCGTCAAAGTAGTGGCCCGTTTCGGGGTCGATGCCGCGCACCGCGCCAATCATTTCGGACGCAAACAAGATGTTCTTGACCGGAATGACTTTGGTGAGCAGATCGATGCCGGGCTGGTGGTACACGCAGGTGTCAAAGAAGATGTTGTTGAGCAGGTGCTCTGTCAGCAAAGGCTTTTTGAGCTCTTGCGCCAAGCCACGGAAACGGCCCCAGTGGTAAGGCACCGCGCCGCCGCCGTGCGGGATCAAGAACTTCAGCGTCGGGAAATCCTTGAACAAATCGCTGGTCAGGCACTGCATGAACGCGGTGGTGTCCGCGTTCAGATAGTGCGCGCCGGTGGTGTGGAAGCATGAATTGCAGCTGGTGCTCACATGGATCATCGCGGGGATGTCGTACTCGACCATCTTTTCGTAAATGGGGTACCAGGCCTTGTCGCTCAAGGGTGGCGATGTCCAGTGGCCGCCCGACGGATCGGGGTTCAGGTTGATGCCGACGTTGCCGTATTGCTCGACGCACTTGACCAACTCAGGGATGCAAGTGGCCGGGTCCACGCCGGGCGACTGGGGCAGCATGGCCGCAGGCACAAAGTGGTCGGGGAAGAGTTGACTCACGCGGTAGCACAGCTCGTTGCAAATCGCGGCCCAAGTAGACGACACGTTGAAGTCGCCAATGTGGTGCGCCATGAAGCTGGCGCGGGGGCTGAAGATGGTGATGTCCGAGCCGCGCTCTTTCATCTTGGCCAGCTGGTTGGTCTCAATCGTCTCGCGCAGTTCGTCGTCGCTGATCTTCAGCTCAGAGACTTTGGGCATGGACGCCGGGTCTTTGATCCCTGCAATTTGCTTGTTGCGCCAGTCTTCCAGCGCCTTGGGGGCGGTGGTGTAGTGGCCGTGCACGTCGATGATCAAGGGGTTCGTTTGGCTCATGGGCAGTCCTGATGGGGCAAGGGGTTTGCGCAGATTGTGCAGGTTCACCCCGCCAACGCCAGCCCTCGGCACATCTACCAGTTAGAACAAATTCGCATAACCAAGCCCTGGGTATGACAAAATCAGCCTAACCAATACCCCACCATGGACCTCAAACAGCTCGAATACTTTGTGCGCGTGGCCGAACTGGGCAGCTTCACCCGGGCCGCCCAAGCCCTGAACGTGGCCCAACCCGCGCTCAGCCGACAGGTGCGCCTGCTCGAAGTCGAGCTGCGGCAAAACCTGCTGGTGCGCAACGGGCGCGGCGCCACCCCCACCCAGGCCGGGCTGCTGCTGCTGGAGCACGGCCGGGGCATCTTGCACCAGGTGGAGCGGGCGCGGGAAGAACTGGGCCGGGTGCGCACGGGCCTCACAGGCCGCGTCGCTTTGGGCCTGCCGCCCAGCGTGGCGCGGGTGTTGACGGTGCCACTCACCCGGGCCTTTCGCGCCAAGATGCCCGAGGCCCAACTGTCCATCAGCGAAGGCCTGTCGAGCGCGATGCAGGAAAACCTGCAAAACGGCCGCCTGGACATCGCCGTGCTCTACAACCCCAGCCCCATGCCAGGCATCGAGCACACCCCGCTGGTGCAAGAGGAATTGCTGCTGGTGCAACCGCGCCCGCCTGGCTTGCAAGAAGACCCGCCCCCGCCCGCCATCCGCCTGCAAGAAGTCGCTGCCCTGCCCTTGGTCATCCCCACGCGCCCCAACGCGATCCGCATGCATGTGGAGTCTGAAATGGCCGCCATCGGCTGCCGCCCCCTCATTGCGCTGGAGATCGACGGCGTGAGCGCCATCCTCGACTTGGTGGCCGACGGCGCGGGCTACGCCATCTTGCCGCGCAACGCCGTCATGCGCTCGGTGCGGCCTTCGGCGTTTTCGGTGCGGCCCCTACAGCAACCGGCCCTGCACATCCAGCTGACCACCGCCATCAGCGCACAACGCCCCAGCACCCTCACCCAGCAAGCCACCTTGGCCCTGTTGACCGAGATGGCCGTGCAGTGGCTCAGCCCGCCTTGAGGCAGGGGCAAAGCAACAGGGCCAGCCTGTGCACGGTCATGCGTCCGTGCCCACCATCAGCAGCTTGGCCCAATCGGTGGTGTAAGCAGGCGTCATCCGCTCTTGTTTCATCGCCCACAACTTCATCGCCTTCGGAGCGCCCGCACTGGCCAGCTTCAACGTCCCTCGCCCATACCGCTGGTTCAGCTGGTCCATGGCCAGCATCAGGCGCACGCGGTTTTCGGGCATGGTGTCGTCAAAGTCCAGTGTCAGCTGTTCGCGGGTGGCCGGTTGCAGGTCCATCAGCATCACGCCTGCTTTCGCGTATTTGAAGCCGGGTTTGTACAGGCGTTTGACGATGGCGTTGGCCGCCTGGGTGATGTGGGCGCTGTCGCTGGTGGGGCTGGGCAGGGGGATGCTGGCACTGCGGCTGTATTGCGGGTCTTGTTGCCGGAAGGGGCTGGTGCGGATGAAAGCCATGATTTGGCCCGTGTGGCTGCCTTGTTTGCGCAGTTTTTCTGCGGCGCGGCAGGCAAATTCGGTGATGGCTTCTTGCAGCTCGATCAGCTCGGTCACCGGGTGGCCAAAGCTGCGGGTGCAGGCGATTTGTTGTTTGGGCGGGGGTTCGTCTTCGAACTCGATGCAGGGCGTGCCGTTCAGTTCGCGCACGGTTTTTTCCAGCACCACCGACCAGCCCGCTTTGGCGGCGGCCGGGCTCATGCGCTGCAGATCCAGCGCGGTGTGGATGCCGTTTTCGCGCAGTTGCGCCCCGATCTTGCGGCCCACGCCCCACACGTCGCCCACTTCGGTGGCCTGCAGCAGGGCCTGCAGTTCTTCGGGGGTGCATGCGCCCAGGTGGCAGATTTGGGCGTGTTGGGCCGGGTAGCTGCCGGGTTTGCGTTCGGCGCTTTTGGCGATGGCGTTGGCTAATTTTGCGAGGGTTTTGGTGGGGCCGATGCCGATGCAGGTCGGGATGCCGATCCATTGGTGGATGCGTTTGCGGATGGTGCGGGCGCGGCGCACCAGGTCGCCACGGATGCCGCTGAGGTCGACAAAGCTTTCGTCGATGGAATAGACCTCTTGGTTGTGGCCCAGGCCTGCGGCCAGGCTCATCATGCGGTCGCTCATGTCGCCATAGAGGGCGAAGTTGGCCGACAGGGCGATCAGGCCGGCGTCGCGCTCGAGCTCGCGCAGCTGGAAGTAAGGCGCGCCCATCTTGATGCCCAGGGCTTTGGCTTCGTCACTGCGGGCAATGGCGCAGCCGTCGTTGTTGGACAGCACAACCACCGGCCGGCCTTGCAGCCAGGGCTGGAAGACGCGTTCGCAGGAGACGTAGAAGTTGTTGCCGTCGATGAGGGCGAGCATGGGGGGCGCTGGATACTGTATGGATGAACAGTATAACAGCCGATCAAGAGAGGACGGGCGAAGCTGGTTTTTAGCTAATTTGGGGTATTTGCGCCGTTATAGTTGAACGCTTCAAGCCTGCTGCGCCTGATGGTGCGGGTGGGGAGTTGCAGGAGCCGGGTACCAGGGTTGTTCTAAAACCTATGGCGCAAAGCTGTTGCGACAATTTCAAAAAAGCTGTGTGGACGCGGACCAGGTTTTGGGACTGGGTTGGCGTTCTACGTTGCATTAACAGGCTGCTGAAATACTGACGCACTGAAAGCGCCAATTCAGCTGTGCAGTCGACAATTCAGGCATCACAAAAAGCAAACAGACATGCGCGGCGCT
>NZ_JAFEIF010000059.1 GCF_017848645.1 Limnohabitans sp. | reverse complement strand
TCGGTGGTCTACACCGACCGCGCCTTGAACCACATGTCCAAGCGCTTTGGCGGGGTGATGACCGACATCTCGCGCATGCTCAAAACAGTCTATGGAGCCCACTCGGTCGCCTTGGTACCGGGCAGCGGCACCTTTGGCATGGAGTCGGTGGCGCGCCAGTTCGCCACCAACCAGCATGTGATGGTCATTCGCAACGGCTGGTTCAGCTACCGCTGGACGCAAATTTTTGACATGGGCCATATCCCCAAGAGCCACAGCGTGCTCAAGGCCCGACGCATCGCAGACGGCTCACAAGCGGCCTGGGCACCCGCCCCGATTGCCGAGGTGACTGCCGCCATTGCCGCAGAAAAACCCGCTTTGGTGTTCGCCCCACATGTGGAGACCGCTGCCGGCATGATGCTGCCCGACGGCTACCTGAAAGCCGTGGCCGACGCGGTGCATGCCGTGGGTGGCTTGCTGGTGCTGGACTGCATCGCCTCGGGTGCCATGTGGGTGGACATGAAAGCCACGGGCGTGGATGTGTTGATCAGCGCGCCACAAAAAGGCTGGAGCAGCTCGCCTTGCTGCGCCATGGTCATGCTGAGCGAACGCGCCCGCCAGGCGATTGACGGCACGACCAGCACGACCTTTGCCATGGACCTGAAAAAGTGGCTGCAAGTGATGGAGACCTACGAAGGCGGTGGCCACATGTACCACACGACCTTGCCCACCGATGCGCTGCTGCGCCTGCAAGAAGCCATGCTGGAAACCGAAGCCTATGGCTTTGCCAAGGTGCGTGAAGAACAAATGGCACTGGGTCGACAAGTGCGCTCCTTACTTCAGGAGCACGGCTTCCCCAGCGTGGCGGCACCCGGTTTTGAAGCGCCCGGCGTGGTGGTGAGTTACACCACCGACCCGGACATCCAGAGCAGCAAGAAGTTCCTGGCGCTGGGCCTGCAAACCGCTGCGGGTGTGCCCTTGCAGTGCGACGAACCCGCCGACTTCCGCACCTTCCGCATGGGTTTGTTTGGCCTGGACAAATGGCACCAGGTGCCGCGCACTTTGCAGATCTTGCGCGAAGCGCTGGAGACCATCGCGCCCAAGGCCAAGCTGGCAGCCTGAAGTCTGAAGTTTTTCATGCAGACGCCCAGCCCATGGGCGATGGCACAAAATCAAGAGGGTGTTTGTAGGAGCCCACCCCGTGGGCGATGGGCGTGGCACACGCCCTTAAAAACCATCGCCCACAGGGGTGGGCTCCCACGGCCTCAGCCTTCGGACTTTCCGTTACAAAGTGATGATGGTGCAACCCGTGGTCTTGCGGGCTTCCAGGGCGATGTGGGCGTCCTGAATTTGCGCCAGCGGGAAAGTCTGGTCGATGTGGATCTTGACTTTGCCGCTGGTCACCGCCTCGAACAAATCATCGGCCATCTCTTGGGTGTTTTCGAGGGTGGTGATGTGGCTGAACAAGGTCTGGCGCGTCACATAGATCGAGCCCTTAGGGCCGAGGATGCCCGGCGCAAACGGGGCCACAGGGCCTGAGGCATTGCCAAAGCTGGCCATCAAACCGAAGGGGGCCAAGCAGTCGAGCGACTTGTCCCAAGTGTCTTTGCCCACCGAGTCGTACACCACTTTCACACCTTTGCCGCCGGTGATTTCCTTGACCTTGGCCTGGAAGTCTTCGGTGGAGTAATTGATGCAGAACTCCGCGCCGTTGGCCAAAGCCAGTGCGCACTTGGCGTCGCTGCCAGCCGTGCCGATCAGGCGCAGGCCCAAAGCCTTGGCCCACTGGCAGGCGATCAGGCCCACACCACCGGCTGCGGCATGGAACAGCACAAAGTCACCGGCTTTCAGGCCACCCTGGGGCAGCGTGCGCTTGAGCAAATACTGCGCTGTCAGGCCCTTGAGCATCATGGCCGCGCCTGTTTCGAACGAGATCGCATCGGGCAACTTGCACACGCACTTGGCGGGCATCACGCGCACTTCGCAGTAGCTGCCGGGCGGCTGGCTGGCATAGGCTGCGCGGTCGCCCACTTTCAGGTGCGTCACGCCCTCGCCCACGGCTTCGACCACGCCCGAGCCTTCCATGCCCAATTTCAGGGGCATGGGCAGCGGGTACAAACCACCGCGCTGGTACACGTCGATGAAGTTCAGGCCAATGGCTTTGTGGCGGATGCGGATCTCGCCAGGGCCGGGCTCGCCCACCGTGACATCGACCAATTTCATGACTTCGGGACCGCCGTTCTGGTCGATCTGGACTGCAAGGCTCATGGTGTTCTCCTGTTGGAATGTGGTTTGAGACCGGACACTTTGCCATGAAACGTGAGCCCCAGCCCAAATCAGGGGCAGTTGGCGGACAGTTTGGCGACAGCGGGAAAACCCGAATGCCGATACAGTGCCGCATGTCACAAAAACTCTCGCCCCTGACCGCCTTGCTGCTGACGGTCCCGCCTTTGCTGTGGGCAGGCAACGCGGTGGTGGGCCGCCTGGTCAACGATTTGGTGCCACCCGTCACGCTCAATTTTCTGCGCTGGGCTGTGGCCTTGTTCATCTTGCTGCCTTTGGCCTCTTGGGTGCTGCGACGCAGCAGCGGTCTGTGGCAGCACTGGCGGCGTTTTGCGCTGCTCAGTTTGTTGGGCGTGGGCTGCTACAACGCGCTGCAATACTTGGCCCTGCAAACCTCCACCCCGCTGAACGTAACCCTGGTGGCCGCCAGTGGTCCTGTGTGGATGCTGGCCATCGGGGCGCTGTTTTTTCAGGCCCCGGTTCGCCGCGCCCAAATCTACGGCGCAGTGCTGTCCATTCTGGGCGTGCTGGTGGTCTTGTCGCGAGGCGACTGGGCGCAACTCATGGCGGTGCGCTTGGTGATCGGTGACTTTTTCATTTTGCTGGCGACGGCCTGCTGGTCCTGGTACAGCTGGCTGCTCAGTCGCAAAGACGAGCCCGAAGCCATCCGCAACGACTGGGCCGCCTTTTTGCTGGCGCAAGTGGTGTTTGGCCTGGCTTGGTCAGGCCTGTTTGCAGGCATGGAATGGGGCCTGACCGATGCGCAGATCACTTGGGGCTGGCCGCTCGTCAGTGCGCTGGCCTTTGTGGCGGTGGGTCCGGCCGTGCTGGCCTACCGCTGTTGGGGGCTGGGCATTCAGCAGGCAGGCCCTGCGGTGGCGGGCTTTTTTGCCAACCTCACACCGCTGTTTGCGGCCATCTTCTCAGCCGCCTTTTTAGGCGAGTTGCCCCAGATGTTCCACGGGCTGGCGTTTGCGCTCATCATTGGCGGGATTTGGGTGTCGTCCAGGAAATAAGACGAGCGGTTTTGACCCAGCCGAACCCAAAATTTCAAACATCGATTTTTTGCTTCGAGCATGGGCAGTGATTTGACGAAAGACTGCTTTGCAGCGATTACGGACCTTCATCCTCTCCAAACAAATGCCCCTTAGTGTCCTCCTACCGGTCATTGACCCGTTCGATCGCTGGGCAGTAATGCCCGGATCGAGGGGATCTGCAGCCATTAGAGAGGACTTATAGCTTACTATGGGATATTCTAGGAAGTCGGCGGTCGAGTTCTGGGCTACCTATCACCAAAAACGAGCTGGTATGACCGCGACCGTCTGACTTAAACCAATAGGCCTACGCGCAAAACCGGGGCAACTCAGGTTCCTTCACGCAGCAGCCAGTTGCGCTGGGGCCTCCAAGTGACACGGTCTGCCACAATTCAGATCAACTATGCGAAACCCACCCGAGCGCTATCTTCAAACGCTGCGTGATCATTTCACGACGGCTCCCGATTGGTTCGACACAAGGTCGGGCTCCGAAAAACGTGGCCGTCCAATCGCAACTGGCGCCGCCCTCACGACATATCTGCATGGGCATGAAACGGCATTCCAACGCTGGTTCCGTTTCAAAGAAGCGTTCTCACCGGAGTTCGTCGCCGCGGCCATAGGATCGCTCGGGTATCGCCCTCAACACGTCATCGACCCTTTTGGAGGGTCAGGCACCAGCGCCATCACATCACAGCTGCTCTCGATCGATGCAACCACGGTGGAAGTCAATCCGTTCCTGGCGGATGTCATCAAGGCCAAGGTGAGCCCGCTGACCGCAGAGAAGTTGCGCTCGGCCGCAGCTGACTTCCATGCGCAGCTGCTCAACACACCCACAGACTTCACCAGTCTGGAGCATTGGCCACCGACGTTCATCGAATCAAATGAGAAGGATCGCTGGATCTTCCCGCGCGACGTTGCAGGGCGTCTAGCGCAGTACCTGAGTTGCATTGAGTCCATCCAGGATGCCGACGTACAACGCTTCTTTCGCGTGGTACTCGGCGCTGTGCTGGTGGACTGCAGCAACGTCTATGTGAACGGCAAAGGCCGTCGCTATCGAAGTGCATGGAAGCTCAAGCAGCCCACGATTGCAAAACTTGATGAATACTTCGGCCGCCAATTCAACACGTCGTTCGAAGACGTGCTGCGTTTCGAGGGGCGTCCGCGATCACGGGTCACAGTGGTCAATGGAGATTCACGAGCGGCGCTGCAGCAGGTTCAGGAGCCCGCCGACCTGATCGTCTTCTCTCCGCCGTATCCAAATTCTTTCGACTACACAGATATCTACAACGTGGAGCTTTGGGTCCTGGGTTACTTCGGCTGCGCTGCCGACAACACCCGCCTGCGCAACGAGACATTGCGGTCACATGTGCAAATCAGGCGTGGCTACGAAGGCCCCATCGGCAAATCCAGTACTCTGTCGCGCACATTGAAAGCCCTAGATGAACAGCGTCACTCATTGTGGGACAAGAACATACCGGAAATGGTTGGCGCGTACTTCCGAGATTTGGAACTAGTGCTTGAACAATCCAAGCGGCTGCTTGCAAATGACGGCCGCGTCATGATAGTTGTAGGCGACTCTCGCTACGCAAATACACGCATCGAGGTCGCCATCGTGCTAGCCGAGCTGGCTCGAAGTATGGGTTTTGGTCGCGTGGCTACAAAGGAGGTTCGCCAGATGCGCGCAAGCGCACAGCAAGGTGGCAGCTACCAGCTTGCCGAAAGCATCGTCGAGCTTAGCCTTTAGTCCCAATCGTCAAGGCCTTTTTGACAAGGGCGGAGTAGTTGGCTGTGCGATTGAGCTCGGCGATGCGGTGACTGTCACTTGGCCGCTTGCTGCAGGAGCTGCGCTTGTACTCGGTGCGAGCAGCGGGAAGCGTTCCTTCCGATGCTCTTCGTTCGAAGCTGTGATCCAGTACCTGCGCCCTATGACGTTGAGTTGAATTGCGGCGTCCTGCACGGCTTTCTCGATTTCCTGGCGATTGCCTGCGCAGAAGTCGTAAACACACAGAAAAGCTCCATCGAGCTTTTCTTGTTCTCGATAGGCGTGAGTCTGCTGAACGCCCGACACAGCCCATTTGACGTTATCGCGCAGTCCGATCTTGGTGGGAGTCGAGGTGCCAGGCTGAGGCGTATGGCAGTCGCGCGTTACTTTCAGCTCGAACACCGCGCTACTGTCTGAATTGTGATCCGGAGTAAATATTAGGTCCGCGCGCCCATTACCGATTTTTATTTCCTGCTTCACTTTTGCACGGTCAGCGTACGCGCCCAATAGGTACAACCACAGATCGTTCTGCACGATCGCCTCTGGAGGGCTAACCGTGACGCGCTCTTTCGCATCCTTCCACCATGTCACGGTTTGTCGCGCCACCTTCTCATAAAATTCACTGAGCTTGTCATCGAGCGTATTGAGGTTCAAGGCTGCCGGTGCATCGTCCAGCAGTTTCTGAGATGGCTGCGTTTCCGCGTCTAGCCCTTGCATCCAGATCCAGAGCTCTGTCGTGCTCATCAGGGCAATCGTGAGGCAGCTGCCTAAGCCAGCCTGCGCGATAGTCTGCTCCACATCATTGACGTCCACTATCTGCTGCGGCCTCGTGAACGCGCCGGCATTCAAGGCGCCGACACCCAATGTTCCAGACAGCGCATCGGCGACACGGGATCCGAGCATAGGGCGACGCACCCAGCCAAGTTCCTTGCCGACCCTGGCCCAATCAGGTACATAGATCAGCACGACAGGATGCGCGAGCGCCTCACCTTTAGTCCGAAGTATTCGTGCATGATCTACAAGTCTACGCGTCCAGGCATCCAGGAACGACTCCTTTGTGCCCACATCGGCGACAGACACGACGGCTGCGCCGTTGCTAACGACAGCAGCAACTGCTTGCTGGTTCGCGCCCCCTAAGCCGGGGACAGTGATGGAGCTTGCGTTCATGCTGGGGCCAATGCCTTGTCCAAGTAGTCGCAATACAACCTCACTCCGTCCCGCTGGGCGTCTGGGCGTAAAGCGCGAAGTTTATCGAGGAGCAGGCGTGCCAAGCCCATGTTCTTATTGTCAGAACTCCATTCGGAAAAATCCACTACCTCGCCATCGAGGATAAGGGCATCACCGTAGTTTGCATCGATCGCGCCGATGTCAGCGCGCTCATATAGAAACCGGCCAAAACAGGCGCAAACAAGTTCGCAAAGCAGCTGAGCGGTTCTTTGTGCTTCCATCAAATGAGCGCCGATGGCCTGGCTGATCTGCGCGCCGCGCTCGCCCAAAGCGTAGTGCGCAGCGAGGTGCCCTTTTACACCAAATTCCACATGCTCTATCTTGAGCACGCCAGCAAATGCCAGACGGTCGACCTCACGCTGAACGTCAGGAAAGAACGGATACGCCCCACGCTTCAGCACACGACCGCGGACTCGCGTGACGCCATAAAAATCGGCCAACGTATTGGCCAAATACAGGATGACGTGCAACTGTGCCGTGGACACTGGTGTGAGTCCCATGCGTTGGGATTCGGAAATGCACAACACCACCCAAGCCTTCCACATACCAGCGCTTTCCAGGCTCACCGAATTCCGGTCGGATTCGCCTTGCTTGAGGTCGTGCTGACTCATAGCGCCTCCGAGCCAGCACGGCGTTCAGGATAGATCGCCAAATCTCGTTCCTCCTCATAGGCAGCGCGAAACCTATCTAACGCGCGGGTGGGTGCCGCAATCTTGATCAAATCCAGAACATGGGATTCGCGAGCTTCGGGAGGGATCGTCTCCGGCATCTCGCTCACTTGCTCGTCAACTACTTGGCCGTAAAACTGCTTGTCCGGATAGGCACCAAAGAGCGCTGGGATCATTTCCTCGCGGTTGACGTTGGATGAGGCGATCAGTCGCGTACCGTGGGCAGCGCCAGTCTTGGTGGCAAATCTACGGAGAAGGTCAGCAGCGCGCGGCACGAAGACCGAATCGAGGCTGGCCTCCGGCGTCTCCAGAATCAGCATGGTCGGAGCACCGGGCGCAGCCAATGCCAGCAAGGCCATCCTAAAGGCGAGGTCGATGAACTCCTTCTGTGACTCCGAGACCGATTGCCCTGCCTCGCGCACAGTCGCGCCACCGCGATGAACACCTGAAGTGAGCGCTGGGATGAAATGAGGAAATGGAAACTGCTCAGTATTGGCCCGCTGCCCTAGTTGCCGATAGCGTGGCGAATACTTGATCTCGCATTGCTCGGCTAAGAATCCGCTGATGTATCTCGCGAAGGTTTGCTCGATTTTCGAAGATACTGCCTGAACTTCCTGATGAATGACTTCAGCCAACTCTCCGAACTTCTTGGCCAACTCGACTCGCTCGACGTCCAGCTGGTTGAGCACTGCTTCGAAGCTCAGCATTTGTTGTTGGAGTTCGTCCCTTTGGGCCATCACAGCAGGGATGGTCTGCCCAAGTTTCTTGAGCTGAAGCTCGAGATCGACGATGATGCCGGTTACCGAAACGAGCTCCGCTGACATTGTCGAATAATCTTCCTCCACCGACTGCAGCGGCGCTGCCATAGCGGCGAGATCAAACTCGGCTGCTGCAATCTCCAGGCGCTGTGCTTCGATGTCTTCGCCAGCAAAGGGATCCGTTATGGGGCTGTGAGCGTCCTCCAGCAGACTGTCACATACCGGGCAGCTGCTCATCATGAGCTTTGTGGCGACGCGCTGCGTCACCTCCTTGCCCTTATTGCCGCAGACCAGGCATCCTACACCCGCCTCGAAGTGCGCCAAAAGGTATCGAGCCGGGCCTTCCAGTGATGGGAAGAACGATTCGTAGAAAGAGTTGAGCTGGACCGCCAACGATGAACGTTTCTCGTGAATCTCTTGCCGGCGGTTCTCCATCTGCTCGCGTAGCTCGTCGCGATCCCGACTCAGTTCGTTCTTCCGCGCAGCGAGACCCTTCAGCTGACTACGACGCTCGTCGAGCGTCTTAACCAACATTTCGATCTGACCGCCCTCAATCGTGCTGTTCTGCTTGTCGAGCTTTCGCTTGCGTCCGTGCACCACCGCGTGCATGTTTCGGTACTCGCTGTCTTTGCTGAGGAGGTCGTTGAAGAGCTCGACGTAGTGCGTGCGCGCTCCCATAGCACCGAAGAGGATGCCCAAGATGTCCCCCTGCGCGGCCGGGTCCCAGACCAAGCTACGGCGATCTTCCAAGTAGAAGATGACATAGCGCAGCAGGAATACGAAATCATCGAACGACGACAGTCCAGCGGCTGCTTGAACCACGTCGCGGTACACGGCTTCCAGCTCAGCGGCTCGCCGGTGAGGAACTTGTTGCTGATCCACCCACAGCTCCAAGACATCTAGGTTGGCCAGCGAGCGCGTGACTTCAAAATGCCGCTCACCGAGATTGAACCAGATCGTCACCTTCGCGTTAACTGCATCATCGGGAACCCTCTTGCGAAACCAGTTTCGCTCCACTGGTATTAGGCGGCGCTTCTTATCACCCAGGGCGTCGTCGCCCGGCACGTCTGAGGCTCCAGACAATGAGCGCAGCAGTATGTTGAGCAGCGTAGTCTTGCCGAGGCCGTTGATGCCGACAATAACGTTGACACCATCGACGAAATGATGGTCGAGGCCTGGCTTGTCGGCCGTACCGACATAGAGCCCATATTCCGTAACGCGCACGCGCTCGAAGACCGGGAAGTTAACCATTTACGCCTCTCGGGAACAAACAGTGGGCGGCGAGCAATAGGCCGCCGATCAAGGTCGAGTACCGGCAAAGATCCGAAGCGCGCACAGAGCATCGTCGAGGCGATAGGTCTGGACGGAACAACAAAACGTGCCACCCTAAATTTTGAAGACGAATTTTTATTGCATTGATTCGCTTAAGGATAAATATACAGCATACTTTTGGTTGAAATATTTTGGCTTTTTCCGTACTCATATCATGCGTCTCGCGCCACGAGCATTCGAAACGAAAGCGCCCGCAACCACGGTATTGACGCTGCACTTATGTGGCTGTGGTCGCTCGTGCAACGGATACGCGAGCGGCGGAAGATGAAGCCGCCTCTCAGACATTGAGGAGGATTGACTGCTCCCAGCCTAAATAGGCCCCTCGACCCACTAACTCAACTCTTCGTGACCCTGCAACCCGGCGATAAAGCTGCTGCCATCGCCTGTCAGCGATGGCAGCACTTCAAAGCAGTCCACTGAACGGTATCAATACGTCCCGGCGTAAGACCCGCCATCGGCCAGCACGTTCTGACCCGTCATGTAAGCCGCGTGCTGGCTGCACAAGAAGGCGCAGATCGCGCCGAACTCCTGCGGGTTGCCGTAGCGCCCGGCCGGGATTTGGGCTTGCTGGATCACGCGCAGCTCTTCCACCGTTTTGCCTTGCTTTTGCGCCATGGCGGGCAAGGTCGAGCGGATGCGGTCGGTGTCGAATTTACCGGGCAGCAGGTTGTTGATGGTCACACCTTTGGCCGCGATGGCGCTGCGCGAAGCACCGGCCACAAAGCCTGTCAAGCCGCTGCGTGCGCCGTTGGACAGGCCCAGCACGTCGATGGGCGCTTTGACGGCGCTGCTGGTGATATTGACGATGCGGCCAAAGCCGCGTGCGGCCATGCGGTCCACGGTGGCTTTGATGAGTTCGATGGGGGTGAGCATATTGCCGTCGATGGCCTTGAGCCAGGCCTCGCGGTCCCAGTCGCGAAAATCCCCGGGCGGTGGGCCACCCGCGTTGGTGACCACGATGTCGTAGTCCTTGCCGGGGCCGCCCGCCACGTTCCAGATGGCTTCGCGACCGGCTTCGGTGGTGATGTCCACCGCAACGCCAATCAGCTGAACCTTGCCACCTGTTTCGACGCGCAAGTCGTCCACGGCTTTGTTCAGCACCTCGGCGCCGCGTGCCACCATGACCACGTTCACGCCTTCCAGGGCCAAGGCCCGTGCGCAACCCCAGCCCAAGCCTTTGCTTGCGCCACCTACCAAAGCCCATTTGCCTGCAATGCCCAAGTCCATGTCAATCTCCTGAAGTTGATGCGATGTGGCCCATTGGCCGCATCACGGTTTGCGACCCGCTGGCCGCGTGACCCAAAACACACCGCTCAAGACCAGCACGGTCCCGGCGATGATCCACATGTTGAACGGCTCGTCCAAAATCCACACGCCCATGAGCAGGGTGAACATGGGGCCGATCATGCCCGTTTGCGATGTGAGGCCTGGCCCAATGCGCTCGATGGCCATCATGACCAAGAGCACGGGCAGCACGGTGCAAGCCGTCGCGTTGAGCAGCGACAGCCACAACACGGGCTCGGGCACCCAGGCGGTGGCCAGGGGCCTGAGCAGCACAAACTGCAGCAAACAAAATGCGCAGGCCACCGAGGTGGCCAGGCCCGCCAGGCGCAGAGAGCCCAGGCGCTGCACCAGCTGCCCGCTGTAAGTCATGTACACGGCGTAACTGGCCGCGCTCAAAAACACCAGCAAAGCCCCCCAAGCCGCATGTGGCCCGGCCAAGCCCACCTCGTGGCCGAACACCAGCAACACGCCCGAGTAGCTGATGGCCATGGCCACACCCTGGCGTTGGGTGATGCGTTTTTTGAACAGGAACCAGCCGAGCAAAAGCACCAGCGTGGGGTTGAGGTAAAGGATCAGGCGCTCCAAAGACGCGCTGATGAACTCCAGGCCCCAAAAGTCCAGAAAACTCGACAGGTAGTAACCACAAAAACCGAGACCCAGCACGCCCAGCCAGTCTTGCCGGGTGAGCGACGCTTTGCCCCGCCCGGCCCACCAGGCCATGAGCACAAACAAAGGCAGAGCCAGCAGCATGCGCCACATGACCAGGGTGACCGCGTCCACGCCGTGCCGGTACGCCAGCTTGACAATGATGGCCTTGCCACTGAAGGCCATGGACCCGGCGGCCGCCAGCAACAAACCCGTGGTCAGGTGTGGCGTGGGGCTGAGCACCATCAAAAGCCCACGGCCTGACCGTCGCGGCGCGGGTCACTGGCGGCTTGGTAGCCCTGCACGGCCGGGTCGCCCATGCGCCAAATGAATTGGCCGGCACCAAAGTCCTGGTAAGAGTCGCTGATGATGTCGAGTTGGTGGCCGCGTGCAATCAGCTCTTGCACCGTGGCGCCGTTCATCGCGGCTTCGACGTTGATGTTCAGGCCCGTGTTGAAGCGCCAGCGCGGTGCGTCACACGCCGCTTGCGGGTTCTGGCCGTAGTCCAGCATGCGCACCAGGGTTTGCATGTGGCCCTGGGGCTGCATGTTGCCGCCCATCACGCCGTAGCTCATGACCGGCTGGCCGTCTTTGGTGACAAAAGCCGGGATGATGGTCTGGAAAGGCCGTTTGCCCGGCAACACCAGGTTGGCAGGGTTTTGGCCCTGCAGGTCGGTGCTGAATCCATGGCCCCGGTTTTGCAAACTGATGCCGTAAGTCGGCTCCACCACACCCGAGCCAAAGCCCATGTAGTTGCTTTGGATGAAACTGATCATCATGCCGTTTTCGTCGGCGGCCGTGAGGTAAATCGTGCCGCCCTTGACCGGGTTGCCGGCCTTGAAGTCTTGCGCCTTCTTCATGTCGATCAGCTTGGCGCGGCTGGCCAAGTAGGCCGGGTCCAGCATTTGCTCTGGCGGCAGCTCCATGAAGCGCGGGTCAGCCACGTAGCGGTAGGTATCGGCAAAGGCGAGTTTCATCGCTTCGATCTGCAGGTGCTGCGAGTCGGCGCTGTCCACCTTGTGGCTGGCCATGTCGAAGTTGGACAGGATGCCCAGCGCGATCAGCGCGGCGATGCCTTGGCCGTTGGGTGGGATCTCGTGCAGGGTGTAGCCCCGGTAGTCTTGCGCCATAGGCTTGACCCACTCGGGCTTGAAGTCGGCCAGGTCTTTGGCGGTGATGCTGCCGCCGTTGTCCTTGGCAAACTTTTCAATGGCTTCGGCGATTTCGCCGCCATACAGCGCTTGGCCTTTGGTGGCTGCAATGGCTCTGAGGCCCCGCGCCGCGTTTTTGAACTGGAACAACTCGCCCACTTGTGGCGCACGGCCCCAGGGCAAAAAGCTTTGCGCAAAGCCGGGCTGCGACTGCAGCTCGGGTGTGGCCGCGGCCCACTTTTGCTGCACCACCACGGGAATTAAATAACCGCGCTCGGCCACCTCGATGGCGGGCTCCATCAAGTCGGCAAAGGGCAGCTTGCCAAAACGGTCGCTCAGCGCCACCCAACCGGCCACGGCACCGGGCACGGTGACCGAGTCAAAGCCGCGCTTGGGCGGTGTTTTGGCTTCAGCGCCGTATTTGCGGTGAAAGTACTCGGGCGTCCAGGTGGCAGGCGCGGGGCCTGACGAGTTGAGGCCATGCAGCTCCTTGCCGTCCCAAAGGATGGCGAAAGCGTCCGATCCCAAACCGCAGCTCACGGGCTCGGTCAGGGTGATGACGGCAGCGGCCGCAATGGCGGCATCCACCGCGTTGCCGCCCTTGAGCATCATGCGCAGGCCCGCTTGCGCGGCCAGCGGGTGCGAGGTGGAGACCACATTGCGCGCAAACAGCGGCAAGCGGGTGCTGGTGTAGGGGAATTGGTAGTCGAAGTTCATGTCATTCCAGGGTGATCTTGCGTTCGGTGATGATCTTTTTCCACTTGGCCGATTCACTGGCCAGTGTGGTGGTGAACTGGGCGGGGGTGCCGCCAACAGGTTCAATGCCAAAGCGCAAGAGTTTGTCCATCACTTCAGGGTCTTTGAGCACCTGGTTGGCCGCCGTGTTGATGCGGCTGACCACCTCGGCGGGCAGGTTTTTGGGGCCAAAGAAACCAAACCAGGTGTTGGACTCATAGCCGGGCAAGACATCGGCGATGGCTGGGATGCCCGGTGCGAGCGCTGTGGGCTTGAGGGTGGTCACGCCCAGGGCACGCAAGCGGCCGTCGCGCACATGCGGCATGCCGGTGGGCAAGCTGTCAAACAGCACGTCCACTTTGCCCGAAATCAGGTCGGGGATGGCCAGCGCCGTGCCCTTGTAGGGGATGTGCACCACAAACACATCGGCCTGGGCCTTGAACAGCTCGGCCGACAACTGCACGATGGTGCCGTTGCCACTTGATGCGTAGTTCAGGCGGCCGGGATTCTTTTTGGCGTACTCGACCCATTCCTTAACGGTTTTGGCGGGCGAGTTGTTGGGCACCAGCATGATGCTGGGTGCGTTGCCCAAATGGGCAATGGGCGTGAAGTCGCGCACCGCGTCGTAAGGCATGCGCGGATTCAGATTGGGGCCAATCGAGTGCGTGCTGGAGGTCGACAGCAGCAAGGTGTAGCCGTCTGGCGTGGCCTTGGCTGCCAAGTCAGAGCCCAAGGTGCCACCAGCGCCGGGGCGGTTTTCGACCACCAGCGGCTGACCCAGTTTTTCGCTGATTTTTTGCGACAAGGTGCGGGCAAACAAATCGGTCGCGCCACCCGCCGGGAACGGCACGATCAGGCGCACGGCTTTGCTGGGGTAGCTCTGCGCCTGGGCCAGGCCCAAGCTGGCCACGGCCAAGGTGGCGGCACACAGGCCACGCAGGAGATGTCGTTTTTTCATGGTGAAGGTCCTCTACCCGAGTCAAGCGCAAATTCAAAAAAACGATTGTGTCAGAGGCCTTGCGCCAGTGCAGCGCCCAAGTGACAAGACCACGGTCTGTATCGGCGTGTCGAACCCAAGGACAAGGGCCCAAAAATCACGACCCTGAAAACTGCGGCCCCAAAAGACAACGGCCTCCAAAGAGGCCGTTGCAGGGGGCACTCAGGCCCCATCAAACCGAGAGGCGCGTCACTCTTCGACAAAAGCCTCTTGGCGTTTGGACTTGATAGAGGGCAAAGCCACAATGATCAAAAGCAGCAAAGCCATGGCCAGCAAACTGGCCGACAAGGGGCGCGTGACAAACACGCTCCAGTCACCACGCGACAAGAGCATGGCGCGGCGCAGGTTTTCTTCCATCATCGGACCCAGGATGAAGCCCAGCAGCAATGGTGCAGGCTCCATGCCGAGTTTGATGAAGGTGTAGCCCACCACACCGAACATGGCCACCATCCAGATGTCCCAGGTGTTGTTGTTGGTCGAATAAACGCCAATCGCGCAGAACAACACAATGGCCGGGAACAACCAGCGGTAAGGCACCGACAGCAACTTGATCCAGATGCCGATCAGCGGCAAGTTCAAGATGATCAGCATGGCATTGCCAATCCACATCGAGGCGATCAGGCCCCAGAACAACTCGGGGTTGCTGGTCATGACCTGAGGGCCGGGCTGGATGTTGTGGATGGTCATCGCGCCCACCATCAAAGCCATCACGGCGTTGGGCGGAATGCCCAAAGTCAGCAAAGGAATGAAGGATGTCTGCGAAGCGGCATTGTTGGCCGACTCGGGCGCAGCCACACCGCGGATGTTGCCTTGGCCAAACGGCACTTCACCGGGCTTGAGCTTGGTTTTCTTCTCGATGGTGTAAGTGGCAAAAGCCGCCAACAGTGCACCGCCGCCTGGCAAGATGCCCAAAGCAGAACCCAAAGCCGTACCGCGCAGCACAGCAGGCACCATGTTCTTGAAGTCTTCGGCAGTGGGCATCAGGCCCGTCACTTTGGCCGTGAAGACTTCGCGGTCTTCTTCGGGCTTGGACAGGTTGGAGATGATCTCGCCATAACCGAACACGCCCATGGCGATCACGATGAAACCCACGCCGTCGGTCAACTCAGGGATGTCGAAGCTGAAACGGGCCACACCCGAGTTCACGTCGGTGCCGATCAGGCCCATCAACAAACCCAACACGATCATGCCCACGGCCTTGATGAGGGAGCCAGAAGCCAGCACCACAGCGCCAATCAGGCCCAACACCATCAGCGAGAAATATTCGGCCGGACCGAACTTGAAAGCCACTTCAGTCAGGGGGACCGCAAAAGCTGCCAACACCAAGGTGCCCACGCAACCGGCAAAAAACGAGCCCAAACCAGCCGCTGCCAAAGCAGGGCCTGCGCGGCCTTTGCGGGCCATCTGGTAGCCGTCGATCATGGTCACCACCGACGAGGCTTCGCCGGGCAGGTTCACCAAAATCGCGGTGGTCGAGCCACCATATTGAGCGCCGTAATAAATACCGGCCAACATGATCAGCGCAGCCACAGGGGGCAGCGCGTAGGTGGCGGGCAAGAGCATGGCAATGGTGGCCACAGGGCCCACGCCGGGCAAGACACCAATCAAAGTGCCGAGCAAACAGCCGATGAACGCGTAAATCAGGTTTTGAAAGGTGAAAGCCACCCCAAAACCGAGGGCGAGGTTGTCAAACAGTTCCATGAATTATTTCTCCTCAACCCGTGATGAATGTGGGCCAGACGGGGAACTGCAAATTCAACAGCTTCACGAATGCACCGTAACTGCCAATGGACAGGATGATGGAGAGAATCAAAACTTCCTTGAGTTTGTATGTGTCTCCCGCCAGGCTGACGACCAAGGTCGTGCCAAAAATCGCCACGATCAAACCCATGGCCGGAACGCCCATGCTGGGCAAGCCCCCGAGCAAGATGCCAAACAACAAGTTGCCGGTGATGATGAAGAACAAAGGCTTCCAGGCCCACTTGCCAATTTTTTCACCGTCTTGGGTTTCCACGGTGAGGGCCTTGAACATGACAAATGCACCAATGATGGCCAACAAGATGCCGAGCAAGAGCGGGAAGTAGCCCGGCCCCATTCGAGCACCCGTGCCCACGTTGTAGTTGGTGGCGCCAAATGCAAAGGCCCCCCCCGCCACCAAATAAAACAATCCTGAGAAAAAGTCTTTTTGACTCTTGATGTTCACGCGATATCTCCTCTGTTTTGAGTTGGGCTTATTTTGCGTGAAACTGACGACTTGATGGATGTGGGTTACACCTATGTCCCCGGGGTGACGAACCCATGGTTAACCCTGATGCACACCCCGGTCTGGTGCGCCTTTTTTTGCGTGTGCACTCATTTGGTCAGGGGCTTGAAAACCTTGAGCCATTTCGTTGCAGGCAGGCCCCACTTGTCCTCGATGGCGCTGGCCATTTGCAGCAGCGCATCGCGCGATGGGCGGCTGGCGGTGCGTTGCGCCAGCACAATGGCGTTGCCCTCTCGCGTGGGCTTGAAGGCCCAGACCGCGTCTTCGCCAAAGGCCGCACAAATTTTCTCCACACTCTCGGCGTAGCTCGACGAGCGCCCAAACAGGTTCACCGTCATGCAGCCTTGCTGGGTCAGCAACTCGCGGCAATGGCGGTAAAAGTCGGGCGTGTCGAGCACCGGGGCGGCGGCCTCTTCGTCGTACAAATCGACCTGCAGCGCATCCACGGTGCCGCGCCATTCGTCCTTCTGGATTTCCAGCGACGCATCGGCCAACACCACGCGCAAGCGCTCATCATCGGGCGGCAAACGAAACCAGCCTCGGCAGGCGTGCAGCACACCGGGGTTCAGCTCCACGGCGGTGCAGGTCATCTTGAGTTTTTTATGGCAAAACTTGGTGATGGTGCCTGCGCCCAGCCCGAGCTGCATGGCGTGTGCGCCCTTGACTTCGACCGGCGGCAAAAACAGCAACCAAGCAAACATGCGCTGCACATATTCCAGCTCGATGTCAAAGGGCCGGTCCAGAAACATGGAGCCCTGAATCCACTCGGTGCCCAGATGCAGGTAACGGATCTCACCGTCTTCGGAGAACTTGACTTCGGGCAATTCGAGGCTGGAGGCAGAGGGTTTTTTTCGGGTCATGGGGTCAGCACCGCCCGCCAGGCGGTGAGTTTTTGTTCAAAGGTCCAGGACGCATTCGCGGGACTGGTCGATGGTAGGCGATGGACCGTGACTTGCCCGGCCAATCCGGCTTGTGCCAGTGATTTTTCGACCGCTTTGGCATGGCGGAAACTCTCGCCGCCGTTGTGGGCGATGGCGCTCAAGTGCGGACAGCGCTGCAACAAGGCCGGAAAGTCGTTCAACTGGGCATGGCGGATGGCGCTGTCCAGGCTGCCCTCACGCTCACACTCGGCATACACATCCCACACCCCCACACCCTGGGCCAGCAAGCACGCGCAGCGGCGGGTGTAGTTCTGGTCGTCAGGCCAGGGCGCATCGGGCCACAGGGCCTGCACAATGCGCCAAAAATGGTTTTGCGGGTGCGCGTAATACTGCTGCAACTGCAAAGACTTGACGCTGGGGAAACTGCCCAGCACCAGCACGCGGGTGCCCGGCCCCACCAAAGGCGGCAAACCCTGCAAACGGGGAATGGTCAAGGACTCGGCCCAAGGCTCAGTCAAGACAGGCCGGGTCATGCGGCCGCCAGTTTGGGCAAAACCCGTTGTGCGTTACGGGTGCTAGCTGCCGCCAGATCGACCAGCGGCATACCCCGCAACCCGGCCAGCACCTGCGCGATGCGCGGCAACTCGGCAGGGCTGTTGCGCCCCTGCGCTGCACCCAGCGCCCGCTGCTCAGCCGTTTGGTAGAGCCACTGCGGCGGGATGTCGGGCGCGTCGGTCTCCAGCACCAAGGCGCTCAGGGGCAGCTCGCAGGCCAGGCGGCGCAATTGCAATGAGCGCTCATAGGTCAATGTGCCGCCAAAGCCCAGCGCAAAGCCCATGTCCACAAAGGCCTGGGCCTGTTGGCTGCTGCCGTTGAAGGCGTGCGCAATGCCTGAGGTGATGCGGCACTGGCGCAAGCCTTTGAGCAAGAGGTCGGCCGAGCGCCGCACATGCAGGATGACGGGCAGGCCATGCTTTTGGGCCAGCTTCAGTTGCGCGGTGTAAAAAAACCATTGCCGCTCGCGCATGTCCGGCGTGCACAGCTCGGGCACAAAAAAGTCCAGCCCGATTTCGCCCACGGCCACCAGGCGCGGGTCGCCTGCGCGCTCGTGCAAGGCTTGGTCCAGCGCCAGCAGATCAGCTTCTTGCGCTTGCGGGACATACAAAGGGTGGATGCCCAAGGCATAGGCGTCGCCATGCCGCTCTGCCAATTGGGCCACTTCGGGCCAGTGGCCCGCGTGCACCGCCGGGATCACGCAGCGCGTCACGCCCACTTGGCGGGCGGCCTCGCGCACCGCATCCCGGTCGGCATCAAACTCGGCCGCGTCCAGGTGGCAGTGCGTGTCGATCCACATTCGAAAAATTCAAACCGGCGCTTGCAACACGCCCTTGACCAAATGCAATTGCCGATCGCAACGCGCGGCCAAGGCCTGGTCGTGCGTGACCACCACAAAGGCGGTGCCGCGCTCGCGGGCCAACTGAAGCATGAGCGCAAACACGCCGTCGGCGGTTTCGCGGTCCAGGTTGCCCGTGGGCTCGTCGGCCAGCACGCAGGCCGGGTCGTTGACCAAGGCGCGGGCCAGGGCCACACGCTGGCGCTCGCCACCCGACAATTCCGAGGGGCGGTGGTGCAGGCGCTCGCCCAAGCCCACGCGCTGCAACCAACCCGTGGCCACGGCAGCGGCTTCGGCGCGGTCTTGGCGGCGAATCCACAGCGGCATGGCCACGTTGTCCAAGGCGCTGAACTCGGGCAGCAAATGGTGGAACTGGTACACAAAACCGAGGTAGCGGTTGCGCCACTGGCCTTGCTCGGCCGCGCTCAGGGCCGAGAGCAACTGGCCCTTGAGTTGCACCGAGCCTTGCGTTGGCGCATCGAGGCCGCCCAGCAAATGCAGCAAGGTGCTCTTGCCCGAGCCTGAAGCACCCACGATGGCGAGTGTCTCGCCCGCGTGCACGGCCAAATCCACGCCTTGCAACACCGTCACGTCCAAGCGCCCTTCGGTGAAACGCTTGGTCAGGCCATCTGCTTTCAGCACAACATCGCCGCGTACAGTGCTTGAGGACACGGGGGTAGGGTCCGGTTTCTGAGGCACCAACGGCACCGCGTTCAATGCACCCAAAGTGTCCGGAATTGCGGGCAGGGAAATGTTATTCATAGCGCAGCGCCTCCGCCGGGTTGACCTGGCTGGCACGCCAGCTGGGGTAAAGCGTGGCCACAAAAGCCAAGACCAAAGAAATGATGGCCACAGGCAGGATGTCGCTGGCCAGGGGCTCGCTGGGCATGCGGCTGATCAGGTAAATGTCACGCGGCAAAAAGCTCGCGTTGAAAAGACTCTCCAGCGCGGGCACGATCACATCGATGTTGAAGGCCACCAGCAGCCCAAACACCAAGCCGCTCATCGTGCCGATCACGCCCACCGTCGCGCCCTGCACCACAAAAATGCCCATGATGCTGCGCGGGCTGGCCCCCAGCGTGCGCAAGATCGCGATGTCGGCACGCTTGTCGGTCACCGTCATCACCAGCGTGCTGACCAAATTGAAAGCCGCCACCGCCACGATGAGCGTGAGGATGATGAACATCATGGTTTTTTCGACCTGCACGGCAGCGAACCAGGTTTTGTTTTGCTGCGTCCAGTCGCGCACAAAAAACTGCGGCCCCAATTCGAGCTGAAGGTCGCGGGCCACCTCACGCGCCTGGTGCAGGTCGTGCAGCTTCAAGCGCACGCCGCTGGGGCCTTCCAGCCGGAACATGCGGGCCGCGTCCTCGACGTGCATCATCGCCAGCGCCGAGTCGTATTCGTAGTGGCCCGACGAGAAAGTGCCCACCACGCCCATTTGCTTCATGCGCGGCACCACACCTGCGGGCGTGACCTGGCCAGACGGTGACACCAGGGTCACCGGGTCACCGCTTTGGAGATACAGGTTGCTGGCCAGATCGCGGCCCAGCACCAAATTGAACTCGCCCGGCCGCAGGCGCTGCAGCACCCCGGCTTGGGTGTCGTTCGACAAATCGCTGACTTCGGGCTCCAGCGCCGGGTCGATGCCGCGCACCAGCACGCCCTTCATGTCCTCGCCCCGCGCCAGCAAAGCCTGCGCGGTGATGAAGGGGGCCGCGCCCAGCACCTGCGGGTGGGCCTTCAGGCGGGCCAGCAAGGCGGGCAAATCGGCCACGGCCGCGCCATCGGCGGCATAGACCTCGATGTGCGAGACCACACCCAGCATGCGGTCACGCACCTCTTTTTGGAAGCCGTTCATCACGCTCAGCACGATGATGAGCGCGGCCACCCCCAGGCCAATGCCCATCATGGACACCCCCGAAATGAAGGAAATGAAGCCGTTTCGCCGGGTGGCGCGGCCTGCACGCGTGTAGCGCCAACCCAGCACCAGCTCGTAGGGGATGTTTTTGAAAAAAGACATAGGCCGCTATTGTGACGAATCGCTCAAGGCCACCGCCCGGGTCGCGGGCACAAAGCCTGTGCCCACACAGCCCACCCGGTGTTTTCACTTAAAAAGTCGCAACGGAGACGTTTTGAAAGCGTGCCCGGGTCTGAAATCCAAAAGCCTCATGCCGCATGGGGCTTCAGACCCAAAAAGGAGACTCCCCCATGAACACCCGCATTGGGACACTGAGCACCCTGGCCGCTACCGCCTTGCTCAGCGCCTGCCAAACCGCCCCGGTACAAACCGCCCCAGTCCAGACCGCCGCGCCCCCGACCTCGCCCGAAGTGGTGGGCGAATTTCGCAAAGGCACGGGCTACCTGAACGGCTACATCGACCGCAAGGAACTGCCCGACAGTTTGGCCCTGGTGCCACCCCCGCCCGCCCTAGGCTCGGCCCGCCAGGCGGCCGATCTGCAGCAGCACCAGCAAACCCGCGCCCTGCGCAACACACCGCGCTGGGAATACGCCTTCAAGGACGTGAACCTGAAGTTTCCCGAAGCGGCCGGGGTGTTCTCGTGCGCCCTGGACATGCCGATCTCGCAAGAGGCCACACCCCACCTGAACATGCTGCTGCGCCGCAGCCTGGTAGACGCGGGCTTTGCCACCTACAGGGCCAAAGACCATTACAACCGCAAGCGCCCCTTTGCCGAGCTGGGTGAAACCACCTGCGCCCCCAAGGAAGAAGCGCACCTGTCCAAGGACGGCGCTTACCCCTCCGGCCACGCCGCTTTGGGCTGGGCCTGGGGCCTGATCCTGGCGGGCCTGGCCCCCGACAAGGCCAACGCCTTGGTGCAACGCGGCCATGCCTTTGGCGACAGCCGCATGGTCTGCGGCGTGCACTGGCAAAGCGACCTGGAAGCCGGACGTGTGGTGGGCGCTGCTGCTGTGGCCCGTCTGCAAGCCGACCCGGTGTTCCAGGCCCAAGCGCAGCTGGCCAAAGCCGAGATCGCCGCCGCGCGTGCCAAAGGCCTCAAGTCCGACCGCACCGACTGCGCTGCCGAAGCCGCTGCTTTGAAACGCTGAACCGGTAAAAACCAGCTTGCATGGGGCCTGCGACAATCAGGCCCCATGCACCTGATCATTCCCTATGCGGCCAGCCACGCCTTCACCGGCCCCGAGGCCTGGGCCGGTTGGCAGCTGCCCCATCTGCAAGCCCTGCTGAGCCTGCTGCAGCGCCAGCAGGTGCTGCAAGACCCCGGCCCCACAGCGCTGCACCTGCCGCACGAACGCCTGCAAGCCCAGGCCTTGGGCTGGGCACCTGACGCCCCCACCCTGCCCTGGGCTGCCTGGCACCAAGCGCAACAAGGCCAGCAGAACGCCGAACCCCAAGCCTGGATGACGCCCTGCCATTGGCAAATCGGCATGGACCAGGTGGTGATGGCCGACCCCGCGCATTTGCGTTTGAGCGACGAAGAATCGCAGCAGCTTTTGCAAGCCATGCAACCGTTTTTGCAAGAAGACGGCCTACAGGTGACTTGGCACAGCGCCTTGCGCTGGCACGTCCAGGGCGCGATGCTGGCCGACCTGCCCACCGCCTCGCTCGACCGGGTGATTGGCCAGAACGTGAAAGACTGGATGCCCCAGCACCCCGCCGCCCGGCCCCTGCAACGGCTGCAAAGCGAGATGCAGATGCTGCTCTACAACCACCCGGTGAACGACGCCCGCGAAGCCCGCAGGCAGCACACCGTCAACGCGTTTTGGCTGCACGGCGCGGGCACGCTGCCTGCGATCACACCTGCCGCCGCACCGCCCATGACCGAGACAGTGACCGTGTCGGACGCCCTGCGCTCCAGCGCTTTGCATGGCGATGTGCAAACCTGGCGGCAAGCTTGGCAGCAACTCGATGCCACGGCCGTGGCCGACCTGTTGCAACACGTCAAAGCCACGGGCCAAGGCACGCTCAGCCTGTGCAGCGAACACACAGCCCACACCTACACCGCTGCACCTGCCGCTTGGCATCAAAAAATCACCCGGCTGTTCAACAAACCTTCCCCCGCAGCGGCACTCCAAGCCCTCATCACCCACTGATCGCCCAATGAATTTGCTCACCCGAGATGTGCCCCCCCGCAGCGCCTGGGCGCTGGAACAAGCGGGCATCCACCCCCTGCTGGCCCGCCTGTATGCCGCCCGTGGCGTGTTGTCCAAAGACGAACTCGACGACGCACTGAACCTGCTGCTGCCCCCGGCCGGCATGCTGGGCACGCAAGCAGCCGCCAAGCTGCTGGCCGACGCCATGGCGCAAAACAAGCGCCTGTGCATCGTGGCCGATTACGACTGCGACGGCGCGACCGCCTGCGCCGTGGGCGTGCGCGGCCTGCGCATGCTGGGTGCACACAATGTGAGCTACTTGGTGCCCGACCGCGTGGTCGACGGCTACGGCCTGACCCCACCCATTGCCGAGCGGGTGCACGCACAAGGGGCCGATGTGTTGATCACCGTGGACAACGGCATCGCCAGCGTGGCGGGCGTGCAAGCGGCCCAAGCCCTGGGTCTGCAGGTGCTGGTCACCGACCACCATTTGCCGGGCAACGAACTGCCCACAGCCGAAGTCATCGTCAACCCCAACCAACCCGGCTGCAGCTTCACCAGCAAATCCATCGCCGGTGTGGGTGTGATGTTTTACGTGCTGCTGGCCCTGCGGGCCGAGCTGCGCCAGCGCGGTGTGTTTGATGCGAGCAACCAGCCGCGCCTGGACGCGCTGCTGCCGCTGGTGGCTTTGGGCACCGTGGCCGACGTGGTCAAGCTCGACGCCAACAACCGCCGTCTGGTGGCGCAAGGCCTGCGCCGTGTGCGGGCCGGGGCCTTGCCGCCCGGCATGGCTGCGCTCATGCGTGCGGCCAGCCGCGAAACCGCCAAGGCCACCACGTTTGACTTTGGTTTTGCCCTGGGGCCACGCATCAACGCCGCAGGCCGCCTGGCCGACATGACGTTGGGCATCGAGTGCCTGCTGACCGACGACGCGGGCCGCGCCGACGAGCTGGCCAAACAACTGGACGCGATCAACCGCGAACGCCGCGTGATCGAGGGCGACATGCGCGAGATGGCGATGGAGATGGCCGAATCGCTGTTTGACGAAGGCGACGAGCCGCCGCCCACCATTTGTGTGTTCGACCCGGATTTTCACGAGGGCGTGGTGGGTATCGTGGCCTCGCGCATCAAAGACAAGCTGCACCGCCCCACCTTTGTGTTCGCGGCCAGCAGTGCCCCTGGCAAAGAGCACGAACTAAAAGGCTCGGGCCGCTCGATTGCGGGCTTTCATTTGCGCGACGCGCTCGATCTGGTGGCCAAACGCGCCCCGGGTGTGCTGCTGCGCTTTGGTGGACACGCCATGGCGGCGGGCTGCACCATTGCCGAAGAACACCTGGATGTGTTTGAAGAAACGCTGAACCAAGTGGCCATGGAATGGCTGGACGCGGCCACACTGCAACGCCGCCTGGAAACCGATGGGCCTCTGCCCGCCGAATACCGGCGGGTGGACCTGGTGGACATGCTGCACCACGAGGTCTGGGGCCAGGGATTTGCGCCACCTGTCTTTTGTGAAGAAATCGAGATCGTGTCACAGCGCTTGGTGGGCGAGAAACACCTGTCGCTCAAGATGAAGCACCAAGGCCAGCCGGTCGAGGGCATCTGGTTTGGCCGCACCGAGCCTTTGCCCGCACGCGTCAAGCTGGCCTACCGGCTGGACGCCGACGAGTGGCAGGGGCAAAAGCGGGTGCGATTTCTGGTCGAAGGCGCGGAGCTGTAAAACCCCAATGGTTCAGTGCTTGGTGGCCACTTTGCCCTGCAAGGCATTGAGCACGGGCGCGGACACCAGGCCCGATACATCACCGCCGAGCTTGGCGATTTCTCGCACCAAGGTGCTGCTGATGTGCTGCACATGGGCGCTGGTGTGCAAAAACACGGTGTCCACTTCCGGTGCCAGGTGGCGGTTCATGCCCGACATCTGCGTTTCGTAGTCGTAGTCGGTCACCGAACGCAGGCCGCGCACAATGACTTGGGCGTTTTGCGCCCGCACAAATTCCACGCTCAAACCATCAAAAGGCAGGGCCTTGACGTTCGGGCAATCGGCCAGCGCGGCTTGCGCCAAGGCCACACGCTCGTCCAGACTGAACAAGGTTTTTTTGTGGTGCGCCACGGCCACCGCGATGATGACCTGGTCAAACATCTGCGCCGCGCGGCGGATCGCGTCTTCGTGCCCCAAGGTCAGCGGGTCAAAGGTGCCCGAGTAAACAGCGGTCACAGCGGTGTTGGCAGATTTGCTCATGGCGTGTCTCCTTCAGCAAAAGTAACAGTTGAGGGGGCAGTTGGGGTGGGCGCAGACTCGGGCACAGACTGGGCGCTGGTCCGTTGCAACAAATGCGCATGCACCGCACCCGCTTTGAGGTGGCGCTCGCACTGCAGACCCAAAGCCGCCAGCGCATCGGCAGGCCAGGCCACTGGCGCTTCCAGGTAAATCCAGCCGCCCACCGGCACGGCCCGGGTGGCGGCCTTCAGGGCCGGCTCAAACCAGGGGCCATCAAAGGGCGGGTCAATGAAGACCAGGTCCACGCTGCCCGCCGGTATTCGGCCCAAGGCGCTCACAGCATCGCCGCGCTGCACACTGACCATGCTGGCTTTCAGGCGTGTGGCGTTGTCTTGTAAATCGCGCACCAACACCGCGTCTTGCTCGACCATCAGCACATGCGCCGCACCACGCGATGCGGCCTCCAGACCCAGCACGCCCGTGCCCGCAAACGCGTCCACACAGCGCCAGCCGCTCAGGTCCTGGCCCAGCCAGTTGAACAGCGTCTCGCGCACCCGGTCGGGCGTGGGCCGCAGGCCCGGCTTGTCCAGCACCTTCAGGCGCGTGCGCCGCCACTGGCCGCCAATGATGCGCACCTCGTGCGAGGGCTGGCCTTTGGGGGGTTTAGGAACAGGTTTTCGAGCTGCAGGTTTGGAGGCTGCGGCGTGGGTCGATGAGCGTGATGTTTTCGATGAGGGCATGGGGCACAAGTGTAAAGGCCGCTGCGCAATCCGTACGTGATCTGAACTGGATGTGGAAGAGAAACAGCGCAGCTTCCAGGGTCACCGCTGGACACCTGTGGCTCAGAACCAAGCCAGACGAAAAAAAACCAGCATCACGCTGGTTTTTTTCAACAAGGTCAGGGACTCAGCGTGAACAAGGGTCCCATGCCCTCACTTGACAGCAGCGACTTTGGCATCCGCCTTGGTTTGTGCCTTGGCGGCAGCTTTAGCCGCTTTCTTTTCGGCTTTGGCTTTGGCGCGACTCTCCGCTTTGTCTTTTGCAGTGGCCTTCATATCAGCTTTGGCATCTTTGGCTGTGGTCACGGCTGCAGCAGCAGGTGCTGTGACAGCTGTTGCAGCGGTCGCGGCTGCGGCAGGTGCCGTGACAGCAGTTGCGGCTTTGGTTGCAGTCGCGGTCGCGGCTGCAACAGGTGCTGTAACAGCTGTTGCAGCTTTGGCTGCGGTCGCGGCGGCAGCGGGCGCTGTGACAGCTGTCGCAGGCAAGGCGGGCGCTTGGGCAAAGGCAGCGGCAGCGAAGAAACCGGCAACGAGGGTGGCGAGCAGCTTGTTCATGATCAAAATTCTTTCATCAGGTTTTCAGTCCAACACTTTGTTGAACTTGTGACTACAACGCCCCCTGTGCCAGTCCTGATGACGCACTGGGCACTCCAGTTGTAACGCCGTGTTTCGTCGCACGGCGAATGCCTGGGCTGTAGCGTTGCCAAGCCAAGTCGTGGTGCGCAATGGCGGGCTCGCGGCCCATCACCAAATCGGTCACCAATTGCGCGCTGCCGCAGGCCATGGTCCAGCCCAGGGTGCCATGGCCCGTGTTGAGAAACAAACCTGCTGTCGGGCAAGCCCCCACCACCGGGGTACTGTCCGGCGTCATCGGGCGCAGGCCTGTCCAGAACTTGGCCTGACTCAGGTCGCCCCCCGGAAACAGGTCTTGCACCACCATCTCCAGCGTTTGACGGCGGTGCTCATCGAGCGACAGGTCATACCCCACCAAGCCAGCCATCCCGCCCACGCGGATGCGTTGGTCAAAGCGGGTGATCGCCACTTTGTAGGTCTCATCCAGCACAGTCGAGACGGGTGCCCGCTTTGCATCGATCAAGGGCAAGGTGAGCGAGTAACCTTTGACCGGGTAGACCGGCAAGTTCATGCCCAAGGGTTGCAGCAAAGCCCTTGACTGCACGCCCAGCGCCAGCACCACGCGGTCTGCGGCCACATGGCGCAGGGGCTGCCCCTTCTCCCGCCCAGAAGCTGCTTGCACCCACGCCCCTTGCACACGACCGCCTTGGACGTCCAGCGCGGCGATGTCCTGCCCCCACTCAAAGCGCACACCTGCGGCCTCGGCCATGGCCGCCAGACGGGTGCTGAACAGGTGACAGTCGCCGGTTTCGTCGTCGGGCAAACGCAGGCCTCCGGCCAAGCGCGGCAAAGCGTCGGCCAGGCCCGGCTCCACGCGCGCCAACTGTTCGCGGCTGAGCAACTCAAAAGGCACGCCGCAGTCGCGCAACACCGCAATGTCTTTGTGCGCGGCATCGAGCTGGGCCTGGGTGCGAAACAGCTGCAAGGTGCCGCCCTGGCGCTCTTCATAGCTCAGGCCCGTGTCGGCCCGCAGTTGGCGCAGCACATCGCGGCTGTAGTTGGACAGGCGCATCATGCGTTCTTTGTTGGTGGCGTAGTCGGCGCCATTGCACTGGGCCAGCATGCTCATCAACCAGCGCAATTGGAACAGGCTGCCGTCCGGGCGCAGGCTCAAGGGCGCGTGTTTTTGAAACAGCCATTTGAGTGCTTTGAGCGGGATGCCGGGGGCCGCCCAGGGCGTGGAGTAACCCGGCGAGACCTGCCCAGCATTGGCAAAGCTGGTCTCCATGGCGGGGCCGCTTTGGCGGTCGATCACGGTGACCTCGGCCCCAGCGCGGGCCAGAAAATAAGCGGTGGTGGTGCCTATGACACCGGAACCCAAGACAAGGACTTTCATGGACTTGACCTCTCATTTTTGCGATGAAATGGATTCTAGGAATCACTTGTCAGTGAATTTCATTGAAAATCAAGCCCCAGACAGTGAAAGACCCTATCCATCCCATCCCCCATGAAGGCTGCGCAGTGAAATGACCGAACTCGACCGCATCGACCTGAAAATCCTGGACGCCCTGCAAGCCCAGGGCCGACTGAGCATGACCGAGCTGGCCGAACGGGTGGGCCTGTCAGCCTCACCCTGCACCGAGCGGGTGCGCCGCATGGAGCGCGAAGGCGTGATCACCGGTTACCACGCGCACCTGCATCCTCAGGCGCTGGGGCGCACGCTGCTGGTGTTTGTGGAGATTCGCCTGTCCAGCAAATCGGACGAGGTGTTCGAGAAAGTGCGTGCGGCCATGCAGGCCCTGCCCGAGGTGATGGAGTGCCACCTGGTGTCGGGCAGTTTTGACTACCTGATCAAGGCACGCCTGAAGGGCATGAGCGATTACCGCAGTTTGCTGGGCAAGCTGCTCAAAAACATCCCGGTGCCCGCCGAGTCGCACAGCTATGTGGTGATGGAAGAGGTCAAGGAAAGCATGCAGCTGGCTTTGGGCCGGGTTTGAGCTCGGTCCTGGAAGGCAGCACGAGGCGCGTTGGCGCTGACTGGCTCACGGGCCAGGACAGCCCATGTGATGCGCTTTATGGCGCTGCGCCCACCACCACAGTGACCATGCGCTCGGGCTGCAGCACCCGGGCCATGGCGCGTTGCACATCGGCCGCGCTGACGCGCTCGATCTGCCGCGTCCAGGTGTTCAGGTAGTCCAGAGGCAACCGGTTCCAGGCGATGTTGGCCACGTTGTCCAGCAACTTGCGGTTGCTGTCGATGCGCAGGGCAAAGCCGCCCACTAGGTTAGATTTGGCCGCTTGCAGCTCGGCCTCGGTCGGGCCTTGGCGCACAAAGCCTTGCACCACCTCTTGGGCCACGGCCACAGCTTGCTTGGCCTGGTCAGGGCGGGTTTGCAGGCCCACGGTGAAGGCCCCGGCGTGCAGGCCCGGGGCAAACGCGCTGTAGACGCTGTAGCTCAGGCCACGTTTTTCGCGCACCTGTTCGGTCAGGCGCGAGACAAAGCCGCCGCCGCCCAAGATGTGGTTGCCCACCAGCAGGGCAAAGAAGTCGGGGTCGGTGCGTTTGTAGCCGGGCTGCCCGATCAGCACATGGGCCTGGGCCGAGTCAAAGGGCAGGTTCAGGTTTTGCGCGGCAGCCAAAGGGGCCACTTCGGGCACGGGCGGCAGGCTCTGGCAGCCTGACTCACGGGGCCACTGCGCCAGCAGGCGCTGCACCAAGGCATCGGTTTGGGCGCGGGTCAAAGCGCCCACCACACTCACCGTGGCGCGGCAAGCGCGCAGGGCCTGGGCGTGCAGGTTTTTCAGGTCTTGCACACCGATGCGCGACAAGCTCTCGGGCGTGGCGCGTTGGCCATAGGGGTGCGTGCCATACACAGCCTCGGCAAAGCGGTGCTGCACCACCGTGCCGGGCTTGGTGAGTGATTCGCGGATGGAGGCGCTGATGCGCTCGCGGTCACGCAGCCACATGGCCTCGGGGAAAGCCGGGTGCGCCATTTGCCGCGCCGCCAAGGCCACGGCTTTGTCCAGCAGGTCCGGGTAGCTCAGGCTGCGCAGGCCAAAGCTCATGCGGTCACCGCCTGCACTGGCGCCAAAACTGGCCCCCAGGTCGGCCCAGGCTTCACCGATCTGGTTTTCATCCAGGGCCTGGGGATACGGACCTTGGCCCTGGGGGTCGGCGCGGGTGCCGTTCGCCATTTGCCCGGCCATGACCGAACCCAGGCCGGCCTGCGCCGACGGGTCACGGCGGCTGCCCGCGTCGATGTCGATCTGCACATCGACCATGGGGATGGCGTGGCTCTCGACCAAATACACCCGCGCACCGCTGGGCTGCGTCCAGTGCTGGATGGGCAAAGAAGCGTGCGCCCAGCTGGCCGCGGTCCAACAGGCCAGCGCCAAGGCCGTGCGCCGCCAAGCCAGGGCGTTCAAGGAAGAGATCAGGAACATGGGGTGTGAAACTTTCATGAAGCGCTTCAATGGCGGGCACCGGGCAGGGCGCGACGCGCCCGGGGCTGGCCCGACAAAGGCTGGGGCAGCAAGGTGGCCACGGTGAGGCTGTCGTCACCAAAATACTTTTGCGCCACGGCCTGCACCTGGGCGGGCGTGACCTGCCGCAACCGGGCAATCAATTGCGCCCCGTAGTCCGGCGGCAAGCCCAGCGTCCAGGCGACGCCCAACTCACGCGCTTGGTTGAAGACCGAGTCGAGCTTGTAAATTTCGCTGGCCACCCATTGGGTTTTGACGCGCTGCAGCTCGGCCTCGTTCACGCCCTCGGTGGCCACCCGCTGCACCTGGGCCCGCAAAGCCGCTTCCAGCGCTTGGGGCGTTTGGCCTTTGGCGGGCACGCCTTCCAGATAAAAGAACTGTGGCCCACGTCCCATGAGGCCGTTGTAGGCACCCACGCTGTCGGCCAGGCGGTTTTCACCTTGGGTCAGGGCGCGGTCCAGACGCGCGCCGCTGTAGCCATCGAGCACAGCCGCCAGCACCGTCAGGGCCAGAGCATCGTCGTGCTCAGGCGAGGCCGCGAGGCTCGCCAAGCGCGGCACCTTGAAGGCCAAGGCCACATACGACTGCTCAGCCGGGGCTTTGAATTCGAAGCGACGCAGGCCTTGCTGCGCGGGCTCTTCTCGTGGCTTCCGCTCGGGCACAGCTCGGGTCGGGATGACGCCGTAATACTGGTCAGCCAGTGCCTTGACTTGCAGCGGGTCCACATCGCCCGCCACCACCACCACCGCGTTGGCCGGGGTGTACCACTTGCGGTAAAAATCGCGGGCGTCTTGCGCCGTCATGGCCTCCAGATCGCTCATCCAGCCGACGATGGGGCGACGGTAGGGCGAAGCCGACAAGGCCGTGGCCGAGAGCATTTCGTGCAACTGGGCGCGGGGGTTGTCGTCGGTGCGCAGGCGGCGCTCTTCTTTCACCACCTCCAGCTCTTTGGCAAATTCGGCATCGGGCCACTGGTTGTTGGCAAAGCGGTCCGACTCCAGACGCATCACGGCTTCGAGTTGGTTCGACGGAATCTGCTGGTAATAGCCGGTGTAATCCTTGGCGGTGAAGGCGTTTTCGCGCCCGCCCAAAGCGGCCACGCGCCTGGAAAACTCCCCTACAGCCAAGGTGGGCGTACCTTTGAACAGCATGTGCTCGAGCACATGGGCCACACCGCTGGTGCCATCCACCTCGTCCATGGAGCCCACACGCAACCACACCATGTGCACCGCCGTGGGGGCGCGCCGGTCGGGTTTGACCCAAAGCGCCATGCCGTTGGACAAGGTGAAGGTGTGCACCTGGGCCACGCTGGCCGCTGGGGCCTGGCCTGTGGTTTGGGCGCTGGCTTGGCCCTGCGGGGCCTGCGGGGCCTGCGGGGCCTGCGGGGCCTGAGCCGTGGCGCTGAAGCTGCTGGCCAGCAGGGCTGTTGCCAGCGAGAGTCCCAAGAGAAAGTTTGGTTTCATAGAATGCATGATCCTTGAAATCCACGCCATGTTCAGTTTCTTCAAAAAAAAATCCCCACCTGCTGAGGTCCCATCGGCTCCAGCGGCTGCTTCACCCGCTGTTTCGCCCGCTGCTTCCCCCACTGTTTCTTCGCCTGTGACCGGCAAAGCCACCGCGCCAGCCAGCCCCCCCACAGCGTCCACACCGAGCGCGGCAGAGGCAACACCTGCCGCCCCCGCCGCACGCCAAGGCTGGCTGGACCGTCTCAAAGCGGGCCTGCGCAAGACCGGCTCCAGCATCACCACCGTCTTCACCGGCACGCGCATCGACGACGAACTCTATGAAGAGCTGGAAACGGCACTCTTGGTGGCCGACACCGGGGTCAAAGCCACCGAGCATTTGCTGCAAGACCTCAAACGCCGCGTCAAAGACAGCAAGGCCACCGACCCTTCACAAGTCAAAACCCTGCTGGCCGATGCCATCACCGACCTGCTGACGCCCCTGCAAAAACCGCTGACCATTGGCGACCACCACCCCACCGTGATCATGG
Organism: Limnohabitans sp.; assembly: GCF_017848645.1. Lineage (GTDB taxonomy): Bacteria > Pseudomonadota > Gammaproteobacteria > Burkholderiales > Burkholderiaceae_C > Limnohabitans_A. The sequence goes on along the minus strand of NZ_JAFEIF010000059.1, from coordinate 14,882 downwards.
TGGCCGGCGTCAACGGCGCGGGCAAAACCACCTCGATTGGCAAACTGACCAAACATTTGGCAGACGAAGGCCTGAGTGTGCTGCTGGCCGCGGCCGACACCTTCCGCGCTGCGGCCAAGGAGCAGTTGGCGGTTTGGGCCACCCGCAACACGGTGGAGATCATCAGCCAGCAAGGCGGCGATCCGGCAGCAGTGAGCTTTGACGCGGTAAGCGCTGGCCGCGCCCGGGGGCGTGATGTGGTGCTGGTGGACACCGCCGGTCGCCTACCGACGCAGCTGCACCTGATGGAAGAGCTGAAAAAGATCAAGCGCGTGGTGCAAAAGGCCGATGGCACCGCCCCGCACGAGGTGCTGCTGGTGATCGATGGCAACACCGGTCAAAACGCCCTGGCCCAGGTCAAAGCCTTTGACGACACGCTGGGCCTGACGGGCCTGATCGTGACCAAGCTGGACGGCACCGCCAAGGGCGGGGTGCTGTGCGCCATTGCCCGCGAAAAGCCGATTCCGGTTTATTTCATTGGCGTGGGCGAGAAGCTGGAAGACCTGGAAACCTTCAACGCCCGCGAGTTTGCCCAAGCCTTGCTGAGCTGATCACCCCGGCCTGCGCTGTACCCCAGCGCACAGACATGGCCATGCGTCGCCTGCAAAATCAGGGAAAACCCGAGGACTGTTGGCACCCCGAGGCCGTCCTTTAGCACTCCTCACCAGAGAGTGCTAATATTGGGGTATTCTGAAAGGAGTTCTGGTATGAACATTCAAACTGGTTCCCCCGCCACAGCCATCGCGCTGAGCAACCCCTGGGCGGTCGTGCCCTCGCTCGGCCATCTGGACGCCTACATCTCTGCGGTCAACCGCATGCCCATGCTCACCCTCGAGGAGGAGCAAGAGGCCGCCCGCCAACTCAAAGCCAACGACGACCTCGAAGCCGCCCGCAAGCTGGTGCTCTCGCACCTGCGTCTGGTGGTTTCCGTGTCGCGCCAATACTTGGGCTATGGCCTGCCGCACGGCGACCTGATCCAGGAAGGCAATGTGGGCCTGATGAAGGCGGTCAAACGCTTCGACCCCGACCAAGGCGTGCGTCTGGTGAGCTACGCGCTGCACTGGATCAAGGCCGAAATCCACGAGTACATTCTGAAAAACTGGCGCATGGTCAAGGTGGCCACCACCAAGGCCCAGCGCAAGCTGTTTTTCAACCTGCGCTCGATGAAGCAGGGCTACAAGTCCGATGCCGACGAAGGCACACACCGCGACACCCTGACGCCCGACCAGGTCGACGCGATGGCGAACAGCCTGAACGTCAAGCGCGAGGAAGTGCGGGAGATGGAAATGCGCATGTCCGGCGGCGATGTGCTGCTGGACCCGGCCCCCTCGGACGACGGTGAGCAGGCCTTTGGCCCCATTGCCTACCTGGCCGATGTGAACCACGAGCCCACCGCGATGATCGAAGCGCACCAGCGCGATGTGATGGCCAGCGATGGCTTGGCGACTGCTTTGAGCGTGCTGGACGACCGCAGCCGCCGCATCGTGGAAGAGCGCTGGCTCAAGGTCAACGACAACGGCTCGGGCGGCATGACGCTGCACGACCTGGCCGACGAATACGGCGTGAGCGCTGAACGCATCCGCCAAATCGAAGTCGCAGCCATGAAGAAGATGAAAAAGGCGCTGGTCGAGTTCGCTTGAGGCTGAACCACACACCCCCAAGAAAAAATCCGCCTAGGCGGGTTTTTTCTTGGGGGCTTCAAGCCACTACAAGCTTTAGGGGATGTTGGCCAGCAAGCGGTAGATGGCACGACCATCTTTGCTGCTGGTGCCCGTGGGCTGGGCCATTTGACGCAAGTAGCTGCTCACGGTGCCATGGGTGGCGCTGGGGTTGCGGGCCCAGTACAGGGCTGCGGCTCCAGCCACGTGAGGGCTGGCCATCGAGGTGCCCGACAGGCTGATCACACCACCGCCGAGTTTGAGCGAAGGAACGGCCACGCCAGGCGCCCAGATGTCTACGCAGCTGCCGTAGTTGCTGAAAGAGGCTTCCAGGTCGTTCACATCGGTTGCAGCGGTGACCAGCACGCCGGGCGTGCCCACGCCGCCAATGCGGGCAGGCGAAGCGGTGCAGGCGCTGGCCGACGAGTTGCCAGCGGCGATGGCAAACACGATGCCTCGCGCGGCAGCGGCACGCACCGCGTCATCCAGCAATTGGCTGGCACCGCCGCCCAAGCTCATGTTGGCCACAGCGGGCAAGAGGGCGTTCGCGGCCACCCAGTCCACGCCTTTAATGACCGAGGTGGTGGTGCCCGAACCATTGCAGTCCAGCACCTTCACACCATAAACCGGCGCACCAGGGGCCATGCCCACCACGGCGGCCGTGTTGTCATAAGCGGCCATGGTGCCGGCCACATGGGTGCCGTGGCCGTTGCAATCGGTGTTTTTACGGTCAGCAATGAAGTTGACGTGCAAGGGGCGGTTCAGATCGGCGCTTTTCATGTCCACGCCGGTGTCGATCACATAAGTGCGCACGCCCGTGACCGTGCCCGAACCATTGCCCGCCAAGGTGTAGCTTTGGGTCGCCCCAGTTTTGCTGATGCCCCAGGGGGTGGACTGGGTCGTGACGGTGGTCGAGCCACCCGAAGAGGGCCGGCCCAGCGAATAAGTTTGATCTTCTTCGATCAGGTCGACTGAGGGGTCGCGTCGCAAGGCTTCGTGTTGGGCGGGCGTCAAGCGGGCCGACATGCCTTTGAATACCTGGCCAAAAGCCGTGTAGGCTTTGACGCGGTGCTTGCGCTCGAGCGCCTGGATGTGGCCCACCACACGCTCGCCCACGTAGGCCCAGCCCACCGGGTCAGCGCCAATGCGCTCATCACGCACCGAGCCGGGCTTGACGGGGGTCATGGCCGATTCCTTGAAGCGGATGACGTAGTTCTTGTCGTTCGTCTGGGCGCTGGCCCATCCCGTCAGGGCCAGGCTCATGGCCAGTGTGAAACTGGTGAACTTGATCATTTTTTCGCGCTCCTTTTGCTCAACTTCATCACATTTTACAGATTCATGATGGTTTTCCCAGTACCCAATCAGGGTAGGCCTGACGCTGAGACGCATTGATCAAGGATCTTTTAAGATCGAGGCAGCTCTGACTTCCCCTCATTTGTCTGGACATGCCCATGAAACACCCCCTCCCCCGCCGTTTGGCATTGGCTTTGCTCTGCGGCCTGGCCACGCCCTTGGCCTGGTCTCAGGCGGCCAGCCCCGCTTGGCCCACCCAAACCGTGCGTCTGGTGGTCGGCTTCCCGGCCGGCTCCAGCCCCGACCTGACGGCCCGCGCTTTGGCAGAACCGCTGGCCAAAGCCTTGGGTCATAACGTGATCGTCGAGAACAAAGTGGGTGCCGGCGGCAACATCGCGGCTGACTTCGTGGCCAAGTCCACCGACGGTCACACCCTGGGCCTAATGATCAACGGCAACATGACCATTGCCCGCATCCTGAACCCCAAGGTGCCTTATGACCCGCTCAAGGACCTGGCACCCATCAGCCTGATCGGTAAAGCGCCCCTGGTTCTGACTGTCCCAGTCAATGCACCTGGTCAAAGCGCAGCCGAGTGGCTGAGCCAAACCCAAAAAGCGGGTGACAAGCTCAGTTATGCCTCGCCAGGCGTGGGCACCGTGGCGCACCTGGGCATGGAACTGCTCAAAACCAAAGCCGGTATTGCGCCCGTGCATGTGCCCTACCCTGGCAACCCGCAAATCATCACCGCCATGCTGGGTGGTCAGGTGCAACTGGCTTTGCTGCCACCGGCCATGGCGGCCGCCCAAGTGCGCGGCGGCAAACTGCGGGCCATTGGGGCTTCGAGCACCGGGCGCAGCCCCGTGGCCGCTGAAGTACCCAGCCTGAGTGAGATCGGGGTGAAGGATTACCAGCTGGAAATCTGGAATGCGGTGGCTGCACCCGCCTCGATGCCAGCGGCTGTGGCCAGCAAGTTGTCGGCCATGGTCAGTGACATCGTGCGTGCGCCCGAGATGCGTGCCCGTTTGTTCCAGCAAGGCTGGCAAGTCGTGGGTTCCTCGCCTGAGGGCTTGCGCAACCGGATTGAGTCCGACACGAAAGCGCTGGGCGACATCATCCGCAGCCAGAAGATCGAAGTGAATTGATACCCTGAATCGGGCCCTGAAGCGGCGTGTTCAGCCCTGGGCCCTGCGGCTCGGGCTCACTTGCCTTTGAGCAAAATCTTCACATCGGCGGCCAGCGCCTCGGCCCCACTGGCGTGGCGGTTGTACAGGCGAATGCGGCCTTGCGGGTCAAAGGTGAAGCTGCCCGCCGAGTGGTCCATGGTGTAGCTGGTGGGGGTTTTGCCCTCGACCTTTTTGTAATAGATCTTGAAGTCCTTGGTCACCTTGGGCAGCTGCTCTGGTGTGGGGCGCAAGGCCACAAAGTCCGGCCCAAAGTTGGCCATATACGCCTTGAGCAACTCAGCGGTGTCGCGTTCAGGATCCACCGTGATGAAGACGCCCTGCAGCTTGTCGCCATCGGCGCCCAAGAGCTGTTTGGCCTGCGCCATTTCCTGCAAGGCGGTGGGGCAGACGTCGGGGCATTGGGTGAAACCGAAAAACACCACCACGGCTTTGCCCGCAAAGTCCTTGAGGGTGCGCACCTGGCCGTCCTGGTCGCTCAGCTCCCATCCTTGCGCGTAGTCGGCTCCGGTGATGTCCACACCGCGAAAGGCTGGTTTGTCTTCGCCGCAGCCACTCAAGCCCCACACCGCCCCCGCCAAACCCAAGGCCAGGGCCGCTCTCGTTAAAACTCTGCGTTGCAACATGCCTGGGGCCTCAAAAAATGTAGTGGTCGAGCAGCAAAGCGGCAAACAAGGCGCTCAGGTGGATCAGCGAAAAACGGAAGGTCTTGCGGGCCAGCTCGTCCGAATATTCGCGGTACAAGGCTACTGCGTAGCCGATGAAACCGATGCTGAGCACCACAGCCGCCGCCAGGTAGAGCCAGGAGCTCATGCCGTAGACAAAGGGCATGAGGCACGACGCCATCAACACAATGGTGTAGAGCAGGATTTGCAGGCGCGTGAATTCGTTGCCGTGGGTGACCGGCAGCATGGGCAAACCCGATTTGCGGTAGTCCTCCACCCGGTATAGCGCCAGCGCCCAGAAGTGCGGCGGTGTCCACAGGAAAATGATCAAAAACAGGATCAAGGCTTCAGGCCCGACCTGACCGGTCATGGCTGCCCAGCCCAGCACGGGCGGCATGGCCCCACTGGCCCCGCCGATCACGATGTTCTGTGGCGTGAGTGGCTTCAAGATCACGGTGTAGATGATGGCGTAGCCGACAAAGGTGGCAAAGGTGAGCCACATGGTCAGCGGGTTGACCAGCACATAGAGCACCGCCGAGCCCAAGGCGCAGAGCACGGCCGAAAACAACAAGGCCTGCTGGTCACTGAGTTCACCCTTGGCGGTGGGCCGCCAGGCGGTGCGCTTCATTTTGGCGTCGATGGTTTTTTCCACCAGGCAGTTGAAGGCCGCAGCCGCCCCCGCCACCAGCCAAATGCCAATGCAAGCCCACAGGCCCAGCTTCAGCTCAGCCAGGCTGGGCACACCGGGCACGGCCAGCACCATGCCGATCAGGGCACAAAAAACGATCAACTGAACCACGCGCGGTTTGGTCAACGCGTAGTACTGCTGCCAGGCAGTCAGGGGCAAACGGGCGGTGGCGACGGTCATTCGGCAAGCTTTTTGGAAAGGACAGGAGACCCTGAATTATCAACCCGGCTGACACTCAAAGCCCAGGTCAGGGTCAAGGCCATGGCCGCAGCACCACCGGTGTGCATCACGGCGGCCAATAAGGGCCAGCCCAGCACCACGTTGCTCAGCCCCGTGGCGAACTGCAAAGCGCACAGGCCCAGCAACCAACGCCCGGCCACAGCCAAGCCCGGCTGGAGCCGCAAACGCCAGCCCACCCACAGCAGCACCGCCAACACCACCCAAGCGGCCGAGCGGTGCACAAAATGGATGGACACCAGCGATGCGAAAGGCAACAGTTCGCCTGTTGGGGTGTAACCCAGTTCACGCCAGACGCTGAAGCCTTGCCAGTTCATCTCGGGCACCCACTGGCCGTGGCAGGTCGGAAAGTCCGGGCAAGCCAGCACGGCGTAATTGGTGCTGACCCAGCCACCCAAGGCAATTTGCAACCCCAGTAAAACAAAGCCTGCCCACAAACCTGCCCGCAATGGCGACGGCAAAGGCCGCGTGCCTGCGCCGTCATAGCGAACGGCTTGCGCCATCAACAAGACCAACAAACCGATGCCGCCCATCAGGTGCAAGGTGACGATGGCCGGGAACAGTTTCATGGTCACCGTCAGGGCGCCGAACGCCCCTTGCATGCAAACCCATATCAAGGTCAAAGTGGGCAACCAGGGGCTGACTTCCCGGCTTTGGCGGCGCAGCCACCAAGTCATGGCGGCCAAAGTCAAGATCAAAACGCCCACCCCAGTGGCCAGGTAGCGGTGAACCATTTCGATCCAGGCCTTGCTCTTGGTCACTGGCCCGGTGGGCATGGCGGTCTCGGCGGCCTTGATTTCAGCTTTGGCTCCGATGGGCGTGGCGCTGCCATAGCAGCCCGGCCAATCGGGGCACCCCAAACCGGAGTCGGTCAACCGGGTGAAGGCCCCGAACAGCACCAAGTCAAAAGTCAAAAACAAGGTGATCAATGTCAGGGCCTTGAGTCGGCCCGATGGCGAGGCGCGGCGCTGCTTCCACAGCCACCAGCCCAACGGCAATGCCGCTACCGCCAAACCCACGGCCATGAGCTCCAAAATCGGCTCGAGGTTGTACAGGTCAACTTCGGTCATGCCTTAACGCCCCGCGTTGTCCCAAGACGATGAGGCCTTGAGCAATCGGTCCAGGTCACGCTTGGCTTTGGAGGCACCGGGCACATCCATGTTGGCCGGGAAACGCATCATGAAGTTGCCCATCGGGTCGATCACGTACAAATGGTCCTGCAACTGCTGGCCCGGGGCCGGGCTGATCCAGCTTTGCACCGTGGCCGCGTCCAGTCGCAGCACATGCGCCATGTTCAAAGCGGGCAAGAGGCTGGGGGCCACAGGCGCATCGTCAGTGACCAACCAAACGCGGTCCAATCGGTCCTTTTCGCGGCCCAGAATCTCACGCAACTGCCGCTGGAAATACAGGTTTTGCTGGCAGCGCTCATCGCAAGCACCCGAAGCCACTGTGACCAGCAGCCACTGGCCTTTGAGGCTGGCCAGCGTGACCGCTTCGCCCTGCAGGTTTTTGGCGCTGACCTGGGGCATGTCTTTTTGCGGCTGGATCAGCTCGCCATAGACACGACGGCCTTCGGGCCGGATCACGTAGTAGGTGAAATAAGAGGCGATGACCGGCGAGGCGCATATCAGCATCATGGCGATCATTTTCCAGCGGCCCATGCGGGTGCGCTGCGCATCGGCCTGCACCACAGCGCCCGGGCTGGGCATGTCGTGCACCGTCATGGCCAGAGGGCTGTCAGGCTGGTCTTTTTGGGCGGCGGGGTTGGACAATTTGGAACCAGACATAAAGTAATGCGATCAGGCCACTCAGGCCAAACCATTGAAAAGCGTAACCGTGGTGCTTTTCGACCCCACTGGCCACCACAGGCCATTCGCGCAGCAGGCCTTCAGAGGGCCCGCCTGACTGGAGCAAGGTGACTTCGAGTACCTTCAAACCCGTTTCTTGCCGGTAGGCAGTCAGATCGAGATTTTGCCGTATTGGACCCGACTCAGTCCCGCCGAAGTCGTAGAGCCTTGAAGGCCATGGGGCCAAATGGCCTTTCACTTGCACCAGCTCATCAGGCGTCTGCACAGGCGGCAAAGCGGCCCGGTCGGTGAAGGAGCGCTGCGCCCAGCCGCGCTGCACCACCAAGACCTCCCCCGTGCCGTCGATCTGCAACGGGGTCAACACAAAAAAACCAGGCTTGGCATTCATTTGCCGGTTGTCCAGATACACCGTGTGCGTTGGCAACCAACGCCCCGTCACGACCATGCGGCGGTGAATCAACTCGCTGCGTTGTGCCACCTCTTCAGGACCGCTCCTCAGGCTTCGACCGTCCAGCGCTTCTTTGCCTGATTGCTGCGTTCGTGCGTCTTGGAGTGCGGTTTTTTCATGGGCGCGGCCGAGCTGCCACAGCCCCAACGAAAAGGTGATGGCCACCCCCATGGCAGCCACCGCCAGCATCAGCCATCTTTTCCAGTGAAGGGGTTTGTCAGTCATTGGATAATGTGTCCATGAAAATTCTTGTTGCCATCGCATTTGTCGCCATTTTGGTCAGTCTGGGCTCGGCCCTGATGTACATGATGCGGGGAGGAACTCCTCCCGTTGAAGGACAAACGCCCAAAAAAGGCAACATGGCCACCGCACTGGCTTTTCGAGTCGGCCTGTCCATTGTCCTCTTCCTCTGTGTGCTGCTGGCTTGGAAGATGGGCTGGATCCAGCCCACCGGCATACCGCCTGGGGCTTGAGGGTTAATTGGTTTTTCAGCCCTGATGTTTGAGCAGAATCAGCGGTTTGCAAGCCATTGCCCCCCAACAAAAAAGCGCCCAAGGGCGCTTTTTTGTTGTGCCAGTGGCTGGTTTACATCCAGTACACCAAGATGTACAGGCCAAGCCAAACGACGTCCACGAAGTGCCAATACCAAGCCGCGCCCTCAAAGCCGAAATGACGGTCTTTGGTGAAGTGGCCTTTTTGCAAGCGCAAGGTGATGAACAAAAGCATCAACATGCCCACGAACACGTGGAAGCCGTGGAAACCGGTCAGCATGTAGAAAGTGGAGCCATAAATGCCGGAAGACAATTTGAGGTTCAGGTCACCCCAAGCATGGGCGTATTCGTAACCCTGAACGAACAGGAAAACCAAGCCCAAAATGACCGTCATCCACATGAACTTGATGGTTTTGCTGCGGTCACCCGATTGGATGGCGTGGTGTGCAATCGTCAAAGTCACACCGGAAGTCAACAACAAGGCTGTGTTGATGGTCGGCAACCAGAAGGGGCCCATGGTCTGGAAGGGCTCGACGAAACCGGCTGGCGAAGTGGTCGCCCCGGGTACCACGCTGGGCCAGGCAGCCTTGAAGTCTGGCCAAAGCAATGCGTTTTCCAGGCTACCGAGTGCAGGAATCGAATGTGAACGCGCCCACCACAATGCGGTGAAGAAAGCCCCGAAGAACATCACCTCCGAAAAGATGAACCAGGTCATGCTCCAACGGTAAGACAGGTCGATCTTGCGACCGTACATGCCGGCTTCACTTTCATGTACAGCTTCGGAGAACCACTGGTACAAAACGATCAACCACCAGGCCATGCCGAAAAACAGGCAATACATGCCCCATTCGGCACCGTTGATCCATTGTCCTGCACCCAGGATGACGAAGAACAAGCCAATGGCCGACATGACCGGATGGCGTGACTCGTGCGGTACGTAGTAATAAGGCGTGCTGCCGTGTGCTGCTGAACTCATGGGGACTCCTGCTCTCTCTTCTATCGAAATCTTATTTTGGCGGTTACAGGCCAGTGGGCTGAACCACGACCCAATTGACCAGGGCTATCAACCCCAGTACGAACAACAATGCCGCGCCGATGGCCACACCGATGATGTGGAACGGGTTGAGCTTTTCTAAGTCTTGCTGGTATTCGGCGTTTTTGCGCAGACCAACAAAGGACCAAAGAACGGCCTGAATGGTGCGCAACCAGGACGTTTTGGAAACGGGCACTCCGGGTGTGCTCATGAGCCCAGTCCTGTCTTGACCGGCAGGGGCTGCAAAGCTGCAGCCAATGGCGCTGTCGGTGCAGCTGGCGTCTTTCCACCCACCTCAAAGAAGGTATAGGACAAGGTGATGGTGGTCACGTCTTTGGACAACTTCGGATCGATCACAAAGGCCACTGGCCAGGACTTTTTCTCACCGGGCGCCAGGGTGTACTCATTAAAGCAAAAACACTCCAGCTTGTTGAAATGGCTGGCGGCTTGCTTGGGGGCGTAACTGGGAATGGCCTGTGCGGCCATGCGGCGATTTTGCACGTTCTGGAATTCGTACATCACCGTGTTCAACTCGCCCGGGTGAACCTGCATGGAGCGCATTTCTGGTTTGAACTCCCAAGGACCGCGCACATTCGCATCGAACTCGACGGTGATGGTGCGACTGGTGTCCACTTGGCTGTTGCGCAGGACCTGCGCCGCTTGCGCGGCTTTGGCGTTACCAGGGACTTGCGTTTCAGAAATGGACAAAACGTTGATGCCCGTGATTTCGCAAATGGCCTTGTAAATGGGCACCAGCGCATAGCCAAACCCGAACATGCCAGCGGTGACGATCGCCAGTTTGCCAACCATTTTCAGGTTTTCACCGCGCAGGTTCATCATGTTCTTTCAGGGGTTGAGAATCAGCAACTTGGCCACAAAACCGAGCAGCACGGCAAGCGCCACCGAGGCCAAAATCAGGCCCAGGCGCACATTGCTTTTTCTTTGTTCAGGGGTCATGGCCATGACTGCATCAACCAATCACGCGGGTCGCTGTAGCGTCCAGCTTAGGTGGGTTTTCAAAGGTGTGGAATGGCGCGGGAGAAGGCACTTCCCACTCCAAGCCTTCTGCACCTTCCCAAGGCTTCTGAGGCGCTTTCTCGCCCTTGCCCATCATGGCAGGCAAAACAATGAACAGGAAGAAGTAAACCTGTGCAAAGCCGAAGAAGAAGGCACCGACCGAGGCGATCATGTTGAAGTCGGTGAACTGCATGGGGTAGTCGGCATAGCGGCGGGGCATACCGGCCAGTCCCAGGAAGTGCATCGGGAAGAACGTGATGTTGAAGGAAATCAGTGACCACCAGAAGTGGATCTTGCCGCGTGTTTCGTGGTACATCACACCGGTCCACTTGGGAATCCAGTAGTAAACGCCTGCGAACAGGGCAAACAGAGAACCCGCCACCAACACATAGTGGAAGTGGGCCACCACGTAATAAGTGTCCTGCAACTGGATGTCGATCGGGGCCATGGCCAGGATCAGACCCGTGAAGCCACCCATGGTGAACACGAAGATGAAGCCCACAGCAAACAGCATCGGGGTTTCAAAGGTCATGGAGCCGCGCCACATGGTGGCGATCCAGTTGAAGATCTTCACGGCGGTGGGCACAGCGATCAGCATCGTGGCATACATGAAGAACAGCTGGCCTGTGACCGGCATGCCGGTGGTGAACATGTGGTGCGCCCACACAATGAACGACAGGATGGCAATTGACGATGTGGCGTACACCATGGAGGCGTAACCGAACAGCTTCTTGCGTGCGAAGGCAGGCACGATCTGGCTGATGATGCCGAAGGCCGGCAAGATCATGATATAGACCTCGGGGTGACCGAAGAACCAGAAGATGTGCTGGTACATGACCGGGTCACCACCACCAGCGGGGTTGAAGAAGCTGGTGCCAAAGTGGCGGTCTGTCAGGGTCATGGTGATCGCGCCAGCCAACACGGGCATCACGGCGATCAGCAAGTAAGCGGTGATCAACCATGTCCAGGCAAACATGGGCATCTTCATCAAGGTCATGCCAGGGGCGCGCATGTTCAGGATGGTCACGATAATGTTGATCGAACCCATGATGGACGAGGCACCCAGGATGTGCATGGCGAAAATACCCGCATCCATGGAAGGGCCCATTTGCAGGGTCAGGGGTGCGTAAAGTGTCCAGCCGGCAGCGGGTGCACCGCCGGGCATGAAGAACGAACCCACCAGCATGCCAGCAGCAGGAATCATCAGCCAGAAGCTGAAGTTGTTCATGCGGGCAAAGGCCATGTCGGAAGCGCCGATTTGCAGCGGCAGCATCCAGTTCGCAAAGCCCACGAAGGCGGGCATGATCGCACCGAAGACCATGATGATGCCGTGCATGGTCGTGAACTGGTTGAACAGCTCAGGATTCACAATTTGCAAGCCTGGCTGGAACAGCTCGGCGCGGATGCCGAGCGCCAGAACGCCGCCGACCATGAGCATGGCAAAGCTGAACAGCAGGTACAGGGTACCAATGTCTTTGTGGTTGGTGGCATACACCCAACGACGCCAGCCCGCAGGCGCGTGACCGTGGTCGTCATGGGCGTGATCGTGATGGTCTAGAACGGCACTCATCTTGATTTCCTTTGATTGGTATACGGTACGGCTTATTTGCGAGCGGCCAGAACTTCAGCCGGTTGCACGATTTGCCCAGTCTTGTTGGACCAGTTGTTTTTGGTGTACGTGATCACAGCTGCGATTTCGGTGTCCGACAACTGCTTCCATGCAGGCATGGCGCCATTGTTTTGACCGTTCAACATCACCGCGATTTGCTTGGACTTGTCGGCATCGAGCACGATGGAGGAACCGTCCACCGCCTTGATGGCGCCAGCACCTTTGCCGTTGGCCTGGTGGCAGGCTGCACAGTTGGCGGCATACACTTTCTCACCGCGCTTGGACAGGTCGTCCAGCGCCCAGACTTTGGCTGGATCATCGGCTTTGGCCGCTTGCTTTTTCTTCTCGGTGTCGACCCAGGCCGCGTAATCAGCCGCAGACAAGACCTTCACGTGGATGGGCATGTAGGCGTGCTCTTTGCCACACAGCTCGGCGCACTGGCCGTAGAAATCACCGGTTTTTTCGGCACGGAACCAAGTGTCACGCACAAAACCAGGGATCGCGTCTTGCTTGATACCGAAGGCAGGCACCATGAAGGCGTGGATCACGTCGTTGGCGGTGGTGATCACGCGCACTTTTTGGCCCACGGGCACCACCAGAGGGTTGTCCACTTTGAGCAGGTAGTTGTCACCGGCTGGCTTGCCTGCGTCAGACATGGCGCGGTGCGAGGAGTCGAGCGTGGAGATGTAGCTCAGGCCCTCACCTTCGCCTTTGATGTAGTCATAACCCCATTTCCACTGGTAGCCGGTGACTTTGACGGTCAAATCGGCGTTGGTAGTGTCTTTCTGAGCCACGAGCACTTTGGTTGCGGGCAAAGCCATCAGGATCACAATCAGGAAAGGAACAGCTGTCCAAACCACTTCAACTGTGATGGACTCGGTGAAAGAAGCCGGTTTGTGGCCTACCGACTTGCGGTGCTTCCAGATGGAATAGAACATGACCGCAAAGACCGCGACAAAGATCACGGTGCAGATGATCAACATCATCCAGTGCAACCATTGCTGCTCTTCGGCGATCCGGGTCACCGGGGGATGCAAATTAAGTTGATTGACAGCTGGGCCACCCGGCAAATCATTGACAGCGTGAGCAGCCGTAGCCACCCAAGCGCCTGCAAAAATGCCCGCGCGGGATAGCAGCGAAGCCAATTGGTTGGAAATATTCTTCATGGTTCTCACTAACTTCCAAGACTCTGTTGAACTCACACTTTGGACCAAGCCGGACTGACCCGACTGGCCACACGGCATCACGCTGAGCGCAATGCCTTCCTGATTTCTCGCGCCAGCACTTGCCGGAGCTCGGGCCTGACAAATCGCCCCACCTCAATCGTTTGACCTTGACCCGACAACTCGATCAGGCTTTGGTCTCCGGACTTAGGCTCAACCCGCACCCATTGGCGCGCGAATTCAGCCCTCTCCAAGCGGCCTGCCGTTTCCAGCTCGACCACCAGGTTGCTGCCTTGCAGCGAAATCATTTCACCATCTGCAGCGTGGCGGGCATAGGCCAAAAAAGCCAGCCCCACGACTGCCACCTCCAAACCAGCAAAAGCCAGCACCAAAGTGGCCCCTTGCATCCAAAAGAACACCCCGATGCCCAAGGACAGCGTGCACAGCGACAAGTACATCCAGCCCAACTGGGCTGGTGTGACCGAGCAATTGCGTTTAAGCCGCCATTGGACAGCTGGGCCCGACACTTGCGCGAATTGGTAAGCCTGATTTGACATCCGTCAACTTTCAATAACCTAACACCCTGTCAAGCATGTTTTATGGTCAAAACGCGCGGATTTTACCTGAGATCAAACCATGTTTTGACAGATCTCAAACTTTGCCGCCTATACCCCCAGCCGAATGCAGCATAAGCCGCATCTGATCGAGTCCGATTTCGGTTTTTGAAGCCATTTTCATGCGCGGCCGAGGCTTCAGGGCGTGGCCATAAACGATCTCGAAGCCCAAGGACAAGCGACCATCCTCTTCGGGACGGGCCAGAGCCAACAAGGCTTCTGACAAGCGATCACGCCACCGGCGCGTGCGCAAACCCTGAAATCGCTGCACATGCAAATTGCGCCCCAAGCTGCGCAACTCGGCCAGCAAAGTGTCAGGGCTGGCATACGTCAAGGTGATGCGCTCCATGTCCATGACCGGCTCGGCAAAACCAGCCTCCACCAGCATGTCACCCCAGTCGTGCATGTCGGTGAACGCATGCGCGGGCTCGGGCCAGCCAGCCCGGGCATACACCTGCCGCAAATCGCGCAGCGTGTCAGGCCCCAGGCAAGAAAACATCAAGAAACCATCGACCGCCAAGGCCCGGTGCCAGGTCTGCAGCAAGGCCTGGGGCTCGGCGCTGGCATGCAAGTGCATGTTCGCCCACAGCATGTGCGCCGAGTGATCGGGCGGCAAACCCTCATGCCGCTTGGGCCCGCGCCAGTGCCGGGCCTGCCACCATGGGGCTTGCAGCGCCTGGCGGGTGAACTGGGCATGCGCCGGGGACTCGCCAGCCAGCCAAACCTGCGCCTTGGGGTAGCGTTGCTCCAAGGCGCTTTGCGCCGCAAGACCCCCGCGCAGTGGACCCCAATGCACCCATTGCTGGGGCAGCAGTTTGATGAAGTCCAGGCGCTCTTGCATGCGCGACGCTACCTCTTCATGCAGCCAAGGCGACTGCGCGGCTTGCACGGGCAAGGCCTGCCAGCGGGCAGCGGCCACGGGGTCCAAAGAGGGGGGG
>NZ_JAFEIF010000052.1 GCF_017848645.1 Limnohabitans sp. | reverse complement strand
GTGCCCGCCACCGAAACCCAAGGCCGTATCCACACCAGCGCCTGCACCGTGGCGGTGCTGGCCGAGCCGGACGAGGCCGAGGCCATCAAGATCAACCCCTCGGATTTGCGCATCGACACCTACCGCGCCAGCGGTGCGGGCGGGCAGCACATCAACAAAACCGATTCAGCGGTGCGCATCACCCACTTGCCCACCGGCATCGTGGCCGAATGCCAAGATGGCCGCAGCCAGCACAGCAACAAGGCACAAGCTCTGAAAGTGCTCACTGCGCGCATTCAGGAAAAAGACCGGGCCGAGCGCGCCGCCAAAGACGCGGCCGAACGCAAAAGCTTGATCGGCAGCGGCGACCGCTCGGACCGCATCCGCACCTACAACTTCCCGCAAGGGCGCCTCACCGACCACCGCATCAACCTGACTTTGTACAAGCTGCTCACCATCATGGAGGGCGATTTGCAGGACGTGGTGCACGCGCTGCAAAGCTACGAAGCGGCCGAACAGCTGGCAGCGCTGGAAATCGGGGCCACAGCCTGATGCAAAACACAAAGACCGTCGTGGCGTGTCTGCGCCAAGCCCAAGCCAGCGGCTTGGAAAGGGTGGACGCGCAGATCTTGCTGCTGCACAGCCTGCAGCGCCCACTGCACGACCGCGCCTGGCTGCTGGCCCACGACAGCGACACCTTGGCGCCAGTGCAAGTCGCCGCGTGGCAAGACGCGCTCAAGCGCCGCTTGCAGGGTGAGCCCGTGGCCTACATCACCGGGCGCAAGGATTTTTTTGGCCTCACGCTGGCCGTAGACGCCCGTGTGCTGGACCCGCGCCCCGACACCGAAACCCTGGTGGACTGGGCTCTGGCGTGTCTGCCCGAATCCACACCTGAAACACACTCGCCCCGCATTTTGGACTTGGGAACGGGCAGCGGCGCGGTGGCCCTGGCCTTGCAACACGCCCGCCCCAATGCCACGGTGTGGGCCGTGGACGCCAGCGAAGACGCCCTGGCCGTGGCCCGCGCCAATGCCGCCCGCTTGCAGCTGGGTGTGAAATTCATCGCCAGCGACTGGCTGGACGCGGTAGATGTTCAGCACACAGGCCACTTTGACCTCATCGTCTCCAACCCGCCCTATGTGGCCGATGGCGACCCGCACCTGGCCGCCCTGACGCACGAGCCCCTGGAGGCACTGACCAGCGGCCCCGACGGCCTGGATGACATCCGCCAAATCATCGCCCAAGCCCCCGCCTGTCTGACCTTAGGCGGCTGGCTGCTTCTCGAACACGGCTGGGACCAGGCGGCCCCGGTGCAGGCGCTGCTGCGCGAGGCCGGCTTTGAGCAGGTGCAGTCGCGCCGCGATCTGGGCGGCATGGAGCGCTGCACGGGCGCGGCCATGCCGAAGTGACAGCAACATCCCTGTGAAAATGGCAGACTTTCAATCAGAGACATAATTCACCCCATTCGATACCGACCCCATTTGGAGCAACACCATGAGCGACACCCAGCAACGCATCGACGAACTCGTCAAAGGCAACGAGATCACACTGTTCATGAAGGGCAGCGCCAGCTTCCCCATGTGCGGTTTTTCCGGCCGTGCCATCCAGATCCTCAAAGCCGTCGGTGTGGACCCCAAAACTGTCAAGACCGTGAACGTGCTGGACGACGCTGAAATCCGCCAGGGCATCAAGGAATACAGCAACTGGCCCACCATCCCCCAGCTCTACGTCAAGGGCGAGTTCATCGGCGGCTCGGACATCATGATGGAAATGTACGAATCGGGCGAACTGCAGCAAGTGATCAACGGCCAAGCCTGATCGGACTACCACCCAAGCCAAAAGCCACCTTCGGGTGGCTTTTTTGCGGCCCGTCAGCCTCAGGGGCCCGAGGCTGTCATTTGCCGCCAGTCTGGCAATCCGAACCTTTCCAAATTGCGGTTGGCCTGGAACAGCAGTGCTGCGCCCACCAGCATCAGCAGCAATTCGTGGCCCATGTTGCGCAGCGCCCAAAACTGCCTGCCGCTGTCGGTCAGCATCCAGATAAAGCCAGACATCACCAGCAGCAGCAGCCCCAGACCATCTGGCCAACGCCGCCAGTGCAGCGAGCGCACCCAAACCGCCATGGCGGTGGCCACCAGCAATTCCACAGCCCACCAGCGCCACACACGCCCCAGATTCTGCAAACTGTCCTGCAATGAACCGCCCAAAGCCCAATCCATCAGCAAGCCCACCAGTGCAAGTGGGACCAAAAGACTGAGTACAAAACGCAGGCTGGCCCACCAGATTTCGTAAGCCCGGTTCTGGCGCACCCGCAAACGCGGCATCAGTTCCCAACGCCAATGGTGGCGATCCGAGCGAAGCAAGCAAACCGCCAGCACCCAATTAAGGCCGTACATCAATTGGATACAACATTTTCATTAGCCATCGGAGCGCTGTGCCGTTGACAGTCAAAGGCTGGTGCAGACGAACCAGCCGCGCACTGTCAAAAGTCACTGACATTTTGTCCAGAGAGCATCAGCAGACACTTCATTTGAGGTCAGAAACCGAACTCTGAGCATCCCGACCTGGCTGTCCGCGTTGCCACATCAACAACAGTTGGCCATACCAGGTCGGGGTTTGCTTGTGCGCCAAACAAACTTCCACACGCTTGATGGAGCCCACTTCATAAGCTCTCAGATCAAGGCCCGCTCGCTGCGCCCGCAGCGCAATGTTGCGCAGACCTCCTGAAGCACGGTGTTCGAAGTGACCGTGACCGTCATTGTCGATGGTCAGACGGGCCGACCATGGGGGCTTTGCGGGCGAGAGCTGGACCTGGATCGTTTGGGGCTGGGCATGCTTGAGTGCGTTGGCCACCGCTTCATCGAGGATGCGATGCACGGCGATCACCTGTTCGGCCTGCAGGGTCAGCCCGGCGCAGTCCTCGTCGATGTCCCAGTGCAGGGGCAGCTGGCCACCGCCCAGATGCGCGTACAGATGCCGCGCATCGGCCAGCACCGCGCCGAGGGTTTTGGGGGCGGTGCGAACCGCCCCCTGAATCAGCTGCAGCTCCCGCATCAGAGACTGAATTTCCTCGGCCAGGGGACTGTTGCTCTGAATCTGACGGGCATGGAAAGCCAGTGCCACCAGCCGGCTGCCAATGCCGTCGTGGAGATCGCGTAGCAAGTCTTCGCGTTGTACTGTCTCGCGTTGCAGGGCGTTTTCTAGCAGGTGCTGTTGGTCCAGGTGACGCATCATCAGCCCAGTCATCAACATCAGCAGCACCGGCATCAACCAGATCAACAGGTAGCCACCGGAGATGGATGCACGACTCAGGTGCAGAGCCAGATCGTGGATGGTCAGACCGATCAGGAGCAGGTAGATGAGCACCAGACTCCAACCCAGAGCCTCGGGGCGTTTTCTCAGTCGCAGCACCAGGACCGTCAGCAGCAGCACAGCGGTCAGGGTGAAAACCATGAAGCCGGTTTCCGCCACCCGGTAGATCCAGCCAGCTGGCAAGTTGAAGAAGCTCAGACTCAGAACCAACCAGGTGCACAGAGCCGCCAGCAGAACCCGAAGGGAGTGCCGCACCAAGTACAGCGCCAGCACGCTGATTTCAAGCACGCTGATGGCGGTCAGCATCGACAGGTTCAAGGCCGACCAGGGCTGCCAGTCCAGCGGCGGGTCGGTGACAAAGTTCAGTCCCATACGCAGGCCAGCGATCAGCGACAGGGTTGCGATGCAGAACATCATCTGGCCCGCGCTATGGCGAAAATGACTCGGCACCAGGCCCAGCAAACCGGCCAGAACCGAAGCGGCCGCCAGCGCCAACACGCTCGTCACGCGCTCGAACTGCTGACGGGCTTGCACAACCCGTACGGCTGCCTCATCGCCCCAATGCAGATCGCCCAGGCCGTTTTTCATAGCCGCATGGCCTTCCACCTGCAGCAGCACTTCAAATGGTCCCTCTGGCGTGCCCTCTGGGACGGGCATCATGAACACCACCGGCCAGTAACGCCAGAGTTTGCCGTCCGGAAAATTAGGTCGCACCCGCGTACCATCCGGCAACTGAAGCTGGCCATGCAGGGACAGACGCCGTGCCAGCAAGGCCGTTTGCCCTGTGGGTGCCTGCGGCCATTGCAGCCAGTACACGCCCTGGCCGGATTCGCCCGTCGAGGGCGTCCAGCGGTGTGGCAGCTTGACGCTCTGCCAGCGGCAGCCGGTGGTGTCATGACCGGCACCGGTTTCGCAGAATGCTATTTCAGGGACGTTGTACAGCGCAGGGTCAGGGGCCCCGGCCAGTGCCTGCCCGTCGCTCGCAAGCCAAAGGCCGCACACCAAGGCCCATGCGCGAATCCATGCTGACCATAATCGGGTTTTTATCACAGCTGTCATGACAGGCTGAAGGGTTTGTGTGTTGGCGCTTGCCTAGAGGTTGGTGTGCAAAGGAAAGCAGCCATCGGCCCTGCAGCGCTGTGAAGCCTTCGAGCAGGAGCCATGGCTCAAGAGTCGATCAGCCCGCTGCGGCGGGCTTCGAACACGGCCTCAACCTTCGAGTTGACCGCCAGCTTGCGGTAAACATTCTTGAGATGCGCGTTCACGGTGTGCGTGGACAGGCCCAGCAACTGGGCAATCTCTGCATAACGAAAGCCGCGTGCACAAAGCGACAAAACTTCCTGCTCGCGTGCCGACAGGGCTTCGCTGTCGGTAGCCAGTGTAGGCTTGGATTTTGGCGTATGCAGGCGGTCGATGAGACCGCGTGCAATCGACGGGCTCAGCGGAGAACCGCCGGCATCAATGGTGGCCACCAGGCGTCCAGCATAGATCGGCAGATCGGGCTTGAGGATGTACCCGCAAGCACCAGCCTCGAGCGATCGGATGACGCGTTGCTCGTCGGCAAAGACAGTGATGACGAGGATGTCGCAGGAAGGCCAGGCCGTATGGCATTGTTGGATCAGTTCAATCCCATCGCCATCTGGGAGGCCGAGATCGACGAACATTGCATCGGGTCTTTGGGCCCGCAGGCACTGACGTGCAGCTCCCAGACTATCAGCCGCCAGCACTTGCCAGCCTGGCGTGCCGGAGCCCGCATCGAACAGCAAATGCTCGCGCAAGGCACGGTCGTCTTCAACGATGAGCAGGGTCTTCATGGCAGGCAGCAGTTGCAATTAATTTTAAGCCGCAAGCTTTGCTTGCGGTGACGTCCGGATCCCTGATTCAAGGGATGTGTGGGCAGGCCATCGTGCCCAGAATGAACCCAGAGCAGGCTGTCCATCCTTGGATGCTTGTTTCGAGGGTCTGAATTCCTTCCACACTTTCTCAGGAGACATTCATGAAAAACAATCTGTTTGCAGTCCTTCTGTTGTCGTCTACGGCCTTGGTCCAGGCCCAGCCCGTCCTGTACCTGTCATCGTCTTCTGGCTACATGCTCCATCGCAACGGCAACGCAGCCGTGACGGCGGACTGGCGGGGGCAGACACCCATCAACGGTTTCTCAGGCTATGGCGCAATCCGCATGGACAATCTGTGCCTGACCGGTCGCAACGGCAACCAGCCACTGAACTGGGAATCGTGCAGACAGGGCGACAAATCGCAGACCTGGGGTTACCGAAATGGACGGCTCAACAACGAGCTGGGTTGGTGCGCCGATGTCGAGGGCAATCGCCGCGGAGCGGGTGTGCGTGTCATGGCTTGGTCCTGTTCGGGCGCGGTCAACCAGACCTGGAAGGTGCACCGGCCTGTGAATTTGGCCAGCGTACTGTCCCAAGTGCGTGATCCAGGGACCAGACAGACCATCGAGAACGCCGCCCGCTCGGCCCGCCCCGGTCAGCCTTTGCCGCTGACGCCTGCGCAGTTGCAACAGTTGCCACCAGGTCTGATTCAGGCCACAGGAGGATCCCTCATTGGCCTTGACGGGGCAACGCTGATTTCGGCAGGCGGCATGAACTGAATGATCAATTCGCCCACGGAGACAGTTAGTTCACCCATGATGCACTTCGATTTCAGAGTCCATCCCCGTACTGCTTGGCTATGGTGCATCAAGTGCCCGGGTCATGTCGTTCGAAGCGTCATGCCGTTGGCAATTTGCCTGGTGTTCTTGCCCCAGGCTGTTGGGGCGCAGAACACGGGCGTGTTGCCCGAGTGTCCTTTGTCACAACCCGCCGGAAGCTGGCATGAATGCCGGGGTGTGATGGAAGACCGTAACTCAGGCATTAAGTACATGGGTGACTTCCGTTGGGGTCAATTTGATGGCATGGGACTTTTGCGCAGTCAAGAAGGCAGCTACACCGGTAATTTTCGGCAAGGGCGCATGGACGGTCAGGGCGTGTTCACCACGGCAGACAACAGGCGTTACGTCGGTGAGTTCCGTGTAGGTGCCATGACGGGCGCTGGTCGTCTGCTCGATCCCCAAGGGAGGGAAGTTTTTTCAGGGCAGTTCTTCGAGGGTCAGCCGCAGCGGCTCGCTCCCCCGCAGCCGTTGCCCCAACAGGGCCCGGGAGTACCTGCCATAGACACCACCGCGCCTGGGCGGATGGCACAGGCGCCTGCGATGCCTGCCCCTGTACCCATCCCCGCTCCCATGCAGACCGTACCCCAGGCACTCACGGCAGGCCCGACCTCTGCGCCCCAAGCGGCCACGGCCAACCTGGGCGGCGCTGCACCGGGCATCGCAGCAGCGCCGGTCCAGGGCGGCGCGACACCACCGGTCGCACCGGCGCGTCAGGCCGAAGCCTTCCCGCCCGGCCCGCCGGCCGCCGCAGCACAGGCTCCCGCTCCGGTCCGAACGGCCTCGGCCGTCCGGGCCGGGCGCCCGGAGAGGGGGTTTGCCACAGGCCGAATCACCATGCCCGATGGCTCGCCAATCCCCCCGTCGGTGGAGCGCACGCAGATCTGGATCAACGGCGTCAGTTCGGCCGGACGAAATGTGACCTACGAGCCCATCATCCGCCCGGACGGAACCTACAGGCAAGCGCTGGCAGAGGGCCAATACCGGTTCAGCAAGGGCTTCGTCACCGTGCGCCACCAGGGTCGAACCTTCCAACGTCCGCTGGAGCCGGTGGGCGACCTCGCCACGAGATCTCGGGACGCCGCCGAAGGGATGGTGCAGGACTTCGTCTGGAAAGTCAGTGGGCCCACGCCCAATGGCCTGGCCCAGGGGCCGCAGCCGGGCAACCACACCCACTGGTACGGCATGCGAATCGCCACCCAGCCAGGCGGCTGGCGCGTCGACATGACCGACCAGGGTCACCTGGTGAACATGGACCGGGCGCCACGCGAGATCCCTGAGGGCACCCGGATCACGCTGAGGCTGCGCCCCCTGACGCCCGCGTTCGACGGCAGACCGCTCTCCGAGACCACCATCGAGCGCGACATCGATCGGATGTCGCCTGAAGGAAGACAGACTTACCGTCAGAGCACCACGACGTTCCACAACCTTCCGCCGGCCGACTACGAACTCACCGGGTTCGCCACCTTGCCCAATGGCAGTCGCCATACGCTTGTGTTCCGCGGCACCGAGGCAAACCGACTGGGCTTTGTACGCGAGGCCCGAGTCAACGCCGAGTGGGACCAGATGCTGCTGACGCTGGGAGAGCGGACTCTGGGCTACTACCTCGAGGGCACCCCCCCGGGCAAATGACGATCGCCAGGCCTCCTTTCCTGCGCTCAACGGGGAGAAACGCATGAGGGCGGATCGGCAGGCCTTGGAAAGGCCTCATGAAACAAGGCTCCTGAGCCGTCAACAGTCGTTTGCCCACCAGACCACCCCCCATCATCGAAGGTTCGAGGCAAAGCCATGAACAAGTTGTTGTCAGTAATCGTATGCACTTCGTTGCTCGGGCCACTCGTTGCGGTGGCCCAGTCACCCAAGCCGATCGTCCCGTCAACGCCATTGCACCAGGGTTTGGAGGCAAGGCAGAGGTCGCGGTCCTTGGAGGCTGAGTGCAATGTTATGAATGCCAGCCAGGTCTTGAAGGATATCTACGATTCCGAGATCCGTAGCAACCCCTTGTTGGGTCAAGTGTTCGCCGACGCCAACAGTGCTCCGGTCAAGGCCGCCATCAATGACTGCAGGTCCGGGCGCGAAGGCGGCGGGCGCGCCGGCATGGACCGCTGGATCCGACAGACCCAGAACCGCCAGTGGTACTGGCAAAACCTGGTCTCGCCCGCATTGGCGCAGTTGCAGCAGCCGGCTCAAGCTCAAAAACAGGACCTGCGCTCGCAATGCAATGCCCAGGTTGCCAGCGAGGTGCTTCGCGACATCTTTGCGCCGGAGATCCGCAACCACCCCGTGCTGGCGCAAGTGTTCGCCGACGCCAACAGCGCCCCGGTGAAAGGCGCCGTCAACGACTGCTTGGTCGGCCGCGAAGGTGGCGGCCGCGCCGGCATGGACCGCTGGATCCGACAAGCCCAGAACCGCCAGTGGTACTGGCAGAACCTGGTCTCGCCCACACTGGCGCAGGACCTGCGCTCGCAATGCAACGCCCAGGTTGCCAGCGAGGTGCTGCGCGACATCTTTGCGCCGGAGATCCGCAACCACCCCGTGCTGGCGCAAGTGTTCACCGACGCCAACAGCGCCCCGGTGAAAGGCGCTGTCAACGACTGCTCGGTCGGCCGCGAAGGTGGCGGCCGCGCCGGCATGGACCGCTGGATCCGACAAGCCCAGAACCGCCAGTGGTACTGGCAGAACCTGGTCTCGCCCACACTGGCGCAGGACCTGCGCTCGCAATGCAACGCCCAGGTTGCCAGCGAGGTGCTGCGCGACATCTTTGCGCCGGAGATCCGCAACCACCCCGTGCTGGCGCAAGTGTTCACCGACGCCAACAGCGCCCCGGTGAAAGGCGCTGTCAACGACTGCTCGGTCGGCCGCGAAGGTGGCGGCCGCGCCGGCATGGACCGCTGGATCCGACAAGCCCAGAACCGCCAGTGGTACTGGCAGAACCTGGTCTCGCCCACACTGGCGGCCGCACAGGCCGGCGCTACTCCACCCCCGACGCCGCCACGTTTCTACCAAGGAGAGAGCCAGCAAGCCAAAGCTCCTGCGCGGTGCGAGCGGTCTCAGGTGCAACTCGACCCCGCGAAGATCGATAACCGTGAGCGCTGTTTCGGGGCTATCGGGAGTGGATGCAAGGATCAGGCCGACGGAAAGTTCACCTGGAAGAAATGGCCCACCCCTGAGGTGAATGACGACTGCACGATCAAGGTCAAGGTGTCCGTGGGTTCGATATTGCACGATTCGTGCTGCCGGACCTTGTGGGACCAGGGAAGGCCCGGGGATGGGCACTTCTGCAAGCCAGCGCCGGGAGATGCCTCCATCTGGATGGGTGTGGATGCCCTGGCCGGCTACCCTGCGGGGTGGGACAACAAGGTTTGTGCCCGTGAATGGCGCAAGGCCGTCTTTGACACCGCTCAGGACAGGGTCTGGACAGAGACCTTTGGCCCTTACTCGTCGAACGATCAGCAGGATAACCTTAGCCCTGTCGGCAATTCACGCCCCAGCTTGCTACCTGGCCGACTTGGCGTGAATGACGACCTTCGACGAAGTTCAACCGTCGAGCGAGCGGAGACACGTCGTCTGAGCGCGCCTTCAGGCACCAAGCTGGAGATCCACGACAAGGCGTTCTGCAAGAGCGGGCGATTTAAGCAAGAGGGCTGGTGCAACGCGAGCGCGATCACGGCCATTCAGGTGCTCGCGTTCCCGCCTGCAGCGCTGTTCGCCCAGCCTGGATGTTCAAACACTTCGGAGCTGCAGGGCTCGCAGAGAAGTGTTGCAGACTGGGAGGCCTGGCGAGACAAGCGTCGTGCCGAGATGAATCGCGTCGAGGCCGAGAAGCAGGCATACATCGACGCATGGCATCAATGGGCGCAGGCGAAATACCGGGAGGCTTATCAGTATTGGCCTGTAGACCCGCGACGGGTGGCCATCGAAGCCGAAGTAGCAGCCGCGCGTGTCGATGAACTTGCTCGCAACACCGCTTTGCAAACTGCCAGAGCCGCGCACGCCGCCGAGATGGCCGCCGCCGAAGTTGATCATCAGCGACGAAAGCTTGTGGTCTGGGCCATCGAAACCAAGCGAACCAACGCCAGTGAACATTACGGAGTGTGTGAATGACAAGACCTGGATCGAGGCCCCCCGATCTGCAGTGCTGGCCATACCGAGTTGATTCGCGCTGATTTGAACCTGCCGGCACTGGAGGCATAACTTCTGCAGGCTCTGCTAGGGGGCAACCTCAAGCCTCAGATGGCCTCAAATCCCGAAGAGGGAGACCCTGTCCGCTGCTCAGCGCAAGGCATCGCGCAGCTGGCGCCAAGAATCACGCAAAAGCCTAGCAGAGCATTCCAGGGTCGGGTTGGGCCCGCAGTCGGTGATTGGTGCATTCACCGCGCCCGGCCATGGTGCTGGTGCTGCACCAGCCGATGTCGCATGCAACTCCACCACGGGCATCACATGTGGATCCCGCATGGACACTGCCTGCGCCAGTTCCTGGGGGGAATGCACCGGAACACCGTTGAACGCCAGCACGATGTCGCGGGCCTTGAGTCCCATGCGTTCGGCCGTGCTGCCCGGCAGCACGGCCGTGATGCGAACGCCTCGGCCATCTGTCACTCCGAGCTGTGTTCGCTCAACTTCGATCAACGGTGCCAGCGCGACACCGATGGGCGGCGGTCTGCCCGCGACCTG
Organism: Limnohabitans sp.; assembly: GCF_017848645.1. Lineage (GTDB taxonomy): Bacteria > Pseudomonadota > Gammaproteobacteria > Burkholderiales > Burkholderiaceae_C > Limnohabitans_A. The sequence continues at coordinate 38,147 of NZ_JAFEIF010000052.1, read as the reverse complement.
ATGCCACGCACTTTCAAACTGTCTCGACAGCGCACCCATATCGCTCGCACCCGCGAGGTCATTCGCCTTTGCCGAGAACGACAGCACGATGCCTGACAGCATCCACCAGGCTGCCCAATGCCAGACCACGCGACCGAAGGTTAGACCCTGCACCATGTCCATCACGCCTTTCCAAGTTAAGGCCAATGTCAAAACCCAACGCTCATTGCCGCTTCATCATCAGACCCTGGTTGAAGATGTGTTCAGGCCGACCCGCAGCATCACGCTCGCCAAAGGCAAACACCGTGTACTTTCGCTCGGCACCGTTCTCACGCAGGGTCAACATGAAACCGTCAAACTCGTAGGTACCACCCCCTGCAGCAGATCCACCGGCCGTCACGTCAGAACGGCTTGTGCTGCTGACAATCGCCACGCTGCTGCCTCGGGTAAATGTTCCATCACGACGGAAACGGATGGTGCTCGAAGAGGAAGTCCCTCCGCCGATGGAGGAGCCGCCTTCATAACTGCCCTCAAGCCGCCAGCCGCGTGGAAATGGTGACTGGCGGGAAGCAAATGAACTGCCGATGACGATTCTCCGGGCATCACCCTCATACTTGGAGCGCCAGGGCTTGCTGCCGTCAGCCCAGGCCATGACCAGCTCCTGACCTTCGATCCAGTAACTGCCCTCGTACCGGCTGGCGGCCGGCTGCGCCGCCAGCGCAGCAAGATTCACCCCTCCCGATGGAGAATTGGAAAAGCGGCCATTGGAAGTGAAGAAATAGGATTCATGGTTGAGCGAGATGCCCCCGCCCATCGTCATGTAGGTGCGCTGCACATAGAAAGCCCCTTCGATCGGTGTGCGAGCCCCGCGGGGAATGGCGGGCCATGGCAGGGTCGCACCCGGTGGTACTTGCCTCTGCGGAGTGGCATCCACCTGCGCAACAGCCGGATTGGCAGGCAAGGCAACCGGGACGTTGGGCCGGGTTGCCACACCATCGACGAATAGACCTGCGTTCATTGGCGGGGGCGGGACTGCCGGAGGAGGCGGCACGTAGCCGCCCGATGAATAGGGCATGGCCGCTTCCGTGTTGGACGACCCCGACTTCTTCTTCCCGAAGATCTCCCTCAGCTTGACGACCGTCTCGGCCACGGTCTTGGCGACGCAAGCCGCATCGGGATTGGGGCCGCAGTCGTGCATCAACTGCCCCCCGGCGGCGCCGGGTGCAGCGCCCGCATACCCATAGACAGGCGGGGGAGGCATAGGGCTGGCCGATTGCGCAGCTGGATAAGGGCCCGGCCCCGGAGAACCGATTCCGGGATCGGGCGGTGCCTGGGGCATCGTGGGCATGCCGGGCGGTGTGTAAGGCGCCCATACCGACTGGCCGGACTGCTGCGCAGGGATAGAAGGCGGCGTGCCTGGCCCAGCCCCGTGCACCCACTGAACCGCTGGCGCAGCGGGTTGGGTCGGCGCGGTGGGATAGGCTGCGGGAGCGGGAAGCATAGCGGGCGGGGGCAGGGCGACGCCTTGCGCCGTACCCTGCATCGGCGTATAGGCCGGGCCCGGTGATGGGGGTTGAACCAGTGCCGGATACTCGGACACTCCGCGCGGGGGCAGTTGTGCACCAAGGGCAGCAGGCACATGCGCTGCGCCTCGATCAGTGACACGCACCAGAAAGGATCTTTCGCCTCCTTCGCAGGCCACGACGGAACGCAGGCCACGCATGAGCGCAGCACCGGAAACCCTCAGCGTGTAAAGACCAGGGGTCGGGTAGCGGTACCTGACCTGCATCTGCAAGTCCGTCTCGCCGCGTTCCCCGACCCGCAGGTTCTGATCCCTGCCGTTGCCGAAATCGACTCTCAGGCCGCACCACACGGTGGCCGAAGTTTTATCCAGGCTCAGCAACAGGGTAGCCTCTTGGCTGACGTCGACCTCGGTGGCCAGCATTCGAGCGTCGCGCAACTGTTGTGAGTTCACGGACACTGAAGCAAGCAGACCAAGAACTGTCCACGAGAAATCGCGCAATTTCATGTTGCCACCTGAATCGGTTAATTGGGCTCCGATGCTGCGGGCCAATTCAGCAAACTTCAAGGACAAGGCGCATCGCATCGGTCAACCACTGTGGAACATTACCAATCCAATCAATGCCCTGCATCGCTTAAATCAGGTATCCGAAAATTGGTTGAAGGCCCCTGGGCGACTGATCATTGATGGCCCTCCCTGAGGCCCCATGAAGACCTTGTTGATCTTTAAACCGGGATTGTCCATTAGCCCCCGAGCTGCTATCTTGATCGATGGCATGGGCTTCAGACAGGCCGTGCAAAGCTGGGATTTGCCGCCACCGGGCTCCAATCGGGGTTACCGCCCCGAACACCTCATCGTGCAAATGATGGTCAGCATCTGGTGTGGCGCGGCCCGTTTTGCCCATGCCGACATCACCCGACTGGACGCCACCTTGGTGCGCCTGTTTGGCTGGGGCAACGCCGCTGGCCACAAAGCCATCATCAGGCTGTTCCAGCGCATTGACCAGCCCATTGCCACCCGCGTGCCAGCGAGCAGTTACCGCTGATTGTTTGACATCTTGCGCCTGAACCCCATTACCCTGGACGTGGACTCCACGGTTCTGACACGCTGGGGCAACCAGATTGAGGGTGCAGCCAAGGGCTACAACGCCAAGAACAAAGGCCAGTCAAACCACCCGTTTGTGGCCACTGCCGCTTGGTGGCCAACTTCTGGTTACGACCGGGCAACGCGGTATCGAGCAACAACTTCGAAAGCTTCATCGAGGCCACCCTGTACAACCTGGGGCAGACCAAGATGGGCCTATTGCGCGCTGACAGCGGCTTTTACCGTATTTGCTGATCGTGGACGATTTGTTTCTGGCCAAGCGAATCACGGCGGAGGCAGCAGAGGTGTTGCAGGCCATCGTGCATCAGCACTACAAGCTGCGCCGAGCGTTGGTGGCGACATCGAACCGGGTGGTGCAGGACTGGGGCAAGTATCTGGTGGATGTCAAGATGGTCAGCACGATTTTGGACAGGCTAATGCACCGCTGCGTGATCCTGGAGTTTGAGGGCAAGAGCTACAGACTCAAGTAGGCTTGCAGCACGCTTGGTCCTCCATCCGGAAACGTCTTAATCTGGCTGCGCTGCCTGCGGGAATTTAGACTGGCCATCAGGGTGCCAAGTTAAGCATCTGGGTTGTGGGCCCCAAAGAAGTTTCTCGGTCTATCCCCTCGGCTCATCCACCCTCAAGTTTCTTTCATGATTCTGCGCGTCGCTGTCGATTCATGACAGTTAAATTCATTTCAATCCGCCACATGCACCCACTGCCGCTGCGCCGCCAGCACCGCCTGTGGGTAGACTGCCAGCCCCCGGCTGCCGTTGTAGCGGCCCAGGCCCAGAAACAGGTCACCGCGTTCGCGGTCGAGGTAGTGGCGCAGGATGACGCAGCCAAAGCGCAGGTTGGTCTGCATGTGGAACAGGCGGCCGTCGTCGCCGTCCCCGATGAGGCGCGCCCAAAACGGCATGACCTGCATGTAGCCACGCGCCCCGGCACTCGAGATGGCGTATTTGCGAAAACCGCTCTCGACCTGCACGACGCCCAGCACCAAAGACAGCGGCAAACCGGCCCGGCGGGCTTCGTACCAGAGGGTTTGCAGGAATTCTTGCCGTTCAGCGGCGTGTTTTTTGTACCGCGCCAGGCGCTGACTGGCATGGTGGAGCCAATCGTCATAGATCTTTTGCGCTTGGGCGTCGGGCAGCAGCGGCTCAGGCGGGGCCGCAGCGGCCACTGCTGCGCTCAGCGCGGTGCGCACGGCATGCGACAAAGGCTCTTCGATCTGCGGGCCTGCCCAAACGCCCGTGCTCCAGAGACCGGAGCCACATCCAGCAACATAGCCAGCAGCCCAATGCAGCAGTGCCCGGCGGCTGGGCATGGTCAGACCTGAGGGCATGACGGACAGGTCAGACCTGCCTTCAAGATCGGGGGTGCCAGACTTTGCGGCCACTAGGCCCCCATGGTTCAGGCGGCCAGTCGCGCCCGGATGTGGGCCAGGATGTCGGCCACAGCCACTTTGCTCGATTCGGCATCGCGGCGGTGCTGGTACTCGACCTGACCGTCTTTGAGGCCCTTGTCGCCAATGGTGACGCGGTGCGGCACACCGATCAGCTCCCAGTCGGCGAACATGGCACCGGGGCGCTCGCCCCGGTCGTCCAGGATCACGTCCACGCCATCGGCCAACAAGGCGGCGTAGATGCGCTCGGCTTCAAGCTTGACGGCTTCGCTGCGGTCCATGCCAATGGGGCAAACCACCACGGTGAAGGGTGCAATCGCGTCGGGCCAGATGATGCCGCGCTCGTCGTGGTTTTGCTCGATGGCGGCGGCGGGCAAGCGGGTGATGCCGATGCCGTAGCAGCCCATTTCCAGAAACTGCGGTTTGCCGGTTTCGTCCAGGAAAGTGGCGTTCATGGCCTTGGAGTATTTGGTGCCCAAATAGAACACATGGCCCACTTCGATGCCGCGCTCAATGGCCAGCTCGCCCTGGCCGTCGGGCGACTTGTCGCCCACCACCACGTTGCGGATGTCGGCCACCAAAGCGGGCTCGGGCAGGTCGCGGCCCCAGTTGACGCCGGTGATGTGGAAGTCTGGCTCATTGGCACCGCAGATCCAGTCGGCCATGACGGCCACGTCGCGGTCGGCCACCAAGTGCACGGGCTTCTTTAAATTCAGCGGGCCGAGGTAACCCGGCTTGCAACCAAAGTGGTCTTCGATTTCGGCCAAGGTGGCAAAGCGGAAGCCGCCTTCCATGCCGGGCAACTTGCCGACCTTGACTTCGTTCATGTCGTGGTCACCGCGCAGCAACAAGAGCCAGACTTGGGATTTGACGATCTCGCCCTGCTCGTTCAGGGTGTCGGTGGCCAGCACCAGCGACTTGACGGTGGTAGAAAGCGGCACATTCAGCAAGACTGCCACGTCTTCGCAGGTGCTCTTGCCGGGCGTGGCGGTTTTCGTCAGGGCTTGCGTGGCCGCACCGCGTGGCTGGCTGGGGGCCAGGGCCTCGGCTTTTTCGATGTTGGCGGCGTAGCTGCTGCTGGGGCAATACACGATGGCGTCTTCGCCTGTGGCGGCGATCACCTGGAACTCTTCGCTCAAGTCACCCCCGATGGCACCGCTGTCGGCGGCCACGGCGCGGTAGGTCAAGCCAAAGCGGTCAAAGATCTTGCGGTAAGCCCCGGCCATGACCTGGTAGCTGGCCTTGGCGCTGGCCACGTCACGGTCGAAGCTGTAGGCGTCTTTCATGGTGAATTCGCGCCCACGCATCAGGCCAAAGCGGGGGCGGCGCTCGTCGCGGAATTTGGTCTGAATCTGGTAGAAGTTCTTGGGCAGCTGCTTGTAGCTGCGCACTTCCTGGCGCACCACGTCGGTCACCACCTCTTCGCTGGTGGGCTGGATCACGAAATCGCGGCCGTGGCGGTCCTTGATGCGCAACAATTCGGGGCCCATCTTGTCAAAACGGCCCGTTTCCTGCCAAAGCTCTGCGGGCTGCACCACGGGCATGGTCATCTCGATGGCACCTGCCCGGTTCATTTCTTCGCGCACGATGGCCTCGACCTTGCGGATCACACGCAAGCCCATGGGCATGTAGTTGTAGATGCCCGCGCCCAGTTTCTTGATCAGGCCCGCCCGGGTCATCAGCTTGTGGCTGACCACCTCGGCATCGGCTGGAGCTTCTTTGAGGGTGGAAATGAGAAATTGGGAGGCTTTCATCGCGACGGGCTAACTCAGACAAGGGGATCAGGGAAACATCCAACAGCCAGCGGCGGTGCGCCGTGCATAATGGACACAATTTAAAAATTTGAGGTTGATTATGCTTGACCGTGAAGGCTTTAGGCCGAACGTCGGCATCATTCTGCTCAACCAGAAAAATCAGGTTTTCTGGGGCAAGCGCATCCGCACCCACAGCTGGCAGTTTCCACAGGGTGGCATTGACCGGGGCGAAAGTCCTGAACAAGCCATGTTCCGTGAACTGCACGAGGAAGTGGGGCTCCAACCGGAGCATGTGCGCATTGTGGCCCGGACCCGTGACTGGTTGCGCTATGAGGTGCCAGACCGCTTCATCCGACGGGATGCGCGCGGTTTTTACAAGGGCCAGAAGCAAATCTGGTATCTGCTGCAGTTGGTCACCCACGACCACCACCTGAACCTGCGCGCCACCGACCACCCCGAGTTCGACGCCTGGCGCTGGAACGATTACTGGGTGCCGCTGGATGTGGTGGTGGAATTCAAGCGCGGTGTTTACGAAATGGCGCTGACCGAATTGGCCCGTTTTCTGCCGCGCCAGGAACGCCAAAACCGCTATTTGCGCGGTGGCAGCCGTGCCCCGCGGGATCACGACATGGACTACGATCACGGCCACGGCGAGATGCAACCCCCTTTGCACATGGAATTGCCCCCGGGGGCCAGCTTCGACCCGAACCCGCAAGGCTGACCAGCCCTACAGCGCATCGCCTCTGGCGCCCTTGGCTTCAGCGGCTCAGGATCAGGTTGTCGCGGTGCACCATCTCGGGCTCGGCGGTGTAGCCCAGCAAAGCCTCGTAGTCGTGCGAGGGCTTGCGGCACAGCAAACGGGCCTCAGCACTGGCGTAATTGGCGAGACCCCGGGCGATTTCTGCACCTTGTTCATCGCGAATGGCGATCACATCGCCTCGTGAAAAATCACCCGCCACACCCGTCATGCCAATGGGCAGCAGGCTCTTGCCTTCGGTCAGCACTTTGTGGGCGGCTCCCGCATCGACCGTGACCGAGCCGCGCAATTGCAGGTGGTCGGCCATCCATTGTTTGCGGGCTTGCTGTTTGGCGGTCTGGGCCACCAGCAATGTGCCCATGTTGTCGCCCTGGGTCAGGCGCAGCAGCGCATCGGGTTCACGCCCCCAAGCGATCACGGTGGACGCGCCCGAACCCGCGGCCCGCTTGGCCGCCAGGATCTTGGTGATCATGCCGCCCTTGCCAATGCTGGAGCCCGCACCGCCCGCCATGGCTTCCAGGGCAGGATCACCGGCATGGGCTTCGTGCACAAAGGTGGCCGAGGCGTCTTTGCGCGGGTCGGCGGTGTAAAGGCCTTTTTGATCGGTCAGGATGACCAGCAAATCGGCTTCGATCAAGTTGGCCACCAAAGCGCCCAAGGTGTCGTTGTCGCCGAATTTGATCTCGTCGTTGACCACCGTGTCGTTCTCGTTGATCACGGGCAAGACACGGTGCTGCAGCAAAGTGAGCAAGGTCGAGCGGGCATTGAGGTAACGCTCGCGGTCGGCCAGGTCGGCGTGCGTGAGCAGCACCTGGGCGCTGCCCATGCCGTTCTCGCGCAATTTCGTTTCGTACATCTGCGCCAGGCCCATCTGGCCCACGGCAGCAGCGGCTTGCAGCGCCGGCACTTCGCTCGGGCGGGTGGTCCAGCCCAAGCGCTTCATGCCTTCGGCAATGGCGCCGCTGGAGACCATGACCACTTCCTTGCCCTGGGCGCTGAGCAGCGCCATTTGACGGCACCACTCGCCAATCGCGCCTTCGTCCAAGCCCCGGCCTTCGTTGGTCACCAGGCTGGAGCCGACTTTGACGACGATGCGCCGCGCATCGCGCAGCAGAGTGGAAACGGCGGCAGAGGTCATGCTGAGAAGTTGGCTTGGCGTTGAAACAGCGCTGAAAAGGGAGCGAGGTTGACGGTGTTAGTCGCCATCCGAAGGCAGCGGTTTGAAGCGCGGGTCATCGGCATCCGGCTCTTGCGGCTTGTCCTGCTCGGTGAAGCGGGGATCAATCTCCACAATGCCCTGCTCGATGATCTGCTGGGCACGGATGTGCTTGTAAATCTCTTTGATCAGCGGCTCGCAGCCTTCGCGCGTCAAGGCCGAGATCTGGAAAACCGGGCCTTTGTAGCGCATGCGCTTGATGAAGTCCTTGACGCGGGCTTCGCGCTCATCGGCGGGCACCATGTCCAGCTTATTGAGCACCAGCCAGCGCGGCTTGTTGTACAGACCGGGATCGTATTTTTTGAGCTCGGCCACGATGGCCTTGGCTTGCTGCACCGGGTCGACGTTCTCGTCAAACGGCGCGAAGTCCACCACATGCAGCAGCAATCGGGTGCGCTGCAGGTGGCGCAAAAACAAATGGCCCAAGCCCGCGCCTTCAGAAGCGCCTTCGATCAGACCCGGCACGTCGGCCACCACAAAGCTTTGCTCGGGGCCCACGCGGACCACGCCCAGATTGGGGTGCAAGGTGGTGAAGGGGTAATCGGCGATTTTAGGGCGGGCGTTCGAGACGGCCGCAATGAAAGTGGACTTGCCCGCGTTGGGCATGCCCAGCAGGCCCACGTCGGCCAACACCTTCAACTCGAGCTTGAGCTCTTTCTTTTCACCGAGCCAACCCGGTGTTTTCTGACGAGGGGCGCGGTTGATGGCACTCTTGAAGCGCATGTTGCCAAAACCACCGTCACCGCCCTTGGCGATCATGATGGTTTCGCCTGGCACCAGCAGCTCATACAGCACTTCGCCGGTTTCGGCGTCGGTGATGATGGTGCCCACCGGCATTTTGAGGGTGACGTCGTCACCCGCTGCGCCGAACATGTCGGAGCCCATGCCGTGCTGGCCACGCTTGGCCTCGTGGCGGCGCGAATAACGGTAATCGACCAAGGTGTTCAGGTTGATGTCGGCAAAAGCGAACACATGGCCGCCGCGCCCGCCATCGCCCCCGTTGGGACCACCGAACTCTTTGTACTTTTCGTGGCGGAACGAGACGCAGCCGTTCCCGCCGTCACCTGCGGCGATGTCAATATAGGCTTCGTCAACGAACTTCATGGGGTATCCAGTGTAGCGGTGGGTCCGCCGTCAAAAGGTCAGCGGACCAGAATGCGAAAAGCCCCGGCTTGCGGGGCTCCTCTTTGCAGATGGACGAGACAGGCTTAAACAGCCGGTGTCACGTTGACCATGTGCTTGCTGAGCTCACCTTTGGTGGAGAACGACACGTGGCCATCAACCAGGGCAAACAAAGTGTGGTCCTTGCCGATACCGACATTGTTGCCAGCATGGAACTTGGTGCCACGTTGACGAACGATGATCGAGCCTGCGCTGATCAGTTCACCACCGAAAGCCTTGACGCCGAGCATTTTTGGCTTGGAATCACGACCGTTGCGCGTAGAGCCGCCGCCTTTTTTCTGTGCCATGACCTATTCTCCTCAGGCAGCGATCGCGCCGATTTGCAGTTCGGTGAACTGCTGACGGTGACCCTGACGTTTCTGATAGTGCTTACGACGGCGCATCTTGAAGATGTGCACTTTGTCGTGCTTGCCATGTGCCAAAACAGTGGCTTTGACTGTGGCGCCGGACACCAGGGGCGTGCCGATCTTCAGGTCTGCGCCGTTGCCGACTGCGAGAACTTGATCGATCACGATTTCCTGGCCAACGTCCGCAGCAATCTGTTCTACTTTAATTTTTTCGCCAGCGACAACACGATACTGTTTGCCACCGGTTTTTATGACCGCGTACATATTAGACCTCTTGAATGGAAGTTTCCAAGGGCTGATCCCCAAGGAACCTGCGATTCTAGCACGGCCACCCCACACCTGGCAAATCCACCGCGTGCGCCTGACACCCGCCCGCAGGGGTCAGGATATGGCAGGTCCCTATAATTGGGCGGCGCACTGGATGCGTTTTTTGTTCCAATTGCCTCGGCTCCACCGAGCCTCCCAGCCGGATCCTCCATTTGTCTGCCTCAGAAAACAGCACCGCCGCCGTTCTTGAACTGGTGGCCCCGGACATGGCCCAGGTCGACCATGTCATTGCCCAGCGGCTCGATTCGGGTGTGCCCTTGGTGGCAGAGGTGGCCCGCTACATCATCTCGGCCGGTGGCAAGCGGCTGCGCCCGGTTTTGCTGCTGCTCACTTGCGGTGCCTTGGGCTACACCGGTGCCCAGCGCCACAACCTGGCGGCCGTGGTCGAATTCATCCACACCGCCACTTTGCTGCACGACGACGTGGTCGACGAGTCCACCCTGAGGCGTGGCAGACCCACTGCCAACGAAAGCTTTGGCAACCCGGCCAGCGTGCTGGTGGGCGACTTTTTGTATTCCCGCGCCTTCCAGATGATGGTGGATGCCAACAGCATGCGCGTGATGCAAACCCTGGCCGATGCCACCAACGTGATCGCCGAAGGCGAGGTGTTGCAACTCATGAACATGCACGACGCCTCGCTGGACGAAGAAGGCTATTTGCGGGTGATCCGCTCCAAAACCGCCAAACTGTTTGAAGCCAGCGCCCGCCTGGGGCCAATTTTGGCGGGTAGTCCACCCGAGATCGAGACCGCTTGCGCCCATTACGGCCAAGCATTGGGCACCGCGTTCCAGGTGATCGACGATGTGCTGGACTATGACGGCAACAGTGCCGAGATGGGCAAAAACCTGGGCGATGACCTGCGCGAGGGCAAAGCCACCTTGCCGCTGATTTTGGCCATGCAGCGCGGCAATGCAGAACAAAGCCGCACCGTGCGCGAAGCCATTGAAACCGGCAACGTGGACCGCCTGAACGACATCGTGGCCATCGTGCGCGACACCGGTGCCTTGGCCGCCACCCGCAGCGCCGCAGCAGCCGAAGCACAACGCGCCATTGACGCGGCGATGCAACTGCCCGACAACGCCTACCGCACGGCCATGGTGGCGCTGGCCTCGCAGTTGCTGGACCGGCGCACCTGAGCGCTGCACATGCCTAGGATGACCATGAAACATTTCAAAACATCCGCCATGGCACTCATCGCCTTGTCGGCTTTTTTTACGGCCCAGAGCACGGCCGCCCCCAAATGGGAAGCCATCACCTTGAACGACCAAGGGATGTTCTACATCGACGCCAATTCTGTGACACAGGAGTCTGGCCGCAAGGTCTTATGGAGCGCGATCGATTACAAAAAACCGCAAAGCAACGCTGAAGGCCTGGCTTATCTGTCGGCGCAAACCCAATTGATGATCAACTGCCAAGCCAAAATGGCCCGCGTGATGCACATGACTTACTACAGTGGTGCCATGCTGACCGGCAAGGTGATCAGTCGCCAGGGCATGCTCAATGAGTGGATGGACATTGACCCCTCATCGGCAGTTCATAAAATTGCTCGGCGCGTCTGCTGATCTGCGCCTCGTCCAGTTCGTCACTTGGCGTCACCTGCACCGAACACACAAGCGGTTGGGCCACACTCATTCGTCAATTTCAATGCCTTCGCTGTCGAATCTTGGGCACGCCAACCCGCGAACTTGAGCGAAACCATGGCATGTCACTTTGGTGATGCATCAGGCCCAGCAACTTGTGTGATAGTGATTTTCCCCCATGCTCTGGCGTGCAGGGACCACAACCACAAGGAGACAAGATGCGTTCGATACCTCAAAAATGGCGTCAGTTTTGCGCCGCTGGCTTACTGGGCTTGGTGACGCTGGCGCTTCACCCCGTTGCCATGGCTCAGTCTTACCCCAGCAAACCCATCAAGATGATCGTGCCTTTCCCCGCGGGAGGCACCACCGACATCGTGGCCCGAATCGTGGCGCAAAAGATGAGTGAATCAATGGGACAACCCGTCACAGTGGACAACCGGGGCGGCGCAGGTGGCGCTATCGGTGCTGACCTGATGGCCAAAGCAGCACCCGATGGCTACACCATCCTGATGCACAACCTGTCGTTTCCGCTGGCCTCGGTGGCGCAAACACTGGCCAACCGCTCCCCCTTCAATGTCGACACCGACTTCGCCGGGGTATCGATTGCGGTCTATGTGCCTTTCGTCTGGACAGCCAGCCCCAGCGTGCCAGCCAAAGACCTGAAAGAGCTGGCCAATTTGCTGCGAACCAACCCCGCGCTGCAGTACAACTACGGCTCAACCGGACCAGGCTCCACCATGCATGTGCTGGGAGAAGCCTTCAAGAAAGAAGGCAAGGTCAACATCACCCACATTCCATTCAAAGGTGCTGCGCCCCTGAAGCAGGAGATGCTGGCTGGCCGACTTCAGGTCGGTGGCGATCAACTGTCTTCATCCCTGGCCGAGATCAAGGCCGGTACGCTGAAGGCACTGGCCACAACTGCCTCCAAACGCATCCCTGGACTGCCCGATGTACCTACGGTCCGGGAACTGGGCTTTCCGAATTTGGAGCTGGAGGGCTGGAACGGGGTATTTGCGCCTGCCAAAACACCCAAAGACATCATTGAGCGTCTGAACAAGGAAGTGATCGCTGCCGTGCGTCACCCCGATGTGGTCAAGCGCTTGAACGACCTGGGCGCTGAAGGTGTGGGCTCCACACCTGCCGAGCAAGATGCCATGCTGCGCCGGCAGATGGACCAGTTCCGCGCCATCATCCGGGAAATGCGCCTCGAGTGAGGCTCTGTGCAAGGCCGCCGCCCGAATGACTCAGGCGCGGCTGCCTTGCGACAACCACCACACCAACAACTCCGAACAATCCTTGGCATCCAATCCGCTTTGTGCAGCGGACTCGAACTGTTGCAGGGCCAAAGCTGTCAAGGGCAGGCTTTTGTGGGTTGCATGCCCCTGATCGAGCATGGCCTGCATGTCTTTGCGCATCGTGGCCACATTCACTGTGACCTGATCGCTCTTTTTCTGATTCAGCGTCTGGGCAATCATGCCGCCACGCACCTTGAGCATATTGGGACCGCCAGAGGAATCTGACAGGATATCGATGACGCGTTGCGGCTCCAGGCCCAGAGGTTCAACCAATGACAAGGCCTCACCCAGGGTTTGCCAATACACCATCAGGGGTAGGTTGACAGCCAATTTCATGGTGGCACCGGCGCCATGTGGACCCACATGCTCCACGCGGCGACAAATCACATGGAGCAGATCCCGGACTTTTTCCAGATCCAGTGCATCGCCCCCCACAAAGCCCAGCAGCTTGCCCTCTTTGGCCGGTCCCACGCTGCCGCCCACGGGGCACTCCAGGAAAAAGGCCTTGACCTCTTGGACCCGCTGAGCCATTTCTTGCGGTTTTGCGGGTCGCACGGTGCTCATGTCGATGAACACCTTGTTGGCAACGCTGCCCGCCAGCAAGCCTGCGTCAGAACCATAAACGTCATCGAGCGCCGCTTCATTGGTGAGCAAGGTGATCACCACATCGACCGATTCAGCCAAGGCCCTCGGCGACTGAGCCCACTGCGCCCCTGCATCCACCAAAGGCTGTGCACGCTCGGCGGTTCGATTCCAAACCGTCACGGAGTAGCCCAATGACAACAACCGAAACCCTATCGCCGCACCCATCTTGCCGATGCCTGCAAGTCCAACATGCATGTGTGTCTCCTGTGACCCAATGAATGCCAAGTATTTTGAGGGAACTCAGAAAGACTGACTGGCACAGAGGTCCTTGACGAATGGGATTTTTGACTTCCTTGATTGCTCCGACAAAACCGGACCAGTCCATGACGGGGCATTTACAAAAAATGCATCAAGCTCCATGATTTGAGTTATTAGGTATTCAATCAATGAGGAGGGGCTCATGGAATCTGTTCAGACACGGCCTTCCCTGACCGGGCACGATGACGCGCCAGTGGTCAGTTATGTGCAGCAACTGCTGGAGCAGGCGGTGGCACTCAAAGCTTCTGATCTGCACTTTGAGCCTTACGAACACCAATACCGCGTGCGCATGCGCATCGATGGGGAACTGCGCGAAGTGGCCACGCCTCACATGGCCCTCAAGGACCGGCTCGCATCGCGCATCAAAGTGATGTCGCGCCTGGACATCGCCGAAAAGCGCCTGCCGCAAGACGGGCGCATGAAACTGCAATTGACCCAAGGGCGGGAGCTGGACTTGCGTGTGAGCACCTTGCCCACCTTGTTTGGGGAAAAGCTGGTGATCCGCGTGCTGGACTCCGCGCAGGCCCAATTGGACCTGGGCCGTCTGGGCTACGAGCCCGAAGACCTGGAGCGCTTGCTGGCAGCCATCCGTGCACCACACGGCCTGGTGTTGGTGACGGGCCCCACCGGCTCGGGCAAGACGCAATCCCTGTACGCCTGCCTGAACCTGCTCAACACGCCTGAAGTGAACATCGCCACGGTGGAAGACCCGTGCGAAATCCAGCTCGCGGGCATCAACCAGGTCAATGTGCAGGACAAACCCGGTCTGAGCTTTGCCGTGGCCTTGCGGGCCTTTTTACGCCAGGACCCGGACATTTTGATGGTGGGCGAGGTGCGCGATCTGGAAACAGCCAACATCGCCATACAGGCCGCTCAAACCGGCCACCTGGTGCTCTCGACCCTGCACACCAACGATGCCCCAGCCACCTTGGTACGCTTGCGCAATATGGGCACCGCCCCCTACAACATCGCCGCCAGTGTGAGCCTGATCACGGCGCAACGCCTAGTGCGCTGCCTGTGCCCGCACTGCAAGCGCGCGGCCAGCGTGCCCGCTGCGATATGGCTCAAAGCCGGGTGGCCCAGCCACCTGAGCCTGGCAGACCCCGTGTCGGTGTTCGAACCCGTGGGCTGCCCGCAATGCCACAAAGGCTTTGCAGGGCGAACGGGGATTTTCCAGGTCATGCCCGTGAGCGCCGAGATGCAGCAACTGGTCTTGCAAGAAGCCGGGATTCAGGAGATGGCGCGCCAAGCCCGAAGCGAAGGGGTGAGCAGCTTGCGCGTGGCCGGTTTGCGCAAAGTGCTGCAGGGCATCACCTCACTGGACGAGGTGCTGGCCGCCACGCGGGAAAGCGCATGAGCGCCCAGCCGCCTGCCCGTGCCACCACCCAGTTTCGCTGGCGCGGCCGCGACCGGCAAGGCCATCGCCAAACCGGGCAAATTCAGGCCCTGAACGCCGATCTGGCCCGGGTGCAACTGCGCAGACAGGGGCTGCAACAGGTGCAGGTTCAGCGCCTGTGGTGGTCGCCGCCAGACACCGTCAAAGCCAAAGACCTGGCCGTCATGACGCGTCAATGGGCGGCCATGCTGCGCGCAGGCGTGCCGGTCGTGCAGGCCTTGGGCATGCTGTGCCGCAGCATGAGCGCCAAAGGCCTGGTGGCCGTGATGCAACAGGTGCGCAGCGATGTGGAAGCCGGTGTGGCCTTGCACGACGCCTTGGCCAAACACCCGAAACATTTCAGCGGCCTGTATGTGCACATGGTGCAAGCGGGCGAAGCCGCCGGGATTCTCGACACGATGATGGAGCGGCTGTCTTTGACGCTGGAAAAAAACGAAGCCATGCGCTCCAAAATCCGCTCGGCCTTGATGTACCCCATTGCCGTGATGGCGGTGGCCTTGGGCATTTTGGTGCTGATCCTGGTGTTGGTGGTGCCGGTTTTCCAGGACGTGTTCCAGTCCTTTGGGGCCGAATTGCCCCTGGCCACGCAAATGGTGGTGGGCATGAGCGACGCGCTGGTACGGGCCTGGCCAGTGGCCCTGCCCTTGGGCTTGTTGATGCTGTGGGCTGCGCAGCAAAGCAACCCGGCAGCCAGCCGGGTGAGGCAATGGCTGGCACGGTGGTGGTTGCGCTGGCCGGTACTCGGGCCGCTCTTGACCACGGCGGTGGTGGCGCGCTGGGCGCAGACCCTGTCGGCCTTGCTGGCCGCGGGCGTGCCCTTGCCCGAAGCCTTGGGGCCGACCGCTCAGGCGTGCGATCATCCGGTCTTTGCCAGCACCACCTTGCAATTGCAGCGGCAGGTGGTGCAGGGCCACAGTTTGAGTGACAGCATGGCCCAAAGCGGGCGTTTTCCGGCGATGATCGTGCAGTTGTGCGCCACAGGCGAGGAAACCGGGGCCTTGGACAGCCTGCTGGGCCGGGCGGGCGGCCTGATGGAGAGCGCGCTCGATGACCAGGTCAATGGCCTGAGCAGTTTGCTGGAGCCGCTGATCATCGTGGTGCTCGGCGGCTTCATTGGGGCCATCCTGGTGGCCATGTATTTACCGATTTTCAGTTTGGGGCAAGTTTTTTGACATGAACGACAGCGTTTTGGCACTCGGCCTGGCGGCTTTGCTGGGCCTGATGATCGGCAGTTTTCTGAACGTGGTGATCCACCGCCTGCCGCTCATGCTGCAAGCGCAGTGGGACGCTCCGCTGGATGACGCCCCGCCCGATGCGCGCCCCTTCAATCTGGCGGTGCCCCGCTCGCACTGCCCCCACTGCCAACACGCCTTGGCCTGGCACGAGAACATCCCGCTGCTGAGCTTCATCCGACTGCGTGGGCGATGCGCCCATTGCCAGGCCCCGATTGGCTGGCGCTACCCGGCCATTGAACTCATTACTGCAGGACTGTTCATGTGGGCTGCGGCCAAACACGGCCTGGGTTGGCAGGCACTCGTCTGGGCCGGGTTTGCTGCCGCCTTGGTGGCGCTGGCCGCCATTGATTACGACACGCGCTTGCTGCCCGACGCCATCACCCAACCCCTGGTGTGGGCGGGTTTGCTGGCCGCCAGCCTGGGGCTGACGGGCATGGGCCTGAACGAAGCCCTTTGGGGCGCCGCTGCGGGCTACCTGTTTTTGTGGACGGTGTACTGGTTGTTCAAAGCCGTGACCGGCAAGGAGGGCATGGGGCAGGGCGACTTCAAGCTGCTCGCCGCTTTGGGGGCCTGGCTGGGCTGGCCCGCACTGCTGTCCTTGGTGCTGATCGCGTCTTTTTCCGGGGTGATCGGTGGCCTCTGGCTCAAGCTGCGGGGCCAATTGGACGACAATGGCCAACTGGCTTTCGGGCCTTTTTTGGTGTTGGCAGGTTTGTGGGTCATGGCCTTTGGCTCCCTGCCCTGGTTTTTGATCTGATCGTCCATGACACAACGCACTTGGCGCATTGGCCTGACCGGCGGCATTGGCAGCGGTAAAAGCACGGTGGCGGGCTTTTTGGCGCGGCGCGGTGCCGCCATCATCGACGCCGATGCCATTTCCCGCAGTCTCACGGCCCCGGGCGGGCGGGCCATGGCGGCCATTGTCCGCACCTTCGGTGAGGCGATGCTCGGCCCAGACGGTGCCATGAACCGCCAGGCCATGCGCGAGCGCATCTTCCAAGACCCACACGCCAAGCGCCAGCTCGAACACATCATCCACCCCCTGGTCGGCCAGATCACGGCCGAGCAGGCGCAAGCGGCCGTGCAAAGCGGTCGGCGTGTTTTGGTGTTCGACGTGCCCTTGCTGGTGGAGTCGGGTGAGCGTTGGCGCAAACAGGTCGACCGGGTGATCGTGGTGGACTGTGATGTCCCGACCCAAATGCAAAGGGTCATGGCCCGCAGCGGTCTGAGCGCCGAAGAGGTCGAACGCATCGTGGCACAGCAGGCCACACGCGCCCAACGTCTGGCCTGCGCCGACCTGGTGGTGGTCAACCAAGGCCTCAGTTTTGATGATTTGGATGCACTGATGGGCCAAGTGGCCGCTGACTTCGGGCTATGATCGGGGCATTGGAAAATGCCGCGTGATCCTGTACGAATACCCACTAAATGAACGCATTCGCACCTATTTGCGTCTGCAACAGCTGTTTTCTCGTCTTGGTCAACTGATCGGGCGAGATCAGGCACTGGACCACCATTTCGCCCTCACCACCCTGTTTGAAATCATGGAGGTGGGTGCCCGCTCGGAACTCAAATCGGAACTGCTCAAGGACCTGGAGCGACAAAAGCAAGTCTTCAGCGCTTACCGGGGCAATCCAGCCATTTCTGAAAAAGCGCTGGACGGGTTGATTACTCAGCTCGACCAGCACTTTGAAGCCCTCAACCAGGTGGCAGGGAAAATGGGCCAGAGTCTGACAGAGCACGATTTCCTGATGGCCCTTAGAAGCCGGGTGACCATCCCCGGTGGCACCTGCGAGTTTGACCTGCCCGCCTACCACGCCTGGCAGCACCACGATGCGGCCAGCCGCGTCCATGATTTGACCCAATGGACCCTTCCATTGGCCCCCTGGGCTCAAGCCATTGGGCAGTTGCTGCAAATGCTGCGCGAATCCGGCAGCAGCCAGAAGGTCATGGCCACGGCCGGACAACTGCAACAAAACCTGCCCCAAGGCCGCACCTTTCAGTTGCTGCGCCTGAAAATTGACCCGTCTTTGGGCATCACGCCCGAGATCAGCTGCAACCGATTGCTGGTGGTGATCCGCATGATGCGTCAGCTCAGCGATGGCAAACTGGTGGCCACCACCGATGACGTGCCCTTTGAGATGACTTTGTGCGCATGAGCGACTCGAACCAGCCCCAAGACTTCGCGCCCCGCCAGGTGCGCTGCCCGGCCTGCGCAGGCACCAGCCTTTACAGCCCCCAAAACCCCTACCGCCCGTTTTGCAGCGCCCGTTGCAAAGGCGTGGACTTGGGGGCCTGGGCCAGCGAAGAATTCAAACTGCCCGACGACACACCACCCGACGAGACTTTTGGCGATCCGCGTTTGCAGTGAGCGGCCCGAAAACCGTCGGGTTTCAAGCGTGCGTGGCGTCCGTGAACTGACGCTCTTCGGCCAGCCAAGCCAGCACGGGAATGGTGCCCGGCAGAACCGGCGTCACAGCCACGGGCAGCAACTGCCAAGCGTGTGATTGCGCTTCGCGCATTTGCAACTCACCCTGCCAGTCCCACACTTTGCAAAAATGCAGACGCACCAGCGCGTGCGGGTAATCGACCATCTGGGTTTTCCAGACTTGGGCGGCACCGATGGTGATGCCCAGCTCTTCCTGCAACTCACGGCGCAGCGCTTGCTCGACCGACTCGCCCACTTCGAGCTTGCCGCCCGGGAATTCCCAATAGCCTGCATACACCTTGCCCTCTGGGCGCGAGGTCAGCAAAAAATGGCCATCGGCTTGCAGCAGCACACCCACCGCCACATCGACCACGGCACGCTCGGCCTGGCCGGCGCTCAGGTCTTCGCGTGCGCGCTCGCCGTCGGCGACCAACAAATCCTGACTCATGTGTGGCTCATGCGGGATCGGCTTGGCGGCCCATCATGTCCCGCGCAAACTGGTAGGCCACTCGGCCGCTGCGCGAGCCGCGCTCCAAAGCCCAGAGCAAGGCATCGGGGCGAGCGGCCTCGATCTGTGCAGGCGTGGCACCCAAAGCACTGAGCCACTGGCCGGCAATGGTCAGGTACTCGTCTTGCGAGAAGGGGTAGAAACTGATCCACAGGCCAAAGCGCTCAGACAGGGAAATTTTCTCTTCCACGCCTTCACCGGGATGGACTTCGCCATCGTCGGTGTGCTTGTAGGTGAGGTTCTCGCTCATGTACTCGGGCAGCAGGTGGCGGCGGTTGCTGGTGGCGTACACCAACACATTGGGGGTCGAGGCCGCCACGGTGCCGTCCAAAATCGACTTGAGCGCCTTGTAGCCCGGCTCGCCGTCTTCAAAGCTCAGGTCGTCGCAATAGACCACGAACTTTTCGGGGCGGCCCGCCACCACTTCGATGATGTCGGGCAGGTCGGTCAGGTCTTCTTTGTCGACCTCGATCAAACGCAGGCCTTGGGGCGCATAGGTGTTCAGGCACGCCTTGATCAGCGAGGACTTGCCTGTGCCGCGTGCGCCCGTGAGCAGCACGTTGTTGGCCGGACGGCCGTGCACAAACTGCTCGGTGTTGCGCTGCAGTTTTTCCTTCTGGTCGTCGATTTCCTTGAGGTCATCCAGCGTCATGGCCGCCACATGGCGCACAGGTTCGAGCACGCCGTGGCCGGACGAGCGTTTGCGGTAGCGCCAGGCAATGGCCTGCGTCCAGTCGGGCGCAGACAGGGGCTGGGGCAAGACCGACTCGATGCGGTCCACCAGCTGGCTGACTTTGGCCAGCAGTTGGTCCAAGGCTGAAGAAGCAGGAGAGTTCATGAACGGTAGTCCGCGTTGATGGTGACGTAATCGTGGCTCAGGTCGCAGGTCCACACGGTGTCGCTGGCAGTGCCTCGGCCCAGGCCGACGCGGACGGTGATCTCGCTGCCCTTCATGACGCGCTGACCGTCTTCTTCGCGGTACTCGGCGCGGCGACCACCTTGCGAGACCACATGCACATCGTCCAGGTGCAACTCGATCAGGCCCTGGTCCAAGTCATCGATCCCGGCGTAACCCACAGCCGCCAAAATGCGGCCCAGGTTCGGGTCGCTGGCAAAGAAAGCGGTTTTGACCAAGGGCGAATGCGCGATCGCATAAGCCACCTGGCGGCACTCTTCGCCCGTTCGGCCGCCTTCGACCCGCACCGTGATGAACTTGGTCGCGCCCTCGCCATCGCGCACGATGGCATGCGCCAGTTGGCGGGCCACTTGCATCAAGCCCGGCACCAAGGCCTGGCCGCCTTCACTGTCCAGCGAGGTGATGGGTGTGTTGCCTGCTTTGTGCGTGGCGATCAGCATGAAGGAATCGTTGGTCGAGGTGTCGCCATCGATGGTGATGCGGTTGAACGAACCATCGGCCAACTGTTTGGCCAAAGCGGGTAGCAGGGCCGGATCGATGCACGCATCGGTGGCCACAAAGCCAAGCATGGTGGCCATGTTGGGGCGGATCATGCCCGCGCCCTTGCTGATGCCGGTGATGCTCACGGCCCTCCCGCCCACTTGCACCTGCACGCTGGCTGCTTTGGGCACGGTGTCGGTGGTCATGATGCCTTCGGCAGCCGTGGCCCAACGAGCAGCTTGCGCATCGGCCAGGGCCGCAGGCAGGCCCGCCACGATGCGGTCCACGGGCAGCGGCTCCATGATCACGCCGGTCGAAAACGGCAGCACCTGCGAAGGCGTGCAGTGCAGCAGCGCAGCCAAGGCCTCGCATGTCTGACGGGCATGGGCCAGGCCCGGTGCGCCTGTGCCCGCATTGGCGTTGCCCGTGTTGATGACCAAAGCCCGCACAGAACTGCCCGCAGCCAGGTGCTCACGGCAGACCTGCACAGGGGCGGCGCAAAAGCGGTTGCGGGTGAACACACCGGCCACGCTGGCCCCCTCGTCCAGCAAGAACACGGTGAGGTCCTTGCGGTTGGCTTTGCGCACACCCGCTTGGGCGATGCCGATGCGCACGCCCGCGATGGGCTGAAGTTGTGCGGGGTCCAGTGGGGGCATATTCACGGGCATAAACATCCTTCAGGAAAACAATCGGAATTGAGAAGGCACAAGGACAAAACGGGCCGAAGCCCGTTTTGTCCGTTCATCGCACTCAGGCGAGTTTGCCGTGGCATTGCTTGAACTTCTTGCCACTGCCGCAGGGGCAGGGCTCGTTGCGGCCCACCTGGCCATAAGCTTGCTGCAAGCCGGCCAAGTCGGCCGCCACAGTTTGCGGCTGACCGGTTTCATCCGGGGCACTGTAGGTCACGTTGCTGATCTGCTCGGCCCGCTCTTCGATGGCTTGCGCCGCTTGCTGCATCTGGTCACCCGAATCGATGCGCACCATCATCAAGGTCTTGGTGACCTCGTTTTTGACGGCGTCCAGCAACTGGCCAAACAACTCAAAGGCTTCGCGCTTGTATTCCTGCTTAGGCTGCTTTTGTGCGTAGCCGCGCAGGTGAATGCCTTGGCGCAGGTAGTCCAGCGCGCTCAGGTGTTCGCGCCAGTGGGTGTCAATGCTTTGCAACAAGATCATGCGTTCAAAGGACACGAAACTCTCGGCCCCCACCTGATCGAGCTTGGCCTGGAATTGCGCATGGGCTGCTGTGACCACCAGCTCCAGCAGGTCTTCATCCGAAATGGCACTCGATGCCTGCACCTTGCCTTGCAAGTCCAGGCTCATGCCCCACTCTTCGGCCAGCACTTTTTCCAGACCCGGCAGGTCCCACTGCTCTTCCACCGATTCGGCGGGCACATACTGGCGCACCAGATCGGTGAAGCAGCCTTCGCGCAGCGCCGTGATCTGGGCGTGCATGTCCTGCGCGTCCAGAATGTCGTTGCGCTGCTGGTAAATCACCTTGCGCTGGTCATTGGACACGTCGTCGTATTCCAGCAGCTGCTTGCGGATGTCGAAGTTGCGGGCCTCGACCTTGCGCTGGGCACTTTCGATGCTGCGCGTGACAATGCCCGCCTCAATCGCTTCGCCCTCGGGCATCTTCAAACGGTCCATGATGGAGCGCACGCGGTCGCCCGCAAAAATGCGCATCAAAGGATCGTCCAGGCTCAAATAAAAGCGTGAAGAGCCGGGGTCACCCTGGCGGCCCGAGCGGCCACGCAGCTGGTTGTCAATGCGGCGCGACTCGTGGCGCTCGGTGGCGATGATGCGCAAACCGCCCAAGGCCTTGACCTGCTCGTGCACCACTTTCCATTGCTCGCGCAACTGGGCCACTTTGTCCTGGCGGGCAGCTTCGCTCAGACTCTCATCGGCTTCGATGGCCTGCACATCTTTTTCGATGTTGCCGCCCAGCACGATGTCGGTGCCGCGACCGGCCATGTTGGTGGCGATGGTGATCATGCCGGGTCGACCGGCCTGGGCCACGATGTCCGCCTCGCGGGCGTGCTGCTTGGCGTTGAGCACCTGGTGTGGCAGCTTTTGCTGGGTCAGCAGCTGGGCGATCAGCTCCGAGTTTTCAATCGAGGTGGTGCCCACCAGCACCGGCTGACCACGCTCGTGGCATTCGCGGATGTCGGCGATGGCTGCGTTGTAGCGCTCCTGCGAGGTCTTGTACACGCGGTCGAGCTGGTCGTCGCGTTGGCTCTTGCGGTGCGGCGGAATGACCACGGTCTCCAGGCCGTAGATTTCCTGGAACTCATAAGCCTCGGTGTCGGCCGTGCCGGTCATGCCGCCGATCTTGTTGTAGAGGCGGAAATAGTTCTGGAAGGTGATGGAGGCCAGGGTCTGGTTTTCGGCCTGGATCTGCACGCCTTCTTTGGCTTCCACAGCTTGGTGCAAACCATCGCTCCAGCGGCGACCCGTCATCAGGCGACCGGTGAATTCGTCCACGATGATGATCTCGCCGTCCTGCACCACATAGTGCTGGTCGCGGTGGTACAGGTGCTGCGCACGCAAAGCGGCATTCAGGTGGTGCATCAGCGTGATGTTGGCCGGGTCGTACAGGCTGGTGCCCTCCGGGATCAGGCCCATTTGCGAGAGCACGGCTTCGGCCTTTTCATGGCCGTCTTCGGTCAGGAAGACCTGGTGCGATTTTTCATCCACCGTGAAGTCACCCGGGGTGATGATGCCTTCGCCAGTGCGCGGATCCGCCTCGCCTTCCTGGCGGGTGAGCAGCGGCACGACCTGGTTCATGGCCAGGTAAGTGGCCGTGTGGTCTTCGGCCTGGCCGCTGATGATCAAAGGCGTGCGGGCCTCGTCGATCAGGATCGAGTCCACCTCGTCGACGATGGCGTAGTTCAGGGGGCGCTGCACACGGTCATGGGCTTCATAGACCATGTTGTCGCGCAGGTAGTCAAAACCGTATTCGTTGTTCGTGCCGTAGGTGATGTCGGCGTTGTAGGCAGCCTGCTTTTCTTCGCGTGGCAGTTGCGGCAAGTTGATGCCGACAGTCAGCCCCAGGAAGTTGTAGAGCTTGCCCATCCAGGTGGCATCGCGGCTGGCCAGGTAGTCGTTAACCGTGACCACATGCACGCCCTTGCCTGCGATGGCGTTGAGGTAAGCAGGCAGCGTGGAGGTCAGGGTTTTGCCCTCGCCCGTGCGCATCTCGGCGATCTTGCCGTTGTGCAGCGCAATGCCACCGGCGAGCTGCACGTCAAAGTGGCGCATCTTCATGACCCGCTTGGAGCCTTCGCGCACCACGGCAAAAGCCTCAGGCAGCAAGGCGTCCAGACTCTCACCTGCGGCAGCGCGGTCGCGGAAGCTCTGGGTTTTGGCCCTCAGCTCATCGTCGCTCAGGCTTTCGAGTCCGGCTTCCAGGGCGTTGATGCGCTCGACGGTTTTGCGGTAAGTTTTGAGCAGGCGGTCGTTGCGACTGCCGAAAATCTTGGTGAGGAATGGGATGGCCATGTCTATTAGATCCACCTTCAGCGCTGGGGCTGAAAAACAGACCGTCTATCCTGTCTGGTAAAAAGTTTCATGAAATCCGGGTTGGCGGGGCCTCGGCCCCATCAACCCGACAGGCCGCCCAAGGGCGAACTGCATAACCGGATGATTTTAGCCGCTTGACCAGGCCACCTCGAAAGCCTTTTCAAGGCGCAGGACCGAAGCCCTAGGCCTTGCCAGATAATCTGCTTCAAATACACGCCATGCAAAGACGCCACCAAGCCATCCCCCTGCAACAAGCCGCCCAGGAGTCCCCCACCTTCGCGCTGCTGATGGGGCGTGTGCGTGAGTCGTCTGATCGCCTGCAAGCCATTCGAAGCTTGCTGCCTGCCCCTTTGCGGGCTGGCATTCAAGCGGGGCCCATTGAAGACGGCGCTTGGTGTTTGCTGGTGAGTTCCAATGCCGTGGCCGCCAAACTGCGGCAGTTGCTGCCGGCTCTACAAGCCCACCTCAACAGCAAAGGCCTGGGCGTGGCCACGATCCGCATCAAGGTGCAAAACCGCTGAAGCGCCCGGCCTTTTCATCTGCATTTTTTGGGCACAAAAAAGCCCTGACTTTTTGGGTCAGGGCTGGTATTTTGGTGCCGCTTGTCGGATTCGAACTGACGACCTACCGCTTACAAGGCGGGTGCTCTACCAACTGAGCTAAAGCGGCACGGGCTGAATTCTAACGTGCTCCGGGGCTGACTTTGCACAGGCCCCACATTTTTTTTATTTGATCCGCTTGAGTGCGGGTCTGCCAGGGCTGCTCGGGCTGGGTGTGACTGGCTTGTCATCGCTGTCCGCACTGGCCAGCGCCGGGCCATCGACCGAGGACAGAGCGGCAGGAGTCGCCTCTTCGTCACTCACTGGAAAAGCCATGCCTTGTCCGTTTTCTCGGGCGTAAATGGCCATGACCCGGTGGATGGGGACCATGATTTCACGTGGCTTGCCACCAAAGCGGGCCTTGAACTCGATGAAGTCATTGCCCAGCTTCAATGAACTGGTGGCGTCCATGCTGACGTTCAGCACGATCTCGCCACCTTGCACGTACTCGCGCGGCACCTGCACCGAGTTGTCCACCTTCACCGCCACATAGGGGGTGAAGCCGTTTTCGGAACACCAGTCGTACAAGGCGCGAATCAGGTAAGGCCTGGTTGATGGCAGTTCGGTGTTGCTGATCATGCGTGGTCCTCCATCGCCATTATTCTGCCGAATCGCCCGGCTTTATTTGCGCATGACTTTCTCGGACGGCGTCAGCGCCTCGATGTAGGCAGGACGCGAGAAAATGCGCTCGGCGTACTTGAGCAATGGCGCAGCATTTTTGCTCAATTCAATGCCGTAGTAGTCCAGACGCCACAGCAATGGGGCAATGGCCACGTCCAGCATGGAGAAGTTGTCGCCCAACATGAACTTGTTTTTCAGGAACACCGGGGCCAATTGCGTCAAGCGGTCACGGATGTGAGCGCGGGCTTTTTCGAGCGCCTTGTCGTTGCCTTTGAGGGCACGGTTTTCCAGCGTCAGCACGTGTGTGAACAGCTCTTTTTCGAAGTTGAGCAGGAACAAACGCACGCGGGCACGGTCGACCGGGTCACCGGGCATCAATTGAGGGTGCGGAAAGCGCTCGTCAATGTACTCGTTGATGATGTTTGACTCATACAGGATCAGGTCGCGCTCGACCAAAATCGGCACCTGACCGTAAGGGTTCATCACGTTGATGTCTTCTTGCTTGTTGTACAAGTCCACATCGCGGATCTCGAAGTCCATGCCTTTTTCGAACAGCACAAAGCGGCAGCGGTGTGAAAAAGGGCAAGTCGTTCCGGAATAAAGCACCATCATGGCGGAGGCTCCTCAAAAAATCAAAAAGAGTGGGAGGCCGCAAGGGCCTGCCACTCCAAAGAACCTGGCCATGGGGCCAGGTGAAAGATCAATTACTTGACGTCTTTCCAATACGCGGCATTCAGACGCCAGGCAATGAAGGTGAAGAAGGACAAGAAAATCAGGACCCACACACCAATGCGCACACGGGTGTTTTGGGCGGGCTCGGCCATCCACTGCATGTAACCCACCAGATCGCCGATGGCTTGGTCGTATTGCAGGGGTGTCATCGTGCCAGGCTTGACCTGATTCCAACCCTTGAAGATCTGAACTTTGTGACCGTGTTCGTCTTTTTCTTCAAAGATCGGCTCACGCTCACCTTGCAACTCCCACAGTGGATGGGGCATGCCCACGTTCGGGTAAGCCAGGTTGTTCCAGCCCGTGGGCTTGGTGCTGTCCCGGTAGTAGGTGCGCATGTAGGTGTAGAGGTAATCCGCACCGGTGCCGCCTGGGCCCGAACGCGAACGCGCCATCAAGGTTAGATCGGGTGGGTTCTTGCCGAACCACTCTTTGGCCTGCACCGGATCGATCGCGGCCTTCATGGTGTCGCCCACACGCTCGGTGGCGAACATCAGGTTGTCCTTGATTTGCTGATCAGTCAAACCGATGTCTTTCAGGCGGTTGTAACGCATGAAAGCGGCCGAGTGGCAATTGAGGCAGTAATTGACGAACAACTTGGCACCGTTTTGCAGAGCCGCCAAATCGTTGGTCTTATGGGGTGCTTTGTCCCAGGCAATGCCGCCGCCTGCAGCGTGGGCACCGGACACCAGGCCCAGCGCCATCACAAAGCCCAATGCGAGTTTCTTGAGGTTTTTCATGTTCTTGAATCTCCGTGATCTCAGTGAGGCGTGAAGGTCACGCGGTCAGGCACTTGTTTGAAGGTGCCCAGCTTGCTCCACCAAGGCATCAGCAGGAAGAAGCCGAAATAGAACAGGGTACCCACTTGGGACACGCGCTCACCGATGGGCGAGGGCGGCTTGACGCCCAGGTAACCCAGGATCAGGAAGTTGATCACAAACACAGCGTAAACATATTTGTGCCAATCAGGACGGTAGCGGATCGACTTGACAGGGCTGTAATCGAGCCATGGCAAGAAGAACAGAATGATCACCGCAGCGCCCATGACCACCACGCCCCAGAACTTGGCATCAATGGTCAAGAGCAACGCGCAGATCACGACCGTTGCACCCACCAAGCCGGCTTTGAGCACGCTGGGCAGTTTGCCTTTGGCCACGGCCAGGAAGGCACCCACCACCACGCACAACACCAGCACATACATCATCTCGGTGGTGATGGCACGCAGCATGGAGTAGAACGGGGTGAAGTACCACACAGGTGCAATGTGCAGCGGCGTGGTCAGCGGGTCAGCGGGAATGAAGTTGTTGTATTCGAGGAAATAGCCACCAAACTCGGGGGCAAAGAACACCACCGCGCTGAAAGCCATCAAGAACACGCTCACAGAAAAGATGTCGTGAACGGTGTAGTACGGATGGAAAGGGATGCCGTCCAAAGGATTGCCTTTGGCGTCTTTGGGGGCGTTGGCCGCCTTGATTTCCACGCCGTCGGGGTTGTTGGAGCCGACTTCGTGCAGCGCAATGATGTGCGCCACCACCAGGCCCAGCAGCACCAAAGGCACAGCAATGACGTGGAAGCTGAAGAAGCGGTTCAAGGTGGCATCGCCCACCACAAAGTCGCCACGGATGAGCAAAGCCAGGTCAGGACCGATGACGGGAACGGCCGAGAACAGGTTCACGATCACCTGGGCGCCCCAATAGGACATCTGGCCCCAAGGCAGCAGGTAACCCATGAAGGCTTCGGCCATGAGCACCAGGAAAATGGCGCAACCAAAAATCCAGACCAATTCACGTGGCTTGCGGTACGAGCCGTACATCAAACCCCGGAACATATGCAGGTACACCACCACGAAGAAGGCCGATGCGCCTGTGGAGTGCATGTAACGGATCAACCAGCCCCATGGCACATCGCGCATGATGTACTCGACAGACGCAAACGCCAGCGCGGCATCGGGTTTGTAGTGCATGACCAGGAAAATGCCGGTCACGATCTGGATGACCAGCACCAACAAGGACAGGGCACCGAAAACGTACCAAATGTTCAGGTTTTTCGAAGCGTAGTACTCGGACAGATGCTCCTTGTACAGCTTGGATGCCGGAAAACGGTTGTCCACCCAATTGAGCAGCTTTTCGCCAGCGGGGGCGTTCGGAGAGATTTCTTTGAATTCAGCCATGTTGTTCTCCATCAGGCCTTCTTGTCTTCACCAATGAGCAGCTTGGTGTCAGACAGGTACATGTGAGGTGGCACTTCGAGGTTGTCGGGCGCGGGCTTGTTCTTGAACACGCGACCGGCCAGGTCGAAGGTGGAGCCATGGCAGGCGCACAAAAAGCCGCCATTCCAATCATCCGGCAATGAAGGCTGAGGGCCAGCGGCGAACTTGTCGGCTGGCGAGCAACCCAAGTGGGTACAAATGCCGACAGCCACCATGATTTCTGGCTTGATCGAGCGGTGGCTGTTCTTGGCGTATTCGGGGGTGGGATACGCGGTGCGGTCAGAGGCCGGATCGGCCAACTGAGCTTCGGTTTTTTTCAGGGATTCAAGTTGCTCGGGCGAGCGCTTCATGATCCACACGGGTTTGCCACGCCATTCGACCGTGAGCTTTTCGCCCGGGTTCAAGGCGGAAATGTCCACCTCGACGGCCGCACCGGCCGCTTTGGCTCGTTCGGAGGGTTGGAAGCTGCTGACGAAGGGGGTGGCCACAAAGCCAGCGCCTACGGCACCTGCGCAAGTGGAGGCAATCAGCCAGGTCCGCTTGCTGCTGTCGACTGGGGTGTCACTCATGGGAATCCTCTAGCGAGTCGTTATCAGGGTCAACCCGCAATTGTAGCGGAGTGAAACAAACAACCGACTTACAAGCGCATAAGCTTGCTGCTGGCTGGGGCACAATAGCCAGCACCTTGTTCTTTTTGGAGATTTAAGATGTCATTTGTTCAAGAATTCAAATCTTTCGCCCTGAAGGGCAACGTCATGGACCTGGCTGTGGGCGTGATCATCGGGGCGGCCTTTGGCAAGATCGTCGACTCCTTGGTGGCTGACATGATCATGCCTTTGGTGAGCCTGGTGTTTGGCGGTCTTGATTTTGCCAATTACTACCTGCCGCTGGCCGGTCAGGCGGCCAGCTTGCCCTTGGCAGAGGCCAAAAAACTGGGAGCCGTTTTTGCTTACGGCAGCTTCGTCACGGTGGCCTTGAACTTCTTCATTTTGGCTTTGGTGATTTTTGTGATGGTGCGCCAGATCAACCGCCTCAAAACCAATGAACAAGCTGAAGCCGCACCAGAAGCTGCGCCCATCACCCCTGAAGACGTGCTGCTGCTGCGTGAAATCCGCGACAGCCTGAAAAACAAGACCTGACCCCCAAAGGGCTCAGGCCTCGCCCTTGACCACGCCCGCCACCAACTGACGCGCCATGCGAATGGCCTGGACCAGGCTGCCGGCGTCGGCCACGCCTTGACCGGCCACATCCATGGCCGTGCCGTGGTCGGGGCTGGTCCTGATCAGGGGCAGGCCCAAGGTCACGTTCACACCCTGCTCCACGCCCAGGTACTTGACGGGAATCAAACCTTGGTCATGGTACATGGCCACCACCACATCGAACTCACGCTGCCCGCCCGGTTTTTGACGGGCCCGCATGAAGACCGTGTCGGGCGCATAGGGGCCGTGCACATCCAGTCCCTCTTGGCGGGCCTGCAACAAGGCCGGCTGCAGCACCTCGATTTCTTCGCGTCCAAACAAGCCGCCCTCGCCCGCGTGTGGGTTGACACCCGCCACTGCGATGCGTGGCCTGCGGCCCAACAAAGCGGCCAAAGCCGCGTGGGTGATGCGCAGGGTCTCCAAAACCCGGTCCACGGTGATGGCGTCGAGCGCCTCTCGCAAGGACACATGGATGCTGACCAGCACCGTGCGCAGCTCCTCGTTGGCCAGCATCATGCGCACCGGCATTTGCGCGAGCGTCACTCCTGCATGCCGGGCCGCCTCGGCTTGCAGCAACTCGGTGTGGCCCGGGTATTGGTCGTAGGGTGCGCCCGCCGCATGCAAGGCCTCTTTGTGCAAGGGCGCGGTGACGAGCGCAGCCACCTCGCCCCGCAAGGCGGCACGCGTGGCCCAGAGCACAGCCTCGCCCGCCAATTGCCCAGCCCGGCCATCGATTTGGCCCCAAGGCAACTCGGGCGCCTCCGGCACCACCTGCAGCACAGGCAAACACCTTGGGGGCACCTGAAGGGCTTGCTCAGCCGTTTCGATTTCGCACACCGGGTAGCGCACTGAAGGCTGCACCAAGGCCATGGCGCGGCGCATCAGGCCCACATCGCCCGCCACAAAGCAGCCACGGGTCAAATCAGGCGCGGTACACCAGGCCCAGGCGATGATTTCAGGGCCAATGCCGCAGGGGTCACCGGGGGTGATGGCGATGGGGCGGGTCAGTTCAGGCAGGTTCATGGGGCAAAAGGTCGGCATCAGGCCGGGTTGTCGATCTCGATGAAACGGTGCGCAATGCCCAGCGCCTGCGCCACATGCGCCCCCAAAGCGGGTGCGCCGTAGCGCTCGGTCGCATGGTGGCCACAGGCCAAAAAGGCCACGCCGGTTTCACGCGCCAGATGGGCCTGCGGCTCGGAAATTTCACCCGTGATGAACGCGTCCACACCTTGGGCAATGGCCGACTCAAAGTAACTTTGGGCGCCGCCCGTGCACCAGGCCACCCGCTGAACCGGCCGGTCGCTGCCACCGACGCAGGTCACTGGGCGTCCCAACACGGCGGCCACATGCTCGGCCAGAGCTTGGGGCTGCGCCCAAACCTGTTGGCCCGCACCGACAAAACCCAGGTCCTGCTCGCCAAAGCGGCCATCGGCCTGCAAGCCCAACACACGGGCCAGCTGGGCGTTGTTGCCCAGCTCGGGGTGGGCGTCCAGCGGCAAGTGGTAGGCGAACAGGTGAATGCCCTGCGCCAGGAGCAAGCGCAGCCGCTCACGCATCCAGCCCGTGACGCGCCCATCCTGGCCGCGCCAGAACAGGCCGTGGTGCACCACGATGGCGTCGGCTTGGGCCTCAATGGCCGCTTCGATCAGGGCGCGGCTGGCGGTCACGCCGCTGACCAGCAGTCGCACGGGGCGGTCGCCTTCGACTTGCAAGCCATTGGGGCCATAGTCGCGGAATTTGTCGGGTTGGAGCAAGGCATCAAAAGCCTGTCCCAGGGTTTTGGCATCGGTCATGGGTGAGCGCGGGTATTGGCGTGGGTATTGGTGCTGGTGTTCGATTGTGGCTCAGGTGGGCACCAGCCACAGCCTTGCATCGGTGTTGCTGGATGCCCACGGCTCAGGTGCACAGGGACCGAATCAAGGACAATCGGAAACCATGAAACGTTATTGGCTTTTATTCTCGCAGTGGGTGACCGTTTTGGTGGCCATCTGGTTTGTGGTGGCCACCCTGCAGCCGGGGTGGCTGCGCGGTGCCCAGCGCTCGGTGGAAGGCATGACCCTGCTGCAAGCGCCCCCCGCCGTCAGCGGAAGCCGCCCTGTCGGCAGCCTGAGCGCTCCGGCACAAAAAGCCTCACCTGCCGTGGTGAGCATCAACACGCGCCAAGGCAAAAGTCAAAACCCGCATGGCCAGGACCCCTGGTTCCGGTTTTTCTATGGCGAGCAGGAAGAGCAAAACCCGGGCGGCTTGGGCAGTGGCGTGATCGTCAGCCCCGAAGGCCACATCCTGACCAACCACCACGTCATCGAAGATGCCGACAACATCGAGGTGGTGCTCAGCGATGGCCGCAAAACCCTGGCCAAAGTGATCGGCACCGACCCGGACACCGACCTGGCCTTGCTGCAGGTGCCTTTGAACAACTTGCCCGCGATCGTGCTGGGCCAACTGCAAGACCTGCAAGTTGGCGACGTGGTGCTGGCCATTGGCAACCCCTTTGGCGTGGGCCAGACCGTGACCTCGGGCATCGTCAGCGCTCTGGGCCGCAGCCAATTGGGCATCAACACCTTTGAGAACTTCATCCAGACCGACGCCGCCATCAACCCTGGCAACTCCGGCGGGGCGCTGGTCGATGTGAACGGACACCTGATGGGCATCAACACCGCCATCTACTCCCGCTCGGGCGGCAGCATGGGCATTGGTTTTGCCATCCCGATCTCGACCGCCAAACAGGTCATGCAGGATTTGCTGCAAAACGGCAAGGTGGTCCGAGGCTGGATCGGGGTGGAGCCGCAAGATCTGACCCCGGAACTGGCCGAAAGCTTCCAGCTGCCCCCCTTGAAATCCGATCAAAGCCGTCAGGGCGTGGTCATTGCTGGCGTGCTGCAAAACGGCCCGGCGGCCAAAGCCGGAGTGCGCCCGGGCGATGTGATCTTGCAAGTGGCCAAACAACCTGTGGGCAGCGTGTCCGACCTGCTCAACCAGGTTGCCAGCCTCAAGCCTGGCGAGCCTGCCGAATTGCTGATCTGGCGACAACAAGCCTCACTGTCCCTGCGGCTGACCCCAGCGGAGAGGCCCTCACCCAAAAGGCAGGCGCCTTGAAACCACCCAGGTTGGTGGTGCCTCATGGAAAAAGGGCCTTGCGGCCCTTTTTTCATGCATCACTCAAACCCGACGTGCAGCTCGCAATCAGGCGGCATCTGCTGGCGCATCAGGCGCTTGTGTGTGCTTGATGAAGATTTGCGCGGCCCAGATGCCCAACTCATAAAGCAGGCACATGGGAATGGCCAGCGCCAATTGGGACACCACATCGGGCGGGGTGACCACGGCGGCGATCACAAAGGCCAGCACCACAAAGTAACCCCGAAAATCCTTGAGCTTTTGAATGCTGACCACACCCATGCGGGCCAGCACGACCACGGCCACGGGCACCTCAAACGCCAGACCAAAGGCCAGGAACATGGACAGCACGAAGCTCAGGTAAGCCTCAATGTCTGGCGCGGCGGTGATGCTTTTGGGCGCAAAGCTCTGGATGAAGCTGAACACCTGACCGAACACAAAGAAATAACAAAAGGCCACGCCCACAAAAAACAACAGCGTGCTCGACACCACCAAGGGCATGACCAGCTTTTTCTCATGGCTGTACAAGCCTGGGGCCACGAAGGCCCAGACCTGGTAGAGCACCACGGGCAAAGCGATCAAAAAAGCACTCATCAACAAAATCTTGAGGGGCACCATGAAAGGCGAGATGACCGACGTGGCGATCAGGGTCGCGCCTTTGGGCAAATGCACCACCAAGGGGGCGGCCAAAATGTCATACAGCTCGCCGGGGCCCGGGTAGATGGCCAAAGCCGCCGCCGCCAAAGCCACAGCCGCCACGGCCCAGATCAGGCGGTCGCGCAACTCGATCAGGTGCGCCACAAAAGGTTGCTCGGAACCTTTGAGTTCGTCGTCGGGCTGAGAAGGGGTATCAGACATGAGGGGGTCGGTTGGACGGTGCGCACAGGGGGTGCGCCATCGTCACACAGAATTGAGGGGCTTGGGCCGGTAACGGGCCACGCGTGCGGCCCCCGAAAGCGCTTTGGTGCGCACCCCGGAGCGGGCTTTGTACCACTGGGGTACTGCGCCACGCTTGAGACGCCAATTTTTGTCAGGGCGAACGTAATACGGTGGTGGTGGCTCGATGGCGGGCAAATCGCTGTTCAGCCCGGCGGTGGTCTCGGCCCAGTCCTTTTCAAAATCAGAGGCCGTGGTCTGGACGGTCTGCTCGACATCGCGAGCCGCCGTCTCCATGGTCTCTTTCATCTTCTTGAGCTCTTCCAGGTCCATGGACCGGTTGACCTCGGCCTTGACGTCCGACACGTAGCGCTGCGCCTTGCCCAGCAAAGTGCCCAGCGTTCGGGCCACTTTGGGCAGTTTTTCGGGGCCGATGACGATCAACGCCACCACCCCAATGAGCGCCATTTTCGAAAAGCTTAAATCCAGCACAGTGCGGCGTTCAATCGTTCAAAAGTGCAAGCGTTCAAGACTTGGTCTTGGCTTCGACGTCGATGGTGGTCTTTTCGGCTTGGGCCGTGGTCGAAGACGTGACCTGACCGGCCACAGGGGCTGCCGCCTCGTCCTTGGTGCCGCCCTCTTTCATGCCGTCCTTGAAGCCCTTGACAGCGCCGCCCAGGTCAGAGCCCATGTTTTTGAGCTTTTTGGTGCCGAACACCATGACCACAATCAGCAGCACGATCAGCCAGTGCCAAATGGAAAAAGTACCCATGAATATCTCCTAATGATCTAAGGATTCTAAGGGGATCGACACCCGGTATCGGATCGGCCCTGAGGAAGGAAGGATTTGGGGGGCAAAAGCGCCGTTTCAACCCCGCAACCAAGGGCGCGGGCCGCCCATGACGTGCATGTGCAGGTGGTGCACCTCCTGTCCACCCTCGCTGCCGTTGTTGACCACGATGCGGAAACCGCCATCCGGGTAAGGGTTGCAACCCTCCTGAGCGGCCAGCTTGGGGGCCAGGGTCATCATGTGGCCCATCAAAGCGGCATGCTCAGGGGCCAGATGCATCATCGAGGGGATGTGCAGCTTGGGAATGATCAGGAAATGGATGGGCGCCCAAGGGTTGATGTCGTGGAAAGCATAGACATGCTCGTCTTCGTACACCTTGCGGGACGGGATTTTGCCTGCGATGATTTTGCAAAAAATACAGTGGTCGTCGGTCATGGCTTGATCGGTTTCAAAGTCAAAAATGTCAGTCGGTCACAGGACGTTGCCCGTTCAGGCGCACCATGCCGAGCACGATCCGGTACAAAAACCAGATGGAAATGGCCACCCAGGCCAGCCAGCCGGGGAAAACCAAGAGCCACAAAGGCGCAGTGACCAGGTACAGCAAAGCCGCCCAGATCACGGTGCGGATGCGGTAACTGAAGTGCGTGGCCTCCCAGCCGCCGGTATCGCCCTTTTTAACCAGGTCGATGATCAGCGCCACCACCAACAAGGCCGGCCCCATCTGCGCCCCCGGAATCACGGCGCTGACGGCCACGATCAGGTGCAGGATATAACTGACCCAGCTGATGGTGTGGGCGCTGTCGTCGACGGGTGGTGTGTTCATGGGCGCAGCTTACTCCCCCAAGCGCTCGCGCTCTTGCACTTTGCGCAAGGCTTTTTCTTCCAGGCCGCTCAGGCCTTCGCGGCGAGCCAGCTCGTTGACCACGTCGGCGGGCGTCAAGCCGTAGTGCGCCAGCGCGATCATGCTGTGGAACCACAAATCGGCCACCTCGCCCACCAGCTTGGTTTTGTCCCCGCCATGGTCCACATCTTTGGCGGCCATCACGGTTTCGGTGGCTTCTTCGCCGATTTTCTTCAAAAAGGCGTCCGGCCCCTTGTGCAGCAGGCGGGCCACATAGCTCTTCTCGGGGTCGCCGCCGTTGGCGGGCTTGCGGCTTTCGACCACGGCCGCGAGGCGGTCAAGGATGTCCTGATTGGTCATGGCATTCACTTGTAAATGGTTTCGGGGTCTTTCAGGACCGGATCGGCCGCCTGCCACTCATCGGCTTGCAGGCTCTGGAAAAAGCAGCTGTGGCGGCCCGTGTGGCAGGCAATGCCGGGCTCGTGCCCCAGCTGCGTGACTTTGAGCAGCACCACATCGTTGTCGCAATCGATGCGGATGTCGTGTACCGTCTGCACATGGCCGGACTCCTCGCCCTTGAACCACAGTTTGTTGCGGGAGCGGCTGAAATACACCGCCCTTTTCAGCTCGGCCGTCTTTTGCAGCGCCTCGCGGTTCATCCAGGCGAACATCAACACGTCGCCGGAGCCTTGTTCCTGGGCAATGACCGGCACCAGGCCTTTGTCATCCCATTTGATTTTGTCGAGCCAATTCATAGGGGGGTGATCTTAATCCGTACGCACTGGCCTATCGGCCAACGCCCTTAAAACTCAGTAATGCAGCCGCAATTGGGCGATTTGCAGCTGATCACCCTCAACGCGGTAGACCATGCGGTGCTCTTCGTTGATGCGGCGCGACCAAAAACCAGAAAGCGCATGCTTCAAGGGCTCCGGCTTGCCCACACCTGCAAAAGGATCACGCGCCGTAGCCTCGATCAGCTTGTTGATGCGGTCCACCATTTTGCGGTCCTGCTTTTGCCAATAGAGGTAATCCTCCCAAGCCAGCTCGGCAAAAACGAGCTTCACTTGAGTAACTCGCGTTCAACGCCCTGCCCCGCATGGAGTTGCCCCACCGCCACCAGCAAACGCCGTGCATTGGCAGGCGTACGCAGGAGATAGGCCGTCTCTTCAAGCGCTTTGTAATCTTCAAGCGAAAGCATCACCACCGATTGATCCCCATTGCGGGTGATGATCAGGGGCTCGTGGTCCTCGCACACACGGTTCATCACACCCGCCAGATTGGCGCGAGCGGTGCTGTAAGTCATGGCATCCATGGTGGCGCTCCTGTACGTTTATTGGTACAACTATATCAGCTCATGCCCCCTCTTGTCGGCGGAGCTGAAGAAGCGTTTTCGCTTGAATTCAGGCTGCAATAAACATTCACAGCTTGCAAAATACAAGCTCATCAAGGAAAACCCCATGGCTGTTGCAATGAAACTGTCTGACGAATTGGTCGAAGCCGCCAAACCCTATGCTGCAGCGGAGCACCGCTCTGTGCCACAGCAAATCGAGTACTGGGCCGGCATAGGCAAAGCCGTGATCGACAACCCGGACATGCCTTTGCGCCTGATCCAAGACACCATGCTCTCGCGCGAAGAAGTCAAAGCCGGACAGGCTGCGCCTTATGAGTTTGGCTGATGCTGCAAGTCAGCGCATCGCCATCGTTCAACCGGGTGGCCAAAAAGCTGCATGCCCGCGACAAAAAACACTGGATGAAGCCATCAAGGCCATTCTTCAAAATCCGCAGCTGGGCGAGGAAAAGAAAGGTGACCACACGGGTGTGTTCGTCTACAAGTTCAAACTGAACGGCCAAGAAACTCTGCTGGCCTATGAACTGCAACCGCACAAAACAGCCCCCATCGAAGCGATGCTGCTGGCGGTCGGGCCGCATGAAAATTTCTACGTGGCTTTAAAGCGTTGATGAGCGCCAGCAACTTACGGCTCTGTCGACTTGGCCAAAAGCTTACGCGCACAAAAACACAAACTGCCCTAAAAAACATGCACAACTAACCGAACAGGTTTCAGCCATGTTGATCCGCCGTTGGCACTCCGGTTAAACGACCCCTTAGGCTGCATTCGCCCGTTCATACCTGACCTCGTCACTACCGTAAGGACCGACGCACGCCCATCCGTTCTTGTCGTAAAACTCTCTGGCCTTGGTGGTTGTGCCCGTCGAGAGCCAGAGCCTGTCGATGGGTTGCTTGCGAAACCACTCGATCATTGCGGCATGCAACCGGGTTCCATGGCCTCGGCCTTGTGCATCTGGCCTGACGAACAGCGCCCAGACATTGCCCGTCTTGGCGATGCCTACGGCGAATGCCTCAATCCTACCAGCTTCTTCGATGACCCACCCGCAGCCTGTGTCTTCAATCGACTCTCTGACCTCTTCATCTGAGATGCGGCCGGGCGTCAGGGTGTTCTCGGTCACCGAGTAGCGCACCTCCCAAATGCCGGGGATGTCGGCAGCGGTGGCTTGGCGCAAATGAGGTCCAGACATTTAGCCTAAAGCCCCAGTTAAATGGCAGCGACGTGCGCTGCACGTTGCCGTCCGACTGAACGCAGCGTTAGGCAACAGCCAGGTACGCCAAAGGTTGAAGGACTCATGACTGGGTGAGTCGTCGGTTGTAAGCGAAGAAGATTTCATCGCGTTCCCAGCTCAGTGACTCGTAAAGAGACTGCGCAGCCTGGTTGGTGCAAGCGGTGGTGAGGTCCATACGTGTCTTGCCTTCGGCAGCTGCTTTGTTCTCGGCAGCAAGCAGGAGCAATCGGCCAACACCGGCCTTTCGGTCGACGGGCGAAACAAAAAGGTCGTAAAGCAAATAAATCGGTTTCGCCTCAACAGAGCAAAAGGAAGGATAAAGCTGGCAGAAGCCAAGCATGCCCGATGAAGCGGACTCCGCTAACAGGATGACCGACTCACAATTGTTCAGACGATCGGCGATGAACTGTTGCGCCAATGGCAAGTCGGGGGGCTGCTCATAGAACTGGCGATACAAATCAAACATCTCCGCAACGGCTTGGATGTCTGTGGTGCGTGCTTCTCTAATGGCGATGCTCATGGTTGATTTACTCGGCGTTGCCATGTATTCGAAAAATATTCTCCGCATCCGATTCCACAATCTCACGCAGCGTGAGACGGGATGTCTGCAGGGTTGGAAAATCGACCATAAGCCTTTAGTGGTTTAACTTGGGGCAAACCGGACTGTTTGACGACAATTACCTTGGCCGGTTGACGACAACTATGTTGGCCGGTTAGAGGCCTGTTCCGGGCGGGTCCGGGAGGCGGGGCTACCGTTGAG
>NZ_JAFEIF010000073.1 GCF_017848645.1 Limnohabitans sp. | reverse complement strand
GGCTGGTGTGTCTGCCCCGCAAGTGACGCTGCAGGCCTTGCAGGGTCGGGTCAAGTTTTTGTGAACTGCTATGGCTACGGCTGCCAGCGGGGATTTCCCGCTGGGTCTTGAGAACTTCACGCCCGGCATGCTTGCCGGGTTTTTATTTGGTCAGGATCAATTTGCCTTGCCGTGTGGTTTGCAGGCGATAGATTTCGCCCAAGTGGCGAATGAGCACCAGGGCCTGCTCGCCCAAGAGCTCATGGCTGTCCAGGGTGCGCGGACGGGTTGACCGGCTTGCGCTGCGGGTGTCAGTCGGCACCGACCTGGGCGTTCCTGGCGCGATGGTCGAATTGGCGGGGTCGGTCGGCGCAGTCTCAGGCGGTTTCAAGGTCATGGTTTTTGGCCCTCGGTCACAAAACCTATTTTTGCCAGACCCGCACGCTGCGCAGCGCTCATGGCCTGGGCCACATGTTCATAAGCGACTTTTTTGTCGCCCCGGATGTAGAGCTGGGGTTGCGGGTCTTTGGCTGCGTGTTTGCGCAGCGCATCTTCCAGCGCATCAGCCCCTACAGGCTGTTGGCCTAAAAAGAACTGGCCTTGGCTGTCCACGGTCAGTTGAAGGTTCTCGGGCGGTGTTTTGTCTTGGCTGCTGCTGGAGCGGGGCAGTTCCACTTTCACGGCGTGTTGCACCACCGGGATGGTGATGATGAAGATGATGAGCAGCACCAGCATGACGTCTACCAGGGGCGTCATGTTGATTTCATTCATCACGTCATCGTTGTTGTCGTTGATTTCAAAGGACATGCGGGTTTCCTGGTGGGCGGGTCAGCTGCTCACTGGCCAACATGCGCTGCAGCAAGGTGGGATGGGAGATTGGCCTGCGCCGAAGGGCTCACGCGGGCACCGGTCACGTAATAGGCGTGCAGGTCATGCGCAAAACGGTTCATGCGGGCGATGATGAATTTGTTGCCACGCACCAGGGCGTTGTAGCCCAGCACCGCTGGAATGGCCACGGCCAGGCCCAGCGCGGTCATGATCAGGGTTTCGCCAATCGGGCCGGCCACCGCGTCGATGCTGGCGTTGCCGGTGGCGCCGATGGCCACCAGCGCGTGGTAGATGCCCCAGACGGTGCCAAACAAACCGACGAACGGGGCGGTGGAGCCAATCGACGCCAGGATGGCCAAGCCGTTTTGCAGACGGCTGGTGTGGTCGTCAATGCAGTTGCTTAGGCTGCGCGTGACCCAGTCGCTCACGTCCAGACGGTCATGCAACTGTTTTTGTGCCGCCTGGTGGTGTTCTGTGGCCTCTTGCCCCACTTGGGCCAGCGTGTGGAACATGTTGTCCGGGCGGTGGCTGAGCACGGCCAAGCCTTCGGCCAGACTGGTGGTGTGCCAGAACTGTTCGCTGCTCAAGGCACTTTGTTTATGTTTCCAAACGTCCAGCGCCTTGAGCACGATGACGACCCAGCTGGTGACCGACATGCCGATCAGTGCGATGAGGATCAGACGGGTGACGGCGTCCCCTTGGGTCCAGATGTGTGTGAGGCCAAATGATTCGGGCATGAAAAAACTCCTGTGAATGGGATCGGGCAAAAAAATGGTGGGCAGTCGGGCCGTTGGGGGCGGATCAGTCCAGCACAAAGCGGATGGGCACGTTGAACCACATGGCCTCGGGCGCGCCGTTGCGTTGGCCGGGCACAAAGCGCCAACGCTGCACGGTGGAAAGGGCGGTCTCGTCCAGGCGCAAGTAACCGCTGGAAGTTCGGATTTCGGCCTTTTCGGCGCGGCCCTCGGGCGTGATCAAAACGCGAATGATGACGGTGCCTTGCTCGCCCAGGCGTTTGCTCTGGCGCGGGTAGGGTGGGGCCGGGTTGTTCAGGTAGTCGGCGCTGGTGGACGGCAGCACCACGGCTGCCGCTGTGGCGTTGTTGGCAGGGCGCTGGTTGCCAGCTTGCGGTGCGGCTGGTGTGGCCGGGGCAGGCGCAGGGCTTGGCACGATGGGCGCGGCATCGCTGGGGGCTGTGGGTGACAGCACAGGCGTGGGTTGCACGGGAGGGCTGACGGGCTTGGCCTGAGGCTGCCGCTCGGGTTGGGGTTTTGTTTTGGCCTGTATTTGGGGTCTCGCCGGTTCAGGCTTGGGTGCGGCCGGAGCTGGGGCATCCATGACCACGCTGGCCATGATCACCTTGTCGGGTGCGCCTGCGGGGACCACGCGGGTCCATAAACCGCTGCCGAGCAAGTAAGCCACGCCAACGTGGCCCAGCATCACCGCACCGGTCACGCGCCAGGTACGGCTTGGATGCGTGCGGTGGGGTCGATGCATCGGTTCTTCTAAATGGGCTGCTTGCATAAAGTGGCTCAATAAAAATCAAGGGGCGTCAAACGGGCTGCAGAGGCCACAAGCGGTCTTTGTCAATATCTTGAAGGTGCGCGCAACCCGTCAGAGCCATGGTGGCCTCGAACTCGTCGCGCATCAGGCGCAGCACATGCGCTGCACCACGGGCCCCCGCATGGGCCAGGCCATACAGGGCAGGGCGGCCAATCAGCGCGGCATCGGCCCCCAAGGCCAGCGCCTTGAACAAGTCGGTGCCGCGCCGAATGCCGCCATCGACCAGCACCAGCGCTTGCGGGTGTTGATGGCGAACGGCTTGAACGATGCGCGGCAGCAACTCGGCCGTGGCAGGCAGGGTGTCGAGCACACGGCCACCGTGGTTGCTGACGATCACCCCTGCTGCCCCCAGATTCAGCGCTTGCACAGCGTCTTGCGGGTGGGTGATGCCCTTAAGCAGCACGGGCAAACGGGTTTGCCCCATGAGCCACTGCACATCGGCCCAAGTGGGCACGGCATCGGCCAAGCCAGCGCACAGGCCTTGGGCGTGGTTTTTTGCAGGGCCGTTGTCGGGGGCCGTCCAATGCGCCGCCTTCACGCCCTCGGGCAAATGTATGCCGTGGCGGCGTTCGCGGTCTCGCACACCGTGTACCGGGGCGTCCACCGTGAGTACCAGGGCTTCAAAGCCGGCCGTTTCGATGTGTGCCAACAATTCGCGCAGGGCACCCCGGTCAGCCAGCCAGTAGAGCTGAAACCACAAGGGGCCACGTTCGGCGTCTGAAGCCACCAGCGCCGCCACGTCGTGCAAAGGCGTGCTGGTTTGGTGCGACAGCACCATGCCGCAGCCTTGCGCAGCAGCGGCCAAAGCCATGCCCGATTCCCCATCGGCATGGGCCCAGCGCTGGTAGGCCATGGGGGCCACCAGCAGCGGCATGGGCCATTCGCGCCCCAGCAGGTTGCATCGGGTGTGGCCGCCGCGCAGGTCTTGCAACACGCGGGGCGACAAGCGCAGGTTTTGCCAAGCGGCCACGTTGTGGCGCAGTGTGATTTCGTCTGCTGCGCCACCGCTGAAATAGGCCCACGCAGCATTGCCCAGCGCCGCTTGTGCGGCGTGTTCGTGGTCTTGCAGGGTGACGATGGGCGTGGTCATGGTGTGTGCGGGTTCAAAGAGCAGATCAGGTGTTGGCCCACTGGCGAAGCAGCTGGTGATACACCCCGGTCAAAGCCGTGGTTTCGGTCGTTTCGCCGTGTTGTTCGCGCAGCTTGAGCAGGTTCATGTCCAGATCGAACAGGATGCGGCGCTGCTCGTCGCTGCGCACCATGCTCTCGACCCAGAAAAAGCAAGCCAGCCGCTGGCCGCGTGTGACGGGTGTGACTTCGTGCAAGGTGTTGCCGGGGTACAGCACGGCGTGGCCTGCGGGCAGCTTCACGCGGTGGACGGCCTCTTGGTCCTGCACGCTCAGCTCGCCGCCCTCGTAGTCGTCGGAGTCGTTCAAAAAGACGGTGCATGACAAGTCTGTGCGCACGCGTTGGCCATCGGCACGCAGGCGAATGGCGTTGTCGATGTGCCAGCCGTAATGGGGGAATTCGGGGGTGTAGCGGTTGATGCGCGGTGTGAAAATTTTCAGCGGCAAAGCGGCTGAAAAGAAGGTGCTCGACTGGTCCAACCCACCGAGCACCGCGTGGCGGATTTGCGCCGCCACCGGATGGTCATGTGGCAGTTGCAGGTTGTCTTTGACCGCGCGGGCTTGGGGGCCCGCACTGCCTCGCCCGTCGGCCCAGTCGGATTCGGGCAAGGCCAGCAACTGGTCGCGGGCCTGGCGCACGGTGTCCGGGCTGAGCAATTCGGGCAGGAAACGGACCATGTGGGTGGCGTCCTCAGAATTTGTAGGACGCGGTGATTTGCGTCAAACGGCCTGCACCCGGTATGTAGTGGCCGGGGTACAACTGATCGGCATACAGCTTGTTGGTGACGTTGCTCACATTGGCTTTGAAGCTCAGGGCATCGCTGTAGGCGTATTCGGCCATCACATCGCCCACCACAAACGAGGGCACTTCAAATGCGGCACGCGTGGGGGTCTGGCGTCCCCGGAAAGTCAGACCAACGCCTGCACGCCATTGCCCGTTGATTTGGTATGTCGTCCAGGCGCTGCCGCTGTGCACCGGGGTCAGGGCCGGGCGGTCGCCCACGCGTTCACCTGCCGCGCCTTGGCTGCATGAGCCTGTGGCAGGGCAGGGGGCAGCCTTGCTGACTTTGGCATCCGGCATCCAGGTGAAGGACCCAAACACTTCCCAGTTTGGGGTCAAGCGACCGGCTACATCGATTTCCAGGCCAGAGGCATAACGGCTGCCCGTCAGCGTGACCACGGGCAACAAGGGGTCGGTGTTGCGCTCGTTTTTCTTGGTGGCGCGGAACAGGGCCAGGCGGGTGGTGAAGCGTTTGTCGGCCGAGTCGAGCTTGGCCCCCAACTCCCAGTTTTCCGATTGCTCGGGCGGCGTGTCCACGTTGGAGGCGCCCAGCGAGTAGGTGTCGCCCGAAGTGTTGAACGAGGTGCCGTAAGACAAATGGAAGGACTGCAAATCGTTCGGCTGGAACAGCACGCCTGCGCGTTTGCTCCACTCGCCCACCCTCATTTGGTAACTGGTTTTGGTGCCGTTGTCGGTGGCGTTCGTGGGGTTGCCGAATTGGTCGTAGTCACCTTTCAGGCTGTCGTAGCGCAAGCCGCCCAGCACTTTCCAGTGCGGTGCCACTTGCACCAGGTCTTGCAGGTAGGCCCCCCAGCCGGTGCTGCTGTACTGGTTGTTCACACGCAGCACGCGGGTGCTTTCGTCCACCCAGGCCCCATCGTTCGGGGTGCCAATGGTGGTGGTGGGCTTGTTGATGGTCACGCCACCTTGCACACCTGCTGTACGGGCGGCGTACACAGTTTTGTCTTCGGTGGCCAGGTCGACCCCGGCCAGCAATTCGTGTTTCAGGCCCAGCGCCTGGAATTTTTTGCTGAAATCACTTTGCACATGCAGCGTGTCCATGTCCTGAATCTTCAGGTTGTTACCCCGGTTGATGACCGTATTGGGGCCGAAGGTGGCCAAACTGACGGCTTGGCCCCCCGGTTGGCTGGCGGCATTGGCAAACCGCACAGTGCCAGCCCTTTGATCGCGTTCGTACTGACCCTTGCGGATTTGCGTTTTGAGTTCACTGTCGGCCGAGAAACGGTGGGTGTGGCTGGCCGTCAAATGTGTGGCGCTCCCCGCGTTGTAGTCGCTGGCTGCGCCGTAATAGGCCTTGGGGTCCAGCGGCAAGACGGTGGACTCCAGCGGGGAGGCGGAGGTGCTTGGGCGAATCCAGGGCAAACCATAGTTCATGCCATTGTTGTTGTTCAGGTGGTACAAGCCAAGTTGGAACTCGTCCTTCTCGCCAATGC
The DNA here is from genome assembly GCF_017848645.1 of Limnohabitans sp. Taxonomy (GTDB): domain Bacteria; phylum Pseudomonadota; class Gammaproteobacteria; order Burkholderiales; family Burkholderiaceae_C; genus Limnohabitans_A. The sequence continues at coordinate 43,434 of NZ_JAFEIF010000073.1, read as the reverse complement.
CCCAGCGGTAAGCCCCGGCGATGCCTTCTTTGTCCAAAGAACTGCCCGAGCCGTTGTTGTCGGCTTGGGTTTTCATCACGTTCAGGCGCAGCGCAGCGCTCTCACCCGTTTGCTTGTTGAAATCGCCCACCAGCCGCACATGCTTGTGCGAGCCCAAGGTCAAGTCCACCTGGCTTTCATCCATGAGGCGGGGTGTTTTGCTGACCTGGTTGACCGCGCCGCCCGTGGAGCCCCGGCCAAACAGCATCGAGGCCGAGCCGCGCAGCACTTCCAGGCGGTCAAGGTTGTACGTGTCGCGCTCATAAAAAGCCGGGTCGCGCACGCCATCGACAAACACATCGCCTGTGGCTTGCAAAGAAAAGCCGCGCAAACGGATGTCTTCTTCGCCACCTTCGGCCGCCAAAAAGCTGATGCCAGCCGTGTTTTTCAGGGCCTCTTTGAAGGTGTCCAAGTTGCGGTCATCCATGAGCTTTTCGGTCACCACCGTCACCGATTGCGGGATGTTGCGTAGCGCCTGTTGGCCTTTGCCCATGCGTGTCTCGGTGGCGCGGACGCTGTTTTTGCCTTCGGCCATGTCTGTTTCGGCCTTGTCCTTGACGGTCACCGTTTTGAGGGTGCTCTCTTCAGGCTTGTTCTGGGCCATGGCAGCAGGCGCGGCTGAGAGCGAACCCGCCAACATGAGGGCGGCCAGCGGCAGCAATTTGGCCGGTGGCAGATTGTTTTGGACGTGATTGTGTCTTTGAGTCATGGTGATGCGAGTCATTGATGGGGTGAAAAAGGCAAAACGGGTTTGCCGACAAGTTCAATGGCTGGCTATCACCACCCGGGTGTCCGGTGTGAATGGCTGGCTGATGGAGACAAAGTGGGTCGCCCACGGCGACCACCGGGTGATGCCTTACTTGAAGCCAACCCTGTCCAACATTTGCTGCACCTTGATTTGGTTCATGCCCACGGCGCTGATCGGGAGCAATTCGCTTTTGAAGTTGCCGCCCGTCATGGCCTTGAGGGCCGGATTGTCAAAGCTCACGCCTTTGGCCGCGGGCCACTCGTTGTTGCCGTTGGCAAAGTGGTTTTGCGCCGAGGGGCTGGCCAGGTATTCGAGGAACTTGACCGCGTTGTCGGTGTTTTTGGCATGGCGGGCCACGGCACCACCGGCCACGTTCATGTGGGTACCCCAGTTGCTTTGGTTGGGGAAGACCACACCGATTTTTTCGCTCACCGCTTTGTCGGCCGGGTTGCTTGACCGCATCATGCGGGCCAAGTAATAGGTGTTGGTCACGGCCACGCCGCATTCGCCCGAGGCCACGCCTTTGATCTGGTCGGTGTCACCGCCCTTTGGGCTGCGGGCCATGTTGTCCACCAAGCCTTTGAGCCAGACCTCGGTTTTTTGTGGGCCCAGGTGCTCGGTCATGGCGCCAAACAGGCTCAGGTTGTAGGGGTGCGAGCCGGAGCGGATGCACAAGGTGCCCTTGAATTTGGCGTCGGCCAGCTTCTCGTAGCTGTCCAAGTCGGTTTTGCTGAACTTGAGCTTGTCATACACGATCACACGCGCCCGGGTGGACAGACCAAACCACGCAGTGCCACCGTTGTCGGTGGGTTTGGCGCGCAAATTGGCGGGAATGGCTTCTTCGAGCTTGGCAGACTTGATGGGCAAAAAGAGTCCATCCACTTCGGCACGCCAAAGGCGGGCGGCGTCCACCAGCAAAATCACGTCGGCGGGGGAGGCCGCACCCTCGGCTTTGAGGCGGGCGAGAATACCGGCATCATCGGCATCGACCCGGTTGATCTTGATGCCGGTCGCTTTGGTGAAGTCGCTGTACATGACCTCATCAGTGGGGTAGTGGCGTGCCGAGTAGATGTTCAGCACTTTGTCTTGCGCCATGGCCGATGCGGTGCTCAGGAGGCAGACGATGCTCAACAGGGATTTGGTCAATGTCATGGTTATTTGTCCTGCGTGAAGTGTTGGGACAAGTTTAAACCAAATGAGAATGGTTATCAATAAGATTTGAGGAATACATGCATAAAGTGCAAGGGATTGGTCAAGCGCAGGGCGGCATAGCAGCAGAACAAGCCGTGTCAGGTGGGGGGCTCCAGCGCGCTTTGCAGTTGCTGGGCTCGTTGTTGATCGGGGTGGTCTTGACGGCCTGTGGCAGCTTGCAGTCCACCAAGCCGCAAGAACCCAGTTCGGCGCCCACGGCCGAGCGGCGTGAGGTGCGGTTGGGGCTGGCGCTGGGCGGTGGTGCAGCGCGCGGTTTTGCCCATGTGGGCGTGATCCAGGTGCTGGAAGAGGCGGGGCTCAGGCCCAGCCATGTGGCGGGCACCTCGGCGGGCAGTTTGGTGGCGGCCTTGTACGCCAGCGGCAAAAACCCGGCGGAGTTGGTGCGCGTGGCCGAGTCCATGCAGGAGGCCGAGATCACCGACTGGATGCTGCCCATTTTGAACCGGGGCGCATTGCGTGGCGAGGCCTTGGCCAAGTACGTCAACACCCAAGTGGGCGGCAAGACGCTCGAGCAAATGCCCATCGCCTTGGGCATCGTGGCCACCGATCTGGGCAGCGGGCAGGCCATCACCTTCCGGCGCGGCAACACGGGCGCAGCGGTGCGGGCCTCGAGTGCGGTGCCAGCGGTGTTTCAGCCGGTGCGTTTGGGTGACCGGGAGTACGTGGACGGTGGCCTGGTCTCCCCGGTGCCGGTGCGTCAGACGCGTGAGATGGGGGCCAACTTTGTGGTAGCGGTGGACATTTCCAGCGACCCGGAGGGCAACCCCTATGGCGACACCTTCCAGATCCTGATGCAGACCTTTGCCATCATGGGCAAAAGCATCAACACCTTGGCACTCAAAGAGGCCGATGTGGTGATCCGGCCCGCTTTGTCGGGTGTCAAAAGCGCCGATTTCAGCGCCCGTTTGCGCGCGATTGAAGCGGGGCGGGTGGCGATGCGGGCTGCCTTGCCCGCATTGAAAGCGCGCATGGCCCAGTTTGAAGAGGGACGTTGATTTGAAGAGACCCCGGATCAAGTCGGGGGGCAAGGCCCACCGATGTCGGTGCGCAGCCAAAAAAAAGGGCTGATCTTGCGATCAGCCCTGGAAGGGATCCCTGTTTCCAGATGAAATTCAAAGAGATCCGAGGAGACAACTTGCAAAACGACAGGCTGGAACTTGCAATACCAGCCTGCCGGGAAAATCACTTCTTCTTGGCGGCCTTGGGAGCAGCGGTTTGGGTCACGGCAGCCAGGTTGGTCTCGGCCAGGTCAGTGGCTTGCTTGACGGCTTTTTGCACGGATTCAAAAGCCGTGTTGGCAGCGGTCACGGCACCCTTCATCATGGCCACGGCTTGCTCGGAACCGGCAGGCGCGTTTTGGGCGGCGCTGTCCACCAAGTTGGAGAACTGCTTTTGTGCAGCAGCGGTTTGGGCTTCAAAAGCTTTGGTGAACTCGCTGTTGGTGCCCGAAGCGATGTCGTACAGGTGGCGGCTGTAAGCGGCGGTTTTTTCAGCCAATGGCTGGAACAGGTTGGCTTGCATGGCCAGCAGTTCCTGGGCGTCTTTCACGCTCAAAGCGGCTTGGGTGTTATTGGCGGATTCGTCCAAGGCGGCCTTGGCCACGCTCAGGTTCAGTTCAACCATTTTTTCCACGCCTTCGAAGGCTTTGGCGGTCAGGCCAAACAGGGTTTCCACATTGGCTTTGTGCGAGGCAACGATTTGTTCGGGTGTCATCATGAGGGGCTCCAGAGATAAGTTCGGTTTCAAGAAGACTGCGCCGTAACTGGCCGGGACCGTACAACTTTGTTGCAGTGCAGCATGGGTTGGATTTTAGGGTTTCTACGGGGTATTGCAAGGGGATGGGCCCACACGTGGCTCAGTTTAGAGAGGGTTTTCTAGAATCACCTTGCTCAGAATCAAAACATGCACGCCTACTACGCCGACCACTTTGTCCTGCCCCTGCCCGAAGGCCACCGCTTTCCGATGCGCAAATACAGCCGTTTGCGCGACCGCTTGTCGCAAGAGTTGCCCGGCGTGCGCATGCGCGAGGCCCCAGCCGCGAGCGACGGTGAGCTGGCGTTGGTGCACACGCCCACCTACATCCAGGGCGTGGCCACGGGCAGCCTCGAGGCGGCTTTACAGCGCGAAATCGGTTTCCCCTGGAGCCCGGCTATGGCGGAGCGGGCGCGCCGTTCGGTGGGTGCTACGGTGGCCGCGGCCCGCGATGCTTTGTCGCAAGGTGTGGCGGGCAACCTGGCGGGCGGCACGCACCATGCCTATGCACACAAGGGCGGGGGTTTTTGTGTGTTCAACGACATCGCCGTGACGGCCCGCCTGATGCAGGCCGAGGCCTGGCGGCACCACCGCCAGCAGATGAAGGTGGCGGTGATCGATCTGGACGTGCACCAGGGCAATGGCACCGCGCATGTGTTTGCCAACGACCCCAGCGTGTTCACCCTGTCGATGCATGGCGAAAAGAACTTTCCTTTCCGCAAGGAGCCGAGCGATCTGGATGTGGGCCTGCCGGACGGCTGCACCGACGAACCTTATTTGCAAGCCCTGCACCAGGCGCTGCAGACCCTGCAGGACCGCTTTGACCCACATTTGGTGATTTACCTGGCCGGGGCCGACCCGCACGAGGGCGACAGGCTTGGACGGCTCAAATTGACGATGGACGGCATGCAGTCACGGGACCGCGTGGTGATGGACTGGGCCTGGCAGCGCAGGCTGCCGGTGGTGCTGTGCATGGGCGGGGGCTACGGCCACGACATCGAGACCACGGTGCAGGTGCAAATGCAGACCTGGGATGTGGCTTTGGGCTATTGGCAACGCTGGCACAATCTTGGGCGATGAACACGCCTGCCAAACCCCAAGCCGACGCCCGCAGCAGCTACAAGGCGTTTCGCCCCATCAGCACCCGCTGGATGGACAACGATGTGTATGGCCATGTGAACAACGTGGTCTATTACAGCTGGTTCGACACCGCCGTGAACGCCACCCTGATCGAGCAGGGCGTGCTCGATATCCACGCAGGCACCACCATCGGTTTGGTGGTGGAAACCCAGTGTTTTTACTTCGCGCCGCTGGCTTTTCCGCAAACCGTTGACGCGGGCATCCGCGTGGCCAAGCTGGGCACGTCCAGTGTGCGCTACGAGGTGGGCCTGTTCGCGCAAGGCGAAGACCTCACCGCCGCCCGGGGCCACTTTGTGCATGTGTACGTGGACCGCGAGACCCGCCGCCCCGTGCCCCTGCCTGCCGCACTCAAAAATTTTCTGGAGACTTTGACATGAGCATTTCCCCCATCGGCCCGCAGGTCAGCACCCGCGTGAACGACCCGGCCAGCGTGGATGCGGCCATCTTGAGCCGCTTTTCGGCCCGCGCTTATCTGCCCCAAGCGGTGGAGCGCAGCGTTTTGCAAGAAGTGCTGAGCGTGGCGGCCCGCTCGCCCAGCGGCACCAACACCCAGCCCTGGAAGGTCTATGTGCTGCAGGGTGCCAAGCGCGACGAGCTGGTGGCCAAGACCTGCGCCGCGCACGACGCCATCAGCGCCAACCCCGCATTGGCTTCTGAATACGCCGAGGCCTACGATTACTACCCCGAAAAATGGGTCAGCCCCTACATCGACCGCCGCCGCGAGTGCGGTTTTGGCCTGTACGGCGTGCTGGGCATTGGCAAGGGCGACAAGGCGCGCATGCACCAGCAACACCAGCAGAACTTCCGTTTCTTTGACGCGCCTGTGGGCCTGGTCTTCACCATCGACAAGGTGATGGGCCGGGGCAGTTTGCTCGATTACGGCATGTTCTTGCAAAGCATCATGGTAGCCGCCCGCTCGCGGGGTCTGCACACCTGCCCGCAGGCGGCCTGGAACGGGTTTTCCAAAATCATCCTGCCCCATGTGGGCGCGGGCGAAAACGAGATGGTGGTCTGCGGCATGGCCCTGGGCTATGCCGACGAAGCAGCGTTGGTCAACACCTTCCAGACCACCCGCGTGCCGGCCCAAGACTTCACGCACTGGGTGGATTGACGCACGGCTTTTGACAACCCGGCGCAGGCTTGCCGCTGCGCCATGTTCCTTTTTGAGTCCCCATGAGCCAACCCTTCTTTAACGCCCCAAGCCCTGCCGCTCAAAAACTGGAACTGTTGCGAGAACTGTTCCCGCAAGCCATCGAGACAGCCCCCGATGGCAGCGTGCGTGTGAACGCCGCCGCCATCCAGCAAGCGCTGGACCCGGTCAACCCCGAGGGCATTCGGGTCGAAGAAGACGGCTATGAACTGCGCTGGGTGGGCAAGCGCGAGGCGTACCACACCGCCTTTGTGCCACCGCAGAAAATCCTGAAGCCCTTGCAGGCTGACAGCAAAGACTGGGACACCACCGGCAACCTGCTCATCAAAGGCGACAACCTTGATGCACTGCGCCTGCTGCGCCAGAGCTACTTTGGTAAAGTCAAACTTATCTACATTGACCCGCCCTACAACACCCAAAGCGACGCCTTCATTTACCGCGACGACTTCAGCGCCCGGCAAGGCGAGGTGCTCAAACAATTGGGCTACAGCGCCGACAACATCGACTACATCAAAAACATTTACGGTGCCCGCACGCACAGCGGTTGGCTGAGCTTCATGTACCCGCGTTTGCTGTTGGCCAAAGACCTGCTGCGCGACGATGGTGTCATCTTTATCAGTATTGACGACAACGAGCAGGCTCAACTGAAGCTGTTGTGTGATGAGGTTTTTGGGGTAGAAAATTTTGTCGCAGAACTTGTCTGGGAAGGAGCCAACAAGAACGATGCTCGACAAATTGGAACCGTTCACGAATATGTTTTGGTCTACGCTCAAAACCGCAATGAATTGCCTCGAGAGTGGAGCCTAAAAAAAGAAGGCGCTGCCCCAGTGTTTGCGGAGGTCAAACGATTAAAAAAATTGCACGGCTCGGACTTTGAAACCATTTCTAAAGAGCTTGCTGGTTGGTTCAGAGCAATGAAAGCTAAACCATCATTTGCGCTGCGCCGTTTCCGCTATGTTGATGAAAGAGGCGCATACAAAGAGGATGACCCGACGGCACCTGGCGGACGAAAGTTTGATCTGATTAACCCCAAAAATGGGCAAGTATTGCCGCTTAGAAGAAATCGTGGCTGGGGGTTTGATCAAACCGAGTTCAATCGGTTGGTTGACGAAGGCCGTGTCTCGTTTGTTACCGATTCGAGTGTCATGATTCGTCGCTATCTGCACGAAACCGACACTATTACACCGCCCAGTGTGTACTACCAACCTGCACGCTCAGCTTCCGAGAGGTTGACACGCATGATGGACGGAAATGTTTTCGACTTTCCCAAAGACGAAACAGTGCTCAACAAGTTTGTCGAAATGGCAACCGATCCTGACGATGCCAATTGCATAGTTCTGGATTTTTTTGCAGGTTCAGGGACCACTGCACATGCGGTAATGCTGCAAAACGTTCTGGACAACGGCACCCGCCGCTTTATCCTCGTCCAGATTCCTCAGCCCATCGACCCTAAGAAACAAAAGGATGCCCACACCTTCGTGAGGGACACGCTGGGCAAGCTCGAGGCCACGATTTTTGAGATCACTGCCGAGCGCATCCGCCGCGCCGGGGGCAAGCTCAAGGCCAACAAGCCTGAGCTGGATACGGGTTTTCGCGTGTTTGATCTTGCCGACGACCCCGATGCCCTGATCTTGCAAAAACCGCTGGCCGAGGCTACTCAGGCCGACCTGGCTCTGCTGCAAACAACCATCGCCACACCCCAACCCGACCAACTGCCGCGCATTCTTTACAACCTGCTGCTGGCCGAAGGCTTGCCTTTGTCCACCCGCATCGAACCCGTGCAAGCCGACCAGCACCCGCAAGCGCTGTACCGCGCAGCCGATGTGCTCATCATCTTGCAGGCGCTGGACACCGAAGACCTGCGCCAAGCACTGGCTCAACTCAAAACTGCTGGCACCCCGGTACAACACCTGAGCGTGTATGCCCCCTGGGTGCAAGACAACAATTTTCTGTTGGGCCTGAAAACCTTGCTCGAAACGCTGGGCCTGTCGGAAGACAAGCTGCGCTTGCGGGGTTGATGCGCATGGCCGCGCAATTCCAATACACCCGCCTGGCCTACCAGGCCCAGGCGGTGAACAGCATTTTTGAGGTGTTCGCCGATGTGCGTTTTGTCGCGCCCACGGGTGTGCACGCCAATCCGACGTATGTGGCGCACGAAGCGCAAAAAACCATCCGGGCCAATATTGAGCGCATCCGTGCTGAAAACCAGGTTCAGGCGGGTGAGGTGGAGGTGGCTGGATCGCTCACACCTGCTTTGTCGCTCGATGTGCTGATGGAGACGGGCACGGGCAAGACCTTCACCTTCATCGAGACGATTCACCGGCTGCACCAGAAGTACCAGCTTTCCAAGTTCATTGTCTTGGTGCCCAGCAATGCGATCCGGCAGGGCACGGTCAAGACATTGCAGTCCACGGCCGACTTTTTTGCCAAGGAATACAACAACCAGAAGATCAACGTCTTCAACTACTCGGACAAGACGGTCAAGGGCTTCATTCACGCGGCCAATGCAGGCATTTCGGTCATGGTGGCCACTTACCAGTCGTTTGCGGGCGACGGCAAGATCATCAACAAGCGCGGCGTGGAGTCCAACTTGTTTGGCCAGGCCAAGAGCTACATGGAAGCTCTGGCCGCCATTCGGCCCGTGCTGATCATTGACGAGCCGCACCGCTTTGATGGCAAGGTGGTCAAGGAGTATTTGCCCAAGTTCAACCCGCTGCTGACCATTCGGTTTGGGGCGACCTACAAGCGGGACGAGTTCAAAAACCTGGTCTACACACTGGACAGCCTGGAAGCTTTTCGACAGCGGCTGGTCAAAGGCATCACGGTGGACACTGTGGGCACCAGTTCTTCGATGGCGCAGACTTTGCAGCTTTTGCAAGTCACAGGAACGGCCAAAGAGCGCTTGGCGCAAGTGAGCTACCAGACGAGCGCAGGCAAAACAGCCACGACAGAGCTCAAAGCCAAAGACAACTTGGGTGAAAAAACCGGTCTGGCCTATCTGGACGGCCATGTGGTCGAGAGTGTGACGACCAAGGAGCTGGTTTTTACCAATGGATTTGCCTTGCCTTTGGGCGAGGCCACGGCCTACGGCATGTTGGCCGATGAGGTGCAGTCGCTGTTGATTCAGTGCACGGTGGCTAACCATTTTGAGCGGGAGCAGGCGCTGTTCAAGCGTGGCATTAAGGCCATCAGCCTGTTTTTCATTGATGCCGTGGCCAAGTATTTGCCCGATGGAACCAAACCAGCCGTTCTGTGTGAGACATTCGAGCGCCATTACAAAACTGAGTTGGCCAGGGTGCTGGCCGATGCCGATCTGGATCCGGGTTACCGCGCTTATTTGGAGCGCACTGCAGCGGACGTGAGCAAGGTTCACAAAGGCTACTTTGCCCGCTCACACAGTGAAAAGGGCGAAGAGGAGGCCATCAAGCTGATCTTGCAGGAGAAGGAAAAGCTGCTGTCTTTCGATACGGACTTGCGTTTTATTTTTTCCATGTGGGCGCTGCAAGAGGGTTGGGACAACCCCAACGTGTTCACCTTGTGCAAGTTGGCTCCCAGCAATTCAAAGATCACCAAGCTGCAACAAATTGGGCGTGGCCTGCGGCTGGCGGTCAACCAGCAACTGGAGCGGGTGCATTCGGATGACGCGGCCTTTGACGAAATCAACGATTTGGTGGTGGTTGTCCCTGCCAGCGAGGGTGATTTTGTGCGGGCCATTCAAAGTGAAATCACCGCGCACAGCGTCAAGCGTGTGGCGGGTGTGTTTGATGATGCTGTCTTGGCCGAGTTCGGTGTGGCAGCCAGCACGCGCCAAGCCAATAAGGTTTTGGATGCCTTGGCCGCGTTGGGCGTGATCGAGCTGGATGATTTGTCCGGCCAGGCCACCATTCTTTGGCAGCGGCCGCAATACCAAGCGCAGCGTGAATCCATTGTGTTTTCGCTGAACCAAGTGACGGGCATGACGCCTGACAATGTGCAGAACATGCTGCGTTATCTGGACTTGTTCTTTGATGGGGCGGGCCAAGTCAAAGCCAAAAAGAACAAACAAACCCCTGTGTTGACGGTCAACCCTGGGCAGTATCAGAAGTTCAAACACCTGTGGCAGAACCTGAACCGCCATGCGGTGCTGCGCTACGAGCTGGACACTGAGCAGCTCAAATTGAATGTGCTGACCAACATTGAGCGTAACTTCGATGTGCGCCCTTTGTCTGTCACCGTGACCACAACTTCAGGGGTGCAAAACATGCACCAAGCGACCGCAACGCAAGGCCAGTACACGATCAAGCCACATTCGGTTTACACGTTGGCGCAGTTTGTGCGGGAACTGGCCAATATGACGCGCTTGTCCATCCACACGGTCAGTGACATTTTGTGCCGCATGCCTGCTGACAAGTTTGCTCAGATCAAACACAACGAGAACCGGGCATTGCTCAGTCTGCGGGATTTGATTCAACGCTGCATTCATGAGTTGGTCGTCAACAAAGTTTGTTATGACTTGCGAGAAATCCGGGTTGAAACGTCTTTGACCGACAAAACTGGGCAGCTGCTTAAAACGATTCCGCTGTCGCTTTGCGGAGTGGAGTCGCATGATGTTGGCAATCCAGCACTGCGAGAGCGCTCTTTATACGAAGACGCGCTCATGCCTGTGGACAGCCAAATTGAGCGCGACACCGTCGATGAGTCGAACCACAAGACGATCACGGTGTTTGCAAAGCTGCCCAAAATCAACATTCCTACGCCTTTGGGCAACTACAACCCGGATTTTGGTTATGTCATCAGTCAAGAGGGTCGGGCTCAGGCGCTGTATTTGGTGGTGGAAACCAAGGGGTACGACAACCAGCAAGACATCCCAGAGCGGGAGCGCTGGAAGATAGCGAGCGCCAAGCATTTTTTCGCGGCCTTGAAAGACAAAGGCGTTGAGGTGCATTACAAAACCAAGATCAATCACGATGCGCTGACGCAACTGATGCAGGAAATTGATCCTGTCATCGGCATTGCTTGAGGTCATTCCAAAGCTATGGGATTCGAAGCACTGGCGCTGCAACTGCTCAATGGCCTGAGCCACGCCACCACTTTGTTTTTGATGGCCTCCGGGTTGACGCTGATTTTTGGCGTGACCCGGATCGTCAATTTCGCGCACGGCAGCTTCTTCATGCTGGGCGCGTTGTGGTCGGCGCACGCGGTGACGAACTGGTGGCCCGACATGGCGGACACCGCTTGGGGCTATGGCGCGGTGATCTTGATGGGCGCTTGCGTGGCCGCCTTGCTGGGGGCCGTGACCGAAGTCTTGCTGCTCAAGCGCATGCGCCACGCGCCGCAGCTCTACCAACTGGTGGCCACCTTCGGCCTGACGCTGGCGCTGCACGACGCGATGCGCTGGTTTTTTGGCCCTGAAGAGGTGTTTGCGCCGCGCTTTCCGGGCCTCAAGGGCGCCATTCAGTTGGGCGAGTCGTATTTCCCGACCTGGCAATTGTTTACTTTGGCGCTGGGCCCCTTGGTCTGGCTGGGCTTGCACCTCTTGCTCACGCGCACGCTGTGGGGCCAGCGCGTGAAAGCCGCCACGCAAGACCGCGAGATGCTGGGCGCCCTGGGCGTGAACCCCGCGCCGCTCATGCTGGGCGTGGTGATGCTGGGCTGCGGCTTGGCGGGCTTGGCCGGGGCGCTGCAATTGCCGCGCGAGCCTGCGCACTTGCAGATGGACGTGAACGTGGTGGTCGAGACCTTTGTGGTGGTGGTCACAGGGGGCTTGGGCAGCATTGGCGGAGCGTTCGCAGCGGCGGTGCTCATTGGCGTGATCCACGCTTTGGGCCTGAGTTTTTTCCCGCAAGCGACTTTGGTGCTGGTGTTTTTGACCATGGCCGTGGTGTTGGTCTGGCGGCCGCAGGGTTTGGCCGGGTCGGCGGTGCATGCCGAGCAGCGCGAAAGCGTGCCGGTGTTTGCGCTGTGGCCTGTGGCGGGCTGGGGCCGGGCCCTGTTTGTGGCGGTCTTTGTGGGCTTGACGCTGCTGGCCTGGGGGCAGGGCGATTACGGCCGCAGCCTGGCCGAAGACGTGATGGTGATGATGCTGTTTGGCCTGAGCCTGCAGTGGATGATGGCTTTGGGCGGCCTGGTCAGTTTTGGCCATGCGGCGTTTTTTGCGCTGGGCGCTTATGGCGCGGCGCTGTCGCACCTGCATTGGGGTGTAGGCCTGTTCGGCGCTTTGGCCTCGGGCATGGCGCTGGCATTGGCCGTGGCTTTGGTCTTTGGCGCTTTGGTGGTGCGCAGCAGCGGGGTGTACCTGGCCATGCTGTCGCTGGCACTGGCGCAAATGATTTGGGCAGGAGCCACGCAGTGGGTGGGGCTCACGGGGGGCGACAACGGCCTGATCGGCCTGCGTTTGATCGCCCCCGAGTCGCGTGCACTGTGGGACGCGGCGCTGGGTGTCTTCATGCTTTGGGCTTTGGCGGGCATGGCCCGCGTGGCCCGCTCCAGCCGAGGCGCGGCTTTGCAGGCTGTGCGGGACGCGCCGTTGCGCGCAGCGGCCAGCGGTTTGCCAGTGCAGGCTTTGCGCTACCAGGTGTTTGTGGCCAGCGCCACTTTGGCAGGCCTGGCCGGGGGCTTGTGGGCCGCGTTCAAAGGCGCGGTGTTTCCGTCGGTGGCCTCCGTCGCCATGTCGGTCGATGCCTTGCTGGTCATCTTGCTGGGCGGCGTGCACCAGCTGTGGGGCTCGGCCGTGGGCAGTGCGCTCTTGGTCTGGGGCGGGGCCGAGCTGGGGCAGGGCCTGGATTATTGGCGCGGTGTTTTGGGCCTGGTGATCATGCTCGTGATGGTGCTGGCCCCCAGTGGCATGCTGGGTGGGCTGCAGATGCTGTTGGCCCGCTTTGCTTCCAAGAGGGGCCGCGCATGAGCCTTCAAACAGTTTTGCAGGTCAGCGGTCTGGCCAAACATTTTGGCGGCGTGCGGGCGCTGGACGGCGTGGACTTCTCTGTGCCTGCGGGCCAGTGTGTGGCCCTGATCGGCCCCAACGGCGCGGGCAAGTCGACCTGTTTTGCCTGTCTGGCTGGCCAGCAGGTGCCCACCGCGGGTGAGGTGCTGTGGCAAGGCCAGTCGCTGTTGGGCAAGCCGCCCGCAGAGCGTCAGCGCCTGGGCGTGGCCCGCACCTTTCAGGTGGCGCAAACCTTTGAGGCGCTCACGGTGCTGCAAAACATCCAGCTGGTGCTGCGCGGTGCAGCGCCACTGGCCTGGTGGGACCGGCTGGACCGCCGTCAGCCCGAGCGGGCGCTGCGGCTGGCCGTGCAAGCGGGCTTGCAAGCCCAGGCCCACGCCACCGTGGCCGATTTGCCTTACGGCGCCAAAAAACGCCTTGAGCTGGCCATGGCGCTGGCGGGTTTGCCCGAAACCATGCCCGGTCAGGACGCCCATGCAGCGCAGTCATTGCTGCTGCTGGACGAGCCCGCTGCCGGTCTCGCTCTGGCCGAACGGGCCGACATGATGGCGCTGGTGCGCCAGGTGGCCTCGCAAGGCGTGACGGTGCTCTACACCGAACACAACATGGACGCCGTGTTTGGCGTGGCAGACAGGGTGCTGGTGCTGATGCAAGGCCGCTTGGTGGCCGACGGCTTGCCCGAAGCGGTGGCGCAAGACCCGCAGGTGCGCGAGCGCTACCTGGGGATGGATTTCGATCTGAACGCCAACGTGAATACCGATGCGAAAGGCCTGCGCGATGCTTAAGGTTGAAGGCCTGAACGCCTGGTATGGCCAAGCCCAGGCTTTGTTCGACGTGAGTTTATCGGTGGGCGAGGGCGAGTTGGTCGTCATTCAAGGGCTGAATGGCGCGGGCAAATCCACCCTGCTGCAAAGCCTGATCGGCATTGGCCCCCGGGCGCAAGGCCGCATCACCTGGCAAAACGAACCTATCCAAACCTGGCCCGCGCACCGACGCGCCCGTGCGGGCTTGGGTTTTGTGGCCGAGGACCGGCGTTTGTTCACCGGCTTGTCGGTCAAGGAAAACCTGTGGATCGCCGCATCCTCGGGTTCTAGCGCTCAGGCCTCGCCCGCGCAGCGCTTTGAGCGCGTGATGGCTTTGTTCCCCCAGCTGCAAACCATGCTGCACCGCTCGGCCAGCCAAATGAGCGGGGGCGAGCAGCAAATGCTGGCGCTGGCCCGCACCCTCATGACCGGCCCGCGCCTCTTGCTGCTGGACGAGCCTTGCGAGGGCATTGCCCCGGTGCTGGTGGCGGCCATGCGCGACGCGCTGCTGCAGCTGGCCCGCGAAGGCGTGGCCATGCTGGTGGCCGAGCAAAACAACATCCTGGCCCAGCATGCGCAGCGGGTGCTGGTGCTGACCAGCGGGCGCATGGACTCGGCGGCATGAGCCGCGCTTGACGGGCTTAGGCATCCCTTACACTGCCCCACAACAACGAGCGGCTCCAGCCGCCAGAGACAACACACCATGATCATCACCAGCCTGCTCGACACCGACCTGTACAAATTCACCATGATGCAGGTCGTGCTGCACCAGTTTCCGGGGGCGCAGGTCGAATACAAGTTCAAGTGCCGCAACCCGGGCGTGCCTTTGGCCCCGTTTGTCAAAGAGATTCGAGAAGAGATTCGCTCGCTGTGCAGCCTGACTTTCAAGGAAGGGGAGTTGCAGTATCTGCGCTCCATGCGCTTCATCAAGAGCGACTTTGTCGATTTTCTAGGCTTGTTCAAGCTCAATGAAAAGTACATTGAAGTCACGCCTTTGCCATCGGGTGAGATCGACATCACCATCCAGGGTCCCTGGCTGCACACGATTTTGTTCGAGATCCCGGTGCTGGCCATCGTCAACGAGGTGTTCTTCCGCAACACCCAGAAAGTGCCCGACCTGATGGAGGGCCGCCGCCGCCTGGACACCAAGATCGCCCAGCTGCAGTCCCCTGACCTCGAAACCCTCAAGATCGCCGATTACGGCACACGCCGGCGTTTTTCCCGCGCCTGGCACGAAGAGGTGCTGCGTGTCTTGTCTGCGCGTTTGGGCACCGGCCCCAGTGGCCAGTTGGCCGGCACCAGCAATGTGTACTACGCCTATTTGCTGGGCTTGACGCCGCTGGGCACCATGGCGCACGAGTACCTGCAGGCCTGTCAGGCTTTGGGGCCGCGCTTGCGCGACAGCCAGATTTTTGCCTTCGAGTCCTGGGCCAAAGAGTACCGGGGCGACCTGGGCATTGCGCTGAGCGATGTGTACGGCTTCAATGCTTTCTTGCGTGACTTTGACCTGTATTTTTGCAAGCTGTTTGACGGCGCACGCCACGACAGCGGTGACCCGTTCAGCTGGGCCGAGCGCATGATCGCGCACTACCAGCACAACCGGGTGGACCCCAAAACCAAGACGCTGATCTTCAGTGACGGCCTGACCATTCCCCGCACCATCGAGCTGTTCGAGCAGTTCCGGGGGCGCTGCCAGTTGGCCTTTGGTGTGGGCACCAACCTCACAAACGACTTGGGTTACGAGCCGCTGCAAATCGTCATCAAGATGACCCGTTGCAACGGCCAGCCTGTGGCCAAGCTGTCTGACTCGCCGGGCAAGGGCATGTGTGACGATGAGAAATACTTGGCCTATCTGCGCCAGGTGTTTGAAGTGGCACCTGGCACCTGAGGCGGGTCCTTTCATTTTGACGATTTGTTTGATTCCACTGGAGATGCGTACCATGAAGATTTTGGGGACACGATGGACCGCTTGGCTGGCCTTGCCAGCGCTGTTGGCCATGTCAGGCGGGGCTTGGGCCGCCGATTTTGATGGCGCTCAGCTGTCTGTTTTGTGGGGGGTGCCTTTTGCAGGCATTTTGTTGTCGATCGCCTTGATGCCCTTGCTGGTGCCTCACTTTTGGCACCACCATTACGGCAAGGTGGCTGCGGCTTGGGGCCTGGCGTTTTTGCTGCCATTTGCCCTCGTCTTTGGACCGGCTGCAGCCGGCGTGAACGCGGTTCACGCCCTGTTTGCCGAATACATTCCCTTCATCATCTTGCTCACGGCCTTGTTCACCGTGTCGGGTGGCATTTTCATCCGTGGCAACTTGCACGGCAGCCCGGGGCTGAACACCGCCATCCTGGCCATTGGTGCGTTTTTGGCCAGCTTCATGGGCACCACGGGTGCCTCGATGTTGCTCATCCGGCCGCTCATCCGCGCCAACGACAACCGCAAGCATGTGGCGCATGTGGTGGTGTTTTTCATCTTCATTGTCTCCAACGCAGGCGGCTCTTTGACGCCTCTGGGCGACCCGCCCTTGTTTTTGGGTTTCTTGAAGGGCGTTGACTTCTTCTGGACCATCAAAACCATCTTCCCTGAGACCCTGTTCCTCGTGGGCAGCTTGCTGACCATCTTCTTTGTGCTCGACTCCTGGTACTACCGCCGTGAAGAGCTGTTGCCGCAAGACCCAACACCCGATTCCAAATCGATTGGTTTTGACGGGGCCATCAACTTCTGGTTGCTCGCAGCGGTGGTCGGCTTGGTGTTGATGAGCGGTTTCTGGAAGTCGCCCGTGTCTTTCAACATCTACGGCACCGAAGTGGGCTTGCCCGGCGTTTTGCGCGATCTGGGTCTGTTGGTGGTGACCTTTGTGTCACTCAAAATCACCCCCGCCAAAGTGCACGAAGACAACCAATTTGGCTGGGGCCCCATGGCCGAAGTGGCCAAATTGTTCGCGGGCATTTTCCTGACCATCATCCCGGTCATTGCCATGCTCAAGGCGGGTGTGAACGGCCCATTCGGCGCAGTGGTTCAGGCGGTGACCCAACCCGATGGCAGCCCTGATGTGATGATGTACTTCTGGATCACGGGCGCATTGAGTTCATTCCTTGACAACGCCCCCACTTATCTGGTGTTCTTCAACACCGCAGGCGGTGACCCGCAGGTGCTGATGACCACCTTGGCCCCGACCTTGGCTGCCATTTCGGCCGGTGCAGTGTTCATGGGTGCCAACACCTACATCGGCAATGCGCCCAACCTGATGGTCAAGGCCATCGCCGAAGACCGTGGTGTGAAAATGCCCAGCTTCTTTGGTTACATGTTGTGGTCGGGCGCTGTCCTGATTCCGTTGTTCGTTGTCATGAGTTTCATCTGGTTCCAATGATGTCCAAACCTTCCATTTTGGTGGCCCGCGCCATCTTCCCCGAGGTCCTGCAGTCTTTGTCGCAGGTGTTTGAAGTCGAGAGCAACCAGGCCGATGAGGTCTGGTCTGCCGCAGAGCTGACGCGCCGCATGCAAGGCAAAGTGGGGGCGCTCACCACCGGCAGCGAGCGCATCGACGCGGCGCTGCTGCAGGCCAACCCCCAACTCAAAATCGTGGCCAACATGGCCGTGGGCTTCAACAACTTTGACGTGCCCGCCATGACCGCTGCGGGTGTGCAGGCCAGCAACACGCCCGATGTGCTGACCGAAACCACGGCCGATTTTGGCTTTGCGCTGCTCATGGCCACGGCCCGCCGTGTGACCGAGAGCGAGCACTATTTGCGTGCCGGTTTGTGGAAAAAGTGGAGCTACGACATGTTTGCCGGAGCCGAGGTGCATGGATCGACCATCGGCATCATCGGCATGGGCCGCATCGGTCAGGGCATTGCCCGCCGCGCAGCCCACGGCTTTGGCATGAACGTGATTTATCACAACCGCAGCCGCCTGAGCGCCGAGCTCGAAGCCCAGTGCAAGGCCACTTATGTGTCCAAGCCAGAGCTGCTGCAGACCGCTGACCACGTCATGCTGGTCGTGCCCTACAGCGCCGAGTCACACCACACCATCGGCGCGGCCGAACTGGCGCAGATGAAGCCCACCGCCACGTTGGTCAACATCGCGCGCGGCGGCATTGTGGACGACGCGGCGCTGGCCAAAGCTTTGGCTGCAGGGCAAATCGCGGCAGCCGGTCTGGATGTGTTTGAAGGAGAGCCTGTTGTGCACCCTGATTTGCTGACCGTGCCCAACGTGGTGCTCACGCCGCACATTGCCAGCAGCACGGTCAAGACCCGCAAGGCCATGGCCCAACTCGCGGCCGACAACCTGGTGGCTTATTTGACGCGGGGCCAGGCCTTGACGCCTCTGAACACCTTGCCAGGTCAAGCCGCATGAGTGAATGGGCCTTGCTGGTCTTGGGCGGACTGAACCTGCTGCTCTTGGTCTGGTTGCTGCTGCGCGGCGGCAACTCGGCCAGTGCGCAGGCTGAGCAGATTGCTCAATTGTTGGCCGAGCAAAGTGCTGTGCAAATGGCCGAAAAAATGGCCGAGCAAACCGCCTGGCAGCACCAACAGTTCACAGCCGTTCAGACCCAGAGCGAGCGGCTCGAGCGCGAGCTGCGCACCGAGATCGCCCAGTCGGGCGTGCAAGGCCGACAAGAGGCCATGCAAACCCTCACGCTGTTCCAGCAATCGCTGCTGCAGCAAAGCGCCGAGGCCACCCGAACGCAAAACCAGCAAATCGACGCGCTGGCCCAGCAACTGGCCTTGCTGCAAAAAAGCCTGACCGACAGCCTGGCTCAGCAGGTCAATGCGCTGTCTGAGGCGAATGCCCGCCGCCTGACCGAAATGCGCGGCACCATGGAAACCCAGCTGTCGCAGCTGCAGCAAAGCAATGCCGCCAAGCTCGATGAAATGCGCCAGACCGTGGACGAAAAGTTGCAAGCCACCTTGCAAGCTCGCTTGGGCGAGAGCTTCAAACAAGTGGCCGAGCGCCTGGAGCAGGTGCACAAGGGCCTGGGTGAGATGAATACTTTGGCGCAAGGCGTGGGCGATCTCAAGCACCTGCTGACCAACGTGAAGACACGCGGCATGTTTGGCGAGGCGCAACTGGCCTCGTTGCTCGAGCAGGTGCTCACGCCCGAGCAATACGCGGTGCAAGTGGCCACGCGCCCCGGCGACAAAAACCGGGTGGACTTTGCGATTCGCCTGCCCGGCCGATCCGACAGCGGCCAGCCCGTGTGGTTGCCCATTGACGCGAAGTTCCCCAACGAAGACTACGAGCGCCTGCTCGAAGCCCAAGGCCGCGCCGACCCGGTGCAGGCCGAGCTGTGCGCCAAGGCCCTGGAGACGCGCATCAAGCTCGAAGCCAAGTCGATTGCTGAAAAGTACCTGGAGCCGCCGCACACCACCGACTTTGCAGTCATGTTCTTGCCTACCGAAGGCCTTTACGCCGAAGTCTTGCGCCGCCCAGGCCTGATGGAAACCCTGCAGCGCGACCACCGCGTCACGCTGGCGGGCCCCACCAACCTGATGGCCATGCTCAACGCCCTGCAAATGGGCTTCAGAACCTTGGCGCTGGAAAAGCGCTCCAGCGAAGTCTGGCAAGTGCTGGGCGCGGTCAAGACCGAGTTTGGCAAGTTTGGCGACGTGCTCGACAAAGTGCGCAACCAGACCCAAACCGTGCTCAACACGCTCGACCAAGCCCAGACCCGCAGCAACGTGATGAACCGGGCCTTGAGGCAGGTCGACGCCTTACCCGAAGCCGAGGCCCAGGCCCTTTTGCCCGGAACCGATGCGGGCGGCCATGCCTGACATGAACGGGCCATGGCGAACACGCCGCCAACACCAGCGGGTGGGCCATGCAAAGTGAACTTGCACGCCTGATTGCCGGGCAGGTGTTTTTGCATGCCTGCATGGCGGGCATGCGCATGGCCATGCCTTTGCTGGCCTTGCAGCAAGGCTTCAGCGCCCTGGCCGTGGGCGCTTTGCTGGCCTTGTTTGCCATCACACAGGTGTTTTTTGCACTGCCTGCCGGGCGCTACGCCGACCGCAAGGGCCTGAAAAAACCCATCCTCATCAGCGTGGCACTGGCCTCTAGCGGTGCGTCGCTGTCGGTGATCTGGCCGATTTTTCCGGTCATGTGCTTGAGCGCACTGGCCACGGGCGGCGCCACGGGCATGGCCGTGATTGCGCTGCAGCGGCATGTGGGCCGCATGGCCCAAACCCCGGCCGAATTGAAGGCCGCTTTCAGCTGGTTGTCCATCGGTCCGGCCGTGTCCAATTTTCTGGGGCCGGTGCTGGCGGGTTTGCTGATCGATTTTGCCGGGCCTGCTCCGGCGCATGAAACCGGTTTTCGCTGGGCCTTTTTGCTGATGGCTGTGTTGCCTTTGAGCACCTGGTTTTGGGTGCGGCGGGTGACCGAGTTGCCCACGCCACCGGCGCCTGAACATGCGGGGCCGCGTCGCGCCCTGGACCTGTTGGCCGAGCCGCTGATGCGGCGCTTGTTGGGGGTCAATTGGTTGCTGTCTTCGTGCTGGGATGTGCACACCTTTGTGGTGCCGGTGCTCGGCCACGAGCGCGGTTACAGCGCCTCGGTGGTGGGCACCATCTTGGGCGCATTCGCCATCTCGGCGGCCTTCATTCGGGTGTGTTTGCCTTGGCTGTCGCGCCATGTGCACGAGTACCAGATCATCACCGGGGCCATGGTCTGCACCGGGGTGCTGTTTGGCTTGTACCCCTTCATGCCCACGCCCTGGAGCATGGGGCTGTGCTCGGTTTTGCTGGGTCTGGCGCTGGGTGCGGTGCAGCCCATGATCATGAGCACCTTGCACCAGATCACCCCCCAGCACCGCCAGGGAGAGGCGCTGGGCCTGCGCCTGATGACGATCAATGGCTCCAGCGTGCTCATGCCCATGTTGTTTGGTGCCGCAGGGGCGGTGGCGGGTGTGGCCCCGGTGTTTTGGGTGGTCGGGGCTGCGGTGGGCTTGGGTTCGCGCGCAGCCTGGCGGCTGCGGCCCGCTTAATCCACCTTCAGCTGGTAAAACTTGCAAATCGCCTGCCAGGCGGCTTCGGGTGTGTCCACGTAGTGGAAAAGCTGGAGGTCACTCGGCGAGATCGTGCCCTCTTCAATCAGCACATCCATGTTGATCAGGCCTTTCCAGAAGGCGGTGCCAAACAGCAAGATCGGTACAGGGCGGGCTTTGCGCGTTTGCACCAAGGTCATCACCTCAAACAACTCGTCGAGCGTGCCAAAGCCACCCGGAAACGCCACCAAGGCTTTGGCGCGCATCATGAAGTGCATTTTGCGCAGCGCAAAGTAATGGAACTTGAAGCTCAGCTCGGGCGTGACATAGGGGTTGGGGTGTTGCTCGTGGGGCAGGGCGATGTTGAGCGCCACCGAAGGTGCGCCGGCCTCTTGTGCGCCCCGGTTGGCCGCCTCCATGATGCCGGGGCCGCCGCCGGTGCAGATGAACAGCTTTTCATCCTCGGGCAGGCAAGAGCAGGCCCTAGACACCATTTGCGCAAAGACGCGGGCGTTCTCGTAATGCTCGGCGTTGCGCACCAAGGCTTGCGCTTTGGCGATGCCTTGCGCCAGGCCGCTTTGCTGCGCGATCAGCAGTTGGGCTTGGGCGGCTGCCCGGTCCACAAAGCGGGCACTGCCAAACACCACCACCGTGTGCTCGATGCCCGCTTCGGCCTGGGCCAGGTCGGGTTTGAGCATTTCCAGCTGAAAGCGGATGCCCCGGGTTTCGCGGCGCAGCAAAAACTCGGGGTCGGCAAAGGCCAGGCGGTGCGCCTCGGGCTCCAGCCAGTCGCTGCTTTTGGCCTCGGCCTGCAAGTCGGCCCAAGCATGAGGGAGAGAAGGTTCTTTGAGGTTTTGAGTGCTTTGCATGGGGATCATTGTGCATCGGCCGCATGACACTAAAGCGCCCATGAAAAAAGCCCCTTGCGGGGCTTTCTCGGGGGGGCTTGACCGGAAGATCAGACGCGCTTGCGGTATTCGCCAGTGCGTGTGTCGATTTCGATCTTGTCGCCTTGGCTCACGAACAAAGGCACTGGCACTTCCATGCCGGTGGCGATCTTGGCGGGCTTGAGCACTTTGCCGGAGGTGTCGCCTTTGACGGCGGGCTCTGTCCAGGTGATCTCGCGCACCACGCTGGTGGGCAATTCGACCGAGATGGCTTTTTCGTTGTAGAACACCACTTCGAGTTCCATGCCGTCTTCGAGGTAGTTCAGGGCGTCGCCCATGTTGGTGGCTTCGACTTCGTACTGGTTGAAGTCGGTGTCCATGCAAACGTACATCGGGTCAGCGAAGTAAGAGTAGGTGCACTCTTTTTTGTCCAGAATGACCTGGTCCATCTTGTCGTCGGCGCGGAACACGACTTCGGTGCCGAAGTTGGCGATCAAGCTCTTGAGCTTCATGCGCACAGTGGAAGAGCCGCGGCCACCGCGTTGGTATTCGGTGCGCAGGACGACCATGGGGTCTTTGCCGTGCATGATGACGTTGCCGACGCGGATTTCTTGAGCGGTTTTCATAGGAATTGAGTCTGAAATGAAAGGGGGTGGCTTGAAGCCAAGCCCATTATTCTAACCTGTGGGGCCTGCTAAGGCCGAGGGCCCTTGCGGGCGCTCAGTCCCGCGCAGTGAGCCCATGGGCCAGTGCACCCAGCACAATGCCCCCCAAAGCCCACAGGATGTCGGTGTTGCCCGTGCCCAAAGCTGCAATGGCCGGGCCGGGGCACACCCCGCTCAAACCCCAGCCCACGCCAAAAATGGCCGAACCGATTACCGTCTGGCGGTTCCAGCTGGCCGGTTGCTTGAGGAACTGACCACCCAGCAAGGGGCGACCCAGCCAGCGCGGAAAACCTTTGTAAGCCAGCATGGCCAAGCCCGCTGCGCCGCCCATGACCAGCATCAAGCCCCAGTCCTGAAAGCGCAAAAAGCTCAAAACCACGTCGGGCTGAACCATGGTGGCCAGCGACAAGCCAAAGCCAAACAGGGCCCCGGCGACCAAGGTGACCAGCGCCTTGGGCAGAGAAAGTGTGTGGGGGTTCAGCGGGTTCATGCCAGGCCTTTCGTGAAGATGGCCATCAGGTTGGCGGTCATGAAAGCGGTGGCCATGAAGGTGAGCACCGCGCCCAGCGAAGGCAGTTGCAAGGAGCCGAGGCCACAAATGCCGTGACCGGATGTGCAGCCATTGCCCAAACGCGCGCCGTAGCCCACCAAAAAGCCGCCCACCAGCAGCTGCCAGGCGGGCACGCTGGTGTGCTGCGCCTCGCCGCCGGCCAGCGTGAACCGCCAAACCAGCGCCCCCAGCACCACGCCCAGCGCGTAAACCAGCCGCCAGTTGCGGGTGCTGACAAAGCGCGCCTGCTGAAAAAACGCCCGTTTGGACACAAAAGACCAACTGCTGGAAAAGACGGAACTCATGCCGCCGACCCAGCCGTTGAACAAATACAGCAGCGCCACGCCAGCGCCAATGGTGAGGCCGCCCAGCAGGTAGTGCTGCCAGCCGAGGGGGAAGAGGGTGTCAATCAGAGTCATGGGTCGGGATTATCGGGCACGCGGATCGGGTCAATTTTGCGGACATCCAGCTTGAAGGCTCCGGGGTTCAGGGGTGCCCTCAATTTTTTTATCTTGCTAGGAAGTGACTCGTGGAAATGTGGGTAATAAGGTTATAGTTTCTTTCCGCAAAGATCGACGAAGACCAGCGGATGGCCAACAAGGAGAGCCGGGTTTCATGGTGAATTTCTATCTGTACAAAAAGTCAGGCATGTGGGGCGAAGGCCTTGTTCAATGCGGTTTTCAGCCTATTTATCAAAAGAATGTATTGGCTCGGCCCGGATGTATCAACCGGGTTTTGCGGTCTATATCACGTTATGCATAAGTCATCACTGATATCAATGATCGATCGGTTTGCGCGCTTTCAGAATGAGTGTGCAGATGTATTTATTGAAACAGCTGAACACTTTCAGCCCTCGGAAGAAAAGCTCGTAGCGATATGTAGTGATCAGTTCAATTTCATCGCGAATCGCAGCAACGCAATTATTGAGCTGCTTAAAATAGATGCGCTATGGGATGCGCAAATCCTTGTTCGCCCATTGCTGGAATCATGTGTAAAAATTTGCTTTCTTTGCTTTCAGTCCAAGGCAGATCGGGCGGTAGCGTGTCACGAGTATGAGGAAATACTCGGAATCATCAATGCATTGAAACTGCACGACAAAGCCTGCAAATCAATTTCCGGGACAGATACGGAAGCGCATCCAAGCCTAAAGTCGCTGGTACTTTCAGAAAAGCAACTCTCCGAGTTACTCGCAAAAGTACCCAAAAAAAAGCTCAAGGAAGTCGAGTCTAAATGGGGCTTTACACGAATGATGGTTCAACTTGATGAGCGATTTGAAGCCGACTTCAAAATGGCGCCTTTTACTAGTTTTGCCCACACCTACGGACTATCAAGTCATTTGATCCACGCCGACGAAATGGGGCTAGGAGCAATGCGAGCAAGAGCAAAACTAAAAGAGCCTCAACGCTCTATCGTTGAGAAATCACATCATATCGCCCTGCTCGATGCCGTTGCGGGTTCAGCCATGGTTTCAGCAATGGCTCTTTCTCGAGCCGCTGAATTCAATTTGAAAAAGGCCTACGTACTTTACGAAAAATACAGGCGTGTCCATGACGGGTCATACTAATCGCAAAACCCTTCATTCCAGCGGACAGCTTTCAGCTGCCGCTGAATTAGACGGCTCACTTCCCATAGTCAAATACGTCTCCAACGCTTCTCGGAAGTATGCTGACCTTCTCTCGATCGCGGCTGACCTTCGTTCCACTGACGAGATCTGCCAACGATTGGTCAAATGCCTCGAAGATCCTACCGCTGACAGCGTTCTCATAGATGCTTTGTCAACAGCATCGCTTGTGCGATACGCGAGATGCTTTGCAACAGGCAAGCGAGCAATTCTTGATCCGCAACGCATATCTCACCTACCAGGCGACCCGATCCTTGTACACAAATACTACAAAGATCTGCGGGACAAACTAGCCGCTCACTCCGTCAATCCATTTGAAGAAACATTAGTTGGTCTAGCGCTATCAGATCCGTTGACAGAACCGCGATTGGTTCTTGGAACAGCCACACTTTCCGGACGGCATATTGCGCATGATAAGCACGGCGTCGAGCAACTCGGAAGACTGGCCCGTGAATTCCTGAAATCCCTTACAACTGAAATCGAGCAATGCCAAGCCGAGGTACTTGCCGAAGCGCAGTCGCACCCCATCGATGACCTATACAAGCTAGACCCGCTTCAATTCACTACTCCATCGCCACAACAAGCGGGCAAAGGCCGAAGGTGAAGCGATGCCTAACCCCTCGCTCAACCTGAGAGCCAACGGCATGCCACAAAGCTCGCGCCACAGAGCAGGTGTGCATTATCTGTGGCGCGGGCTTTACGTCACGCCGTTATCTCAAGGTTAGCTCGAACGTTAGGCCGCTCAATCCACCAGTTTTTCCCCGCCAACGAAGATGACACCACAAGAGCTCGAAACTGTTCTGCAAGAGCTGGACGCTTGGATACTGGAACACCAACCCGAAGCGCTGAAACGCTTCGAGCGTTTCTCTGGAAGTTCATCTGTGCACGTCCTTCATGCACACATTGGAAAGAACAACAATGTCTTCGTTGACTCCGTTCGGACACAGTTCCCAAGTCCCGATGACTTCATTGCTCGCTGGATCCAGGGACTGAGTGCGCAGTTGTCGAAGCTCCGAGCCGCTGGCAAGAAGGGCTACAACGGCCGACCTTTGAGTGAGGAAATGGTCCTGATGTGTTTGCAGGACGATCTGCTTGGCTCCTATACGATGAACTTCCTAAAACGGAACTTCTACCGGAATTTTCGGGAGCGAATTCGCGCCAAGCCGAACGATGACCTGTGGAGCCTTTGGTTTGGTGCAGGCAACCTCGTATGGGGCGTCGTCATCGCCCCAGCTCGTAGAAATGGCGAATGGACAAATGACAAGAGCCAGATGCGGCGTGAAGCCTACAACTATTGGACCGTTGGCCACATCCTGGCAACTGGTCTAATTGATCCAACGTCGAAAGAGCCGGTCCGTTTTGGAAACTTGGATGACTTCTGTGTCTTCTATCGAAGTGTACTGAAGCGTGTTTCAAACTCTCTGTACGAGCAGGGCATATGCGACAGGTACGTAGACTATCTACTTCGCTCAGGCAATCCAGCTGAGGAGCCGTTTCTCATTCCCGAGCTGAGGTACCTTGGAAAGGAGAAACGTCATGAATACCGTCTCGACTTTACGGTCTTAAATGGTCATACCTCTCAGTTCATAGGATTCGAGTTCAGTCCAGCTTCCACACACATCAATATCACAGGTGCCAAAGCCAAGACGCAGGTCGCGATCAATGAAGAACTCGCCAACGCCTGGGAGAAAGAAATGGCAAAACGCACCGCATACTTTGAAAAGTTTGGGATTCAGACGATCACGTTCACCGACCGTGATCTCAAGAATCTTGATCAGTGCTTCGAGCAAATAGCACGACAGCTTCGAGATCGCCATCAAGTCGTCGGAACCGTAGCATCTGCGCTTGAGTCACTCATGGCAACGCATGCGATGAGTTGCGTTACCAAATCAGTTTGCCCAGAAAGTTGATGACGCCTGGTTTGGGTGTTCTGGCTCCAAATCTCCAGCGTTTCGGCATTGAGCGCAGGCCATTCACTAGCTTCCATTCCATTCCAAACCCGATGCGCCTTGCGCAAGCTTTCCGGGGCCTGCATCCAATCCAGAAACGCCTCCAGCTTGGCATGGTGGGCGTTGTCGTCTTGTGGGTAGATGTGCCAGATGAAGGGTTGGCCCGCCCACAGGGCGCGCACCAGCGAGTCTTCGCCGCGCACAAAGTTCAGGTCGCAGGCCCAGAGCATCTCGTCAAAGCCGTTTTGGTCGGTGTAGGGCAGGGCGCTCCAGCTGGGGTGAGCGGACATGCCTTTAAGGGCTTGCAGTACCGCCGCCAGCGGGCGGCTGGGGGTGACGAGCAGGTGGTGGGGTGTGCCCACCAGTTGGCCCAGCAGCTGGGTTAGGGCGGCGGGTTCGTAGCAGAACAGGCTGATCAGCAGGCCGTTCGGGGGCAGGTTGGGGGCGTGTTGTTGACGCCAGGCCGAACGTTTGACAAGGTCAAAGTTTTGCTGGCGCTCCAGCAGGTCGGTTTCGCGCAGCAGGCCGCCCGTGTCCTCTGTGAAGCCCGGATAAAAGAAGGTCTTGCTCCAGCCCTTGGCCGGGCCGCTCATGATGGGCGAGGGCAGCTGGTGCATGCGGGGCACCCAGTCTTCGGCGCTCAGGTATTCGAGGTTGATCCACCAAGGTTGTTGCGCTCGGGTGGCTACACCATGCGCCACAAAGGCTTCGGGCAAGGTGCAGCCAAAGGCTTCGACCCACACATCGGCCGGGGGCAGCGCTTGCAGGGTGCTGGCTTGGCTGGCATCGGCCCACGGGCGCACTTCAATGCCAGGGTCCTGGTGGGCGGTGGGG
Source organism: Limnohabitans sp. (assembly GCF_017848645.1). Lineage (GTDB taxonomy): Bacteria > Pseudomonadota > Gammaproteobacteria > Burkholderiales > Burkholderiaceae_C > Limnohabitans_A. Next base: position 16,185 of record NZ_JAFEIF010000073.1, on the reverse strand, counting down.
GCCATCCAGGCCAGGGCCGAGGCGTCGTCCACCCACAGGCGCACGCGCTGGCCCGCGTCGCGCAACTGGCGCGTCAGGCGCCAGCACACGCCCAGGTCGCCGTGGTTGTCGATGACGGTGCAGAAGATGTCCCAGAGTTGGCCAGTTTGCATGCGGCGATTGTCGCTGGAGATTTCACACACATCTTTTCACAGACAATAGCCGCCATGTCGAACACCCATGATGAAGCCCTGCTCGCGCAAGTTGCCGCACTGCCCGCCTTGCCGGGGGTTTACCGCTACTTTGATGCGCAGGAGCAGCTGCTGTATGTGGGCAAGGCGCTGAACCTCAAGCGCCGGGTGTCGAGTTATTTCCAGAAGGACCACGGCGGCACCCGCATTGGCCACATGGTCAGCAAGATCACGCGCATGGAAACCACCGTGGTGCGCTCCGAGGCCGAGGCGCTGCTGCTGGAAAACAACCTCATCAAGACGCTGCACCCGCGCTTCAACATCCTGTTTCGGGACGACAAGAGTTACCCCTACCTCAAGCTCACGGGCAATGGCCGCGTGGCGCTGCCCGCGCTGGTCAAGACGCCCGAGGCGCAGCATTACCCGCGTGTGGCCTATTACCGGGGCGCAGTGGAAAAGAAGCACCGTTACTTCGGGCCGTTCCCCAGTGCCTGGGCGGTCAAGGAGTCGATTCAGCTGATCCAGAAGGTGTTCAGGCTGCGCACCTGCGAGGACACGGTGTTTGCCAACCGCACCCGGCCTTGCCTGCTGTTTCAGATCAAGCGTTGCTCGGGGCCGTGTGTGAACCTGATCAGCCCCGAGGACTACAAAGCCGATGTGCAGCATGCCGAGCAGTTTTTGCGTGGCGAGACCCAGGCGCTGATGCGCGAGATGGAAGCGCGGATGATGCAGCATGCCGACAAGCTCGAATTCGAGTTGGCGGCCGAGGTGCGCAACCAGCTGACGGCGCTGTCGCGGGTCTTGCACCAGCAGTCGGTGGACACAGCGGTGGACACCGACGCCGACATTTTGGTGGCCAAAGTGCATGGCGGCCGCGCCTGTGTGAACCTGGCCATGGTGCGCGGCGGGCGGCATTTGGGCGACCGGCCTTATTTCCCGGTGCATGTGCAGGACGCGCAGGACTTGCTGGGTCTGGAGGAGGGCGAAGGGGAAGTTGTCATCCAGCGCCCGATAGAGGTGCAGGTGCTCGAAGCCTTTTTGGCGCAGCACTACATCGGCGTGCCCGTGCCGCCGCTGCTGATCTTGAGTGCGGCGGTCGACAAATCATTGATCGCGGCTTTGTCGGCGCAGTCGGGCGTGAAGATCAGCACCGTGACGAATCCGCGCGAGCACCGCCGCGTGTGGCTGGAGATGGCCGAGAAAAACGCCGAGCTGCAACTGGCCCGCTTGCTGGCCGAAGAAGGCTCCCAGCAGGCCCGCACCCGGGCGCTGGCCGAGGCGCTGGACTTGGCCCCAGACGATTTGGACCAGCTGCACATCGAGTGTTTCGACATCTCGCACACGGCGGGCGAGAACACGCAGGCGTCTTGTGTGGTGTTTCGCCAGCACAAGCTGCAAAGCAGCGACTACCGCCGCTACAACATCGAGGGCATCACCCCGGGCGACGATTACGCGGCCATGCGCCAGGTGCTGATGCGCCGCTACGGCAAGCTGGCGGAAGCCTTGCGATCGGGCGAGGGCACGGCCCGCCTGCCGGACTTGGTGCTGATTGACGGCGGCAAAGGCCAGGTGAGCATGGCGCGTGAGGTGTTCACCGATTTGGGGCTGGACCTGTCGCGCATCGTCGGCGTGGAAAAAGGCGAGGGCCGCAAGGTGGGCCTGGAAGAGCTGGTGTTTGCCGATGGCCGCGAGAAGGTCTATCTGGGCAAGGACTCGGCAGCACTCATGCTGGTGGCGCAAATCCGCGACGAGGCGCACCGCTTTGCCATCACCGGCATGCGGGCCCAGCGGGCCAAAGTGCGCATGGGCGGCAGCAAGATCGAAGAAATACCAGGCATCGGGCCGCGCAAACGCGCCAAACTGCTTCAGCGCTTTGGCGGTGTGCGGGGTGTGGAAAGCGCCAGCGTGGAGGACTTGCTGGGCGTGGAGGGCATCTCGCGGGAGCTGGCTGAGACCATTTACAACGCTTTGCACTGAGCCCGCCGCCGCCTGTCATCAGGCTGTTGGCTGGGCGTGCCACAATGATCGCTATGTTTTTCACTATTCCCACCATCATGACCTGGACGCGCATTGTCGCGATCCCTTTGATCATTGGCGTGTACTACCTCGACAGTTTGACGATCGAGACGAAAAACTTGATCGCGACGGTGCTGTTTGTGTTGTTTGCCTTCACCGATTGGCTGGACGGTTTTCTGGCCCGCAAGCTCAACCAAACCTCGGCCTTCGGGGCCTTTCTGGACCCGGTGGCCGACAAGTTTTTGGTCTGCGCCGCCTTGTTGATGCTCGTGCAGATGGACCGGGTGAATGTGCTGGTGGCGCTCATCATCATTGGCCGTGAGATCGCCATCTCGTCCCTGCGCGAGTGGATGGCCCAGATCGGGGCCAGCAAAAGCGTGGCGGTGCACATGGTGGGCAAGCTCAAGACCACGGTGCAAATGTTGGCGATTCCCTTCTTGCTCTACAACGGCACCTTGTTCGGTGTGATCGACACCCGAGTTTGGGGCGCAGTGCTGATCGTCGTGGCCGCCGTTTTGACGGTTTGGTCCATGGTGTACTACATGCAAAAGGCCTTGCCTGAGATCCGAGCCCGCGTGAAATGAGCGGGGGCCGTTCGTCTGACGCCTGGTTGAGGGCGATCCCTGCCGTGTTCGTGTTGATCTGGAGCACCGGCTTCATCGTCGCCCGCTATGGCATGCCCCATGCCCCTCCCTTGTCTTTTTTGGCGTTGCGCTACGCCTTGTCCATCGCTTGTTTTTTGGCCTGGATTGCGTGGGCCAAGGTGGCTTGGCCCCAAGGCCGCGCGCAATGGCTGCATTTGTCGCTGACGGGCATCTTGATGCACGCGGGTTATCTGGGCGGCGTGTGGGTGGCGGTCAAGGCCGGTATGGGCTCGGGCTTGTCGTCCTTGATCGTGGGGTTTCAGCCGGTTTTGACGGCCATTTGGTTGGCCTACAGCTTGCGCGGCAGCGATCAGCCCGGCGTCTCGCGCCGTCAATGGCTGGGCCTGTTGCTGGGTTTTGTGGGGTTGCTCATGGTGGTGTGGCGCAAGTTGACGCTGGGCACGCCCCTCGACCACGTCACGCCGGCCAACATGGCTTTTGCCTTGGCCGCTTTGCTCAGCATCACCGTGGGCACGCTTTACCAAAAGCGCTTTGTCCAAGCCTGTGATGTGCGCTCGGCCAACACGGTGCAGTTGCTGGCCGCATTGGTGGTCACCTTGCCTTTTGCCCTGATGGAAACCGAAGCCATGCGCTGGAATGGTGAGTTGGCGGGGGCCATGGCTTGGTCGGTGCTGGGTTTGACCGTGGGTGGCAGTTCGCTGCTCTACATGTTGATACAGCGCGGGGCCGCTGCCTCGGTCACCAGCCTCATGTACCTGGTGCCGCCCACCACGGCCGTGATGGCTTGGGTGTTGTTTGGCGAAACCATCACATGGGTCACCCTTTTGGGCACCGCCTTGACGGCTTGGGGGGTGAGTTGGGTGGTGCGACCGTCACGCAGGTGAAATCGACCCCCTGGCTTTGTTGCTAAGCTCTCGTTTTTTCAAGTTCCGTCCATTTTTTTCCAGATTCAGAAAGTACGCCCTATGAGCAAGCACCGCATCGCTGTCATTGCCGGAGATGGCATTGGCAAAGAAGTCATGCCCGAAGGCCTGCGCGTGATGGACGCCGCAGCCCGCAAATTCGGCATCGATCTGCACTTTGACCACTTCGACTTTTCCAGCTGGGATTACTTTGAAAAGCACGGCCAGATGCTGCCGGACAACTGGAAAGACCAGATCGGTGGCCACGACGCTTTGTATTTCGGTGCCGTGGGTTGGCCCGACAAAATCGCCGACCACGTCTCGCTGTGGGGCTCGCTGCTGTTGTTCCGCCGTGAGTTTGACCAGTACATCAACCTGCGCCCAGCGCGCTTGATGCCCGGCATCATCGCGCCTGTGGTGCGCCGCGACGGGAGTGCGCGTCAGCCCGGTGAGATCGACATGTACATCGTGCGTGAAAACACCGAGGGCGAGTACTCCAGCGTCGGCGGTCGCATGTTCCCCGGCACAGAGCGCGAGATCGTGATGCAAGAGTCCATCATGACCCGTATTGGGGTGGACCGCGTCCTCAAGTTTGCCTTTGAGTTGGCCCAAACCCGTCCTAAAAAGCACCTGACCAGCGCGACCAAGTCCAACGGCATCGCCATCACCATGCCGTATTGGGATGAGCGCGTGGCCGAAATGGCCAAGGCCTACCCGGGGATCAACGTGGACAAGTTCCACATCGACATCCTCACGGCCCACTTTGTGCAGCGCCCCGACTTTTTTGATGTGGTGGTGGCCAGCAATTTGTTTGGCGACATCCTGAGCGATCTGGGTCCGGCCTGCACGGGCACCATCGGCATTGCGCCCAGCGCCAACCTCAACCCGGACCGCAAGTTCCCGTCACTCTTTGAGCCCGTGCACGGCTCGGCGCCGGACATTGCGGGCAAAGGCATTGCCAACCCGATTGGCCAGATTTGGTGCGGTGCCATGATGCTCGAATTTCTGGGCCACAAGGACGCGCACGATGCGGTCTTGGGTGCCATTGAAAAGGTTTTGGCCGCGGGCGCCGATGCGCCGCGCACCCCCGATTTGGGCGGTAAAGCCTCTACGGCAGATGTGGGTCGGGCGATTGCGCAGGCGCTTTGAGCCGAGCCATTAAAAAAACTCGCCCACCTCTTTGGAAGTACTACTTTCAAGGCTAGAATCCAACGCCAATCGGGCCAAGCCTGAATGCGATTGACAGACCCACAAGGTCTGGTTTTAATCACTTCAGGCATTAATGCCTGAATCAATTTCATCAACACGTCCACGCTGTTGATTCCGATCTCAGACCAATCGTCGGTCCTTCCGGCACTAACACCCAGGGGTTTTTTGTGAACAAAACAGAATTGATCGAACACATTGCCAAGCACGCTGACCTGTCCAAAGCAGCAGCAGGCCGCGCCCTCGAAGCCACCATTGGCGCGGTGCGCACCACCTTGAAAAAAGGTGGCACGGTTTCCCTGGTGGGTTTTGGTACATTTGCCGTGGGCAAGCGTGCTGCCCGCACAGGCCGCAACCCCCGCACGGGCGCTGCGATTAAAATCAAGAAAGCCAATGTGCCAAAGTTCCGTCCAGGCAAGGGTCTGAAAGACGCTTTGAACTGAAAGCACATGTGAGAGGGCGCTTAGCTCAGTTGGTAGAGCGGCTCCTTTACACGGAGTAGGTCGGCGGTTCGAGACCGTCAGCGCCCACCACCTCTCAAACAAAGGCGAACCCCAGGTTCGCCTTTTTTATTGACAAACCGAGACTTCCGACATGTTTGACACCATCCGCAACAATTCCAAGATCCTGATGGGCTTGCTGGTTTTGCTGATCATTCCCTCGTTTGTATTGTTCGGCGTGGACGGTTACAGCAACATGAGCGATCGCGGTGCCGTGGTCGCCAAAGTCGGCGATTTGAAAATCACCCAGCAAGAGTGGGATGCGATGCACCAACAAGAAGTGGATCGCATCCGAGCTTCTGCGCCCAACCTGGACGCCAAGCTGCTGGGCTCGGAGGAGGCCCGCTACGCGAGCCTTGAGCGCATGGTCAACGACCGTTTGATCGCGGTGGCGGCTGAAAAGCAGTTGCTGGTGACCAGTGACCAACGCCTGGCCAATTACTTGCAGCAAGACCCCTCGATCGCCGGTCTGCGCGGCCCCGACGGCAAGCTGGACATGGAGCGTTACCGCCAATTGGCCGCCAGCCAGGGCATGACGCCTGAAATGCTCGAAGCCCGTGTGCGCCGCGACCTGTCCAATCAACAGGTCCTGGCGAGCCTGCAGGCCTCTGCTGTGGCTTCGCAGCGCCAAACTGATACCGCTTTACAGGCCTTTTTGCAGCGCCGCGAAATCCAGATCCAGCGCTTTGACCCAGCTGCCTTTGCGGCCAAGGTCCAGGTCACAGATGCCGATCTGGAAAAGTTCTACCAGGCACAGTCCGAGCGTTTTCGCTCGCCAGAATCGGCCGACGTGGAATACCTGGTGCTTGATGCGGCCTCTTTGGCCAAAAACATCCAGTTGCCCGAGCAGGACGTGAAAACCTATTACGAGCAAAACCTGCAGCGACTGTCCGGCCAAGAGCAGCGCCGGGCCCGCCACATTCTGATCAATGCGGCCAAGGATGCGCCTGCAGCAGACCGAGAAAAAGCCCGCGCCAAAGCCGAAGCCTTGCTCGCCGATGTGCGCAAAGACCCCAAAGCTTTTGCCGAATTGGCTCGCAAAAACTCGGACGACCCGGGCTCGGCCGCCAATGGTGGTGACCTGGATTTCTTTGCCAAAGGGGCCATGGTCAAATCATTTGAAGATGCCGCATTTGCCCTGAAAAAAGGGGACATCAGCGCGGTGGTGGAGTCTGAGTTCGGCTTTCACATCATCCAGCTGACCGACATCAAGGCCCCAGCTGCGCCCAGCCTGGACGCCATGCGGCCGCAGCTCGAAGCCGACTTGCGTGAGCAACAAGCCAAGCGTCAGTTTGCGGAATTTGCCGAGACCTTCAGCAACAGCGTGTACGAGCAGGCCGACACCTTCAAGCCCGTGGCCGACAAGCTCAAGCTGAGCATCCAGCAAGCGCAAGGCCTGAGCCGCACCCCCACGCCCGCAACGTCTGGCGTGATGGCCAACCCCAAAATGCTGGAAGCCTTGTTCGCCGAAGAGTCGATCAGCAAGCGCCGCAACACGGCCGCCATTGAGTTGGGCAACAACACCCTGGTCTCTGCACGCATCGTCAATTACCGCGCGGCAGCAGTGCGCCCCTTTGCCGATGTCAAAGAGGCGGTGCGCACCCAATTCTTGCTGCAGCAAGCCCAAGCCTTGGCCAAGGCCGAAGGCCAGGCCCGCATGAATGAATGGAAAGCCCAGCCTGCCCAAGCCCAAGTGGGCAACGCCATGGTGGTCTCGCGTGATCAAGCTCAGGGCCAGCCCCAGGCCTTGGTCGATGTCGCCCTTCGCGCAGACCCGTCGGCCATGCCTGCGCTGGTGGGTGTGGACCTGGGCGCGCAAGGCTACGCCGTGGTGCGGGTGAACAAAGTGGTGGCACGTGAAGAGCCCAACGCACAGCAGCAAGCGCAAAGCCGCGAACAATTTGGCCGCTTGTTGGGCAATGCAGAAGCGGGTGCCTACCTGGCCCACCTGCGGTCCAAGTTCAAGGTGGAAATCCTGGTCACCAAACCCAAAGCCAAGACGGCTTCATAATTCTCGTCAGGGCCGGTATTTGACCTGAAGTTCGGGTTATAATTTTGGCTTCGCGGTGGCTGTAGCTCAGTTGGTAGAGTCCAGGATTGTGATTCCTGTTGTCGTGGGTTCGAGCCCCATCAGCCACCCCAAAATCACAAAAAAGCCCAGCCTTAACCGGCTGGGCTTTTTGCTTTGTGGCGTCACTTTGGGGGCTGTTTGAGCAAGTGGGCCGCTGTTGGGGTGACCAGCCAGCGGCAGCCTTGGCTTTAAGCCGCCATTTCCACCTTGGGCGTTCCCAAACTCCGTAGCACATCCCGCACCATCTGCGCCCTTGCCTTGGGGTCGGGCAGTTCGCGTTCGATGCGAATTTTGTCGTTGCCCGCCAGCTTGATGTGTTTGTTTTTCTGGATCAAACCAATGATGGCCATGGGGTCCACGGGTGGGTTGGGTTTGAAGGTGATCTGAATGACGCCCGGGGCCGCGTCGACCTTGATGACGCCATAGGGCTGGGTCAGCACGCGCAGGCGGTGCACGTCCACCAGGGTTTGCGCTTGCGGGGGCAGCTTGCCAAAGCGGTCCACCAGTTCTTCGAGCAGGGCGTCGATTTGGTCGCTGGTTTTGGCGGTGGCCAGCTTTTTGTAAAAGCTCAGGCGCAGGTGCACGTCGCCGCAGTAGTCGTTGGGCAGCAGGGCGGGGGCGTGCAGGTTGATGTCGGTGGTGGCGGTGAGCGGGTTGAGCAAGTCCGGCTCTTTGCCTGCTTTGAGGCTGCGCACCGCTTCGGACAGCATTTCGTTGTAGAGCTGAAAACCCACTTCGAGCATGTTGCCGCTCTGGTTTTCGCCCAGCACTTCGCCCGCGCCGCGGATCTCCAGGTCGTGCATGGCCAAGTAAAAGCCGCTGCCCAGTTCTTCCATCTGCTGGATCGCGTCGAGCCGCTGGGCCGCCTGTTTGGTCAGGCCTTCGATCTCGGGCACCATCAAATACGCATAGGCTTGGTGGTGCGAGCGGCCCACGCGGCCACGCAGCTGGTGCAGCTGGGCCAGGCCGAACTTGTCAGCGCGAGAGATCACGATGGTGTTGGCCGTGGGCACGTCGATGCCGGTCTCGATGATGGTTGAGCACAGCAAGATGTTGTAGCGCTGGGCCACAAAGTCGCGCATGACGCGCTCCAGCTCGCGCTCGGGCATTTGGCCGTGGGCCACGGCGATGCGGGCTTCGGGCAGGATTTCTTCGAGCTTTTGCTTGCGGTTCTCGATGGTCTCGACCTCGTTGTGCAAAAAGTAGCACTGGCCGCCGCGCTTGAGTTCACGCAGCACCGCCTCGCGGATCACGCCCGTGCCTTCGTTGCGCACAAAGGTCTTGATGGCCAAGCGGCGTTGCGGCGCAGTGGCAATCACGCTCAAATCGCGCAGACCTTCCAAAGCCATGCCCATGGTGCGGGGGATGGGGGTGGCGGTGAGTGTGAGCACGTCGACTTCGGCCCGCAGGGCTTTCATGGCCTCTTTGTGGCGTACGCCAAAGCGGTGTTCTTCGTCAATGATGAGCAAGCCCAAGTCGTGGAACTTGGTCGATTCGCTCAGCAGCTTGTGCGTGCCGACCACGATGTCCACCGTGCCGTCGGCAATGCCTTTGAGGGCGGCGGTGACTTCTTTGCCCGACCTGAAGCGCGAGACTTCGGCCACCTTGACGGGCCATTTGGCAAAGCGGTCTTTGAGCGTTTGGTAGTGCTGCTCGGCCAGCAGCGTGGTGGGGGCCAGCAGGGCGACTTGTTTGCCGCCTGTGACGGCCACAAAAGCGGCCCGCAGCGCGACCTCGGTCTTGCCAAAGCCGACATCGCCACACACCAAGCGGTCCATGGGGCGGGGGCTGATCATGTCTTGAATCACGCAGTGGATGGCGGCCTTTTGGTCGGCGGTTTCTTCAAAGCCAAAGTCGTTGGCAAAGGTTTCGTAGTCCTGCGGGCTGTAGCGGAAAGGGTGGCCCTCGCGTGCGGCGCGGCGGGCGTAGATGTTGAGCAACTCGGCGGCGGCGTCGCGCACCTGCTCGGCGGCGCGGCGTTTGGCCTTTTCCCATTGGCCAGAGCCCAGCTTGTGCAGTGGCGCTTCGTCGGCGCTGACGCCTGTATAGCGGCCAATCAGTTGCAGCTGGCTCACGGGCACATAGAGCGTGGCGTCGCCTGCGTATTCCAGGTGCAAAAACTCTTGCAGGGCGGGCGTGCCGTCTTCGTTTTTCTGGCCCATGTCCATGTTGACCAGGCCCCGGTAGCGGCCAATCCCGTGTTGGCTGTGCACCACCGGGTCGCCCACATTCAGCTCGCTCAGGTCTTTGATCAGCGCTTCCACATCGCTGACCTGTTCTTGCTTTTTGCGGCGGCGGGTGACCGCCCCTGCCGCGAAGAGTTCGGTTTCGGTGACCAGGTCGATGTTGTGCTCGAACCAATGGAAGCCGCTGACCAGTGCAGCGGTGGCCATGCCGATTTTTTCGTCGCTGGTCAAAAACTCTTGCAGGCTGTCGAACACAGGCGGCGTGAGGCCACTGGAGCGCACGAAGTCGAGCAAGCTTTCGCGGCGGCCATCGCTCTCAGCCAGGATCAGCACGCGGCTCGCACTGCTGCGGATGTGGGCTTGCAACCTGGCCAGCGGGTCTTCGGCACCGCGCACCACCGTCAGCTCGGGCAGTGCTTGGGCCAGGGTGTTGTCGGCCACATCGCTGGTGCCGGTGCGCAAAGCCAGTTGCGCGTGGCCGTTGGTCAGTGTGTAGAACTGCTCGGCGCTCAAAAACAGGGCATCGGGCGGCAGCACGGGCCGTTCGGGGTCGCCCTGCACCAAACGGTAGCGGTCGCGGGTGTCTTGCCAAAAGCGCTGAAAGGCGGGCTCCAGATCGCCGTGCAGTACCACGGTGGCGGCATCGGCCTGGCCTGCGCCCAGGTAGTCAAACACCGTGGCGGTTTCTTCAAAAAACAGCGGCAGGTAGTACTCGATGCCCGCGGTGGCCACGCCGTTGCCCATGTCTTTGTAAATGCGGCTTTTGGTCGGATCGCCCTCCAGCAGTTCGCGCCAGCGGCTTCGGAACCGCGCACGGGCCGCCTCGTCCATGGGGAACTCGCGACCGGGCAGCAGGCGCACCTCGGGCACGGGGTACAGGCTGCGCTGGCTGTCGGGGTCGAAGGTCCGGATACTGTCGATTTCGTCATCAAACAAATCCACCCGGTAAGGCACCAGCGAGCCCATGGGGAACAAATCGATCAAGCCGCCGCGCACCGCGTATTCGCCGGGGCTGACCACCTGGCTCACATGCGAGTAACCCGCCAGCGTGAGCTGGGCCTTGAGTTGGGCTTCGTCGAGCTTTTGCTTGACCTTGAATTCGAAGGTGTAACCCGCCAAAAAGGAGGGCGGCGCCAGCCGGTACAGCGCCGTGGTGGCGGGCACCAGCACCACGTCCGCGCTTTCGGCATGGTTGCGCTGCTTGATGCGCCAAAGCGTGGCCAAGCGCTCGCTGATCAAGTCCTGGTGCGGCGAAAACGTGTCGTAGGGCAGGGTTTCCCAGTCGGGGAACATCACGCAACGCAGATCGGGCGCAAAAAACACCAGCTCGTCCATCAGGCGCTGGGCATCGGCCGCATCAGCCGTGACGATGGCGGTGAGCTTGCCCGCTTTCTTTTCGCGCTGCGCCAGTTGGGCCAGCAGCACGGCATCGGCCGATCCGGCGGGGCGGGGCAGGGTGAATCGTTTGCCGGTGATCAGGCTGGGCAGTTGCATGGTGGAGAGGGGCAAAGGCGAGTAAAAAAGCAAAACACCCCCCGCCAAGAAGGAGGGGGGTGAGGAGGTTGTCAGACGCTTCGATTGTAGAAGGGCAAAATGGCCAAGGGCTTGTCGCAGGGCGATGTCCTTGATAGCCCACCTACAATCCAAACCCATGCCGATCACCCCAGAAACCCCCCGTTTCCATGCCCTGGTGCCCTGCGCCGGCACGGGCAGCCGCGCAGGCACGGCGCAACCCAAGCAGTACCAAACCGTTGCGGGCCAAGCCATGGTCATGCACACCCTTCAGGCGCTCGCGCGCGTGCCGCAACTGGCCAGCGGCTGGGTGATCCTGTCGCCGGGCGACAGTTTTGCTTGGCCCCAAGACGCGTGGCCTGCGCATTTCAGGCGTGAGGCTTGTGGTGGCGCAACCCGCGCCGAGAGCGTGTTCAATGGCCTGAGCGCCATGTTGCACGCGGGTGTGGCGGCCGATGATTGGGTGCTGGTGCACGACGCAGCGCGTTGCCTGATCACGCCCGAGGCGGTGTCGGACTTGGTCGAAGCCTGCCGTGATGACCCGGTGGGTGGCTTGTTGGCCTTGCCGCTGCCCGACACCTTGAAGTCACACACGCTGGACGGCGGCACGGCCCGCGTGGCCAGCACCGTGCCGCGCGAAGACAAATGGTTGGCGCAAACCCCGCAAATGTTCCGCCTGGGGGCTTTGCATGCCGCTTTGAAAGACGCAGCGGCCACAGGTTTTGCGGGCATCACCGACGAGGCCAGCGCCATGGAGCGCCTGGGCTTGTCACCGCGTCTGGTGCCCGGCTCGGCCCAGAATTTGAAAGTCACTTACCCGGCCGACTTCGCGTTTGCCGAAGCGGTTTTGAAAGGCAGAACATGAACATCCGCATCGGCGAAGGCTGGGACGTGCACGCCCTGGTGCCCGGGCGCAAGCTGATTTTGGGCGGGGTGGAGATCGCGCACAGCGCAGGCCTGTTGGGCCATTCAGACGCGGATGTGCTGCTGCATGCCATCACCGATGCGGTGTTGGGCGCAGCGGGCCTGGGCGACATTGGGCGGCACTTTCCGGACACGGATGCGCAGTTCAAGGGCGCCAACTCGTCCGTTTTGTTGCAAGAAGCCATGCGCCGCGTGCGGGGTAATGGCTGGGAACTGGTGAATGTGGACAGCACCATCGTGGCCCAAGCCCCCAAACTGGCCCCGCACATGGCGGCCATCAACGCGGGCGTGGCCCAGGCGCTGGGCGTGGCGCTGGATCAGGTGAATGTGAAGGCCAAGACGGCGGAAAAGCTGGGGCCTGTGGGCATGGGCCAAAGCATCGAGGCGCGTGCCGTGGCCTTGCTGCACAAGCCTTCTTGATGGCTTTGCGGGCCACGGGCCCGCGTTCAACGGGCAGTGCGGATCGCGGTTTTGGGCCGAAACGCTTTGCAGACCTCGTCTCGGGTTTCCATGTAGGGCCCGCCAATCAAATCCACGCAGTAGGGCACGGCCGCAAAAATGCCGTGCACCACGGCTTTGCCATCGGCGTCTTTCAGGCCTTCGAGTGTTTCGGCAATCGATTTGGGTTGTCCGGGCAGGTTGATGATCAGGCTCTGGCCCCGAATGACGGCGACTTGGCGCGACAAGATGGCTGTGGGTACAAATTTCAGGCTGATCTGGCGCATCTGCTCGCCAAAGCCGGGCATTTCCTTGTCGGCCACGGCCAGCGTGGCCTCGGGGGTCACGTCGCGCAGGGCAGGGCCGGTGCCGCCGGTGGTCAGCACCAGGCTGCAACCGGCATCGACCAACTCGATCAAGGTGGCGCTGATGCGGTCTTTTTCGTCGGGGATCAGGCGCGGCTCGAAAGTGATGGGGTTGTGCAGCGCACGGGTCAACCAGTCTTGCAGCGCGGGCAGGCCTTTGTCTTCGTACACGCCCGTGCTGGCGCGGTCGCTGATGGACACGATGCCGATCTTGACGGGGTCAAAAGGGATCGTGGCGTTGGGTTCACTCATCTTCGGCTTCCTCTTCGGGGGTCTCATCGCTCTGGCCGCCTGTCAGCACGCTGCGCACCAGCTTGAACAGCTCGCGGTAAGCGCGGCCTTGGCGTGGGGCCAAACCTTGCGACACGGCGGTATTGGTCACCGGCACGGCGTCCTTGCGGGCCTGGCGCACCAGGGCACGCAGCTGCTGGATGTCGGTTTGCGGGTGGTGTTCGATCCATTCGCCCACAGCGGCATCGTCGGCGATCAGGCGGTCACGCCAGGCCTCGGCCAGGTGCAGGGCCTGGGTGTCTTTGGCGCTGCCCAGACGCTGGATGTCGAGGGCTTCGCGCACGGCTTGCAGGGTTTCGGGGCTGAGCAGGCGCATTTGCTTGCCGATGAACTGCATCTGGCGGCGCTTGCCTTCGAAGTTGGTGATGCGCTTGGCTTCGGCCAGGCCGTCGACCAGTTTGTCAGGCAGGGCCAGGCCCTCCATCAGGTCGCGGCGCAGGGTCAACAGTTGGGTGCCCAGCACTTGCAGTTCGGTGCTTTCGCGTTTGAGTTCGGTGCGGCTGGGGCCTTCCAGTCCGAATTTGAGTTCGCGCTTGAACTCCAGGTCGAGTTCGCTGCCTTCGGCAACAAATTGACCACGGACGAAATAGCCTTTTGTGGGTTTACGGGACATGACTGGGGGGAACTCTTTTTCAGATGCAGCGCAGGGGCTGGGTGGCAAGTATCATAGCGGCCACTGCGGGCCCAGCGCCCGCCATTTTTTTTGAGAACACTTCCGTGAAAAGTTCCGTGAAAAAAAACACCCCCGCCACCGCCTCCCATGCGCATGCCCACGACGGCTTCAGCTACTCGCGTGACCATTTTGAAGAGCTGGTCGACATCGCCTTGCACCACGCCAAAAAGCTGGGCGCCACCAACGCGGGGGCCGAAGCGTCCGAAGGTTGCGGCCTGTCGGTCAGCGTGCGCAAGGGCGAGCTGGAAAACGTGGAGCGCAACCGCGACAAGTCGCTGGGCGTGACCGTGTATGTGGACCACCGCCGGGGCAACGCCAGCACGTCGGACTTTTCCAAGGCAGCGATCGAGCGCACGGTGCAAGCGGCCTATGACATCGCCCGCTTCACCGCCGAAGACCCGACCGCCGGGCTGCCCGACGAAGCCGACATCGAAACGAACCACCGCGATCTGGATTTGTTCCACCCCTGGGCCATCAACAGCGAAGAAGCCGCCAAGCTGGCTTTGCAGTGCGAGGCCGCTGCGCTCAAAACCAGCCGCCGCATCACCAACAGCGATGGTGCGGCCGTGTCGGCCCAGCAAAGCCATTTTTTCAGCGCCCACACACACGGCTTTCGCGGCGGTTATGCCAGCTCGCGCCACAGCATTTCGGTGGCCCCAATTGCCAAGCTGCCAGGCCGCAACGCCGAAATGCAGCGCGACGCTTGGTACACCTCCATGCGCTCGGCCGATGAGATGGCCTCGCCCGAAGTGGTAGGCCGCTACGCTGCAGAACGCGCCTTGTCGCGCCTGGGGGCCCGCAAAATCGCCACGACCGAGTGCCCGGTGCTGTTTGAGTCGCCGGTGGCGGCTGGTTTGCTGGGCGGTTTTGTGCAGGCCGTGAGCGGCGGGGCGCTGTACCGCAAGAGCAGCTTCTTGCTCGACTCGCTGGGCAAGAAAGTCTTCCCCAAGCACATCGACATCGAAGAAGACCCGCACCTGCTGCGCGGCAAGGGCAGCTCGCCGTTTGACGACGAAGGTGTGCGCTCGGTGCGCCGCAAGGTGGTCAAAGGCGGGCGCGTGGAGGGCTACTTCCTCTCCAGTTATTCGGCCCGCAAACTGGGCATGAAGACCACCGGCAACTCGGGCGGTTCGCACAACCTGACACTGACTTCGCGCTTGACGCAGTCCACCGACGACCTGGACGCCATGCTGCAAAAGCTGGGCACGGGCTTGTTCGTGATCGAGCTGATGGGCCAGGGTGTGAACTACGTCACGGGCGACTATTCACGCGGCGCCAGCGGCTTTTGGGTGGAGAACGGCCAGATCGCCTACCCGGTGCACGAGATCACCATCGCAGGCAACCTCAAGGACATGCTCATGGGCATCGAGGCTGTGGGCGCTGACACCTACAACATGGGGGCCAAAACGACCGGCTCCATTTTGGTCAACCGCATGAAGTTGGCGGGCAGTTAAGGCCGGCTGCGCTGTGCAGGCTGAACTTTTGGCGGCGCTGGCCGCCTTGTCGTGGGCGGTGGGCAGTTTGTTCTCGGCGGCGGCTTCCAGCCAGATGGGGGCCTTTGCCTTCACCCGCTGGCGCTTGTTTTTCGCGCTGACCTTGCTGTGGGCGCTGGCCTTGTTCACTGGGCAATGGCGCAGCCTGGACAGCTCGAATGTGGCCCTGCTGGCCCTGTCGGGCTTCATTGGCATCTTCATCGGCGACACCGCGCTGTTTGCCTGCATGAACCGGCTGGGGCCGCGGCGCAGCGGTGTGCTGTTTGCCACACACGCCATCTTTTCCACCTTGCTGGCCTGGCTGTTTCTGGGTGAAACCCTTTGGGGCTGGACTTTGGTGGGCGGCAGTTTGCTGGTTTCGGGTGTGATGGTGGCCATTGTGTGGGGCCGCCGCGAGAGCGAAACCCACGCTTGGGAAAACACGCGAGGCTCTTTGATGACGGGCGTTTTGCTGGGGCTGCTGGCAGCTGCCAGCCATTCCGCGGCCACCTTGATGATCAAGCCTTTGATGGTGGCGGGGGTGGACGCGGTGTCAGCGTCTGCCGTTCGCACATCGGCCAGTTTTTTGGCGCACTTGGCCCTGCTGTGGGCGGGCGTCAAAGTGGCACGCGTGCAAAACCCATTGAACCTCAAAACCTTGTTCAACACGGCCGCCAGTGCGGTGGTGGCGATGGCTTTGGGCATGACCCTGGTGTCCCAGGCGCTGAAAACCGGTCAGGCCAATTTGGTGGGGATTTTCTCGTCGCTCACCCCCATCTTGCTTTTGCCGCTGCTGTGGGTGGTCTACCGCCGCCACCCGGCCTGGGGGGCCTGGGGTGGGGCGGTGATGGCGG
>NZ_JAFEIF010000077.1 GCF_017848645.1 Limnohabitans sp. | reverse complement strand
GCACGAATCACTGCTGACCCAGGGCGTGCGTTGGTGGCGACACCGCTGGATGGACGAGCGCGCCGCCGAGCGGGCGGTGCCGCCGGCCTTGGCCGAGCAGCTGCAGGCCCGGGTGAACGCCAGCGAAGCGCGACACAGTGGCGAAATCGTGCTGTGCGTTGAAGCCGCCTTGCCCAACAGCTACCTGTGGCGCGCGGGGCGCGAGGCGCCTTTGCCTGCAGTGATACGTGAGCGCGCACTATCGTGGTTTGGCAAGCTGCGCGTGTGGGACACCGAGCACAACAATGGCGTGCTCATCTATTTGCTGCTGGCCGAGCGCCGGGTCGAAATCGTGGCCGACCGGGGCATCAGCCGCCATGTGCCGGATGCGCACTGGCAAGCGGTGGTGCAGCATTTGGGTGAGCACTTGCTAACTGGTGACTTCGACAGCGGTCTCACCCAGGCGCTGCAGGAAGTCTCGGCGTTGCTGGTCCAGCACTTTCCGCTGCAGCCTGGTGAGGCGAACCCGAACGAGCTCTCCAACCGGGTGATTTGGGCCTGAGCCAGGGGCCGGACCAGAACAAAGACCATCGACACCCTGCGGGGTGGCAAGACCAAAGACTCAACATGCACAACTTCTGGACCGCCTGCGGTCACCAACACCTCAGGCGCAACGCGCGCGGCTGGATGAGCGCCACGCCAGACTACTGGCGTTTGTGGCTGCAGCGCCCCGAGCTGGCGCTGGTGCCCGAATCGTGCCCCGCTGAAAAACGTTTGCACCAGGCCCTGCTGGATGCGCCCGGGATGCAGGTCGCGCCTGCGCAACTGAAGGCTTTCAAAGACGGGGATGCGCGGGAAAACTACGAACTGTTTCTGCGCTTTCGTGACGACGTGGAAGCCGCGGGTTCGCTGGAGTCGGCCTACATTGGCTGGATGCGCAGTGGTCAGATCCAGCTGCCCCCGCTGTTCATCGATCTGGTGGTGCAGGCCATCGCCTGCAATGTGCTGGCCGATGTGGAGGACGCCTGGGTTTGGCGTGCGGCCGAGTTGCTGTTTCGCCGCCAGCGCATCACCATCGAAGGCGGCCGTGTGCTGTCGGGCGACAGCGACACGCTGGACAGCTTGAAAGCCACTGGTGGCTTGGGCGAGATGGGGCGTCTCTTGATGGAGGGCGGTGCCACGCTCAAGGCGGTGGATGTGAAGGTGCTGCACCCGGACAACGCGGAGCGCTACCTGGCGCAGCGCGAGGGCCTGGGGCGCTACGCCTTTTTGCTCGACATGACGCACGAGCTGAAGAACGAATTGCCGCACGGTTTGATTTTGAGCATGGTCAACGCCCGCTCAGGGCTCAAGGCCTTGTCGGTGGTGCTGGCCCGCTGGGTTCAGCACTTCCTTGGCGTGGCGGTCAGCATCGAGCCGGTGCAACAGGTGGACGATCCGGCCTGGCGCTGGCATGTGGGGCTGGACGTGACGGCCACCGCCCTGCTCAACGACCTGTACCAGGGCACCGAGCTGGATGCCAAGCGCCAGCAGCAACTCATCAGCTTGTTCAAGTTGCGGTTTGACAATCCGCAAGACATGCGTGCCGATGTGCAGGGCAAGCCCGTCTATTTGGGCCTGGCGATGAATGAGCAAGGCCTGCTCAAGCTCAAGCCGCAAAACCTGTTGCTCAATTTGCCATTGGCCAGCGAGGTCTAAAAAGCCCGTTCAGGCTTGCAGCAGGTCGCGGCGCGCTTGCACCAGGCCCGCCATGGCCTCGTCGTGCAGCGCATGCCGGCCCTGTTGCACCAGCCGCTGACCGCCAGCCCAGACCTGTGCCACGGCGCTTTGGCGGCTGCTGGCAAACACATGGCTGGCCAGCATCTGGTCGGGTGACAAGCCGGCCAAGGCCGGGTGTTGGGCATCGAGCACGATGAAATCGGCCTGCTGTCCTACCGCCAACCCCGCCACGGGCCGAGCGGCGGCCTGCGCGCCACCGGCTACTGCCCCTTGCCACAAAGCCTGGGCCACATCGGGTTGGTGCGCGTTGGTGGCCACATTGCGTTGCCGCAACGACAGGCGCTGGCTGTATTCGAGCAGCATCAGGTCTTCGGCCGGGTTCACCGCGATGTGGCTGTCCGAGCCAATGCCCCAGGCGCCTTGGTGGTTTTGCCAGGTCTTGAATTCAAAAATGCCGTCGCCCAGATTCGCCTCGGTGGTGGGGCACAGACCGGCCACGGCACCCGAGGCCGCAGCCCGCTGGTATTCGTGCGCGTCCATGTGCGTGGCGTGCACCAGGCACCAGCGTGCATCGACCGGCGCATGGTCCAGCAGCCAGGCCACGGGGCGCTGCCCTGACCAGGCCAGGCAAGCGTCGACCTCGGCCGTTTGTTCGGCAATGTGGATGTGGATGGGTGCGCTGGCGTCCAGCGCCTTCAGCCCCGTGAGCACTTCGCTCAGGCTCTCGGGCGTCACGGCCCGCAAGGAGTGCGGCGCCAGCCCCAGCCGCGCCGATTGCGCATCGCAGGCGGGTCGCAGGCGTTCGAGCAGGCGCAGCATGGCCTCGGTGCTGTGGATGAAGCGGCTTTGTCCCGCTGTGGGGTCACCCCCGCCAAAGCCGCTGTTTTGGTAGAGCACGGGCAGCAGCGTCATGCCGATGCCGGTGCGCTGGGCGGCGCGCAGCAGGCTGAGCGACATCTCGGCCGGATCGGCATAAGCCTGGCCTTGGGCGTCGTGGTGCAGGTAATGAAACTCACAGACGCTGGTGAAACCCGCCTCCAGCATGTCGACATAGAGGCCGGTGGCAATGGCCTCCAGCTGCGCGGGGCCGAGTTGGGCGGCAAATCGGTACATGAGCGTGCGCCAGCTCCAGAAGCTGTCTTGCGCGTGGCTGCGGTACTCGGTCAGCCCGGCCAATGCGCGCTGAAAAGCATGCGAGTGCAAATTCGGCATGCCCGGCAGCACCGGGCCTGCGGCGCGTGGCACTTGGGGGGGGGCGGCCTGCCCTGCCTCCATGGCCTGCCATTGGCCTAGGGCATTCCATTGCAGCAAAACATCGCGGGCCCAGCCCTCGGGCAACAAGGCGTGTTCGGCAAACAGCTGGTGGTGCATCGTGGTGTTTCAGCGTGGGGTGGGTGTGAAGCGAACGGCCAGCAGGGCCGCATCGGAAGCTGAGTCGACGCATTGGCATTGGCAGGCCAGCATCGCGTCATGCCACCAAAGGCCTGTTTGTGCACCAAGCGCGTGCTGTTGGGCGTTGGTTGTATCGGTGTCGCTCTCTGTGTGAGCGGTCTGCACCTGCCATGTGCCCTGAATGGCCATCAGCCAGCCGGCCGGGGCGGGCAACAAAGTCTCATCACGCCGCAACACGCGCACTTCGGCCTGACACACACCACGGCGCGTCATCACATTCAAGTCGTGACAGTCCCCGTTCAGCAAGCGCCCATGGACAGCGGCATCGCCTGAAAAGGCAAAGGGCTGCAAAGGCGTGTCCAGCGCGTGCAAGACGCTGCCATCGGCACTGCGCAAATGCACACCGCCACCTTCGAGCAAGGTGATGACCCGGTCCACACCCGGGAACACCGAGAAATCACCATCGCGGGCAATGTGCGCAATGCTGATGCGCCAGTCGAAGTCCTGCATGTTGGCGCTGGGCGGGTGGCACGCGATTTCGCGCGTCACGCCGCCGCCGTTTTTCCAGGGGCTGGCGTGCAGTTGGGCCCGTTCAAAAAAATGAATGGGCATGCGATCAGGCCGTTTGTGGCAAGGGGCGGCTGTGCCACAGCAGGATGAGCAGCACACCTGGAATGGCCACGGCTGCCGCCACCGGGTTGGCAAACACCAGGGACAAGGACAGACCATTCAACAACCAGAAGGCGGGTCTGCGGATGGGCCGCGCCACAAAGCCTGTGTAGGCTGCCCCCAAACCCATCACGGCGACGATGGCGCAAGACGTGGCGAGCAAGAAGGCGGGCCAGGTGAAGTCGATGAACAGTAAAGCGGGCGTGTAAACAAAAGCAAAGGGCACCAAGGCCTTGCCCATGGACAGGCGAAACGCCGTCATGCCCGTGCGCATGGGTTCACTGCGGGCAATGCCAGCTGCAGCAAAGGCCGCCAAGGCCACAGGCGGGGTCACATCGGCCAGCACGCCGTAGTAGAAGACAAAGAAGTGCGTCGCCAGTTGCGGCACGCCCAGGCCTGCCAGCGCCGGGGCAACGATGGCGGCCAGGATGATGTATGTGGGTGTGGTGGGAACGCCCGAGCCCATGATGATGCAAGCGGCTGCGGTGAACAGCAGGCCAAATAAAATCGTGACCTGTTGGAGCTCAAGCCAGTTGAACACGTCCAGCACCATGAACATTTGCGCCGCCAGTCCCGACACATCGATCACCCAGGCCGAGAACTTGAAGCCCATGCCCGTCAGCGTCGTGATGCCCAGCACAAAGCCCACGCAGGCGCACGCTGCGCCAATGCCCAGGGCGGCTTTGGCGCCCATCTCGAAGCCCTGAATCAGCGCTTGTGGCCCTACGGCCATGCCGGTCATGTTTTTGCCCAAAGGGCCCATCAAACGGGGAATCCACGAGCAGGCCACAGTCAGGGTGATGCCCCAAAAGGCGGCGAGGAATGGTGTGAACTGCATCAACAACAGCGTGACCATGACCACCAGCGGAATGAACAGGTGCCATGAGCTTTTGAGCACCCAGCTGAGTGAGGGAATGTCTTTCGGGTCCATGCCCTGGAGCTTGAGCCGCTTGGCCTCCAGGTGCACCATGAACAAGATGGCAAAGTAATGCAGCAGGGCAGGAACAATGGCCACCAAAATCAAGGTGTTGTAAGGAATGCCCAAGGTCTCGGCCATGATGAAAGCCGCAGCGCCCATGATGGGCGGGGTGATCTGGCCACCGCACGACGCCGAGGCCTCCACCGCCCCCGCAAAGCGTGGCGAGAACCCGACCTTCTTCATCAGCGGAATCGTCATGACACCCGTGGTCACGGTGTTGGCAATGGCCGAGCCAGAGATCATGCCGAACAGCCCCGAAGACACCACGCTGACTTTTGCAGGTCCGCCGGAAAAACGGCCCGCTGCAATGGTGGCCAGGTTCACGAACAACTGCCCCAGCCCGGTGAGCTGGGCCATGATGCCGAACAACACAAAGTGAAAAACAAAGGTGGCGACGACACCCACCGGAATGCCATAAATGCCTTCCGTGCCTTTGTACAAATGGGCCACGATGCGTGACAGGCTGTAACCCCGGTGCGACAGGCCGCCCGGCAGATAAGGGCCGAGGAGTCCATAAAAAATCGCCGCGATGGCCAGCAAGGGCAAAAAGATGCCCATGGTGCGCCGTGTGGCCTCGATCACCATGGCAATTGCGATCACGCCCATCATCAGGTCCAGAGGCGTGT
This sequence comes from Limnohabitans sp., assembly GCF_017848645.1. Taxonomy (GTDB): domain Bacteria; phylum Pseudomonadota; class Gammaproteobacteria; order Burkholderiales; family Burkholderiaceae_C; genus Limnohabitans_A. The sequence continues at coordinate 135,271 of NZ_JAFEIF010000077.1, read as the reverse complement.
GCTGGCCCGGGCGCTCGATGTAAATGTGCTGAAAAAAGACCAAGAGGTAGAGCGAAAAACCCGAAGCCAGCGCCGCAAACACCCAGTCGCGCCATGGTATGTGGGTGTGGCTGCCATCGAAATGCTTGAACGGCAAGGACAAACCAGCCAAAGCCACCAGCACTGCCAAGAAGGTGTAGCGCATGGCGTCGGGGATGGGCTCGGAAATCTTGCCCAGCAGACTCCAGCCCATGAACAGGTAAAAGCCCACCAGCCCGATGGACACCGTCCACTCCCAGTGGCCGGGCAATCGCTTTTGACGGGGAAACACCAAAAAGCACAGCCCCAGCACCACCGACAAGTGGATGGCGCGGTGTGCAATTTCGTTGTGCAGGCCAAAACCTGCGGTGTAAAAGTGCCAGGCCGACAGGCCTGCGCACAAGACCATCACGACTTTGGCGCTCCAGCCAGCCAAGCGGCGGAAACTCGATTCGGGGTCAAACTGCTCGATCAGGCGATCGATTTCTTGTTGGCTGGTCGTCATGGGTTTTCCATCATGGCAAAGGGCAATTTTCAGCCCGCATTTCAATTGATTTGGGGCTCAGCTGGCCCAGTAAAACTTCACGTCCGTCGGCCAGCACCAGCCGCATCGACTGGGCGGGCAAAGGCAACACCACCAAAGGCTCGACCACCCGGTCGAGCAGCAAACGCCAGCCCGTGCCATCGCGCAGCAGGCGCTCGCCCGGCCCGGCCGCCGATGGCAGGCCATAGCCTTCGCCTTCAAACCGTTCTTCGACCAAGTGCGCGCGCCAGCCCTGTGCGCTGTGTCGCCAGACATAGCGGTCCAGCACGGGCGTGCCCAACACCGAGTGGGTGAACGCCACATCGGCAGCGGGTTGTGCCGGGTTCAAGGGCAAGCGGGTCAGCGCCAGGCCGCTGCGGTGTTCGGTCAGTACCAGCTCGCAAGCGGGCGCAGCCCCAGGGGCTGCCCATGCGCAGGCCACCAGCGCCCACGCCACCAGGGCGAGGCGCTTGGGGTCTGTCACTTGGCGATGCCCTTTTCCTTGAAGTAACGCAAGGCACCGGGGTGCAGGGGCACGCTGGCCACGGCTGTGGCCGTGTTCAGGTTGATGTTTTTGCCCTGCACATGCACCTGGCCCATGATGGCGGTGTTCTCATACAGCGCCTTGGTCACCTCGTAGGCCACGTTCTCGGGCACGCCATCGTGCGTGGCCCAGATGGCCATCACTGCCAGCGTGGGCACAGCGGCGGTCTGGCCTTTGTAGCTGTTGGCGGGCAACTGCACCTGGGTGTAGTAAGGCTGCTCCTTGAGCAAGGTGGCCACTTCGGGGCCGGACAGCGGGATGATCTTCAGGGCGTGGCTTTGTGCAAAGTCGGTCACCGCCGCCACGGGCACACCGCCCGTGATCAAGGTGGCGTGCAAGTTGCCGTCTTTGATCTTGTCCACCGCTTGGGTGAAGGAGGAGCTGTCTTCCTTCACATCGGTGCGGGCCATGCCGTGCACTTTGAGCAAATCGGTGACAAGCTGGTACTGACCGGAGCCGGGAGCACCCGAGGAAATGCTCTTGCCCTTGAGGTCCTTGACGCCGTTGATGCCCGAGTCGGCGCGGGTGATCAGCTGCACGGTCTCGGGGTACAGCGCGCCCAGGGCACGCAGGTTTTTCAGCGGTGCGTTGGCAAACTGGGCTTTGCCGTTGTAGGCCGCGTCCAGAATGTCGGCCGCCACAAAGGCCGACTCGATGTCCTTGGTGCCCAGCAGTTTGGCGTTGCCCACCGAGGCACCGGCGGCTTCAGCGGTGGCAGTGATCTTCCTGCCGTCGACCGTGGCCTTGTTGGAAATCAGCTGGGCCAGCATGCCGCCCAAGGGGTAATACGTGCCACCCGTGCCACCGGTGGCGATGCCGAAAAACACGCGTTGTTGGGCCATGGCAGCACCCGAGAGAACGGCTGCAGAGGCCACCAGGGTCAAGACCAGTCGGCGATTGAGTTTCATCGGTTTTCCTTTGTGAAGAGGGGTTCGGTCAAAATGTCAGAGAAGGCTTGTTGCAACATGCATCCAGCGCTTCGCAGATGCACAGTGTGGTGTGGAAAGCCTGAGCTGACCAAGCCTTCGCCAATTCTGATGCTGAGCATCAGAAAAACCAATACAGACCGGCCCTGCCGCGCAAGCTTCCGATGAAAAAACGTGCTTCAGACAAAGTGGTCCCCCCCTCCTGGGAACAGCTGGGCAGCTGGGTGGCCTTGGTGGAAACCGGTTCTGTGTCGGCGGCGGCGCAGCGGCTTGGCATTTCCCAGGCGGGCGTGTCTCAGCATGTTCGTCAACTGGAGGAGTCGCTGGGCGCCTCATTGCTCGACCGGGCCACCCGGCCAGCCCACCCCACGGCTTCGGGGCAGCGCTTGTACGAGCAAGCGCGCGACCTGCTCTCGCGTGCCAGCCACATGACCGAGACGGTGCGAGCCCTGAGCCGCAGCAAAAGGAGCTTGTTGCGGCTCGGGTGCGTGGACTCCTTTGCCGCCACGATTGGCCCGCAAATGGTGCGGGGCCTGGCCGGGCGTGTGCAGAGGCTGCGCCTGGTGTCAGGCATCAACCCTGGACTGGCCGAGCAATTTGACAACCACCAGCTGGACGTGCTGATCACCACCGACGACCCCAAACCCGCCGCCGGTCGTGAATGCCTGGCCTTGTTTTCAGAACAGTTCTTGCTGGCCGTGCCCTCGGACTTCAAGCTGCCGCCTCTGGCGTCCTTGCAGCAGCTCAGTGGCCTGAGGCCCTTCATGCATTACAGCACCCGCTCCAAAATGGGGGCGCTGGTCGATGCCTACCTGGGCCGCCACGATCCCGACATCGAGCAGGTGTTTGAATTTGACGCCACCGACCCCTTGCTCAGTCTGGTGCGCGAAGATTTGGGCATTGCCCTCACAACCCCTTTGTGCCTGTGGCAGTCGCGCTACCACGCCATGCACCTGAAGTGTGTGCCCCTGACAGCCTTGCGCCATCAGGGCAAGGCCTATCCGCCCCTGCAGCGCACCTTCTACATGGTGTACCGGCCCGACGAATTGGGGCCGCTGGCCCAGGACATCGCGGCCATGGTGCGGGTGGCCGTGCGCGAGCTGCAGCGCCAATGGGTGAGCGTGCTGAAAATCCCTGCCGACTTGATCAGCGTCAACGAAGACCGCTGAAGACATCAGCGCCAAGGCTGATGCTGATGATCAGCCAATGCAAAACTGATGCACGACTTGCCCATGCGCCTTAGGCTGGTGGCCAACAACAGGAGTGCGATGTGAGTTCATGGGATGCAATCGTGATTGGGGCCGGCGTGATCGGCACCTCGGTGGCCTACAACCTGGCGGCTTTTGGGGCTCAACGTGTGCTGGTGCTGGAGCGCGATCAGATCGGCGCGGGCACCACCTCACAGTCCAGCGGCATTTTGCGCACCCACTATTCGGTGGTGGAAAACATGGCGCTGGCGCAGCAGTCCTGGTCGGTGTTTGAAAATTTTGCCGAGCACTTGCAAGACGAAGACGCCAGTGCCGGCCTGGTGCGTTGCGGTTACCTGATCGCCTCGCCCGAAGGCCCCAAGCTGGCCCCCTTGCACGAGGCCCTGGCCGCACAAGAGGCGCGTGGCATAGCAGTCAGCCGAATCACGCCCCAGGAGGCCAGCGAGCGCTTGCCCATTTGCCGCTTTGACGATGCCGCCTTGATCGGCTTTGAGCCAGATGCTGGCTTTGCCGATGCCTATCTGGTGGCCACCAGCTACGCGCGCGCGGCCCGTCGGCGCGGGGTCAAGTTCATGGAAGGCGAAAGCGTCACGCGTTTGCTGCTGCAGCAAGGTCGTGTCAGTGGCGTGGAAACGGCCAGCGGGGTGTTTCATGCGCCCGTGGTGATCAGCACGCAAAACATTTGGGCAGATGAATTGACCGCATGGACGGGCATTCAGGTGCCTTTGACGCCCGAGCGGCACAAGGTCATTTCGCTCGAAGGCCCTGAGGCCTACACCTATGCCATGCCGGTGTACAAGGACCTGGGCTCGCCCGGCATGCTGTACTGCCGCAGTTATGGCGGGCGGCAGATGTTGGTGAGCGAGGGCACGGCCGGGGAAAGCCTGAGTGGGCCGGACAACACCCAAGGCGACATCTCCATGGACGATGTGGCGCACTTGGGCGAGCAGGTGGCAGACCGCTTTCCCTCGTTTGCCGAAGCGGGTCTGGCCTCGTCATGGACCGGGGTGTACGACGTGACGCCGGATTGGAATCCGGTGCTGGGCGGTGTGAACGAGGTTCCGGGTCTGGTGGTGGGCTTTGGTTTTTCGGGTCACGGCTTCAAGCTCTCACCCGCTGTGGGCCGGGTGCTGGCCCAGCAAGCCTTGGGCCTGCCCACCGATGTGCCTTTGGGCCCGTATGCACTGGAGCGCTTCAGAACCGGCCATTTGTTGCATGGCCGTTATGGCTCGGGCGCGGTGGCCTGAGCGCTGCATCTGTCACCAGCGCAGCCAGCGCCCACCGAGCAGGGCGCCCAAACCGGTGGCCAAGGCCATGCCCCCCACGTACCAGACGGCGAAAAATGTCAGGCTGGTTTCGGGGCAGTGCAGCGAATAAATACTGGCCGCCATGCTGCCTGCCAACACACCCGCGACCGCTCCCGTGAGCACCGCGCGGGTGGGTGCCAGCTGGCGCAAGGCCCAAAGCAAAGCGGCCAATACAGGCAGTGACAAAGCGGCGATGCTGGTCGAACACACTTGCCATGAGCCGCCCATCCACTGCACGGTGCGCGCGGCTGCATCGGTTTGCAGCAGCTGCACCAGACCCAAGCTGAACATGGCCAGCAGCGCCAAGCCAATGCCCCACAGGGTGTGACCAGCCCCCATGCCGGGTCGGGCCAGGCGAAACAAACCATACAAGCTGAAGCCCATCAGGGCCGCCAACCACAGCATCTTGGTGGCAAAGGCGGGGTGCGTTGCCATCTCGTCCATGCGTGGGTTCAGGCCGAACAAGGTGAATAACAACACGGCACAGACCACTGCGCCCAGCAACAGTTTTTGCAGCAATTGCTGGCGCACGGGGGGATGAGGCTGCAGCGTGTCGCTGGCCAGCAAGGCAATCAGGTCGTTTGTTTTCATGACTTCGCTCCCCATTTGGCCATCAGGGTTTTCAGGCCCCGGTGGATGTTCACTTTGACCGAGGCTTCACTTTGCCCGGTCCGCTGGGCGGTTTCGGTGATGGACAAACCTTGCAGCCGCGTGTGCTCGATGGCTTCACGTTGGCGCACAGGCAAATCGGCCAGCATGACGTCCAGGTCCTTGTGCGCATCGCTGGCGGCTTCTTCGCTGTCCACCGCCAGGGTTTCAGACCAGTCGTCGATGTCGTCGTGCAGGCCCTCGCGGCGGCCGTGGGCGCGCAAATGGTCCACCCATTTGTAACGCGCAATCGCATACATCCAGGCCGTCAGGGGCTGGTCGCTTTGGTAGGTGTGGCGCTTTTGATGGATCGCCATCAGGGTTTCTTGCACAAGGTCCTCGACATCGCTGAGTTGGGATTGCATCCGTTTTTGCAAAAAGCGCCGCACATGGCCGCTCATGAGGCCCAGGGCACGTTGGTAACTGGCGTGGTCGCCTTGCAGGGATTGCATCCATGCGGCGTGCAGTTCGGCTTCGTGGGTTTGCAGGCTTTCGCTCAAGTCAATTCGTCCAGAGGGGTGAAAAAGTTACAGATACAAAAGGAAACAAATGGCATGCATTTCCCGTAACTTTTGAATGTTCCGGTGCGGATTACACCATGACAGCGATGGACAAGTGCCACAAGGCACCGCCCAAAACGGTCAATCACTCACCTTCAAACTTTCAGGAGCATTTCATGGACAAGCAACACCTCATCACCATCGCTTTGGGTTCTGCCTTTGCCGCAGCCACCCTGCTGCCCGTGCACGCTGCAGGCAACCCTTTTGCCGCCAAGACGCTGGACGCCGGTTACCAAGTGGCGCAGGCTGACATGAAATCTGACAGCAAAGCCAAAGACGGCAAGTGCGGTGAAGGCAAGTGCGGCGGTGACAAGAAAACCACCAAAGCCAAAGACGGCAAGTGTGGCGAGGGCAAGTGCGGTGGCGACAAAGGCAAAGCCAAAGACGGCAAGTGCGGCGAAGGCAAGTGCGGCGGCGACAAGAAGAAGTAAGTCGCCCCGTTCGTAGAAGGGCAGTCAGTGTCCTGGTTTGTACCCGCCATCGGGTGCGCCCCAGGGGCTGACTGACCTGTTTCAACCCCCTCCCTTATTTGAGCGCCATGCACATGCCCTCCAATACCCACCACCACAACACGCTGGCCCCCTGGGCGGGCTTGGGTTTTCGACGCGAGCTGATCCCGGCTTTACAGCAAGCGGTGCCCGAGCGCATCGGCTTTTTCGAGGTGGCCCCGGAAAACTGGGCCGGCATGGGCGGCCGGGCAGGCCGCGATTTTCGCGCCTTCACCGAGCGTTACCCCTTTGTGTGCCACGGCCTGTCGTTGTCCTTGGGCGGCCCCGGGCCTCTGGATGAAATCCTGCTGCGCCGCACACGCGATTTCATGCGTGAACATGGCATGCGCCTGTTCACCGAACACCTGTCTTGGTGCGCTGACGACAGCCACCTGTACGACCTGCTGCCCATTCCCCAAACCGAAGAGGCTGTGCGCTACACCGCTGAGCGCATTGCCCGTGCGCAAGACATTTTGGGCATGCAAATCGGCGTGGAAAACGCGTCCACCTACATCGCACCGCCGGGTGCCGAAATGAGCGAGCCCGAATTTGTGCGGGCCGTGGTCGAGCGGGCTGATTGCCTGCTGCACCTGGATGTGAACAACATCTATGTCAACAGCCGCAACTTCGGCTTTGACCCATACGCCTATCTGGCGCAGCTGCCGCTGGAGCGCACCTGCTATGTGCATGTGGCTGGGCACTATGTCGAAGAAGACGGCTTGCTCATTGACACCCATGGCAGCGACGTGATTGACCCGGTCTGGCAATTGCTGCAAGCCGCTTACCAGCGCATGGGCCACCCGGTGCCCACTTGCCTGGAGCGCGACTTCAACATCCCCGATCTGCACACGCTCACGCAGGAGGTGTCGCACATCGCGCACTTGCAGCACCAGGCCTTCGGCGTGCAAGCAGTTGGTCAATGGGGTGCGCAATGGGGTGCGCAAGCCCAGTCCATCAACAGGCAGGTGGCGTGATGTTGGCTTTTCAAGAATTCCAGCACCAGATGGCCGCACACCTGCGCGACCCGCACCACACGCGCCGCCCACCGGGCGTGCCCAAGCGGCGCATGGGCGTGTACAACGATTTGTTGTTCAACAACGTTTGTGGTTTTCTGGACAGCTGTTTTCCGGTCAGTCGCCAACTGCTGGGCGAGGCCCGCTGGCGCAGGCTGTGCCGCACCTTTTACCGCGACTGGCCTTCGCACACGCCTTGGTTTCGCGAGATCCCGCGCGAGTTCGTGCGCTACCTGAGTGAGCACCACATCGCCCAGCCCTTGCCGGTCTGGCTGGCCGATCTGGCGCGTTATGAATGGGCCGAACTGGCCGTTGATGTGATGGACGTCGCGCCCCCCGCGCACGACCCCCAGGGCGACATGATGCAAGCGAGCGTGTGCCTCAACCCCGCGCGGGTGGACGTGGTCAGCCCTTGGCCCGTGCACCGCATCGGCCCCGACTGGCAGCCACGCCAGGCGGAGCCCACGTTTTTGGTGGTCTTTCGCGACGCGCAGCTGGACGTGCAATTTGCCGAGATCAACGCCGTCACGGCCCACGTACTCAGTCTGCTGGACCAGGGCCTGAGCGGCCAACAAGCCTTTGCCCAACTGGCCACCGACATGAAGCACCCCGACCCGCAAGCCTTGCAAGGCTTCGGACAACAACTCCTCATCAGCCTGCGCGAGCAAGGCGTCTTATGGGGCACACACACATGAACAACACCCTCCAACTCGCCCGTCGCGGCATCGATGCACTCGATCTGCTCGGTCTGTGGATCGGCCTGCTGAGTTTGCGGCTGATCCTGGCTTGGGAATTTGGCGAAGCCGGTTTTGAAAAGCTGCATGGCAGCAACTGGTTTGCAGACATCCAGGACCAGTTTCCTTGGCCTTTCAAGCTGATCCCGGCCGACCTCAATTGGGCCTTGGCCACCGGTTTTGAAATCGTGGGGGCCATCGCCTTGGTCATCGGATTGGGCACACGCTTTTTTTCTGCCTCGTTGATCGTGCTCACCGTTGTGGCCATGTTCAGCGTGCACTGGCCCGAGTCGTGGTCCAGCCTGGGTGAATTGCTCCAAGGCTATGCCCTGACCAACGATGGCTTTGGCAACTTCAAGCTGCCCGTGATCTACATGACCATGCTGGTGCCCTTGGTGTTCATGGGGCCGGGGCGGTTGTCGCTGGATGCGTGGGTGCAGGCGCGTTGGCAGTCCAACACCCGGGTGTGAATGGTTCACATCCGGGGCAAAGGGAGGGTCGAAAGATCCCACACAACAACCATGCCCCTTGGGCTTGGCTTTAGACATCAAAGGAGATCGGCATGAGATTCAATCGATGGGTATTTGCTGCGTGTGCAGCGGCGGCTTTGGCTGCTTGTGGCGGGGGCAATGGGAACAGCAGTGGCAATTCAGGCCCCTCCATCAACGTTCAATTGCTCGGGCTGGAAAACCTGGGCGCACGCTCGGTGTATGAGGGCTGGTTGATCGTCAATGGTGCGGCCAAAAGTGCGGGCCGCTTCACGGTGGACGACCGTGGGGTGATGAGCCAAACCAATTTCAAGATCGCCAGCGCCGACATCGCAGGAGCTTCGGCCTATGTGCTCACCATCGAGCCGCAAAACGACCCCGATCCGGGACCGACCAAAACGCATTTGGTGGCTGGCAATTTCGATGCGGCACGCACCCAGGCTGCCCTGAGCGTGGCGCACACATCGGCCTTGGGCAATGACTTCACCAGCGCCACTGGAAAATTCTTCCTGGCCACGCCCACCAACCCTGGCACCGATGACCAGGGCATCTGGTGGGTCGATGCCAGTTCGGGAACGCCGCAGGCGGGCCTGAATTTGCCAACGCTGCCCGAAGGCTGGGTCTACGAGGGATGGGTGGTCGTGGACGGCAAACCCACCAGCACGGGACGCTTCACCCGTGTGACCGGTGCAGACAGTGACGGCGCAGGACCCGCAGCGGGCACGGCCGCAGCGGCCCCACCTTTCCCGGGACAGGATTTTGTCAACCCCGCCAAAAAACTGCCTGGTGGCATGGCCGTGATTTCGATCGAGCCGGAGCCAGACAACAGCCCTGCGCCGTTTTTGCTCAAACCCCTGTTGACCAACCCGATGGGCAGCGCCACTGGCCCGAGCAACGGGCAGACGATGCTCAACCAGGCCAACAAACTCAACCCCACAGGGACCGTCACCATCGTGCGCTGACGATTCCCCTCCTGAAAGGCGATCCATGGATCGCCTTTTGGCGTGTATTGCGCATCACCCTGCTCACCACGGTGGTGTGCGTGCGGGGCTGACGAAATGGCATCTATGTACACGGCCGAAGCCCTGGCTGCGTGGGAGGCGTTTGCAACCCCAAACGCATGAAGGCAAATTGAAATCAACACAAGGAGTAAACATGAAAAAATGGGTTCTATTGGGCGCTGTGACAGGCCTGTTGTACGGCTGCGGCGGCGGCAGCGATGCGGTGCTGACCGAAAACGTGGTGGTGACCAACCGCGGTGGCGCGAGCCTGACGGTGATCGATGCGAAGACCGATGCGGTCAAGCAAACCGTCTCGATCGCGGGTTCGGAGCCCATGTACGTGGTCTACGTCAAAAAAACCAACCGCCTGTACGTGGGCGATCGGGCGCAAAACAAAGTGCATGTCCTGAACCCCGTCAACTTCCAGGTGGAGTCGTCGGTCAATGTGGGGCGCGGCGTTTTCCACATGTGGGCCGATGGGCAAGGCGATCACCTGTGGGTGGCCAACGATGTGGACAACACGGTCTCGGTCATCAAACTGTCCGACCGCAGCGTGCGCACATTGGCGCTGGAGGCCAAGCCGCACGATGTGGTGTTGACGGCCGATGGTCAAACTGCATTTGTCTCCATGCTCATCAACGATGCGCCCGACAAGGTGGTGCGTTTCAATGCGCAGACCCTGACCAAAGAGTCTGAGACCGCAGTAGGCGAAGACCCGCACCTGTACTTTGTTGAGCAAGACCAAAAGCTGTATGTGCCCAACCAAGAAGGTGGTGTGTTTGTGCTCGGCCGCGATTTGAAACTGGATTACCGATTGAACCTGGCCGGCTCGCACGGCATTTTCCCCAGCCGGGATGGTCAATATGTGTTCATGACCAATTTGCCGGGCAAACAGCTGTACTCGCTCAACACGCGCAGCCGTTCCTTGGCTGAAAACCCGCTGGATGTGAGTGTGAACAACCCGCACAACCTGGTGGTCAACGGCGACAGCAAGAAGGCCTTTGTCACCCACTCAGGCCCAACGGCCAACCAAGTGACGGTCTATGACATCGATGCCCAAGGCAAGATCAAGTTCAGCAAGCCAGTCACGGCAGGCACCAACCCGTTTGGCATTGCTTACTACAGCTACTGAGTCGCGCACGATGCCTGACAAGGCGGCCAGTGGCCGCCTTTTGTGGTGCAGCCCTGTAACTTTGGGCGCGCCTGATTCGAAATGATGGATACCGGTGTGTGAGGCCCTTGAGCCTCAGATCGCAGACCGGTGCACTCAAGACAAGGATGAACCATGCACAAAACACTCGCCCATCAAATGCTCCCCCACAAAGCCCTTGCGCTGTTGACCCTGACGCTGAGCGCCTGGATGGTTCCGGCACACGCGCTCGACATTGCCCCTTACAGCGCCCAGACCTTGGCGCAAAAGCAGCAAGCCGGTGAAGCCGTGAGCCTGCACTTTCACGCCAAGTGGTGCCCCACTTGTCTGGTGCAAGAAAAAGCGTTCAACACGTTCAAAGGCGATGCCACCGTGCCGGGCACCTTGCTGGTGGTGGACCATGACCAGGAGCGCGAGCTCAAGCGCCAGATGGGCATTCGCGCGCAATCGACCTTGATCGTGTTCAAAGGCCAAGAGCAAAAGCACCGCTCGGGTGGTGTGACCGACCCGCAGGCGCTGAAGGCGGCTTTGCTGTCGGCCCAGTAAACATGCCACCTGATTGGAAGAGCACCTCATGGATTTGGCCATCAGTCACCTGGGTTTGAGCTTGCTGGCCGGCAGCTTGACCACTTTGTCGCCTTGCGTTTTTCCCATCTTGCCCATGGTCCTGGGTGGGGCCGCGCAGGGCAACCGCCTGGCCCCTTTGGCCATGGGCGTGGGCATGGCCTTGTCGTTTGCGGGCATCGGGGTGGTGCTGGGTGCACTGGGGCCGGCCATTGGCCTAGACGGCGACCATGTGCGCTTGTTTGGCGCGGTGCTGCTCATGGCGCTGGGTGTGATGATGTGGGTGCCGGTGCTCAATGAACGCTTCACCCAATGGATGATGCCGCTGGCCAGTGGGGCCAACGGCGTGTCCTCTCGCCTGAAGGGGGACACCTTGGGTGGGGCCTTGTTGCTGGGTGCGGTGCTGGGTTTGGTTTGGAGCCCTTGCTCAGGTCCCTTGTTGGCCTCGGCCCTGACCTTGGTGGCCAGCGAAGGCGGCGCAGTGCGCGGCGGGCTTGTGCTGGGCCTGTTTGGCATGGGCGCGGCCATTCCTCTGGTGGCGGTGGCCTATGCCTCACGTCGGGGTTTTCAGGCGGTGCGCGATAAAGTGCTGGCGCAGGGCGATCGGGTCAAGAAGGTGTTTGGCGGTCTGATATTTCTGGCGGGTGTGGCCATTGCCACGGGCGCTGACAAATGGCTCGAAGCCCAAATCGTGCCTTTGTTGCCTGACGCCTGGTTGCGTGCGACCACTTTGTTTTGATGTTTTCTTTAACCTATTGATCCGGCATGCTGAAGTTTGAAATGTGTGAGAAAGGACATCTTGTAGGTCGGTACTCGCAGAGTTCGACGTTACTGGTTTGGGCAAAGGCCCATGTCGGAGTCTTCCACCGCCGACCTACAAGATCTTTGATGCATTCAAAACTTCACCGGGCCGAATCAATAATGGCCCGGGTCATGCAGCGGATTGGCCTGCTGCGAAAATGCATACCCTTGGCTTTTAACCGTGAACAGCGCCGTGCAGGCGGTCCCCTTCAACATGAGTTCTTCATTTCAGATCAACCGTCGCCAGACCTTGACTCTTGCAGGTGCCGCCGCCTTTGCCCCTTGGGCCGCGCAGGCCGCCGCCCCCGCATCCGCTTCCGCAGCGGCTTGGGCTGACATCGAACGCGTCGCTCGCGGCCAAACCGTGTACTTCAACGCCTGGGCGGGCAGCGAGCGCATCAACGCTTACTTGCAATGGGTGGCGGGTGAATTGCAGCGGGACTTTGGCGTCAAGCTGCAGCACGTCAAGATCAGCGACGCGGCCGATGTGGTCAAGCGCGTGCGCGCCGAAAAGCAGGCCGGACGCAAAGACACCGAAGGCACGGTGGACCTGATCTGGATCAACGGCGAAAACTTTGCGGCCATGAAGCGTGATGGTTTGTTGTCTGCGCCCTTCGCACAAGCCTTGCCCAATTTCCAGTGGGTGGACACCGTGGGAAAGCCCACCACGCTGGTGGATTTTTCGGTGCCTACCGACGGGCTGGAATCGCCCTGGGGCATGGCGCAGCTCACGTTTTTTGCCGATGCCAAACGCCTGCCCCAAGTGCCGCAAAGCATGGCTGAGTTGCTGGCGCTGGCCCGCAGCCAACCCGGGCGAATCACCTACCCGCGTCCACCCAACTTCCATGGCACCACCTTCGTCAAGCAAGCGCTGATCGAACACGCGCCCGACGTGAAAGCGCTGGCCCAACCTGTCACAGCCGCCGCATTGGAAGCGCAAGCCGCACCCCTGTGGCGCTTTCTGGATGCGCTGCACCCGCACCTGTGGCGCGGCGGCAAACAGTTCCCGCAAAATTCGGCCGCGCAGCGCCAGATGATGGCCGACGGCGAGCTGCTGCTGGCCCTGACCTTCAACCCCAACGAAGCGGCAAACGAAATAGCCGCCAAGCGCCTGAGCGCCACGGTGCAAAGTTGGCAGTTCGCCAAGGGCACGATTGGCAACACGCACTTTGTGGCCATCCCGTACAACGCGCCGAGCAAAGCCGGTGCGCAAGTGGTGGCCAACTTTTTGCTCTCGCCCGCCGCGCAAGCACGCAAAGCCGACATCGACGTGTGGGGCGACCCCACCGTGCTCGACGTGACGCGCCTGCCTGCCGCCGAACGCGCACGCTTTGCATCGGCCGTACGCCCCGGGCAACTGGCCCAGAGCGCCCCGGCACTGCCCGAGCCCCATGCTTCGTGGGTGGACGCGCTCGAGAAAGAATGGACACGCCGCTACGGGGTTTGACAAGAAGCTTTCGTCTTGCAGGTCGGCTTCAGTCCCGACCTGCAAAAATGGCTTGCGCCTGATCAATCCCTGAGCAATTCCGCCAATGCGGAGGCATCCAGCACGGCCGAGCCGTCCTGGTCGTTGAGCATGCTGTCGGCCAGGCTGCGTTTGTCGTGGTGCATTTGCAAGATGCGCTCCTCCACCGAGCCCTGGGTGACCAAGCGGTAGACGGTGACGGGGCGTTGCTGGCCCATGCGGTGGGCACGGCCGCTGGCTTGGTCTTCGGCGGCCGGATTCCACCAGGGGTCGACGATGATGACGTAGTCGGCCACCGTCAAGTTCAGGCCAAAGCCACCCGCCTTCAGGCTGATCAGAAACACCTCGCCCTGCCCTTGCTGAAAGGCGGCCACACGCTTGCCTCGCTCGGCCGCCGGGGTACTGCCGTCCAGGTATTGGTAGGCCACACCGAGGGCCTCCAGGCGCTCGGCCAAGAGCTTGAGGTAGTCGGTGAACTGGCTGAACACCAAGGCTTTGTGTTGGCCCGCCACCAGCTCTTGCACCAAGCGTTCAAATTCCTCGATCTTGGCCCCGGAGAGCCCCATCTCGGGCACCACCAGGCGCGGGTCGCAAGCGGCGCGGCGCAGCTTCATCAGTTCGGCCAACATGCGAATTTGCGGGCCTTTCTTGTCTTGGGCGGCTTTTTCAACCTCCTCGCGGGCTTGGCGGCGCATGGCTTCTTGCAAGGCGCGCTCGGCCTCGCTGGGTTGCACCAGGTGAACGATCTCGGTGCGCGGCGGCAGGTCTTGCAAGACCTGGGCCTTGGTGCGGCGCAGCAAGAAGGGCGCAATGATACGGCGCAGGCGCTGGCGCACCGCCGGGTCTTGCTGGCGCTCAATGGGGCCGGCAAAGCGTTCTTGAAACTGGCTGGCCGAGCCCAGCAAGCCAGGGTTCAAGATGTTCATCAACGACCACAACTCAGACAGCCGGTTTTCCACCGGCGTGCCCGACAGGGCCAGGCGAAAGCCCGCCTGCAGCTGGCTGACCACTTGCGCGCGTTTGGTGGCGGCGTTCTTCAAGGCCTGGGCTTCGTCCAGCACCAGCGTCGCCCAGGCGGCCTGCGTGAAGGCTTCGCTGTCTTGCTGCACCAGGCCGTAGCTGGCCACCAAGACATGGCCGGGGCCGAGCTCAGCAAAGACCTGGCGGCGGTCTGCGGCCTCGTGATAAATGTGCACCTCCAGGCTGGGTGCAAAGCGGTGGATCTCGTCGCGCCAATTGCTGCACACCGAGGTGGGTGCCAGCACCAGAGCGGCCCCACCCTTGCTGCGTTGCAGCAGCAGGGCCAGGGTCTGCACGGTTTTGCCCAGGCCCATGTCGTCGGCCAGGCATGCACCCAGCCCCGAGCGCGACAGGCGCGCCATCCATTGGTAGCCTTGGCGTTGGTAGTCTCTCAACTCTGCCTGCAGGGTGCGCGGCACGGGGGCCTCCCATTGACTGGCTTTGGCCAGCTCGTCCACGCGCTCGCGCCAGGCTTTGTCGCCCTTCAGTTCTACCCCATCGAGTTGTTCGCTCAGCCAGGCCGCTGCGGCGTGCGGCAGTTGCAGGCCCGCCTTCTTGCTGCTTTGTGCCAGGCCGTCCAGGTCTTTGAGCTGCTGGCGCAGGCGGTCGCTGAGCGCCAGGACCTGACCCTCGGCCAGCGTCACAAAACGGCTGCTGCTGCCGCGCATCAGGGCCAAAAGCTGCTGCAGACCCATGACCCGGCCTTCGTCGAGCTGCACCTCGCCGTCCAGCGCCAGCCAATCGCGGCCGCTGCCCACGGTGATCGACATCTGCTGGCTGTGAACTTGCTGAATGTTGACGGCGCGCCCTTTGGGCCAGTCGATGGCGGCAACGCCGGGCTGGCTCGGCAGTTGGTCCAGCGCACTCAAGGCTTCGTCGGGCGTGTCAAGCAACACCGTTTGGTCGGCGCTGTGCTCGGGGTCCAGCATGGGCAGGCTTTCGAGCACGCTGGTCAGCCAACGCCGCTCTTCGCTCAGGCTGCGCTCGCACCACAGGCTCTCGCCCTCGTGCACGCACACCATGCGGGCACGACCCATGCCGGGCACCACCAGGGGGCCATAGTCGCCAAAGGGTTGCACCACCAGGCGCAGGGTCAGGCCCTCGCCTGCCGGGGCCAGTTGTGCGCGCAAACGGCTTTCGGCGGGCACTTGGCGGCCCGTTTGGGCATCGCCCTGCAACTCAAAGTGCGAGGCCAAGGCTTGCAGTGCGGCGTTCAACTCGGTTTGCGCCTGGGCGGGCACCCGCCAGCCGTTGGTGATGAGGTCGGCCACCTGCTGCTGCGCCGGGCTGATGTGGATGAGCTTGGCCACGCCAGGGCTCACGCGCACGATGCGCCACTGGGCCCGGTCTTCTGCAGCGGCATGGCGCTCGTCACCCCACAGATTGAAATGATCGGGCAACTGGGGTGATGTCTTCAGGTTGATGGGTGGGTCAATCTCGAACAGATAGCTGGCGTTTGCGCCGTCGCCTTCTCGTTTGACCAGCAAGCGCGGCTGGGCGGGCACCATCTCCAGCCACTGCTGCGGCGCGTCTTCCAGCATCAGGAGGGGGTGGCCCTTCAGGGCTTGCAGTGCGCCGGTGATATTCAGCACGGGCTGGGTGCTGTTGCGTGGGCGCTGCAGGTGGCGCAGCACCGCACTGTCGCGGGCGGTTAAGCCTTGGCGCTTTTGGGCTGCCAGCCAGCCTAAGGGTTTGAGCTTGACGGCCCCACGAGCCCCCGTGCTCATCTCCAACATGTTCAGGTCTATCGGGCGACCCTGTTCATCGATGCTCAGGCTCCACGCCCATTGCAGCGCAGGCTTGTCGGCCACTGCGGCAGGGTCGCTGGAGGCGCTGAGGTTCAGAATGGCTTGCAGGGCGTCGCGCCAAGGCTCAGGCGGTGCCCCAAAAATGCGCGCGGGCCTTGCCGCCACGGGGTGAACCCATTCAGCGCTGGGCCAGCCCAGGCGCTCGCAGGCCTCGAGCGCGGGGGCCAGCAGACTGCCCAGGCACTGGTTTTTGAGGAACGCCAGCGTGGTGGCGACCTTGTCGTCGTTGGGCGGCTCACCGGCAGGCTTGCCCAGCCAGGCCAATTGCAGCAGGTGTTCAGCCTTGATGTCTCGCTTCAAAAAGTCGGTGAAGTGCGGGTGCCAAGGCGACTTGCCCAGGCGCGCATCAATCGCTTGAACCCACACGCCAAAAATACCGTCGTTGATGTCCGGCTGGCGGCGGCCAGACGCTGCCACACACAGCTTGCGAGCCACCTCCCAATCTTTGTGATCGTCGCTGCTCAGCCAAGCAAGCAGTTCTAGCTGCTGCAGCCAAGGTGGCAGCAGCTCGGCCCATTTGACCTTGGCCGCACGCAGCGCTTTGCCATTGGCTGCAAAGGCCTGACGCGCGCCACCGTGGTCGCCCGCTTGCAGCAGTTGCAGGCCTTCAATGGCACCCGCCAGCTCGGGCACATAGCACCAATCCGGGCCCAGCAGGGCGGTGAGCTGCGCGCCGCGCGCGTCACCCGCCATAGAGATGCCCAAGGCCAGGCGCGTGATGGGTTGCGGCACCAAGCGGCCCGAAGGGATCTCGGTCTCAAGCCAAGCGATAGCCAAGGGGTAATTCGGGTCGTCCATGCTGCTCAGGGCCGTGAGCAACAGCCTTTGCAGCCACAAGGGGTCGGCCTGGCCCATCAACTCGGGCAACCAGGCATCTTCAAAAATCTGATCTGCCCATTGCGGCAGGTAGCTCGCCAGTGCGTGAGGTGCAAGCATGGCCATGGCCTCGGCCTCGCTGCGCCCTAACCAGAGGTGGGCCCGCACCACGCAATAGCCCAAAGCCACGCGCTCTGGCTGAAGCGACCAAGAATGGGTCCGAGTCGTGCTGAGGCGCTGCACCATGTGTGGCCACAGCGCCGTGGGCTGCACGGTGGTGTAGACCCGAATCAGGTTCTTGCGGGTATCTGGTGCTGAAAAGTTCAACTCTTGGAGGCCACTGTAGCCAGGGTTGACCCAGCCGCGCTCGCGTAAAACCACCAGTTGGGCACGCACGCTGGTTTCAGTCACCGAGCCCGTCCACCCCACCAAGTCGCCATGCTGTCGCAACAGCTGGGTCATCTCGGTGGCCGTGGTGCTTTGCGACAGCAGCACCATCATGTCCAACACCTGTTGCACTCGCGCCTCGTCCACATTGGGCTTGTCCAGCGGGGTAGCATCCACCTTGGCATGCGTGTCAGTGGGCGGCCATGGCTGGCCTGAGGGCGTGGTGTAACCCTGAGGGGCGCGTTTGAACTTGGCCACAGAGGGCTCCTTCATGAATGGGTCGGCAAGCGGGTTGAGGGCATGCACAGAGAATTTGGCGGGTGGCCCGACCACCCACGCGGCATTTTCCCAGAGGTTCATGAACACGACGGCGGTCTTCCCCGCCGGTGCCGCAACCCGTTTGCTTGATACTCCGTCCACAACCCAATAGATAACCACCATGACCTCACGCATTTTTGAACTGGGCCAAACCCTGCCGGGCTGCGACGAGCCGTTGCCCCACCAAAACGCCGAGCGCTGCCAAGTGGCGGGCTTGGCCCAAGCCATGGGCCACAAAACCATCGGGCAACAGCTCAACGCTGGCCTGTGAGTGCCTTTGCCATTTTTGCTGCGTGGCTGCTGGCGCTGACCGTGGCCGTGCCCATCGGCGCGGCGCTTTGGGCGGTGGCCGCGCAAATGCTCGATGCCGCCTGGCAAGCCCTGTGGGCCGACCCGCAAACCTGGCGCGCCTGGGGCATGACGCTGTGGACCGGGCTGGCTTCGACCGCGCTGGCGTGGATCACGGTGGCGCATGTGCTGGCCAGTGGCTTCATCCGCCAACAGCTGGGCCGCTGGCTGTCGCATCTGCCTGCCTTGCTGGCCACGCCGCACGCGGCCATGGCCATCGGGCTGGTGCTGTGGCTCTCGCCCAGCGGCTGGGCGCTGCGGCTGCTGTCGCCGGGCCTCACCGGCTTTGACGCACCGCCGCCCTGGTTCACCACACAAGACCCGTGGGGCCTGGGGCTGATCTTGGCGCTGTGGCTCAAAGAAGTGCCGTTTTTGTTGTGGGTGGCCGCCACGCAGATGCAGCGCGAAGACCTGCGCCGCCGCTGGCAGGCCGAATACGCCCTGGCCCAAACCCTGGGCCGCACCCCTGCACAAGCCTTTGCGCAAATCATCTGGCCGCAAATGGCCCCGCGCCTGCGCTGGCCGCTGCTGGCGGTGCTGGCCTATGGCCTCACGGTGGTCGACATGGCGCTCATCATCGGCCCCGCCACACCGCCCACCTTGGCGGTGCTGGCCTGGCAATGGCTGAGCGATGCCGACCTGCTCACGCAATCACAAGGCGTGGCGGCAGCGGGGTGGCTGACGGGCACGGTGCTGGTGGCGGGCGTGCTGGCGGGGTGGCTTGTAGGAGCCGCGCCCTCGCGGCGAATGCTGGGGTATGGCAAGCGCCTGAAGTTGGCCGGGGCAAGGCGCCTACCTAATGCAGTTTTTGTGGGTGTTTGGCAGCCGAATGTCATCTGGACCACCATCCTCGCCGCCTACGCCGCCGTCTGGTTCGCCCTGACCGTGGGCAGTGTCTCAGGCGTGTGGCCTTTCCCCCAAGTGTGGCCCGAGCTGTGGACACTCAGCGCCTGGCAACAAGTGGCCAGCAGCGTGCACACGGTGTGGACCACCTTGGGCCTGGGCGTGGCATCGGCCAGTGTGTGTTTGCTGTGGTCTGTGGCGTGGCTGGAGTTGGCACCGCGCCGCTGGCAGCAGGCCCTGCAACCTTGGTTCTTGTTGCCGCTGGTCTTGCCTTCGGTGCTGTGGGTGGTGGGCTTGTACAGCTTGGCGCTGCACACCCGCCTCGAAGGCCAATGGCTGGGCCTGAGCCTGGCGCATGCGGTCATGGTCTTGCCCTATGTGCTGCTGGCGCTGGTGCCTGCTTATCAAGCGGTGGACCCGCGCCAAGCCGCGCTGGTGGCCAGCTTGGGCCACGGCCGCTGGGTGTATTTGTGGCGTGTGAAGTGGCCTTTGCTGAAACGCGCCATCGCCTCGGCTTGGGCCGTGGGCTTTGCGGTCAGCGTGGCGCAATACCTGCCCACGCTCTACGTGGGCGCGGGCCGCTTTGCCACAGTCACCACCGAAGCCGTCACCTTGGCTGCGGGCGCACAACGCTCGCTCATGAGCGCCTACGCCGCGCTGCAAATGCTCTTGCCCATCGCCGCCTTTGCGCTGGCCGCGTGGCTGGGCAGGCCACGCCGATTTGAGAAGATCGCCCCCATGAAAGCCACACCATGACCGACACCCCACAAGATGGCCTTCATCAGGGCATGAACGACGGCCTGCACGTTCACATCGAACGCTTGGGCAGCGCGCTTCACGCGCTGGTGAGCGGCCTGCGCCTGAATGTGCCGCCCGGCGAAATCCTCACGCTCATGGGCCCGAGCGGCTGCGGCAAAAGCTCGGTGCTCGCAGCAATAGCGGGCACGCTGGCCAGCGTGTCCGAAGGGCTGCAGCCACTGCAGTTACAAGGCTTGGTGCAACTCAATGGCCGTGATCTCACGCACCTGCCCACCCACCAACGCGGCGTGGGCCTGGTGTTTCAAGACGCCTTACTCTTCCCGCACATGACGGTGGCCGATAACCTGCTTTTTGCCGTGCCCGCCAGTGACAACTGGGGCACCCGCAGCACCAACGCGCAGCGCCAAGCCCGTGTGCAACAAGCGCTGCAAGAAGCTGAGCTGATGGGCATGGGCGAGCGCGACCCGTCCACGCTCTCGGGCGGGCAGCGTGCGCGTGTGGCGCTCATGCGCGCCTTGCTGGCCGAGCCGCAAGCGCTGCTGCTCGACGAGCCTTTTTCCAAACTCGACGCCGCCTTGCGCGCCCAGCTGCGCCCGTGGGTGTTTGCGCATGTGCGCGAGCGGCGCATTCCGGTGGTCTTGGTCACGCATGACGAACAAGACGTGGCAGACCCGCAGCGCGTGGTGCACTTGCGCGCCGCCGCCGAAGAAAGCGCAAACCATGTTTGACCGCCACGCCCAAACCCTCTTGCGCCCCGCGCTGAACGCTGCCGCACGCGGCTTGGTGCGCGCAGGCATCAGCGCCGACGCGCTGACCTGGCTGGGCTTTGCCATCGGCATGGCCGCCGCCGTGGCCATTGCGCTGCAAGCGTGGTGGTGGGGCTTGGCGCTGCTGCTGGCCTCGCGCTTGCTCGACGGCTTGGACGGCAGCGTGGCCCGCCTGACCCAACCCACCGACGCGGGCGGCTTCCTGGACATCGCGCTCGACTTCGTGTTCTACGCCGCCATCCCGCTGGCCTTTGCGGTGGCCAACCCCGCCGCCAATGCCCTGCCCGCCGCAGCCCTGCTGGCCAGCTTCATCGGCACCGGCAGCAGCTTTTTAGCCTTCGCCGCACTGGCCGAAAAACGCGGCCTGACGGACACCGCCTTGCCGGGCAAAAGCTTTTACTTCTTAGGTGGCCTGACTGAAGCCACCGAAACCATCACCGTCTTCGCCGCCATGTGCATCTGGCCTGAACACTTTGCGGTGTTGGCTTATGGGTTTGCGGGCTTGTGTGCCATCACCACGGGGATGCGGGTTTGGTGGGGGTATCGGCGGTTGGGGTGGCGTTAGGCAATCATGTGAACAGCCGGGATAGGATAGCTCGCGACCGTAGATACGTGAAATTTGCAACGTTCGGGACAAGCGGCACTTGGGTGCGTCCGTGAAGATGCAGCGGTAGAAATTCAAAAAGGAAATGAACTCAGTCCTTTTGAGCGGACCGAATTTGCAGCATACGGAATAATTTTTCCGTCCTCTTGCTTGATAAAGATTTTTTCATCGACAGGATGAATATCAACAAGAATTCCAACAAGCTCCGCAGCATGGTTAAATATTTCTTCGTTAATCTCAGCAGTCGAATTGTCTTGAAATGTGACCATTTCATCTTCTGTGGTGAAGAATCTAGCATTAGCCTTGCCTTTGTTTTCAATACCATTCACTCGTCGTTCTAGCGACCCTATGGCTGAGAGAATTAATTGTGTTTCACCAGAAACTTGTTGCTTTGCGGGAATCTCAGCAGCGGTAATACCAGCCAATTGAACCACTGAGTTAACACCTTTTCCATTTGCAGATGCAGTTTCTTGGATTGCGCTTGAAATCTTTGAAATATCCTTTTGGACAGTGTCAATGCGAAGGGTGTCGTCATACTCTACGTACCGCAGGCCCTGAATATCAAATACCTTGTCTGTGCGTCGATCCTTTATGAGCGCAACGGGTTTGTTAAAAGCATGTCGAATCCCGAGCTCATACATGACATTAGGATTCCTTGCGCTAAAGTCACAAATAACCATTTCAGATTCGACAATCTTCTGGATTATCCCGACAACTATGTAGTCAGTCTTTATGGTGTCGTCAGCTCGAATAGGTATATAACCCGCCGCCACAATTGCAGGCTTGAGTATGTGTTCGTAAACGCGTCCAAAGTGTCCCGGTTCATATCCATGAACGTCTGAGATCGGCATGATGACAAAACAGACAGGCTTTTCTTTTTCAGCTGCTTTTTCTGGCGAGTTCATTTGGCGCTCTTGGTAAAGACTTCTATGGCTATCGTGGAATCGACCGCGAAACCCGGTTGATACACCCGGCCCGTGTCGATACATCCTTTTTGTTGAAATCGTTGCAAGCGGCTTGCGCCATGGGTCTTGGGCCAGGGGTTGTCTGTGCATGCAGGTTTAAATTTGCAGCCCAAACCCGCCATCCAGCCCCTTGCTACTTCCCTCCCGCACCATCCAGCGCAGCAGGCATGAAGCGCCCAACTATACCCAAATAAATACGAATAATTAGCTACAAAAATTTTTGCGCGCTCAACTCGCAAGCGCTTCCTTAAACGCGCCATTTGTCAAAAT
The DNA here is from genome assembly GCF_017848645.1 of Limnohabitans sp. GTDB lineage: Bacteria > Pseudomonadota > Gammaproteobacteria > Burkholderiales > Burkholderiaceae_C > Limnohabitans_A. The sequence continues at coordinate 112,928 of NZ_JAFEIF010000077.1, read as the reverse complement.
CAGAGCTGGCTTGCATCGCGACTTTGGGCGTCCGTTGTCACTTGCTCTTGCAGCACGCGCTTGGCTTTGGACAAGTCCAAAGAAGCCGTGATGTCGATGCCCTCATCAAACGTTTGCTCGAACTTTTTGGCTTTTATAAAGTGCCACCATTTCTGTCAGTGCACGACGTACTGATGTCGCACAAGTTCGTTCATGAAGCCGCCAAGCGTTTGGGCGTGGCCTGAATCGTACGGCTCGTTAAATTGCCGGTTGCCCGAGGCCTGCGAACCAGCCGAATCTCCAGCTTGCAACCCAAGGCATCTGCGTACTTGGTCAGCGTTGCCAGCGATGGCGAGTGCTTGCCACTGCCGGACTCCATGCGTGCAACAGCAGATTGGGTGGTTCCGATTTTTTCGGCCACTTGCGCTTGGGTCAGGCCTTGCGACGTGCGGGCCTTCAAGAACTCATCCAAAAGAGAAAACTCGTCGCTCAGCTTGTCAAATTCTGCTTTGACGGCCGCATTGGCCAGTGCCTGGGTGCGCAGTTGTTTATGCGTCAACATCTTTCCACTCCTTCATACGCTTGCGCGCAAGTGCCAATTCTTTGGGCGGTGTTTTGTCGGTCTTCTTCACAAACTGATGGAGCATGACAATTTTGCGATTCACCACCGTACAGAAAAATACGCGTCCAATACCTTCTCGGGATTTCAATCGCAGCTCAAAAAGACCTGAACTCATGGCCCGCGTGTGGGGCATTCCTAAATCCGGGCCAAATTCCATCATTCGATCAGTGCAATGAAAGTACCTTGCCAAAATGCCGGGTGGTAAAGCCAGCACATCAGCCTGTAACTTTTCATCGTGATATTTGATGTCCCACTTCATCCGGGAAATATAGCATGTTTGAGATAATTTGTACCTCAGGCTTGCTGCATCCTGGATGAAGCGCTTGAATACTTTACGGCTCTGTGTGCGGCCCCCACTTGGTTGCGAGTTGGTTGAGGCTATGGGCGATTGCGGTGAATACGCTACTTATTCACCGCAATATATGCGGTGAATAAGGCGCATAATCACCGCATGTTCGCCGACAAGCTACCCCGCAAACGCACTTACCTCTGGCAGCGCCCCGACTGGCCGCAGTGGCGATATGACGCGGCTGCCCTGGCCGGGCCGTTGGCACAGTTGCACCGCGCGCAAGGTGAGTTGGTGGGCCGGATGGCGCATTTGGGGTTGGCGCAGCGCGATTTGGCGACTTTGCAGGTTTTGACGCAAGAGGTCATCACCACCAGCGCCATTGAGGGCGAAACGCTCAACTTGGAGGCTGTGCGTTCGTCCATTGCCCGCAAGTTGGGGGTGGACATTGGCGCGCTCGCGCCCGCTGACCGCCATGTGGATGGCGTTGTGGACATGGTGCTGGACGCCACCCAGCAGCACGCGCAGCCGCTCACGGCAGAGCGCTTGTTTGGTTGGCATGCGGCGCTGTTCCCCACCGGCTTCAGCGGCCGTCTGCGGATTCAGGTGGGCAATTGGCGCAACGACGCAGCGGGTCCGATGCAAGTGGTCTCGGGACCGGTGGGTCGAGAAAAGGTGCACTTTGAGGCACCGCCCGCCCACACCTTGCCCGCACAAACAGCCGCATTTTTGGAGTGGTTAAACGCTAAGCCTTCTGGTGATCCGCTGGTGCACGCTGGGTTGGCGCATTTGTGGCTGGTGACCTTGCACCCGTTTGACGACGGCAATGGCCGCATCAGCCGAGCAGTGGGCGACATGGCCTTGGCCCGTGCTGAAGGCTCTGCGCAACGGTTTTACAGCCTGAGTGGGCAAATTCAACGCGAGCGCAAACAGTATTACGAACAACTCGAAGCCACCCAACGCGGCACGATGGACGTGACGCCATGGCTGCAGTGGTTTTTGGCCTGCTTGCTGCGTGCGGTGCAGGGCGCTGATGGTTTGTTGGCGGGCGTGCTGGACAAGGCGAAGTTTTGGCAACGCTGGGCAGACACGCCGATGAATGCACGGCAGACGCTGGTGCTCAACCGCGTGCTCGACGGCATGGACGGCAAGCTGACCAACGCCAAGTGGGCCACCCTGGGCAAATGTTCGGCCGACACGGCGCTGCGTGACATCAATGATTTGTTGGCGCGGGGCGTGTTGCGCCGCTTGGAGGGTGGTGGGCGCAACACGGCATACGAGTTAGCGTCCTGATGCGGAGCGAGGCCTGCAACGCTGTGTGTCAAAGCCCTGTGCCTCTGGGTTCGATCTGGATGACGAACTTGTAACTTCTCAGGGCATTCAGCCGAATAACAAAGCATCAGCGTTTATCGTTCATGGCTCTTGGTTCACTGTGGCCAAGAGCATCACCGGAGTTTCCCCTCATGCGTTTTCGTCAAATTGTTTTGTTGCTCTTGCTGGCGCTGGTCATCGGTGCGTTTGTGGCGCTGGACCTGGGGCGTTATCTGAGCTTTGAACAGCTCAAGGCCAGCCAAGCCAGTTTTGACCAGCTCTATGCACAGCAGCCTGTGATGGTGGCCGCCGTTTACTTTGGGGTGTACGTCTTGGCCACGGCGCTGTCGATTCCGGGCGCGGTCATCATCACTTTGGGCGGTGGGGCGGTGTTCGGGTTGTGGCAAGGTTTGCTGCTGGTGTCGTTTGCTTCCACGCTTGGTGCCACTTTGGCTTTTTTGGCTTCGCGCTTTGTGCTGCGCGAATGGGTCGAAGCGCGTTTTGGTCAGCGTTTGGCCGACATCAATGCCGGTGTGGACAAAGAGGGCGCGTTTTACCTGTTCACTTTGCGCCTGATTCCTGTGGTGCCGTTCTTCCTGATCAACCTGCTCATGGGTCTGACGCGCATGAAGACCTGGACCTATTACTGGGTGAGCCAGTTGGGCATGTTGGCGGGCACTGCGGTGTATGTGAATGCGGGCACGCAACTGGCGCAGCTGGACTCGGTGCGGGGCATTCTGAGCCCGGCGCTTTTGGGCAGCTTTGTGCTGCTGGGCATCTTCCCCTTGTTGGCGCGGCGTGTGGTGGCGGCCGTTCAAAAGCGCAAGGTCTATGCCCGTTGGGCCAGCGTGCGCCCCAAGACCTTTGACCGCAACCTGATCGTGATTGGCGGTGGCGCGGCAGGTTTGGTCTCGGCCTACATTGCAGCTGCGGTCAAAGCCAAAGTCACTTTGATCGAGGCGCACAAAATGGGCGGCGACTGCCTGAACTACGGCTGCGTGCCGAGCAAGGCCTTGATCAAGAGCGCCAAGCTGGCCCACCAGATGCGCCACGGCGCGAAGTACGGCCTGAGCGACACCGCACCCAGCTTCAGTTTCAAGGCGGTGATGCAACGTGTGCACGATGTGATCAAAGCCATCGAGCCGCACGACAGTGTGGAGCGCTACACCAGCTTGGGTGTGGAGGTGCTGCAGGGTTATGGCAAGTTGGTGAACCCTTGGACCGTGGAAGTGACCTTGAACAACGGCCAGGTGCAGCGCCTGACCGCGCGGAGCATTGTGATTGCGGCGGGCGCACGCCCCATGGTGCCGCCCTTGCCGGGCCTCGATGACGTGGGTTACGTGACCAGCGACACGCTGTGGGACGAGTTTGCCAAGTTGGACGACATTCCGAAGCGCATCGTGGTGCTGGGTGGCGGGCCGATTGGCTGCGAGCTGTCACAAAGTTTTGCCCGTTTGGGTGCACAGGTCACGCAGGTCGAGATGGGCGAGCGCATCATGGTGCGCGAGGACGAAGAGGTGTCTGCGTTGGCACGCGACGCATTGCAGGCCGACGGCGTGCGGGTGCTCACCGGGCACAAGGCGCTGCGCTGCGAGCGCCGGGGTGAAGACAAAATTTTGGTGGCCTCCACACAAGGGAAAGAAGTGGAGATTGTTTTTGACGCATTGGTTTGCGCCGTGGGCCGTGTAGCCCGTCTGCAAGGTTATGGCCTCGAAGACATTGGCGTGCCCACGCACCGCACGGTGGACACCAACGAGTATCTGCAAACGCTCTACCCCAACATCTACGCCGCAGGCGATGTGGCTGGGCCTTACCAGTTCACCCACACGGCCGCGCACCAAGCTTGGTATGCGGCGGTGAATGCGCTGTTTGGCGACTTCAAATCCTTCAAGGTGGACTACCGCGTGATCCCCTGGGCCACCTTCATCGACCCCGAGGTGGCGCGTGTGGGCCTGAACGAACAAGAGGCACAAGCTCAGGGCATCGCTTACGAGGTGACGAAGTACGGCATCGACGACCTGGACCGGGCGATTGCCGACAGCGAAGCCCACGGCTTTGTGAAAGTGCTCACCGTGCCGGGCAAAGACCGCATTTTGGGCGTGACCATCGTGGGCTCGCACGCGGGCGACTTGCTGGCCGAATACGTGCTGGCCATGAAACATGGCCTGGGTTTGAACAAGATTTTGGGCACCATCCACACCTACCCGACCATGGCCGAGGCCAACAAGTACGCGGCCGGTGAATGGAAACGGGCGCACGCGCCGCAAAAGTTGCTGGCTTGGGTGGAGAAGTTCCACGATTGGCGGCGTGGATGAACTCTTTTTTGAAACCTGTCCCCGGGCTGCTGGCGCTGAGCATGGCCTGCGCCAACGCACCTGCCTTCGCACAAAGCTTGTCGCCTTTGGTGCCTGCCAATGGCGCAGCCGCCAGCACTTGGCGCTTTGTGGGCTTTCCCAAGTCCAAGGCCGACATTCCAGCCACCCGCTTCGAGCTGGCCGAGGTGCAAGGCGAGCGGGCCCTGAAGGTCAGCACCCGCGCTTCGTACGGCACTTGGGTGCACGATTTGTCCAAAGCCGAACCTGGTCGCTTGCAATGGCGCTGGCGGCTGGACCAGCCGCTCACCGGTGGCAAAGTCGTAGCCGACATCCTGACCAAAGCGGGTGACGACGCAGCGCTCAAAGTGTGCGTGATGTTCGACCACCCGCTGGACCGCGTGCCCTTTGCCCAGCGCACCGTGCTGCGCATCGCCCGCAGCGTGAGTGGCGAAGACCTGCCGGCCGCAACGCTCTGCTATGTGTGGGACAGCGTGCACCCCGCTGGCCTGCAAGGCGCCAACCCCTACACCCAGCGCGTGCGCTTCATCACGCTGCAAGGCCAGGGTGCGCCTTTGGCCCAATGGCAAACCGAGAGCCGCGATGTGGCGGCTGACTTTGCGAAGTTGTTTGCCGATGAACTGCCCGCCGGGGCCGCTGTGCCCAAAGTGCGTGCGGTGTTGATTGGGGCAGACAGCGACAACACGGGCGCTGAAAGTGTGGGTTGGGTACGGGGCATTCAGTGGCGACCTTGAGGCGCACCCTCTGTGCGGTGGCCCGCTTCAGCTGTGGCCCAAAGCCTGCGACAGGGCCGCGGCTTCTTTGACCAAAACGGCTCCGAACTGCCGCACCTTCGCGTCCTTGAGGCGGGCGCCCGGCCCAAACACGGCAATGGAGCCGGCCACCTGGCCATGGCTGTTGAAAAACGGTGCTGCGATGGCCACAGCCCCTTCGATCAAGGCGTTCTTACTGGTGGCGTAGCCGCGCTTTTTGATTTGGCGAAGTTCTTGCGCCAAACGGATGGGGTCCAGGCTCAGGCCTTCGGCATAACGCTCGATGGCTTCGATGGAGGTGTTGGCATGTGCCAAGATGACCTGGCCACTGGCCCCCAAAACGATGCGCTCTTGGTAACCTACTCCCCGTTTGAAGCTCAGCGCCTGGGGGCTGGGCAACTCGGCAACGCACAGCCGCATGGCGCCTTGTGGCACAAACAAGGCCACGGTTTCCTGGGTGGCGGCCCACACGCGCTGCATGATGGCTTGGCCTACCGCAGACACATTCAGTCCCGATGACCAGACATGTGTGAGTTGCCCCACCGCAGGGCCCAGCCTGAACCTTTGGGGTTCGCCCGAGGACACCACAAAACCCGATTGCACCAGCGTTTGCAGCAAGCGGTACAGCGTGGGACGACTCAAAGGCACCCGCTCCAGCAATTGCGCAGCGCTCAGTTCGTGCTCGTTGACCGAGAACGCTTTCAAAATATCCAAAGCCCGCTCAACGGACCGGACGCCATCGCCGCTGTGGGTGCTCATGCTCAAACCTTTCAAAACCCTGTCAGGTGCGTGTGTATCGATGTGTCCGCCTGATGGACAACATTATCATTTTACGGATAACTGCCCAGTGCACCCTGCCTGCGCCAGTCAACCGTTCAAGCCAAGGAGACGCTTTTTCATGAACAAGGACATGTCTGAAACCCTGACCCGCGTGGGCCCCGGCACGCGCATGGGCAACCTGATGCGCCGCTATTGGGTGCCCGCTTTGACCAGCAGCGAAATCGAGCTGCCCGATGGTCCGCAAGTGCGCATCGAACTGCTGGGTGAAAAACTGCTGGCGTTTCGCAACACCGATGGTCAAGCCTGCATGATCAGTGAGTTTTGTTCGCACCGAGGTGTTTCACTGTACTTTGGCCGCAACGAAGAAAACGGCATCCGCTGCGCCTACCACGGTGTCAAGTTTGACGGATTGGGCCAGTGTGTGGAGGTGCCCTCTAACCCCAAGGCCTGTGCGCACATGCACATCAAGGGCTACCCCTGCGTGGAGCGCGGCGGCATTGTCTGGACCTACATGGGCCCACCCGACAAAATGCCCGAGCCACCCGAGCTGGAGTGGTGCACCTTGCCGGACAGCCATGTGTTCGTGTCCAAACGCCTTCAGTACTCCAGTTACCTGCAGGCCATGGAAGGCGGCATCGATACCGCCCACGTGTCGTATGTGCACCGCTACGAGGTGGACACGGACCCGATGCATCAAGGCGTCAAGGCGCTCGACTACATCAAGGCCGATGGCAACGTGGTGTTTGAAATCGAAAAGACCTCGTTTGGCATGAGTTTGTATGGCCGTCGCATGGGCGAGCCCGACAGTTTTTACTGGCGCATCACCCAGTGGTTGTTCCCCTGGTTCACCATGATTCCACCGTTTGGCCACCATGCTTTGGGTGGCCACGCCTGGGTGCCCGTCAACGACCACGAGTGCTGGGCTTGGAGTATGAACTGGCAACCCAAGCAGCCGCTGAGCGCCGAAGAGCATGAAGCCATGGCTGCGGGCAAAGGCATCCATGTGGAGTACGAGGCCCCTGGCAGTTTTGTGCCCAAGGCCAACCGCGACAACGATTACCTGATGGATCGCAAGGCCCAGCAAGAAAAACGCGCCTACAGCGGTGTATTTGGGTTTTCGGCGCAAGACTATTCCCTGCAAGAAAGCATGGGACCCATTCAGGACCATGCAGCCGAGAAACTGCTGCCCACTGACCGCGCCATCGTCATGGCGCGGCGCATGTTGCACGATGCGGCCGTGGCGCTGGAGCAAGGCATTGAACCCCCGGCGTTGGACGCGTCCGAGCAACATGTTCGGCCTGCGGGCGTGTTGTTACCCAAAGGCGACGACCCCATGGTTTGGGCCAAGGCACACCTGGCCAATGGCCTGGATGAGCCGGTTTTTTCCATCTGACCCTTTGCACCCACCACACCCTCAGGAGACCCCATGACCACATTCCATCGCCGTCAAATCGCTGCCATCGTGCTGGCCACGTTGGGGCTCGCAGCCGCTTCGGGTGCTTCGGCGCAAGAGTGGTCGCCCACCAAACCGATACGGATCATTGTGCCCATCACGGGCAGCACCAACGACGTGCTGGCGCGTTTGATCGCGCCCAAGTTGCAAGAGGTGTTGGGCCAGCCTGTGGTGGTCGAAAACAAACCCGGTGCTGGCGGCAACATTGGCGCTGACATGGTGGCCAAGGCCGCGCCGGACGGTCACACCTTGCTGATTGGTTACAACGGCCCACTGGCTATCAACGTGGGCCTGTTCGACAAAATGCCCTATGACCCGGTCAAGGACCTGGCTCCCATCACCTTGATGGTCAAAGCGCCGCAATACCTGGTGGTCAACCCGGCCTCGGGTATCACCAGCGTCAAGGACTTTGTTGAAAAAACCAAGGCCAGTCCCGCCAAATACTCTTATGGTTCTGTGGCGCTGGGCAGCGCCTCGCATCTGACCATGGAGATGTTCAAGTCGGCCGCCGGGTTTCACATCACGCACATCCCCTACCGAGGTGCGGGACCGGCGGTGAGCGATTTGATCGGCGGCAACATCCAAGCGGGGTTTTTCGTGCCGGGCAATGTGCAGCAGTTTGCCAAAGAGGGACGTCTGAAGCTCTTGGCCACCTCGGGCCTCAAGCGTTTTGCCAGCACGCCCGACATTCCCACCCTCAGCGAATCGGGTTACCCCGACTTTGAGGCCACGTCGTGGATTGGCTTCCTCACCACAGGTGGCACGCCTGCGCCCATCATCGAGCGTTACAACCGCGAAATCGTGAAGATCGTGCGCTCACCCGAAATCACCAAACGCTTGCTCGACATGGAGTTTGAGATCGTGGCCACCACCCCCAACCAGTTCCGCGACTGGATCGGGTCGGAAATCAAGCGTTGGGGCAAGGTCATCAAAGACACTGGCACCAAGGCGGATTGAGCGGCATGGGCCAAGCTCGTTTACAAGGCCAAGTGGCGTTGATCACCGGAGCCGGTTCGGGCATTGGTGCGGCAACGGCGCAAATTTTTGCCCAAGAAGGCGCTTCGGTCTTTTTGGTGGATGCCGATGCGCAGGGTCTGGAGCGCACGCGTGAAGCCATTGTGCAGACCGCTCCCGAGGTCCGTGTGCTGTGCGCTCAGGCCGATGTGAGCGACCCCGCGTTGGCGCTGCAAGCCGTGGCGCGCTGTGTCCAGGAACTCGGGGGTCTGGATATCCTGATCAACAACGCGGCCATGCGCAATTATTCGGCAGCCGCACAAGCGACCGCGGCCGAATGGCATGCGATTGTGGGCGTCAACCTGGTGGGCATCACGAATTACTGCCATGCTGCCTTGCCGCACCTGCGCAGCACGGGCCATGGCAGCATCGTCAACGTGTCATCTTGTTATGCCGTCAAAGGGCGCAAAGGCATGGCCCTGTACGACGCCACCAAGGCTGCCCAGTTGGCCTTGACCCGGTCCCTGGCGTGTGAAGAGGCGGCGCATGGCGTTCGTGTCAACGCGGTGTGCCCCGGCTCAACGCTGACAGATTTCCATGTGGGACGCGCGCAGAAAATCGGCAAGAGCGTAGAGCAACTCAAGACCGAACGCAAGGACACATCTTTGCTGGGTCGTTGGGCCACACCGGATGAGATTGCCTGGCCTATTTTGTGGATGGCTTCTTCGGAGGGATCGTTCATCACCGGCAGCACCTTGGTGGTGGATGGCGGGCTGCACGTCATCTGATCAAGAGGGCCAGCTGGTCGGGGTGAGAGGATTCGAACCTCCGGTCTCTACGTCCCGAACGTAGCGCTTTACCAGACTAAGCTACACCCCGATTTCGGTGTAAAAATTCTAGCAAAGCTTGAACTGTGGATCGTGCTCAGGCTTTGAGCCGGTAATCGGAGCAGAGTGCGGGACAATGCTCAGACGGCTGGCTTGACTCTACGGACGCACGTCGGAGCGCTTGCGAACTTGGTCTGTGGCATCGTCAAGACCACTATTGCAGCACCACCGACACACACAAGCTGTACCCCACCTTGTGCAAGGCCTTGACAGAGGGCGATGGTGCGCCGACAGCTGACAGCTTTTTGCGCAGGCGCGTGATGCGCATTTCCAGCATCGCGACAGACAAATCGGCGACGTCTTGCCCGCCCACAATTTCAGCAAGTTGCCACCGTTCCAGTTTCTGACCTGGCGCACGCGCTAAAGCACTCAAAATCAAGGTGTCGCTCGCCGTCAATTCGACTCTGCCATCGGGACCGCTCAGGCGCATGCCCGTCAGGTCGAGCACCAAAGTATCGTGCTGCTGTCTGGATGTGCGCAGGCGTTTGCCCAGCGCATTCACGCCAGCCATCAGCTCGTGCGGATGAACGGGCTTGGTCAGGTAAAGGTCGGCGCCGCACTCATAGCCGATGACTTTGTCGCCAATCTGGCTGCGCGCCGTGGTGATGACAATGCCCACATTGGGATGCGTCGCCCGCAACCGCCGTGTCAGGCTCAGGCCATCTTCATCGGGCAGATTCAAGTCAATCACATAAACATCGGGCAAAAAATCGCCCGTCTCATCGTCGATGTCTTCGGCCATGGGCACGCCACGCACATCATGGTTTTGGCGTTGAAGAAAAGCCAACGTGGCTTCACGCAACGCATCGTTGTCTTCGACCACCAAAATCTTGAGGGCAATATCATCCATGCGTTGTGTGCTCAATGGGGTCCGTGTGCAATTTAATTATCTTCTGGGCTGAAAGCCTTCAAAGCTAACCACACCTAACGCAAAGAGAAATTTTCAGGCAGCCAGATGCTGAAGACAGCCCGGTTAGATTCGGCTCTGTACTGAATGTTCCCCTGCATCAGATCCAGCAAGCCGTTCACCAAAAACAAGCCCAAGCCCGAACCCGACAAGCGACGCGCCTGGGGACTTCGGTAGTATTTTTCAAACAAACGCTGGGCATCGGGCAGCCCAGCCGACCCGGCATGGCTCTCGATCTGCCAGCGCCAGCCTGATCGCTCGCCTTGTTGGGCGCTTTGCAAAGTAACTTGAATGGGCTTGTCCAAAGCGCCGTATTTGCAAGCGTTGTCCAGCAGATTGCCCAACACGATCGACATCATTTGCGCATCGGTGTGCAAAGATCCGCCTCGATCGGCCACCTTCAGTTCCACCCTTTCAGGGCTGCGGCAACTGCTGATGCAATTGCGTGTGAGCAACTCGGCATCCACGGCTTGTGGCAAAGCTTGCAAGCCTTGATCGGCCAGCTGCCCCGTGTGTACACAGCGTTCAATCACCTGGTTCATGTCGGCAATGGCGCGTTCCATGGTTTCGGGTTTGAGCTGACCGGCTTCCATCCACATGCGCAAGGTGGCCAGCGGTGTTTTCATCTCGTGCGCCAGCATGGCAAACAGCTGGCTTTGTTCTTCGCGCTGCCGTTTTTCGGCACCGGCCAGCTGCTGGCTGCTTTGCAGGTCTAGGGCCGTCTGCATTTGTTCCTTGCGCAATGCATTGGCGCGGATTTGCAACATGACAAACATGACCAGACCGTCCAGCACCGTGTGTGCAAGGCTGCCAAACAACACGATGGGCTTGGCTTCGATCCAACCCAAATGGATGAGGCTGGGCAATGAGTTCAATGTGCCGTAAACCACCATGTAAATCAGCAACACCTGAATCGGTATGGCTTGTTTGACCCGCTGGGGATACGCGGTCAGAAGGACAAAAATCAACAAGCCAAATCCCAGCACCACCATTTTGTTGGCCAGGGCCAGCATCAGATGCGTCTGGTCCAGCCATTGCAAAAAAGGCAACATTACTGCCACGCAAGCCAAGCCGTGTATGGCCGTCAATGCGAACTCAGGAGGTCGATAGCCCTGGATCAGTTTGCTGAAGAACCAAAGGGTCACACCGATCAACACAATGAAAACCGTGGATGCCATCGTCGTCAACACGCCCTCGGACAGCCACGGACCGATCACCACACGCGCAAAGCCCCAAATGAAAAAAGCCCAGGCCGCAGCGAAAAGCTGTTTCAGCGCAAACGCCCCTATGACAGTTTCGCGCGTCACCCACCATTGAGCGCATGCCCAGAGGGCAAAAATGATGGAGCAAACCATCGCAAAACCCATCAGCCATTCCTGCAGGCGATTGAGCTGCTGCGCCTGGCCGTAGGGCAGGACCTCCACATGCAGGGTACGGGCACTGGTGGTACGCAGTTGCAAGTAGACCGTGCGTTCGTAGGGCAGAGGTGGTATCTGAAAGGTGAAATTGATCGAAGCCAGACCATCGTGATCTGGTGGCAGTGCATCTCCGGTTCGCAGTACTAGACCAGCGCAAGGATCGTACAGCGTCACATAGTCCAGAAATGCAGGTCGAACCCGCACCACCCAAGGGGTGCGGGTTTCCTGCGGTGCCGCGTTGAGCACCAGGCGCACCCAGACCGTCTCTCTACCAAAGCCCCAGCTTTTCCATTCAGGCAATGGCACCCAATCGGTGGTGTTTTGCACATCCTGCAGGCTTGCCTGGCCGCTCGCATCCATCCGCCATGCCTGGGATTGGATCAGCGGGGGCTTTTGTTCGACGTCGGGTGCCTGGCATCCTGTGAGCAGCAGCATGACAGCCCATGGAATCAGCCAAAGCCTGCAGAGGAGACCGAATGAGCGGAACGACATGACGTCAGGGTGACAAAGACGGGGTGGGTTAATCGTGTGAACTGTACTGGATGGTTTGTTAGAAATTGTTATTTTTTATGAATTCGGTGATTTAAATTATCAAGGACTCTATACGCAATGTCCGACAAATCTTTGTTGGACTGTGCAGGGCAGCACAACGAAAGATACCCATGAAACCTTCACTGTCTTCAATATGGTTCGCAATGGACAGCAGAGCCTTGTTAGCAAACTTCAATAGGGCGATCAAGCGCTTTGCGCTGCTTCTGACCGCTTCAATTGCATTACAGACCGTCGCGCAGGCAGCAACGGTCACCATTCTTCCCTCCCCTCCAGGTGCCAAACGTTCCGCCTCCGAGGGACTGGCAGGCTATACGACCGAAAATTTTGATTCGTTTAGCACCGGCTCAATCGCCAACGAAAACACAGGATCCTCTGCAATTGGCAACTGGCTGGCCACGGGCTCTGGGATCTCCGTTGGAGACGGCAGCGGCAATGCCATTCTGGACAATAAATTCATCGGTACAGGAACCAACAGCTCCGTCACATTTACTCTGACCACGCCGAGCCGGTACATCGGGTTTTACTCTATTTGGGTCAGTGGCGGTAATACATGGACCTTCTACGACTCCAGCAACAGCGTCATCGCCACGTTGGACTCCTCCAGCATGGTGAATCTGGTAGGAACAAAGGCCCAGAACAAAAGCGTATTGGCTTCGGATGGCCAAACATATGGCGGTGCCAGCTACTACGCCACAGGCCAGACTGAGCCCAGTTTTTATGTGAACCTGCAGCTGGATGACCCCAACCTGTATTTCACCAAGGTGGTTTTTTCCAATGGGTCTTCAGGCGGGAATGAATTTGACAACGTCACGACCTCTGCAACTTACATTCCACCTTTGTATACGGTGAGTGGATCAGTTTCAGGTCTTGGGTCCGGTAAGTCGGTAGTTCTGCTGAACAATGGCGGTAACAGCACCACGGTCAATGCCAATGGCAGTTTCACGTTCAGCACGGCCATCAACAGTGGCAGTGCCTATGCCGTGACCGTTGGCACCCAACCTACAGGCCAGACCTGTGCCGTGACCACGGGCAGCGGCACCGCAACAGCCAATGTAACTGGCGTCTCGGTCACCTGCACCACCAACCCACCCACAGCCATTCCCACGTTGTCCGAATGGGCCATGCTGTTGTTGGCCAGCTTGTTGGCGATGTTCGCGATCCGCAGGATTCGCCCTCAGTGACCTGATCACTGCAACTTGAACAAAACCCACCTTGGCAACTCGGTGGGTTTTTTCATGGTCGGATGCAGGTCTGCCGTTGCGTGGAGGGCAAACCCAAGCTCAATCGGCAGAAACCCCCGCCTTGCGGATGACAGGCCCCCATTTGTTGATCTCGGCTTTCAGGTGGTCTTCCAGGCCTTTGGGGGTCATCTTGTCGACCGTTGGGATTTCTGAGCTGAGTTCGCCCAGGCGCTGGACGATCGAAGGCTCGGCCATGGCAGCGCGCATGGCGGTGTTGATTTGCGTCAGCACCGGCGCTGGCGTGCCTTTGGGGGCGTACATGCCGTGCCAGACCTTCACTTCAAAGCCTTTTAGGCCTTGCTCGTCGAGTGTGGGCACATTGGGCAATGCGGCCAGACGCTTGAGCGTGGTCACACCGAACACTTTGACGCGGCCGTCTTTGATCATGGGCACCGTTTGTGTGGTCTGGTCGCACAGCACATCCACTTGGCCACCGAGCAGGTCGTTCATGGCGGGGCCAGTACCCTTGTAAGGGATGGTGTTGATGTTGACGCCGATGGCACTCTTGAACATCAGGCCGCACAGGTTGGACACCGCGCCCAGCCCGGCATCGGCCAATGAAACCTTCTTTTCGTTGGCCTTGATGTAGGCGATCAATTCTTGCAGGTTGTTGGCGGGAATGTCCTTGCGGGCAATCAGCGTCATCGGCACATCCAGCACCTGGCCGATGTATTCAAAATCGGTGAGTGGATCAAAGCTGAGTTTCTTGTAGAGCGCTGGCGATGTGGACATGCCCATGTGGTGCAGGAAGATGGTGTAACCGTTCGGTGCGGCGCGTGCGACCTTGGTGGCTCCCACGGTGCCACCTGCGCCGTTGACGTTTTCCACAACGACCGATTGGCCCAGTGACTTGCCCATGGGGATGGCCATCATGCGGGCCACCACATCGGTCGGGCCGCCTGCCGCAAAGGGCACGACCAGGGTGATGGGTCGGGTGGGAAAGTTCTGGGCGTGCGCAGCTGTACATGCCAATGCCACAGCACACAGTGTCAAACGGATGGTGGTTTTCATGGGGTCTCCTGATGTTTAAAAAGCGCCCGTCGGGAATTGCGAACTGGAAGGAGGCTATGGGTGCATCGGGTAACGGGCGCGCAATTTTTTCAATTTTTCATTGTGAGTCAATACCGGAAAAAGGCCATCCGTGTTTGCGTAAGGCGGCCTTTTTCAAAGCCAAAGGACCAAATCCATAAAGTTCGGGCAAACCCTCTTGACGTCAAGGCCTCAGGGGTTGGGGCGTACCCATCGCAGACTTGGAGTTGTCGCAAGATCTACTTAAATACGAGTCATCTCAAAGCCATTTAGCCGCCAGAGTTTTGATGAATTTATCATTAATATGAAACCAATAATTTAATACAATATAAATACCAGAGTACTCCAATTGGCTGATGTACTTGGGTTGCTGATGTTCATATGATCTTTGAACATACTGGATTCAAAGACCTTTTCTGATCTGTTGACAAGCAATTCACAGCCCTTTTCTAAAGACAACCATCGAGCAGTCCTGCTGAGAACCATGCAAAGAATCAAAATTTACACAACCCTGTTCACCGGACTGTTTCTGGCGCTATTGGGCGCATCTGTTTCACAAGCGCAAACCAGTGTCACGACCAATCAAGCGGGCGTCAATGCCAGGATTGATGTTTTGGGTGGTGTTTTTACACCGCTCACGAACATCGGGGCCAATCAAAGTCGCATCGTTGTTTATCGCGCCTTCAACACCCAGCAGTTGGCAGGTGCGACGGGTGTCTTCATTCAAGGCCAGTACCACACATCCCTGGTGCCCGGTGGGTACAGCCAACTTTGCCTGCCGCCCGGCCAATTCGAGGTTGGCGCACGCCAATTCCGAGTGGGGCAAAGTGCGCGGGACAACTATGATTCAGTCACGGCCATTGAAATGCCTCCTGCCCAAACTCAATTCCTGACCGTTGTGGAATCCTCTGGTCGGCCCGTCATGAAGCCTGTGACGGCTGCACAAGCACTGCAAGAGTTAGGTGCAACCCGACTTCAAATACACACAATTTCCAGAGTGACCCAGGCCCAAAGTTGTGTGGCGGTTGCTGCTCCTGTTGTGGCACCAGTTATACAGCCAGAGCAATTCATTTTGTCGACCGATACCCTGTTCGCGTTCGGTCGATCCGATCTGAATGGTTTGACGGCTTCAGGGCGTGAGTCATTGGACATGCTCACGGCGCGGATACGCAAAGACTACGTTCGTGTGGACAGTATTCATGTGGTGGGTCATGCAGACCCGCTGGGTTCACCAGAGTTCAATGAGCGTTTGTCGGTTAACAGAGCCAATACGGTGCGTCAATATCTCAAAACCACTGGCCAAATTTCCGCTCCTTTGACCTCCGAGGGTAAAGGTGCTCGCCAGTTGGTCGAGACCCGCTGCGCCCGCCAGCCAACGAGTGCAGCCATTGCATGTAACCAAGCGAACCGCAGGGTGGTCACGGAGGTCACCGGGCTACGTCGATGATGGGGAAACTCCTGAGCTGGCACTTGCGGGCAAAAGATTCAAATCAGTTTGAATGACCAAAGTCAGAGGCTCAGGATGACCCTTGATGCTTGACGAGGTGAATTGAGCCAGGAGCACGTGGCCTTGGGTGAGGTCGGTGACCAGCCCAGTGCAAGGATTTCAACTCCTCCTGTACGTCAGTAGCGAGTTGTTGACGTCTTCCTCAAATCAGAAAAATTCGACATGTTGGATTTTTCAGCACTTGCGTCGGCCCGTGTTCAATAAAGGTCGCATCGCAGAAGTTACCGATGGTGAGGTCACCATGAGCCAGAAAAGAAATCACGGGAAACCATGAAGAGGTCTGAAAAAACACTTGAAAGTAGTTTGATAACCTCAATAAAGGGCGGTGGGATGTGATTCAGTGGCCTCAGAAATACCCTAGATCACTTGGGTAATCTGGGCGACCCGCTTGGACTCCAAAATTTTTGAGGTTGGGCAATATCCAACCCAAATCTTGCTCTGGAACGCCAAACCAACGTGCCAGTGTGGCCGCGAACTGATCGGTGGATGTGCGTGGCAGCAAGCGACCTTGACCAACATGCCATTGGTCCTCGGCTGAATTGCTGTCGCTGGCACTCACGGGAGGGGCTTCGCCGTAAAACTGGGCTCCCTTGAGTCCCCCGCCCATCACAAAATGGTGTGAACCCCATCCGTGGTCTGAGCCATCACCATTGGAGGTGAGGGTTCGACCAAAATCAGAAGCCGTGAATGTGGTGACTTGATCAGATACGCCCAGTTCTTCGGTGGCTTTGAAAAATGAAGTGAGTGCTGTGTCGACCTCACGAAGCAGGCCGGGTTGTTTCGAGACAAGGTTGTCATGCAAATCAAAGCCGCCAATGGACACCATGAAAACCTGACGCTTGTTGGCCAAGGACTGACGCGCACCAATCAGGCGTGCAACCATTTTGAGTTGATTGGACAGGTTGTTGTTGGTGAAGCCTGTGCGCAGTTGGACACGGGCGATGGCATTGCTGACTTTCGACTCGGCCACGAGTGCCCGCTTCATGACGCTGGTGTAAGCATTTTGCAAAACGTGGGGAGAGGGCTGTTGGATCAGCGCCTGGAAGGCTTCACGCATGTTGGCGTTGGGCATCATCCAGTCTTGAGGCTGCAAAGCTTTGACGGGAATGGCACCACTGGCGCTGCATTGGTATTGGAGCGCCTGGTTCCCTGAAAGAAACACACTGTTGCCGGTGATGGAAATACAGGTGAACAGGGAGTCGGTGTTGTTGGACATGACTTGATCGCCCAAGCGACCACCCCAGCCTACAGTGGAGCCCTCGGGAGAAAGGGATTGCCAAACGGACTGTTGGTCATTGTGAGAAAACAATTTGGGGGGCAGTGGGAAGCGCTGCGTGTTGCCGCTGTTGTATTGCGCACGCGTCAAGGGAACGACCAAGGGGCCCACGTTCAATTGAACGGCGGCTTTGCCGTCGTTGAAAAGTTGCGCCAGTCCGCCCATGCTTGGATGCAGGGCATAAGCGCGTCCATTTGGAAGCGCTTGGTGCGGTCGCAACAGAGTGGGTTGTAACGCTTCTTTGGAAATCACCATGTTGCCCGCAGCGCTGCCGGCTCCAGCCGCACGAATGCGTGCGTATTGCGCATGGCTGGCATCGTCATAGGTCATGACCGTATTGGCGTAGTCATTGCCGCCATACAGAAAAACGCAAACCAGTGCCTTGTAATCGTTGGCGGTTGAGGCGGCAGCCTCCCCCATGGCGGCCAAGTTCAGAGCCATGGGGGTGCTGACGCCCGCCAGGCTCAACTGACCCATGCGGTGCAAAAAAGTGCGCCGACTGTGGTGATGTTGAATGTCGTTGTTCATGGCACGTCCCTTAGCGCTGGATGAGATAGTCTGAACTGCACATCACAAATAAAAGAGCACGGGACACATGGTTGCGCAGCGCGTTTTCAGGTGCAGAAACGGAAACACTTTCGTTGCGCAGAGCATCGGTGATGTGCCCCACAGTTTGCGTAGACACCTGACCCGCACACAGCAACAAATTCAGATGCTGTACCAATGTGTCGGCGTTATCTGTCAAACCATACTCAAACCCGTAGTCCGGCACGATGTCAGGGCCGTCGGTTGAGGTTGGATCTTTGGGATTGCCGGCCAGTTCAGGCGCTCTGACCCAAATGCCTCTTTGCAAGATGCTTTGCAGGTAATTGATGTAAGAAGACACGGTACTTTCATTGACCAATTGGAACTCAGGCGCTGTAGAGCCTGTTGCAGCCATGGGAGTCGATGGCGGCACATAACCTGGCCTGAAAAAGTTGAAAACGGATGGCGCTTGCAGTGGGCTTTGGGCCAGTGATTCCACAGCCGACCACGTGGGTGCACCCATTTTCCAGGTGTTGCGCGTCGATTTGACTTTGAAGGTATGCGCCCATTGCGCAATCCTCACCATGGGTTCGCGCAACTTGCCGAAGGTGTTGGACTTGAGCGATGCAGCGTCAAGCGCTTCTGGGTCGAGCAATATCGCTTTGAAGACGGCGGCCAAATCGCCTCGGACGCCTTGGCCATTGTTGTTGAAAATTTTGGCTACTCGAGCAACATAAGCGGGACTGGGGTCGCTCGTGACCAGGCGTTGAATCATTTGCCTGCCGAAAAAAGGACCCACATTGGGATGGTTGAACAAGGTGTCCAAGGCCATTTGAAGCGACGCAGTCCCAGATGTGTTGGCCGGGATTTCCTTGCCCAAAAATGACTTGACCCCGGGCGAATGCAGGCCCTCAACAAGTCGCATGGGGCGGCGAGTATAGCCAATGGGAAGGATGTCAAAAAATGGCGGTACGGGACTTTTGAACTTCGGGCCATCTTCATCTAAGACATAGCCAGTAAAGACGCGTGCCAATTGACTGACGTCTTGCTGGGTGTAGGTCTCAAGCGCCTGCCCGTTGCTGCCCATTTTTGGACTTCCATCGATGTTGAGCTGTGTCAAGCCAACGGTGAACAGCTGCATGACTTCGCGGGCGTAGTTTTCATCAGGTTGGCGTCCTGAGCGCGCGTCTTCTTTTTGATTGCCGAGGGTGTTCAGAAATGAGCCCATGGCATTGGAGAGTGTCACCGCTTCCAGCAGTTGCCTGAAATTGCCAAAAGCATGCTGACACAAGATGTCCCAATAGTTCGCCATGGCAAAGCCCGGCCAATTGAGCTGAATACCTTGGTTGGACACCACGAAAAATTCCGATAAGGCCAGAGCCATGCGGCGTCGTACTTGGTCTGGTGAGGCCATGATCTGATACCAGACCATGTAATTGGTCGGTTGATCGTTGAAGAAAAACTCGTTTTGATCAACGGCATCGTAGCCTTTGGATTTCAACCAGTCCCAGCCGGAAAGACTGGAGGGTAAAGCCATTTGCTTGTTCAGCCAGCCTTCAAACCCCAATCGTTTGACTTCGGTGATTTCTGCATAGGAAGTACCAAATTGGGCATGTAACAAAAAACGAGCTGCTTCTCGTTGGGTGGGTGTGCCCGCAGGCTCTGATGCCACATTGGGGGATTGACCACCACCACCGCAAGAGGCCAGAAATGCGAGCAATCCGAGAGGAAGAATCGTGTGTCTGTGTTCATCCGCCAGGGTGGATAAACTCGGATTGTTGATCGGATGGCTCGTGGCCAGTTGTTCTGGGGTGGTGTTCATGTGTGATTCGAGCGGGCCATGAAATTTGAAATGATTCTAGTCTTGATAATAAAAAAAGTCCCAAAAGCATCAATATGACCAATCAACGCAAAATGTGGATGTGGCTAACAGCCATCTATTTCGTGGTGACCACTTGGGGTCATCTGGCCTTTTCCATCTGGTTGGTCAGTGAACGGCAGGGCCCTTGGGGGCCCTATGCATTCAAACAGGCGGTGCCTTATGTGGCCTTCTTGGGGGCCATGCTTTTGATCGTGCATCTGTGGCGGGTGTACCGGCAATCAGAGCCCACACAACGCCGTCAAATGATGTGGTTTTGGGCGATATGGGCCGCTTGCGTCTACGCTGTAGATGCATGGTTGACCTTCACTGTCAACGAATATGCGCATTACCCTCAATATGCACTGTTGGCCTGGATGATGGCCAAGGCCTGGGATCCCGATGGTGAGCAAGGGATGGCTGGATGGATTTTGCTGAGTGCCACGTTCTTGGGAACGGTGGATGAAGTGGCCCAATACTTGTGGATCACTCGCGCGTACAGCAATTACCTGGATTTCAATGATTTTTTGGTCAACCTGTTGGCTGTAGCTGCAGGCGTTCAACTGCGAGGTGTGCGCAGGGTGTCGACTTCGGCCAAGCGAACTTTTTACACGGGCTGGTGGGTGCTTGGCGGACTTGTCTTGTTGTTGTCATTGGCTTTGACGACAGGCCGGGTGTCAACGATGCCGCCTTCAAACATCCAGGTGCCACCTGGTGGGATGGTGTGTCAAGCACCTTCAGATTGCGTGCTGTATTTGCAGCGTAGTCCTGAATTTTTCAGCAGTTGGCAACCAGGCCCTCATCGGGGGCGGCATTGGGTTCTGTCGCCACTGTGGGGCACGGCTTTGATGTTGGTGACCGGTGCTGTGCTGGTGACTTTGCTGCGAGGAAAGTGTGACGACGGTCGGATGAAAACGCCTTAGTCGCAAATCCTTTGGACATCCAATTTCGATGGACATCCCAAGGACGCGTGTTTGTCTGTTATCAATCACACAAGGTGCCAAAAACAGACACGTGCATTTGACAACGCTCAAAGGCAAGTGCCTGTGCGCAAGTGGCGCGGTGTCATTTGATGTGGGGCAAATGTGCGCAGACTGTGATCCATTCCAATGAAATGGAGAGGCGTTTCTCTCGTTCATAAGGAATGTCAATATGAAAAAACACGTTGTGATGGCGGCGATTTTGGCAGCGGGCTCAGTGACTGGGGTGTTTGCCCAGGCATCTGGAGAGAGTCCCTGGATGGTTCGCATTCGATCGGTACACCTGGACAGCAGCAACAAGGACTCAACACCCTTGGGCTTGTCGATCAACAACAAGACTTTCGGTGAGGTGGACGTCACCTACTTCCTGAGCCCGAACTTGGCAGCCGAACTGGTCTTGACCACCCCACAAAAGCAAACGGTTTATGCCAATGGCAGCGAAATCGGGTCTTTCAAGCATTTGCCGCCCAGCTTGCTGTTGCAATACCACTTCACCGACCAGCCAGGGATCAAGCCCTATCTGGGCGCGGGCATCAACTACACGCACTTCAGCGATGTGGCTTTGCCTGCGGGGGTGAGTTTGGACAGTCACAGTTGGGGTTGGGCGTTTCAAGCCGGACTGGACATACCGCTGGATCGCAATTGGTCCATCAATCTGGATGTGAAGAAGGCTTACATCCGAACCGATGTTTATTCGGTCGGCAGCAGCATCGGGCGTTTGAAGGTGGACCCCGTTTTGTATGCGGTCGGCTTGGGTTACCGTTTCTGAGTGCAGGTGATGCCGTTTGCGGCCGGGCCAATGGCTTGAGTCCGCAGGCGAGGCCTCACAGGATGGGGGACGGATAATTCGTGGATGACTGACCGACTCAAGCTTTACCTGGACCTGATCCGCTGGAACCGACCTGCCGGCTGGTTGTTGTTGTTGTGGCCCACTTTGTCGGCCTTGTGGGTGGCGGCTGACGGCTTCCCGGGCTGGCATTTGGTGGTGGTGTTCACGCTGGGTACCATCCTCATGCGCAGCGCTGGCTGTTGCGTCAACGATGTGGCCGATCGCGAGTTTGACAAGCATGTCAAACGCACGGCCCAGCGTCCGGTGACCAGCGGGCGTTTGGGTGTCAAAGAGGCGCTGGGTTTGGGGGTGGCGCTGGCGCTGCTGGCTTTTGTGCTGGTGCTCAGCACCAACCGCGCGACGGTGACCTGGTCATTTGCGGCATTGGCCGTGACCTTGGTTTATCCCTATGCCAAACGTTTTGTGTCCATGCCTCAGGCGGTGCTGGGGGTGGCCTTCAGTTTTGGAATTCCGATGGCATTTGCAGCGGTCCAAAGCGAAGTGCCGTTGCTCGCTTGGGCTTTGCTTTTGGGCAATTTGTTCTGGGTGTTGGCGTACGACACCGAATACGCGATGGTGGACCGCGATGACGATCTGAAGATCGGCATGAAAACCTCGGCCATCACCTTGGGCCAATGGGATGTGCTCGCCATCGCGGGCTTTTACGCGGCCTTTTTGATCCTATGGGCGTTGCTGCTGGACGCACCTGTGCGCGGCGCTTGGCTGTGGGCGGGTCTGGCGGGAGCGGCCGCGCAGGCGATGTGGCATGTGTGGTTGATCAAGGACCGCAGCCGCGAGGGTTGCTTCAAGGCCTTCAGGTTGAACCACTGGCTAGGCTTGAGTGTGTTTGCGGGCGTGGCCTTGTCTTACACCTGATGTCCCGACCAGCAGCCAGGGGCTGGCCCGCGTTCAGGCTTTGCCAAACTCATCGCCCAATTCGCGGGCGCGTTGCTCAGCCGCTTGCATGGCTTTCACAAAAGCGGGCTTGATGCCGGCCGCCTCCATCGCGGTGAGGGCCGCATAGGTGGTTCCGCCTTTGGACGTGACGCGTTGGCGCAGCACCTCGGGTGATTCGGTAGAAGCTGCAGCCAGGCTGGCCGCCCCCGAAAACGTGGCCACCGCCAGCTGATAGGCCTGTTCGGGGCTCATACCCATGCCAACGCCCGCTTCGGTCATGGCTTCGAGGAAATAAAACACATAGGCTGGACCGGACCCCGACAAGGCGGTCACGGCGTCCAGCTGCGACTCCTGTTGCACCCAGATGAATTGTCCGGTGGTCCCAATGACCTGCTCCACCAGTGTCTGGTCTTGCGGGGTGACCGATGGGCAGGCAAACAAGCCGGTGATGCCCTGGCCCACCAGAGCCGGGGTGTTGGGCATGCAGCGCACCACCCGATCGGTGCCGACCCAGCGGGTAATGCTGTCGGTGCGGATGCCCGCGGCCACCGACAGGTGCAAGGCGGCGCGGGTGTGGGGCATGACCGGGGCAGCGGCTTCGCTGAAGACTTGCGGTTTAACCGCCCAGACCACCAAGTCCGCTCGGGCCAGGGCTGCGTCTGCGGCGGGCAAGGCGGTGATGCCAAAGTCCTTGTGCAGCTTGGCGGCGGTGTCGGCAAAGGGTTCGATCACGGTGAATTGATCGGGCCTCATGCCTTGGCGGATCAGGCCGCCAATGATGGCGCTGGCCATGTTGCCGCCGCCGATGAAGGCGATGTGGTGTGAGGTGGTCATGTCGGGTGTCCCTTGTGTGTCTGATGCAGATGGTCAATCGGGGAATTGTCGCTGTTTGTGGGGGTTGCTTTGCGCTAATCTAGTGCACATGGATTACATGCTTTCAATAGACCAAGGCACCACCAGCTCAAGGGCGGTGGTGTTTGACCGTGCAGGCCAGGTGGTGGCCATGGCACAACGCGAATTTACCCAGCATTTCCCACACCCGGGGTGGGTGGAGCACGATGCCACCGAAATTTGGCAAACACAATTGGCTGTGCTGCGCGAGGTGCTGGGGCGGGCGTGCATCACTGCTCAGCAGATCCGCGCCATGGGCATCACCAACCAGCGCGAAACCACCGTGCTGTGGGATCGCCAAACGGGGCAGCCGGTGGCTCCAGCCATCGTCTGGCAGGATCGCCGTACTGCCGGGTTGTGCGAGGACTTGCGCGCGGCAGGCCACGATGCGGTCATCGCCGCCAAAACCGGCTTGGTACTCGATGCTTATTTTTCGGGCACCAAGCTGGCCTGGTTGCTGGACCATGTACCTGGCGCCCGGGCGCGGGCCGAACGGGGCGAATTGGCCTTTGGCACGGTGGACAGTTGGCTGCTGTGGCAGCTGACGGGCGGACGGGTACATGCCACCGAGCCCAGCAACGCCTCACGCACCCTGCTGTTCAACCTGAAAACCGGGACATGGGACGAGGACATGCTGGCGCTGCTGAACATTCCGCCTGCGGTGTTGCCCCGGATCTTGCCCTCTTGCGGCCAGCTGGCCGAGACGGATGCGCACCTGCTGGGTGCCAGTGTGCCGATTGCAGGCTGGGCGGGCGATCAGCAGGCAGCCCTGTTCGGGCAGGCTTGTTTTGCCCCTGGCATGGCCAAAAACACCTATGGCACGGGCTGTTTCATGCTGATGAACACGGGCGATCAACCGGTGGCCAGTCACCACCAATTGCTCAGCACCGTGGCCTGGCAAGGCCCGGGGGCGGCGCATCGCCCCATGGCCTATGCCCTGGAAGGCTCGGTATTCATGGCCGGTGCCACGGTGCAGTGGCTGCGAGACGGATTGCAGATCATTGACAGCGCAGCCCAGGTTGAAGCCTTGGCGGCCAGCGTGCAGGACACGGGTGACGTCTTTTTGGTCCCTGCTTTTGCTGGATTGGGTACGCCCGATTGGGATGGTCAGGCCCGCGGGACCTTGGTGGGCATGACCCGGGGGACAGGTCGGGCGCACATCGCCAGAGCTGCCTTGGAGGCCATTGCCTTGCAGACGGGCGACGTCTTTCGGGCCATGAGCGCCGACAGCGGATTGGCGCTGACCGAGTTGAGGGTAGATGGCGGTGCCAGCAAAAACGACCTATTAATGCAGATCCAGGCGAATGTGCTGGGTGTGCCGGTGGTGCGCAGCCGCATCAGTGAGACCACGGCGCTTGGGGTCACGTATCTGGCGGGGTTGGCTACCGGCTACTGGTCAGACGCTGGGGAGCTGTCGGCCCAATGGCAAGAAGAGCGGCGATTCTTGCCACAATGGCCAGAATCCAAAAGGGCAGCCTATGTGTCGCGTTGGCGTGAAGCAGTCACCCGCTCTCGCGCTTGGGCTAAGGGTTGAAGCCCAGCCATGGCGTTGGCACTATCACGCCAAGAAGAAGGCCTGCAGCCGTGCCAAGCTGTAAAGAAAGCAAAAATTTTCACGAGCAGCTTGCGCGGCGCATTTTTTACAGGCATAATAGTGTGCTTCGCCTTATAAAAGGCTTAGGTATCTGCCCAAACTGAAGCACAGCGAGTGGTTTGCTGTGTGAATGACGGGTCCAAGACTGATTCTTATATGTTGGCTTTTGGGCTGGCAGATAAAGAATACAAGTTGGGAACAAAGAAATGATCCAGACAGAATCTCGGTTGGATGTGGCCGACAACACCGGCGCCAAGTCCGTGCTGTGCATCAAGGTGCTCGGCGGGTCCAAGCGTCGCTATGCAAGTGTTGGCGACATCATCAAAGTGAGCATCAAAGAAGCCGCTCCACGTGGTCGCGTCAAAAAAGGCGAGATCTACAGTGCTGTGGTGGTTCGCACTGCCAAGGGCATCCGCCGTGGCGATGGCTCGCTCATCAAATTCGATGGCAACGCCGCTGTGTTGCTGAACGCCAAGTTGGAGCCCATCGGCACCCGCATCTTCGGCCCGGTCACGCGTGAACTGCGTACCGAGAAGTTCATGAAGATCGTGTCCTTGGCCCCTGAAGTACTGTAAGGACGCGCCATGAACAAGATTCGCACAGGCGACGAGGTCATCGTCATCACAGGTCGTGACAAAGGCAAGCGCGGCAAAGTGTCGTCGCGCGCCAGCGACTCGCACCTGCTGATTGACGGTATCAACATCGTCAAAAAACACGCCAAGCCAAACCCTATGAAGGGCACAACTGGTGGCATCATCGAAAAGGCCATGCCGATTCACCAATCCAATGTGGCGATTTTCAACGCTGCAACTGGCAAGGCTGATCGCGTGGGCATCAAGTTGCAGGCTGACGGCAAACGCGTTCGCGTTTACAAGTCCAGCGGCGAAGAAATCAAGGTGGCATGAGCATGGCACGTTTGCAACAACTCTTTCGCGAGAAAATCGCTGCTGACCTGACAGCCAAATTCGGCTACAAGTCACCCATGCAGGTGCCTCGCATCACCAAGATCACCTTGAACATGGGTGTGTCTGAAGCTGTGGCCGATAAGAAAGTCATGGACCACGCTGTGAGCGATCTGACCAAAATTGCAGGTCAAAAACCTGTGGTCACCAAGGCCAAGAAGGCGATTGCGGGTTTCAAAATCCGTGAGCAGCAGCCCATCGGTTGCATGGTGACCCTGCGTGGCGTTCAGATGTATGAATTCCTGGACCGTTTCGTCACCGTGGCATTGCCCCGCGTGCGTGACTTCCGTGGTATTTCCGGCCGTGCCTTCGATGGCCGTGGCAACTACAACATCGGCGTCAAAGAGCAGATCATTTTCCCTGAAATTGAGTACGACAAGGTCGATGCCTTGCGCGGTCTCAACATCAGCATCACCACCACGGCCAAGTCTGACGAAGAGTGCAAAGCGCTCTTGGCAGCTTTCCGCTTCCCCTTCAAGAACTGAGGTGCCACGTGGCTAAAGTAGCTTTGATCGAGCGCGAGCTCAAGCGTGAAAAACTGGCAGCCAAATTCGCGAAGAAATACGCGGAATTGAAGGCCGTTGCCAATGATTTCAAGCGCAGCGATGAAGAGCGTGCAGCTGCCCGTCTGGGTCTGCAAAAGCTCCCACGCAACGCCAACCCGACCCGTCAACGCAACCGCTGTGAAATCACCGGTCGCCCACGCGGTACGTTCCGTCAATTTGGTCTGGGCCGCGCCAAGATCCGTGAAATGGCCTTCGCCGGTCATATCCCGGGCGTGACCAAGGCCAGCTGGTAATCGGCAGGAGATAACAACATGAGCATGAGTGATCCCATTGCCGATCTGTTGACCCGCATTCGCAACGCACAAATGGTGGCCAAGGCTGCTGTGATGGTGCCTTCTTCCAAAGTGAAGGTGGCCATTGCCCAGGTGCTCAAGGATGAAGGTTACATTGACGGCTTCCAAGTCAAAACCGAAGACGGCAAAGCCGTTCTCGAAATCGCCCTGAAGTACTACGCCGGTCGCCCAGTCATTGAGCGCATCGAGCGCGTGAGCCGCCCTGGCCTGCGCGTGTACAAAGGCCGTGATGCCATCCCACAAGTCCAAAATGGCTTGGGTGTCGCCATTGTCACCACACCCCAAGGTGTGATGACCGACCGCAAAGCGCGCGCAGCCGGTGTCGGTGGCGAAGTGCTGTGCTACGTCGCTTAAAGGCAGGAGAGACTGAATGTCCCGAGTAGGAAAAATGCCTGTGACCATCCCCGCTGGCGTGGATGTGTCGATCAATGCAACACAAATCAGCGTAAAAGGTGCAGGTGGTCAATTGGCCATTTCCGCCAACATGCTGGTAACCGTGAACAACGAAGGCGGCAAGCTCAGCTTTGCGCCTGCCAACGATTCACGTGAAGCCAATGCCATGAGCGGCACCATGCGTCAGCTGGTGAACAACATGGTCACTGGTGTGACCAAAGGCTTTGAAAAGAAGCTGAACCTGGTCGGTGTGGGTTACAAAGCGGCAGCCGCTGGCGCCAAACTGAACCTGGCCGTGGGTTATTCACACCCTGTCAACATCGACATGCCTGCTGGCATCACGGTGGCCACCCCAACCGCGACCGAAATCGTGATCAAGGGTGCTGACCGTCAACGTGTTGGCCAAATTGCTGCTGAGATCCGTGCTGTTCGTCCTCCTGAGCCTTACAAAGGCAAAGGCATCCGTTATTCGGATGAGAAGATCACGATCAAAGAGACCAAGAAGAAATAAGGAGCTGCATCATGTTGACCAAGAAAGAGCAGCGTCTGCGTCGTGCACGCCAAACACGCATCCGCATTGCACAGCAAGGCGTGGCACGTTTGACCGTGAGCCGCACCAACTTGCACATCTACGCCAGCGTTATTTCTGGTTGTGGTACCAAAGTGTTGGCAAGTGCCTCCACCGCCGAAGCCGACGTGCGCACAGCACTGGGTGCAGCAGGCAAAGGCGGCAATGCCGCAGCAGCCACCGTCATTGGCAAGCGCATTGCTGAAAAAGCAAAAGCTGCTGGCGTTGAGAAGGTCGCCTTCGACCGCGCAGGTTTCGCTTACCACGGTCGTGTCAAGGCTTTGGCCGAAGCAGCCCGTGAAGCAGGTCTGCAGTTCTAAACGGATCGGAGTTACAAATGGCTAAATTTACAGCAAAACCGCAGAGCGACGGTCCAGAAGACGGTCTGCGCGAGAAGATGATCGCGGTCAACCGCGTGACCAAGGTGGTCAAAGGCGGCCGTATCCTCGGTTTCGCAGCCTTGACCGTGGTCGGTGATGGCGACGGCAAAGTCGGCATGGGCAAAGGCAAATCGAAAGAAGTGCCAGCAGCTGTGCAAAAAGCGATGGAAGAAGCCCGTCGCAACCTGGCCAAAGTCCACCTCAAAAATGGCACGATTCACCACGCCGTGAACGGTCACCACGGCGCAGCCCGCGTCATGATGGCACCAGCTCCCAAGGGTACCGGCATCATTGCTGGTGGTCCTATGCGTGCTGTGTTCGAAGTGGTGGGCATTACTGACATCGTGGCCAAGAGCCATGGTTCGTCCAACCCTTACAACATGGTTCGTGCCACCTTGGACGCATTGTCCAACTGCACAACAGCCTCTAACGTGGCTGCTAAGCGCGGCAAGTCGGTTGAAGAGCTGTTCGGCTGAACCGGAGAACGAACATGACAACAGCAACTACTGTGAAAGTCCAACTGGTTCGCAGCCCGATTGGCACCAAAGTTTCCCACCGCGCCACAGTGCGTGGCTTGGGTTTGCGCAAGCTGAACTCTGTGAGCGAGTTGCAAGACACGCCCGCAGTGCGCGGCATGATCAACAAGATCAGTTATCTGGTCAAAGTTCTCTAAGAGGCTGATGATGGAACTCAATAGCATCAAGCCCGCAGAAGGCTCCAAGCATGCGCCACGCCGAGTTGGTCGTGGCATCGGCTCCGGCCTGGGCAAGACTGCAGGTCGCGGTCACAAAGGTCAAAAATCCCGTTCGGGTGGTTACCACAAGGTGGGTTTCGAAGGCGGTCAAATGCCTTTGCAGCGTCGTTTGCCCAAGCGCGGATTCAAGTCACAAACGCTCAAATACAACGCTGAGATCACCCTGACCACGCTGTCGCGTCTGGACATGGCTGAAGTCGATGTTTTGTCTTTGAAGCAAGCTGGTCTGGTGGCGCACATGGCCAAAGTGGTCAAAGTCATCAACACCGGTGAGTTGACCAAGGCTGTCAAGCTGACAGGCATTGGCGCAACTGCAGGTGCCAAGGCAGCGATTGAAGCTGCTGGTGGCTCCGTGGCCTGAACCTTGATGGACGAGAAACAACGTGGCAACCAACGCTAATCAAACAGCCAAAGCAGGCAAGTACGGTGACTTGCGTCGTCGACTGGTCTTCCTGCTGTTGGCGTTGGTGGTTTACCGCATCGGCGCCCACATTCCAGTACCTGGTATCGACCCTGACCAACTCAAGCAGTTGTTCAACGGTCAACAAGGCGGCATCCTGAACTTGTTCAACATGTTTTCGGGTGGTGCACTGTCGCGCTTCACCATTTTTGCTTTGGGCATCATGCCCTACATCTCCGCTTCCATCGTGATGCAGCTGATGACCTACGTGGTTCCCACGTTCGAGCAAATGAAAAAAGAGGGTGAAGCGGGTCGTCGCAAGATCACCCAGTACACGCGATTTGGTGCATTAGGCTTGGCAATTTTTCAGTCTTTCGGTATTGCCGTTGCATTGGAAGCTTCTGCTGGCTTGGTCATCAATCCAGGTATGGGATTCCGAATGACAGCCGTGGTCAGTTTGACCGCTGGAGCCATGTTTCTGATGTGGTTGGGTGAGCAAATCACTGAGCGTGGTTTGGGCAACGGCATCTCGATATTGATCTTTGCAGGCATTGCTGCAGGTTTACCGAGCGCTTTGGGTGGGTTGTTTGAACTGGTCCGTACAGGTGCGATGAACCCTCTGATCTCGATGTTGATCATCGTGGTGGTGGCCTTGGTCACTTACTTTGTGGTCTTTGTCGAACGTGGTCAGCGAAAGATTCTGGTCAATTACGCACGCCGTCAGGTGGGTAACAAGGTGTATGGCGGTCAATCGTCACACTTGCCGCTCAAGCTGAACATGGCAGGCGTGATTCCTCCGATCTTTGCCTCATCGATCATTTTGTTGCCAGCGACCTTGATTGGCTGGTTCAGCTCGGGAACATCTGAGAGCATCCTGGTCAGGTTTTTCAAGGATGTGGCGAATGCGCTGGCACCTGGTCAACCTGTTTACGTCATGTTTTACGCGGCGGCCATCATTTTCTTCTGCTTCTTTTACACAGCGTTGGTGTTCAACAGCCGTGAAACTGCAGACAACCTGAAGAAAAGTGGCGCTTTCATCCCAGGCATTCGCCCGGGTGATCAAACAGCCAAATACATCGACAAGATCTTGCTGCGTTTGACCGCAGTGGGCGCGGCTTACATCACCTTTGTGTGTTTGCTGCCTGAGTTTTTGATTCTGAAATACAATGTTCCGTTTTACTTTGGTGGCACTTCACTGCTGATCATTGTGGTCGTGACGATGGATTTCATGGCACAAGTACAAAACTACTTGATGTCACAACAGTACGACTCGCTTTTGAAGAAAGCGAACTTCAAGTCCTAACCGACTTGATGCATGTTTGGTAAAAGAACCCCGAGCTGTGGCGAGGGGCCATATTTTTCACCTGGTCTGCGAAGTCTGGGTATCGATGAGTTTTAGGAGAGAACCATGAGAGTTTCTGCTTCGGTGAAAAAAATTTGCCGTAACTGCAAAGTCATCCGCCGTAAAGGCGTTGTTCGTGTGATCTGCACCGATCCACGTCATAAGCAGCGTCAAGGCTGATTGAATTAGTTTTAGAGGACGAAAATGGCACGTATCGCTGGCATCAACATTCCGCCGCACAAACATGCTGAAATTGGCTTGACCGCCATTTTCGGTATTGGTCGCACCCGCGCTCGACAAATTTGCGAAGCTTCTGGCATCGCTTATTCGAAGAAGATCAAGGACCTGACCGACGCAGACCTGGAAAAAATTCGCGACCAGATCGCAGTCTTCACCATCGAAGGTGACCTGCGCCGCGAAACCACCATGAACATCAAGCGTTTGATGGA
This sequence comes from Limnohabitans sp., assembly GCF_017848645.1. Taxonomy (GTDB): domain Bacteria; phylum Pseudomonadota; class Gammaproteobacteria; order Burkholderiales; family Burkholderiaceae_C; genus Limnohabitans_A. Next base: position 81,960 of record NZ_JAFEIF010000077.1, on the reverse strand, counting down.
CATCGGTTGCTACCGTGGTTTCCGCCACCGTCGCGGTTTGCCCATGCGCGGTCAGCGTACACGTACCAATGCACGTACTCGCAAGGGTCCGCGCAAAGGCGCTGCGGCTCTGAAGAAATAAGCAGGATTGAGAGACCACCATGGCAAAAGCACAATCAAACAGCGCAGCACAACGTGTCCGCAAAAAAGTCCGCAAGAACATTGCAGACGGTATTGCTCACGTGCACGCTTCGTTCAACAACACCATCATCACGATCACCGATCGCCAAGGCAACGCCTTGTCGTGGGCTTCATCGGGTGGTCAGGGCTTCAAGGGTTCGCGCAAATCGACACCTTTTGCAGCTCAGGTCGCCTCTGAAGTGGCTGGTCGTGCCGCGCAAGAACAAGGCATTAAAAACCTGGACGTCGAGATCAAGGGCCCCGGCCCAGGTCGTGAATCTTCGGTTCGTGCCTTGGGTGCACTGGGCATCCGCATCACATCGATTGCCGATGTCACACCGGTTCCCCACAACGGCTGCCGCCCTCAAAAGCGCCGCCGCATTTAATTTCAAACCAAGCCCACCGCCAGGCCATGCTTGCATCGCCTGGCTCCCGCATTTGTTGATGCGGCAGCTGCATAAAGGAAAATCAAGTGGCACGCTACCTCGGCCCCAAGGCCAAACTCTCCCGCCGTGAAGGCACCGACCTGTTCCTCAAGAGCGCACGCCGCTCCATCGCGGACAAGTCCAAATTTGATTCCAAGCCAGGCCAGCACGGTCGCACTTCGGGTCAGCGCACATCCGACTACGGTCTGCAGTTGCGTGAAAAACAAAAAGTCAAACGCATGTACGGCGTGCTGGAGAAGCAGTTCCGCCGCTACTTTGCCGAAGCTGACCGCCGCAAGGGCAACACAGGTTCCAACCTGTTGGCTTTGCTCGAGTGCCGTCTGGACAACGTGGTTTACCGCATGGGCTTTGGCTCGACACGTGCAGAAGCTCGTCAAATGGTTTCGCACAAAGCCATCACCGTGAACGGTCAATCCGTGAACATCCCCTCCTACCTGGTCAAGGCCGGTGATGTGGTGGCTGTTCGTGAAAAATCCAAGAAGCAAAACCGCGTGGTCGAGGCGCTGCAACTGGCCGCTCAAGTGGGAATGCCTGCATGGGTGGAAGTCAATGCCGACAAGGCCGAAGGTACTTTCAAGAAAGTGCCTGATCGCGACGAATTCGGTGCCGACATCAACGAATCGTTGATCGTCGAACTGTATTCACGTTAATACGCTGTTTCAATCGTTCCCGACGCACAAGGCATTGTGGGTCGGGTGCTTCATCAGCCTTACCGGTGTAACGAACCGGGGGTATTGAGAGGAAGTCTGAATGCAAACCAATCTGTTGAAACCCAAAGCTATCCAGGTCGAACAACTGGCGGCCAACCGTGCCAAAGTCACGTTGGAGCCTTTTGAGCGTGGCTACGGCCATACCTTGGGTAATGCCCTGCGCCGTGTTTTGCTGTCTTCCATGGTCGGTTACTCCGCTACTGAAGTCACCATCGCAGGCGTCGTGCACGAGTACTCCTCCATCGATGGCGTTCAGCAAGATGTGGTGAACATCCTGTTGAACCTCAAAGGCGTGGTCTTCAAGTTGCACAACCGTGATGAAGTCACACTCAGCCTGCGCAAGGATGGAGAAGGCCCGGTCACGGCAGCTGATATCCAGACACCGCACGATGTGGAAATCATCAACCCTGAGCACGTGATTGCCAATCTGTCGCAAGGCGGCAAACTGGACATGCAAATCAAGGTCGAAAAAGGCCGTGGTTATGTGCCAGGCAGCATGCGTCGTTACGCCGACGAGCCCACCAAAGCCTTGGGCCGTATTGTGCTTGACGCTTCGTTCTCGCCTGTCAAGCGCGTGAGCTACACCGTCGAAAGCGCACGTGTTGAGCAACGTACCGATCTGGACAAGTTGGTCATCGAAATCGAAACCAACGGTGCCATCACAGCCGAAGACGCCGTGCGTGCATCGTCCAAGATTCTGGTCGAACAGCTGGCCGTGTTTGCACAACTGGAAGGCAGCGAACTGTCTGCCTTTGATGCGCCTGCTGTGCGTGGTGGTGCGGGCAGTTTCGACCCGATCCTGTTGCGCCCTGTGGACGAACTCGAACTCACCGTTCGTTCGGCCAACTGCCTCAAAGCAGAAAACATTTACTACATTGGCGACTTGATCCAGCGTACCGAGAATGAATTGCTCAAGACCCCTAACCTGGGTCGCAAATCACTCAACGAAATCAAGGAAGTTCTGGCCTCGCGTGGTTTGACTTTGGGCATGAAGCTCGAAGCCTGGCCACCAGCAGGTCTGGAAAAGCGATAATCTCAAGTTCCTGGAAATAATCCGGGGTGTGCACGGACAGTACCTGATACGGCTGTCTGTTTAATAAAGAAAGGAAAGCACCATGCGTCACGGACACGGCCTTCGTAAACTGAATCGCACCAGCTCGCACCGTCTTGCGATGCTGCAGAACATGATGAATTCGCTCATTGAGCATGAAGTCATCAAAACCACAGTGCCTAAGGCCAAAGAATTGCGCCGCGTGATCGAGCCCATGATCACTTTGGCCAAAGTGGACAACTTGTCGAACCGACGCTTGGCGTTCAACCGTTTGCGTGACCGCGACAGCGTCACCAAATTGTTCAATGTGCTGGGTCCACGTTCGGCTTCGCGCCCTGGTGGTTACACACGCATCCTGAAAATGGGTTACCGCGTGGGTGACAACGCACCAATGGCCTTGGTTGAATTGGTCGATCGTGCCGAAACTCCTGCCGAAACAGCAGCTGAGTAAGGTATAATTTACAGATACCGCGGGGTGGAGCAGTCTGGTAGCTCGTTGGGCTCATAACCCAAAGGTCGTTGGTTCAAATCCGGCCCCCGCAACCAAATTTCAACTGCGGTTGAAAATCAAAAAAACCCTCTTCGGAGGGTTTTTTCGTTTCTGTTTCAGATGTATCCAACTACTGCTGAAAAATCAATGGTCAGAGGCTTGCGTCATGTCTTAACCGGCAAGCGCTGGCTTAAACCCACGAGTGCATGCGCGCAGCTGGCTTGGCGCACCTGCTGTCGAGTGCCGCTAAAAAGTTGGCACTCTGAATAAATCAAGCCATCGATGCACCAGCCGAACCAGACCGTGCCCACCGGTTTGGCAACAGTGCCACCATCAGGCCCTGCAATGCCTGTGACCGAAACGGACGCCCGGGCGTTTGTTCTGTACACGGAACCCAAGGCCATGGCACGGGCCACCGGCTCGCTCACTGCGCCATGCACCTCAATCAATGACGCATCAACGCCCAATAACTCAGACTTGGCCGAATTGGAGTAGGTCACCAAACCACGATCAAACCAGCGACTTGAACCGGGCAGATCCGTGCATTGGGCGGCAATCAAGCCCCCTGTGCAGCTTTCTGCAGTGGCCATCATCCAACCCAAGTCGATCAGCCTGTCCGCTAAGACCTGTGTAAATTCGCGCATCAGAACCACCTCCACAAGGCCAAGACCAGCAGCGTGCAAAAGGCGGCCACCAGATCGTCAAACAAAATGCCCCAGCCGCCGCGCCAGCCAAAACCCTTGAACAATCGGTCTGCCCAAGCCACAGGGCCGGGTTTGACGGCATCAAAAAATCGGAACAAGAAAAACGCAGCCAGTTGTGCGATGAAACCCGCAGGCATGATCAAAAACAAGATCAACCACATGGCCACGATCTCGTCCCAAACGATGGCGCCGGGATCACTCACCCCCATGTTTCGTGCTGTCAAGGTGCATGCCCACCAACCCATCACCAGAGAAACCAGGATCAGGGTCGCCTGAGCATTAAGAGACATGCTGTTTTGGATCAGCAGCCACGAGGCCCAGCCCCAGAGGCTTCCCACTGTTCCCGGCGCTATGGGTGACAAACCCGAACCAAAGCCCAATGCAATGGCATGGGCTGGGTGGCGCAGCATGAAAGCAGCTGTGGGTCTCATGGGAGGAGCCACATAATCAACGGGAAGATCTGAAATGGTAGTCATCTTCAAGCGAAATGGTCGAATGAGCTGAAGGTGTTGGGTAAAACACTCCCATCTTGAGACAGCAAAAGCAAACGGGGATCAGCCGTGATGCGACCAATGCGCGTGACAGCCGTGCCGCAAGCCTCACCCAATGCCTGAATCCGCTGATGATTAGAAGGGTGACAGGTGAAAACCAGTTCGTAATCATCGCCACCCGACAAAACGCATCGCTGCAACAAGTCTTGTGGGCAAGCCCATGCATCATGGGTCAACATCAAATTCTCAATCGCATCGATGTGGATGTCTGCCCCCACACGGCTGGCTTTGAGAATGTGACCTAAATCTCCCAAGAGGCCATCACTGATATCGGCCATGGCCGTGGCCACGCCGCGCAATGAAACACCGAGGGCTGTGCGTGGTTCGGGCCGCTCCATGCGAGAGCGGGCCAACTCAAAAACTGACTGCGGCAAGCTGACCGTGCCGCGAAATGCCTCCAGAGCCAGACGGGCATCTCCCAGATGGCCGCTCACATAAACGTCGTCACCGGCTTGCGCGCCCGAGCGCAAAATGGCTTGATGGGCAGGCACCTCGCCCAACACCGTGATGGACACATTCAAGGGGCCTTGGGTGGTGTCGCCACCGATCAATTCACAACCTTGTGCATCCGCCAAGGCGAACAAGCCTTCTGAAAAACCAGATAACCAGTGCTCGTCTACCCGTGGCAATGACAAGGACAGTAAAAAAGCGCGTGGTGATGCACCACAAGCGGCCAAGTCACTCAAATTGACTGCCAAAGCCTTGTGACCCAAATCACGGGGGTTGACGGTCGAGAGAAAGTGCCGACCTTCAACCAACATGTCAGCGGAAATGGCCAGTTGATGGCCGGGCGAGGGTGTCCAGATGGCGCAGTCGTCGCCAATGCCGACATCTGCATGACGCGCAGCCCGTTTGAAAAACCGTTCGATCAGTTCAAATTCACCCATGGGCCAAAGCTTAACCGAGAGCCATACTCCGGGCCGACTCAATGCAACGTGCGACCGCCGGGAATGGCGTTGGAGGCGTCGAGCACGAATGTGTCAATGGGGGCATCGAAGCGGTGGCCGTCCTCGGCGACAAAAAAGTAGCTGCCGTGCATGGTGCCACTGGCAGCGCGCAAGCGGCAGCCGCTGGTATATTGGAAGGACTCACCGGGGCGCAGCAAGGGCTGTTGACCGACCACGCCCAGCCCTTTGACTTCCTCGCTGTGTCCGCGCTCGTCCTGAATCACCCAATGGCGAGAAATCAACTGAACAGGCACCCTGCCCGTGTTGGTGACCGTGACGGTGTAGGCGAATGCGAAGACATCCTGCAAGGGATTGCTTTGGTCTGCCACGTAGTGAGGCAGCACATCAATTTGAACGGTGTAGGCGGACATCTTCACATGTTAACTGCGACAATTCAGGGATGACAACGACCTACCGCATTGCCCCTTCCATCCTCTCGGCTGATTTCGCCCGTTTGGGCGAGGAAGTCAAAAGCGTCATCGACGCCGGTGCCGACTGGATCCACTTTGACGTGATGGACAACCATTACGTGCCCAACCTCACCTTTGGCCCCATGATTTGCCAAGCCCTCAAGCCGCATGCCAAAACGGCATCTGGCGTGGCCGTGCCAATCGATGTGCACTTGATGATTTCGCCCGTCGATGCACTGGCCGCGTCATTTGCCGAGGCCGGAGCCGACCTCATCAGCTTTCACCCCGATGCCAGCGCTCATGTGCACCGCAGCATCCAGGCCATCAAGAGCAAGGGTGTCAAGGCCGGACTGGTGTTCAACCCGGCTGAACCCTTGGACGTGCTGGAGTGGACCATCGACCAGATCGACTTGATTCTCATCATGAGCGTGAACCCCGGCTTTGGTGGCCAAAGCTTCATCGATTCGGCCTTGCGCAAGGTCGAGCTGGTACGCCAGTGGATCGAGCGCAGTGGCCGCGACATTCGCCTGGAAGTGGACGGGGGCATCAAGGCCGACAACATCCGCCGCGTGGCCGATGCCGGGGCCGACACGTTTGTGGCGGGCAGCGCCATTTTTGGCAAACCCGATTACAAAGCCGTGATCGACCAGATGCGCGTTGCTTTGTCCTGAAGGGGGCACCGAATGTACGATCTGACGCATATTGACGCGGTCATTTTTGACCTGGACGGCACCCTGGTGCACACCTTTGGTGATTTTCAGGTGGCTTTGCACCGCACCATGGCCGATCTGGACTTGCCGCCGGTGTCGGACGCGCTGATTGCGCAAACCATTGGCAAAGGCTCCGAGCACCTGATCCGCACCTTGCTGGCGCATCAAATCAACCGGCCCGAAGTCAAAGGCGTGGGGCAAGCCTACCCTGTCCTGTCGGTGGAAGCCCTTTTCGGCCGTGCATGGCAGCGCTACCAGCACCACTATTTGGCAATCAATGGTCAATTTGCCGATGTCTACCCTGGCGCGCTGGAGGCACTGGAGGCATTGGCTGCGCAGGGCATGCCCATGGCCTGCCTGACCAACAAGCCTTTGGCCTTTGCCCAGGCCTTGCTGAGAGAAAAGTCACTGGCGCACTTTTTTGGCCCCGTGTTTGTGGGGACAGTTTCGAGCGCAAAAAGCCCGACCCTTTGCCCTTGATCAAAACCTGTGAGGCGATGGGCACCCACGCCGCGCGAACCTTGATGGTGGGCGATTCCAGCAACGACGCGCAGGCCGCCCACGCAGCGGGATGCCCGGTGGTGCTGGTCACGTACGGCTACAACCACGGTCAGCGCGTGCAAGACACTCCAGCGGCCGCTTGGTTGGACACGCTGGCCGACTTGCCAGAGTGCATGAACGCCACGGACCGATGAGCTAAGGCCAAGGTGGCCGCTGAACCAGTCAAAACGGGTCCCCGGGCTTTGCTACACTTGACAGACCATGTTCATCATCCACAGCCACATCAGCGCAGCCAGCCTGCCGAGCCATTCCTCCGCGGAAGGCCGGGGAGCCTGGCCCTGGCGTCGGCCAGCCTGACCCCATCGACTGTGCGGCTTGCCCGCCACCCGCGCCCGGTTTCATACACACCATGACCGGGCACCTGGATGAATGAAAAGCACCTCGACTGAGGTCGCTGAGCGCTGAGGAGGTGCTAGCCTGTGATCACCGAACTTGAATTCAAAAGCCTGGCCAGCCAAGGCTACAACCGCATTCCCCTCATGCTGGAGGCCTTTGCGGACCTGGAAACCCCCCTGTCGCTTTACCTGAAGCTGGCGCACACCAAAGACAACGGCCAATACAGCTTCTTGCTCGAATCGGTGGTGGGTGGCGAGCGTTTTGGCCGCTACAGCTTCATCGGCTTGCCTGCACGCACATTGCTGCGCGCCAGCGGTTTTGGTGCCGATGCCAAAACCGAAGTGGTGCGTGATGGCGTGGTCATCGAAACTGCTGCCGGCAACCCACTCGACTTCATCGAGCAATACCAAAAGCGTTTCAAGGTCGCCTTGCGCCCAGGTCTGCCCCGTTTTTGTGGCGGCCTGGCTGGCTATTTTGGTTACGACGCGGTGCGCTACATCGAGAAAAAACTCGAAAAATCCTGCCCACCCGACACCTTGGGCACACCCGACATCTTGCTGCTGCAGTGCGAAGAACTGGCGGTGATCGACAACCTGTCGGGCAAGCTTTACCTCATTGTTTATGCCGACCCGGCCACGCCAGAGGCCTATGTGGGTGCGAAAAAACGTCTGCGCGATTTGAAAGAGCAACTCAAGTACTCCGTCAGCGCCCCGGTGGTCAAACCCACCCAGTCGTACCCTGCCGAGCGGGACTTCGCCAAGGCCGATTACATCGGCGCCGTGGAAAAAGCCAAGGAGCTGATCGCAGGCGGCGACTTCATGCAGGTGCAGGTGGGTCAGCGCATCAAAAAGCGCTACACCGAAAGTCCACTGTCCTTGTACCGGGCGCTGCGCTCGCTCAACCCCAGCCCCTACATGTACTTCTACAACTTCGGCGACTTCCATGTCGTCGGAGCCAGCCCGGAAATTTTGGTACGCCAGGAGCAAACTGAAGAGGGCGCCAAAGTCATCATCCGCCCCTTGGCAGGCACACGCCCACGGGGGGCGACGCCCGAAAAGGACAAGGCCGCTGAGCTGGAACTGATCAACGACCCCAAAGAGCGGGCCGAGCATGTGATGCTGATCGATCTGGCGCGCAATGACATTGGGCGCATCGCCCAGATCGGATCGGTCAAGGTGACCGAGGCCTTTGTTGTCGAGCGCTACAGCCACGTCATGCACATCGTGAGCAACGTCGAGGGCCTGCTCAACCAAGGCATGAGCAATATGGACGTGCTCAAGGCCACCTTCCCGGCTGGCACCTTGACAGGCGCGCCCAAGGTGCACGCCATGGAGCTGATTGACCAGTTCGAACCCGTCAAGCGAGGCATCTACGGCGGCGCTTGCGGCTACATCAGCTATGCGGGCGACATGGATGTGGCGATTGCAATCCGCACCGCCGTCATCAAGGACCAGACGCTGTATGTGCAGGCTGCGGCCGGGGTGGTGGCCGATTCGGTGCCCGAGATGGAATGGCGCGAAACCGAACACAAGGCGCGTGCCTTGTTGCGGGCCAGCGAGTTGGTGGAAGAAGGCTTGGAGTGATCATGGCGAAAAAAATCAAACTCCTGATGGTCGACAACTACGACTCGTTCACCTTCAACATCGTGCAGTACTTCGGTGAACTGGGCGCGGAGGTCGAGGTGTTTCGCAACGATGAAATCACGCTCGAAGGCATTGCGGCCCGCCAGCCAGACCGCTTGGTGATTTCGCCCGGCCCTTGCTCGCCTGCCGAGGCGGGCATTTCGGTGGCCGCCATCCAGCACTTTGCAGGCCAACTGCCCATCTTGGGCGTATGTCTGGGGCACCAAAGCATTGGTGCGGCCTTTGGCGGCAAGATTGTTCGCGCACAAGAATTGATGCACGGCAAGACCAGTGTCATCACCACCACGCAAAAAGGTGTGTTCGCGGGCTTGCCCGAGCAGTTCACCGTCAACCGCTACCACTCCCTGGCCATTGAACGGGCCACTTGTCCGCCCTGCCTGAAAGTCACCGCCTGGACAGACGACGGCGAAATCATGGGCGTGCGGCACACCGAGTTGGACGTCGAAGGCGTGCAGTTTCACCCCGAATCCATCCTGACCGAGCATGGCCACGCCATGCTCAAAAACTTTTTGGTGCGACCATGAACACGACCATTGATCTGCGCAGCGACACGGTGACCCAGCCCACCGCTGCCATGCGCGAGGCCATGCTGGCTGCGCCTGTGGGCGACGATGTGTTTGGCGACGACCCCACGGTCAACGCCTTGCAAGAGCGCATCGCGCAGATCACCGGGAAAGAAGCAGCGCTGTTCATGCCTTCGGGCACACAAAGCAACCTGTGCGCCCTGATGGCGCATTGCGAGCGGGGCGACGAGTACATCGTCGGTCAAAACGCGCACACCTACCGCTACGAAGGCGGCGGTGCAGCCGTGCTGGGCAGCATCCAGCCGCAGCCGCTGGCACAAAATAGCGTGGGAGAAATGGCGCTGGGCGACATTGCGGCAGCCATCAAACCCATCGACTGTCACTTTGCACGCACACGCTTGCTGGCGCTGGAAAACACCTGGAACGGCCACCCCATGTCGCTGGCGTATCTGGCGCAAGCCACAGATCTCGGCCGGCAGCACGGCTTGGCCGTGCATCTGGACGGTGCCCGCCTCTTTAATGCGGCTGTCGCACAAGCCGAAGGCGGATCGGTCACGGCCAGCGTGCGGCGTATCGTGGACAACTTTGACAGCGTGTCGGTGTGCTTCAGCAAGGGCTTGGGCGCGCCTGTGGGCTCAGCCTTGTGCGGCTCGCGTGAATTGATCGCCAAGGCTTTGCGCTGGCGCAAGGTGTTGGGCGGTGGTTTGCGCCAGTCCGGCATTTTGGCGGCTGCGGCTTTGCACGCATTGGATCACCATGTCGAGCGCTTGGCCGATGACCATGCGCTGGCGCAGCGGTTGGCCCAAGGCCTGCAAGGCGTGCCAGGCCTCAGCGTGCGTTCGGCGCAAACCAACATCGTGTTTGTGGATGTGGCCGATGGACGTGGCCCGGCGCTGCTTGAGGATCTGAAGGCCCATGGCGTGTTGGCCACGGGTTTGATCGGCCTGCGCTTTGTGACGCACCTGGGGGTGGATGCGGCCGGCATCGACCATGCCATCGATTGCATCCGGCGTTTCATGGTGAACGCGTCTGCACAGACAAGCCCGGCTTCCGCCCGAGTGGGCATTTACTGAAGCCATGTTTGACACGCAGCAAGTCCTGATGTTCATGTTGGCCGGTGTGTTGCTCAACCTCACGCCTGGGCCGGATGTGCTCTACATCGTCAACCAGTCGCTCAGGGGCGGTGTGCAGCGTGGACTGGTCGCTGCCTGGGGCATCACGGCGGGGTGTTTTGTGCACGTGGCTGCGGCCGCTTGGGGCTTGGGTGCCGTTTTGGCCACCTCGGCCAACGCCTTCAATCTGGTCAAGTGGATCGGTGCCGCCTACCTGTTGTGGATGGGTGGGCGTCTGTTGTGGCGCACATGCCAAGCCCGTGCCGATGGCGATCAAGCGCAAGTTCCGGCGCTGATGGGCCATTCTGACCCGCACGGGCGTAGGCCAGCCTCCAAAGAGGCCACTGGTTTGCTGGCCGTGTTCTTCGGCGCGTTCGCCACCAACGCCTTGAACCCGAAAGTGGCGCTGTTTTTCCTGGCCTTTGTGCCGCAGTTCATCCCGGCGCATGCCCCCGACCCGACCTGGTCTTTCGTACTCCTAGGCTGCTTGTTCAATCTGAACAGTTGGCTGGTGTGCATGGGCTGGGCTGTGGCCGCTTCTTGGCTGGCCCACAGGAGCCATGGGTTGCAGCGCGGCATGAGACACCTGGACCGGCTGACGGGCTTTTTGTTTGTCGGCTTTGGTCTGAAGCTCGCCCTGACGGACGCGCCATCCCACTGAATTTTTCACCGCATCCCACTATCCGAGAGGAACTCCACCATGCCCATCACCCCTCAGGAAGCGCTGCAACGCACCATCGAGCACCGCGAGATTTTTCACGACGAGATGCTTCACCTCATGCGCATGATCATGAATGGCGAGTTGTCGCCTGTCATGACCGCGGCGCTCGTCACAGGCCTGCGCGTGAAAAAGGAAACCATTGGCGAGATCACTGCCGCTGCGCAAGTCATGCGCGAGTTCTCAACCAAAGTGCATGTGGCCGACCCGACACACCTGGTGGACATCGTGGGCACGGGGGGCGATGGGGCCCACACCTTCAACATCTCGACCTGCGCCATGTTTGTGGCCGCTGCCGCTGGGGCCAAAACGGCCAAGCACGGTGGGCGCAGCGTCAGCAGCAAATCGGGCAGTGCGGATGTGGTTGAAGCCCTGGGTGGCAACATCCACCTGTCGCCCGAGCAGATCGCCCGGTCGATCGATGAGGTGGGCATCGGCTTCATGTTCGCACCCAACCACCACCCGGCCATGAAAAACGTGGCCCCGGTGCGCAAGGAGCTGGGAGTGCGCACGATGTTCAACATCCTCGGCCCCTTGACCAACCCAGCCAGCGCGCCCAACATTTTGATGGGCGTGTTCCACTCCGACCTGGTGGGCATTCAGGTGCGTGCCTTGCAACGCCTTGGGGCCGAGCATGCGGTGGTGGTGTACGGGCGCGACGGCATGGACGAAATCAGCCTGGGCGCGGCCACCTTGGTGGGCGAGCTCAAAAACGGGCAGATCACCGAATACGAAATCCACCCGGAAGACTTCGGCCTGACCATGGCCAGCAACCGGGCACTGAAAGTGGACACACCCGAGCAATCCATGGCCATGCTGCGTGGCGTGCTGGACAATGAGCCCGGCGCGGCGCGGGACATCGTCTTGATCAACGCGGGTGCCGCCTTGTACGCGGCCAATGTGGCCAGCAGCATCGCTGATGGCCTGTCGCGCGCGCGCGTGGCCATCGAGTCGGGCGCGGCCAAAGCCAAGCTGGCGCAGTTTGTGGCCTTTGGCCAGAAGGCGACTTGAGCCATTTCAAAAAACGGTGCCACCGAGCCCGCACAGAAAGAAAATCATGAGTGACATCCTGGACAAAATCGTCGCGGTCAAACGCGAAGAAGTGGCGGCGGCCTTGAAGCAAAAATCACTGGCAGCGGTGCGCGCCGATGCCGAAAGCCGCGTGTTGACCCGTGACTTTGAAGGCGCGATGCGTGCCAAGATCGCTGCAGGCCAAGCGGCAGTGATCGCCGAAATCAAGAAGGCCAGCCCGTCCAAAGGCGTGCTGCGGGCCGACTTCATTCCGGCCGACATTGCCCAAAGCTACGCCGAATTCGGCGCGGCTTGTCTGTCGGTGTTGACGGACAAACAGTTCTTCCAGGGCAGTGTGGATTACCTCAAGCAAGCCCGTGCCAGTTGCGACTTGCCGGTGCTGCGCAAGGACTTCATGATCGATGCCTACCAGGTGTACGAAGCCCGGGCCATGGGGGCTGACGCCATCCTGCTCATCGCCGCCTGCCTGGACGACGCCCACATGGCCGAAATGGAGGCGGTGGCCCGCAGCCTGGACATGGCGGTGCTGGTGGAGGTGCACGACAGAGCCGAGCTGGAACGCGCCCTGAAACTCAAAACGCGTCTGGTCGGCATCAACAACCGCAACCTGAAAACTTTCGAAGTGTCCTTGCAGACGACCTTGGACATGCTGCCCGATGTGCCGGCCGACCGCTTGCTGGTCACCGAAAGCGGGATTCAAACTCCGGAAGATGTCCGAATCATGCGCGAGGCCAAGGTCAACGCGTTCCTGGTGGGTGAGGCTTTCATGCGTGCCAGCGAGCCCGGCGAAGCCTTGGCCAAACTGTTTGCTGGATGACCCGCATGACGGGGCAGCAAAGTCTGGGGTTTGAAGAAGAAACTGGCGTGCCCCATCCAGGGCTGCGTTGGCCTGCCGATCTTCAGAGCCTGGACGAGGGGTGGCGGCCCTTGGTGGATGCTTTTCTGAGTTCCGAGGCGGGGCTTGCCTTGTCCAGGCGCTTGACCGATGCCCTGCACGCCGGGCAAACCATTTACCCGCCTGAGCCCTTTCGGGCGTTGAGCCTGACCCCTTTGAGCGAGGTGCGGGTGGTGATTTTGGGTCAAGACCCCTACCACGGACCGGGTCAAGCGGAAGGCTTGGCCTTTTCTGTGGCGCCGGGTGTGCGCTTGCCGCCCAGTTTGCGCAATGTTTTCAAAGAGTTGCAGCGAAGTCTGGGTGCCGCCATGCCGACAGACGGGTCTTTGGTGCGTTGGGCCAAACAAGGGGTCTTGCTGCTCAATACCTGTATGACGGTGCAAGACGGGCAAGCTGCCAGCCATGCCCGCTGGGGTTGGGAGGTGTTGAGCGATCAGTTGGTCCAAACTGTGGCCCAAAGTTCAAGACCGGTGGTGTTCATGTTGTGGGGCGCGCAGGCCCAGGCCAAACAAGCCTTGATCGAAGCGGCTGCAAAGTCGGGTCGGCATTTGGTGTTGATGGCCAACCACCCCTCGCCTTTGTCGGCCTTGCGAGCCCCCATGCCTTTTATAGGCTGTGGCCATTTCGCGCAGGCCAATGCCTTTTTGGCGCAATGCGGCGAAAAAACCATCGCGTGGTGAAAATTTTGTGGGCCAACTTGCGGGCTGTCACAAAAAGATGGCATAATCTAAGACTCGCTTCTGGAGGGGTGCCCGAGTGGCTAAAGGGGGCAGACTGTAAATCTGTTGGCTTACGCCTACACTGGTTCGAATCCAGTCTCCTCCACCAGCAAACTGGCTAATGCCGGATTGATTTGAGCAATTGGAAATGGTTTCCAAGCATTGGCGCAGCATCCACTCGTGCGGCGCAAACAGTGCGGGAGTAGTTTAATGGTAGAACCTTAGCCTTCCAAGCTAATGACACGGGTTCGATTCCCGTTTCCCGCTCCAGTCAGTCTGTTGAGTTTGTCAGAAGTTTTCGCCCTTGTGGCTCAGTGGTAGAGCACTCCCTTGGTAAGGGAGAGGTCGCGGGTCCGATTCCCGCCAAGGGCACCAGTTTTGGGGCGCGCAATGCAAGTTGTGCGCCCTCTGTCTTGGTTGTTGACCGCTACTTTTCGGAGTCGAAGATATGGCAAAAGAGAAATTCGAACGGACCAAGCCCCACGTCAACGTGGGCACCATCGGTCACGTTGACCACGGCAAAACCACCCTGACTGCCGCCATCACCACCGTGTTGGCTGCCAAGTTCGGCGGTGCTGCCAAAGCGTACGACCAGATCGACGCGGCGCCCGAAGAAAAAGCCCGTGGTATCACGATCAACACCGCTCACGTTGAGTACGAAACAGAAAACCGTCACTACGCACACGTGGACTGCCCTGGCCACGCTGACTATGTGAAGAACATGATCACCGGTGCTGCTCAGATGGACGGCGCTATTTTGGTTTGCTCCGCTGCTGACGGCCCTATGCCTCAGACCCGTGAGCACATCTTGTTGGCCCGTCAAGTTGGCGTGCCTTACATCATCGTGTTCCTGAACAAGTGCGACATGGTCGACGACGCTGAGTTGTTGGAGCTGGTCGAAATGGAAGTTCGCGAGTTGTTGTCCAAGTACGACTTCCCAGGCGACGACACACCCATCGTTCAAGGTTCCGCCAAGCTGGCTCTGGAAGGCGACAAGGGTCCTCTGGGCGAGCAAGCCATCATGAAGCTGGCCGACGCTCTGGACACTTACATCCCTACGCCTGACCGCGCAGTGGACGGTGCATTCTTGATGCCCGTGGAAGACGTGTTCTCGATCTCCGGTCGCGGCACTGTGGTGACTGGCCGTATCGAGCGCGGTATCGTCAAAGTCGGCGAAGAAATCGAAATCGTGGGTATCAAAGACACTGTCAAGACCACTTGCACAGGCGTTGAGATGTTCCGCAAGCTGCTGGACCAAGGTCAAGCGGGTGACAACGTCGGCATCTTGCTGCGCGGCACCAAGCGCGAAGACGTCGAGCGCGGCCAAGTGCTGTGCAAGCCCGGCTCGATCAAGCCCCACACCCACTTCACGGGCGAGATCTATGTCTTGTCCAAAGACGAAGGTGGCCGTCACACGCCTTTCTTCAACAACTACCGTCCTCAGTTCTACTTCCGTACGACGGACGTGACCGGCGCGATCGAATTGCCAGAAGGCAAAGAGATGGTGATGCCGGGTGACAACGTGTCGATCACTGTGAAGTTGATCAACCCCATTGCGATGGAAGAAGGCTTGCGCTTTGCCATCCGCGAAGGCGGCCGTACCGTTGGCGCTGGCGTGGTTGCCAAGATCATCGCTTAAAGAGGTTCAAGTAGGGGTATAGCTCAATTGGCAGAGCGTCGGTCTCCAAAACCGAAGGTTGTAGGTTCGATTCCTACTGCCCCTGCCACCTGAAAAGGTGGATTTTCAAGCCCGCTAGACTCTAGCGGGCTTCCTTGTCTGATCAGAGCCTTTTAAAACAAGGCTCAACAAAGGTTTTCAGCCGTATGGCAACATCCGAAGTTCAAACAGTCAGTACCGCTGGCGACAAAATGCGTCTGGCCCTGGTGGCTACGCTGGTCATTGCTGGCTTGGTGGCTTACTACATGTTGTCCGCACAAGGCGTTTGGGTGCAGTGGGCCGGTCTGTTGGTGGGTCTTGTGGCCGCCGTGGTGGTGTTTTTCACCGCCGAAACGGGCAAGCAGCTGGTGGCTTTTGGCCGCGATGCCGTGCGCGAAACCAAAAAGGTGGTGTGGCCTGAGCGCAAAGAAGCCTTGCAGATCACCTTGTACGTGTTTGCTTTTGTGGTGGTGATGGCCTTGTTTTTGTGGCTCACCGACAAAACTCTGGAATGGGTTTTTTACGATCTGATTCTCGGGTGGAAAAAATAATGAACGATGTTGTAGTCAACGCGCCAATGGCGGGCTCTTCGACCAACCCGGACCTGAAATGGTACGTGGTCCATGCCTATTCGGGCATGGAAAAAGCGGTCGAGCGCAACATCGTCGAGCGCATCACGCGCGCAGGCATGGAATCCAAATTTGGCCGCATCCTGGTCCCCACTGAAGAAGTGGTGGAAATCAAGAACGGCCAAAAGCGCACGACAGAACGAAAATTTTTCCCAGGCTATGTGCTGGTGGAAATGGTCATGGATGACGAGACTTGGCACCTCGTCAAGCACACCAACAAAGTCACCGGCTTTGTGGGTGGGGCCAAGAACCGACCCGCCCCGATCTCCGAAGCCGATGTAGCCAAAATCGTCAACCAGATGCAAGAAGGTACCGACAAGCCCCGCCACAAGGTGGAGTTTGAAGTCGGTGAATACATCCGCGTCAAGGAAGGCCCATTCACGGACTTCAATGGCACCGTGGAAGAAGTCAACTACGAGCGCAACAAGATGCGCGTGTCGGTGACCATTTTCGGCCGTGCCACACCGGTTGAACTCGAATTCAGTCAAGTCGAAAAGACCTGATACTCGAACCCTTTTCGAACCGGTGCTTCCCGACTCGGCACCGGTTTTTGATCTTGAGTCGTTAACCCCGGGGAGCCCAGGACCTCACGGTCCCAAGCGTTACAACCCGCAAGGAGAAAAGCATGGCGAAAAAAATCGTCGGCTTCATCAAGCTGCAAGTGCCAGCTGGTAAAGCCAATCCATCACCACCCATTGGTCCTGCACTGGGCCAGCGTGGTTTGAACATCATGGAATTCTGCAAGGCGTTCAACGCCCAGACCCAAGGCGTCGAGCCGGGCCTGCCATTGCCTGTGGTCATCACAGCGTTTGCAGACAAGTCCTTCACCTTCATCATCAAGACGCCGCCTGCCGCGACCTTGATCAAGAAGTCCATCAAGATCGACAAGGCTTCGACCAAGCCAGGTCTGGAGAAGGTTGGCAAGATCACCCGCGCTCAGCTGGAAGAAATCGCCAAGACCAAGATGAAAGATCTGACTGCTGCCGACCTGGACGCAGCCGTTCGCACCATCGCTGGTACTGCCCGTTCCATGGGCGTGAATGTGGAGGGCGTGTAAATGTCCAAGCTCACCAAAAAACAAAAAGCCCTGGTTGGCAAAGTCGACAGCCTGAAGCTGTATGCATTGTCTGACGCGTTGACCATGGTCAAAGAGCACGCGACCGCCAAGTTCGACGAGTCCATCGATGTGGCCGTTCAACTCGGCATCGATGCCAAGAAGTCGGACCAAGTGGTGCGTGGTGCTGTCGTGTTGCCCAATGGCACCGGCAAGACCGCCCGTGTGGCCGTGTTCGCGCAAGGCGCAAAGGCTGACGAAGCCCGCGCTGCCGGTGCAGACGTGGTGGGTATGGACGACCTGGCTGCCCGCGTGAAGGCTGGCGACATGCCTTTCGACGTGGTGATCGCCGCGCCTGACGCCATGCGCGTGGTCGGTACTTTGGGTCAGATCCTGGGCCCACGTGGCCTGATGCCTAACCCCAAAGTCGGCACCGTCACCCCCGATGTGGCCACTGCTGTGCGCAATGCCAAAGCCGGTCAAGTGCAGTTCCGTGTGGACAAAGCCGGTATCGTGCATGGCACCATCGGTCGCCGTTCATTTGACACCGACAAGTTGCAAGGCAACTTGGCTGCGCTGGTGGAAGCCTTGGTCAAAGCCAAGCCTGCGACCAGCAAAGGCGTGTACCTGCGCAAAGTGGCTGTTTCGTCGACCATGGGTGTGGGCGTTCGCGTCGACACACAATCCATCTCGGCGTGATGGCAAAGATTTGAGGGGCTCACCCGAGCACCTCAATGTGGTGGGCCGTTGATCTTGCAAAAGATCGGTGGGCCATCCAAGACCGTTGGTGCACACCCTGTGTGCTTAATCAACAAAACCTCAAATTTTTTTGAGGTTTTGGGCCAACGCAGATGGCGATCCCGCTGCAGATGGATGAAGATCCAAAACAGTTGGTCGCTGCAAATAGGCGTGTTCAAGGGGCAACCCGGACAACACATATAAAGGAGTAGACCTTGAGTCTGAATCGCAGTGAGAAAGAAGCGGTCATTTCCGAAGTGACCGACCTCGCCGCTAAAGCTCAAACGCTGGTGATGGCGGAATACCGTGGCATCACGGTCGCTGACATGACAAACCTGCGCGTCAAAGCTCGCAGCCTGGGCGTTTCGCTGAGCGTGTTGAAAAACACCCTGGCCCGCCGTGCTGTGACAGGTACGCAGTTTGAAGTTGTCGCCGACCAGATGACCGGTCCGCTGATCTATGGCTTCTCTGAAGATGCAGTCGCCGCCGCGAAAGTGGTGGCCGAATTCGCGAAAACCAACGACAAGTTGGTCATTCGCGCAGGTGCATTTGCAGGCAAGGCCCTGGACGTCAACGGCGTGAAGCAATTGGCAAGCATCCCTTCGAAAGAAGTTTTGTTGGCTCAGTTGTGTGGCTTGCTGATGTCGCCAATGTCCCGCACCGCTGTGGTGTTGGGTGCTCTGGCGGCCAAAAAAGGCGAAGGCGAAGCTGTTGCCGCTTGAGGCCAGCGTTCGTGTTTTAACCAATTGTTAGGAAATAAAAATGGCATTCGATAAAGACGCATTTTTGACCGCGCTGGACAGCATGACGGTCATGGAACTCAACGACCTGGTGAAAGCCATCGAAGAGAAGTTTGGCGTGAGCGCTGCCGCCATGGCCGCTCCTGCTGCTGCTGGTGGCGGTGCTGCTGCTGCTGCAGAAGAGAAGACTGACTTCAACGTCATGTTGCTCGAAGCCGGCGCCAACAAAGTGTCCGTGATCAAAGCAGTGCGCGAAATCACTGGCCTGGGCTTGAAAGAAGCCAAAGACCTGGTTGACGGCGCACCCAAAGCAGTCAAAGAAGGCCTGCCAAAGGCTGACGCTGAAGCTGCCAAGAAGAAGCTGGAAGAAGCTGGCGCCAAGGCCGAACTGAAGTAATTCGGTTTTGTTCCAAGGCTGGAGTGTCCGAAAGGGCCTCCAGCCTTTGGTGCTTGAAGAGCACACCGAAAAGTGGATTGAACCCAGTCTGCTTTCCAGTGTTTTAGCGAAACACCGGAAAGTGGATTTGAACAAGTCTACTTTCCAGTGTTTTCTGACCCGACTGCAGAAAACCCTTGGTACGGGTTGCGTGCAATGCGCAATCGTCCGCCAACGCTGGTAGAGGCCAGCCGCCAAGACCGTTGAGAGAGTGCAACAGCTCGCTCAACACCCAGTTCTGAAAGATCAAGCCCGGAGATCTCATGGCCTATTCATACACCGAACGCAAGCGAATCCGCAAAAGTTTCGGCAGCCGCGAAAGCGTGCTCGAAGTCCCTTACCTGCTGCAAATGCAAAAAGACGCGTACACGTCCTTCTTGCAGGCAGGTGTGGTTTCATCCAAACGCACACATGAAGGCCTACAGGCCGCATTCGAGTCGGCATTTCCCATCGTGTCCCACAACGGTTTTGTGGAGATGAAGTTCGTCGAGTACAACCTGGCCAAGCCAGCGTTTGATGTGCGCGAGTGCCAAACCCGTGGCTTGACCTTCTCGTCGGCCGTGCGTGCCCGCGTGCAACTCATCATTTATGACCGTGACTCCTCCACCTCTCAAAACAAGGTGGTCAAGGAAGTCAAAGAGCAAGAAGTCTACATGGGCGAAGTGCCTTTGATGACCGACAAAGGCTCCTTCATCATCAACGGCACTGAGCGCGTGATCGTGTCTCAGTTGCACCGCTCGCCGGGTGTGTTTTTCGAGCACGACAAGGGCAAGACCCACAGCTCGGGCAAGCTGCTGTTCTCGGCACGCATCATCCCTTACCGCGGCTCTTGGCTCGATTTCGAATTCGACCCGAAAGACATCCTGTACTTCCGCGTCGACCGTCGCCGCAAGATGCCGGTGTCCATCCTGCTCAAGGCCATTGGCCTGAACCCCGAGTCGATCCTGGCGAACTTCTTCGTCAACGACAACTTCCGACTGATGGACAGCGGTGCGCAAATGGAATTTGTGGCAGAGCGTCTGCGCGGCGAAGTGGCCCGTTTTGACATCACCGACAAGTCCGGCAAAGTGGTGGTCGCCAAAGACAAGCGCATCACGGTGCGCCACACGCGTGAGCTGGAGCAGTCTGGCACCACGCACGTCAGCGTGCCCGAAGACTTCCTGATTGGACGCGTGGTGGCTCGCAGCATCGTCGAAGCCGACACAGGCGAGATCCTGGCCAAGGCCAACGAAGAGTTGACCGAAGCCTTGCTGAAAAAATTGCGCACCGCCGGTGTGCAGGACCTGCCTTGCATCTACACGAACGAACTCGATCAGGGCGCGTACATCTCGCAAACCCTGCGCATCGACGAAACCGTGGACGAATTCGCTGCACGCGTGGCCATCTACCGCATGATGCGCCCTGGCGAGCCGCCAACCGAAGACGCGGTACAAGCCCTGTTCCAGCGCTTGTTCTACAACCCCGACACCTACGATCTGTCGCGTGTGGGCCGCATGAAGTTCAACGCGCGTGTGGGCCGTGGTGAGTCCACAGGCCCCATGGTGCTGACCAACGAAGACATCCTGGCTGTGGTCAAGATTCTTGTGGACCTGCGCAACGGCAACGGCGAAGTCGATGACATCGACCACTTGGGCAACCGCCGCGTGCGTTGCGTGGGTGAATTGGCCGAGAACCAATACCGCACCGGTTTGGCGCGTATCGAAAAAGCCGTCAAAGAACGTTTGGGTCAAGCCGAGCAAGAGCCGCTCATGCCGCATGACCTGATCAATTCCAAGCCGATTTCTGCGGCCTTGAAAGAGTTCTTCGGTGCATCCCAGCTGTCGCAGTTCATGGACCAGACCAACCCGCTGGCCGAGATCACCCACAAGCGCCGTGTTTCGGCACTTGGCCCAGGTGGTTTGACCCGCGAGCGTGCAGGCTTCGAAGTGCGTGACGTGCACGTGACCCACTACGGTCGTGTGTGTCCGATTGAAACGCCTGAAGGTCCGAACATCGGCCTGATCAACTCACTGGCCTTGTACGCCCGCCTGAACGAGTATGGTTTCATTGAAACCCCGTACCGCCGTGTGGTCGAAGGCAAAGTGACAATGGACATCGACTACCTGTCGGCCATCGAAGAAGGCAAGTACGTCATCGCCCAGGCCAACGCCGCGTTGGACAAAGACGGCAAGCTGACCGGTGACCTCGTGTCTGCCCGCGAAAAAGGTGAATCCATTCTGTGTGGTGCCGAACGCATCCAGTATATGGACGTGTCGCCTGCCCAGATCGTGTCTGTTGCTGCCTCGCTGGTGCCATTCTTGGAGCACGACGACGCCAACCGCGCTTTGATGGGTGCCAACATGTCGCGTCAGGCCGTGCCTGTGCTGCGTCCTGAAAAGCCCATGGTCGGCACCGGCATCGAGCGCGTTGCAGCGGTCGACTCCGGCACCGTGGTCACTGCCACGCGTGGCGGCATCGTGGACTATGTGGACGCGACCCGCATCGTGATCCGCGTGAACGACGCTGAAGCTTTGGCTGGCGAAGTGGGTGTGGACATCTACAACCTGATCAAGTACCAGCGTTCCAACCAGAACACCAACATCCACCAGCGCCCCATCGTCAAGCGTGGCGACAAGCTGGCCAAGGGTGACGTGATCGCCGACGGCGCATCGACCGACCTGGGCGAGATCGCCATCGGTCAGAACATGTTGATCGCTTTCATGCCCTGGAACGGCTACAACTTCGAAGACTCGATTTTGATCAGCGAGCGCGTGGTGGCCGAAGACCGCTACACCTCGATCCACATCGAAGAACTCGTGGTCATGGCCCGTGACACCAAGTTGGGTGCCGAAGAAATTTCGCGCGACATCCCCAACCTGTCCGAGCAGCAACTGGGCCGTCTGGACGACTCCGGCATCATCTACGTGGGTGCCGAAGTGCAACCCGGCGATGTGCTGGTGGGCAAGGTCACACCCAAAGGTGAAACCACCCTCACGCCCGAAGAAAAACTGCTGCGCGCCATCTTCGGCGAAAAAGCCAGCGATGTGAAAGACACCTCACTGCGCGTGGACCAGGGCTCTCAAGGCACTGTGATCGACGTGCAGGTCTTCACCCGCGAAGGCATCGTGCGCGACAAGCGTGCCCAGCAGATCATCGACGACGAACTCAAGCGTTTCCGCCTGGACCTGAACGACCAGCTGCGCATCGTGGAAGCCGACGCCTTTGACCGCATCGAGAAACTGCTGGTGGGCCGCGTGGCCAACGGTGGCCCGCAAAAGCTGGCCAAAGGCACCAAGCTCGACAAGGCCTACATGGAGTCGGTGGACAAGTTCCATTGGTTCGACATTCGCCCGGCCGAAGACGATGTGGCCATGCAACTCGAGTCCATCAAGAACTCGCTGGAGCAGACCCGTCACAGCTTCGACTTGTCGTTTGAAGAAAAGCGCAAGAAGCTCACCCAAGGCGACGAGTTGCCCGCTGGTGTGCTCAAAATGGTCAAGGTCTACCTGGCCGTCAAGCGCCGCTTGCAGCCCGGTGACAAGATGGCCGGTCGTCACGGCAACAAGGGTGTGGTCTCCAAGATCGTGCCCGTCGAAGACATGCCCTTCATGGCCGACGGCACACCCGCCGACATCGTGTTGAACCCCTTGGGCGTGCCTTCGCGCATGAACGTGGGTCAGGTGCTCGAAGTCCACCTGGGCTGGGCAGGCAAAGGCATTGGCCAACGCATTGGCAACATGCTGCAAGCCGAAACCCAGCGCATGGAAAAGATTGCCGAGCTGCGCAAGCTGTTCGAGCAGCTCTACAACAGCATGGGCCGCAAGGAAGACTTGTCGCAATTGAGCGATGACGAAGTGCTGGACATGGCGGGTAACCTCAAAGAGGGCTTCCCCTTTGCCACGCCCGTGTTCGACGGTGCGGCTGAAGAAGAAATCCGCGCCATGCTGCACCTGGCTTATCCGGAAGACCTGGCCAAAGCCAAAGGTTTGACGGCTACCCGCACCCAAGCCAATTTGTTTGACGGCCGCACGGGCGAAGCCTTTGACCGTCCAACCACCATTGGCTACATGCACTTCTTGAAACTGCACCACTTGGTGGACGACAAGATGCACGCCCGCTCGACCGGTCCTTACAGCTTGGTCACGCAGCAGCCGCTGGGTGGTAAGGCGCAGTTCGGTGGTCAGCGCTTCGGTGAGATGGAAGTGTGGGCACTGGAGGCGTATGGCGCTTCTTACGTTTTGCAAGAAATGCTCACCGTCAAGTCGGACGACGTGCAAGGCCGTACCAAGGTGTACGAGAGCATTGTCAAAGGCGAACACTCTATCGAAGCGGGCATGCCCGAATCGTTCAACGTGCTGGTCAAGGAAATCCGTTCGCTGGGCCTTGACATCGAGCTCGAGCGTTCTTAATTCACAGGCAAAGGATTCAAACCATGAAATCACTACTCGACCTGTTCAAGCAGTTCACGCCCGATGACCATTTCGATGCCATCCGCATCGGCTTGGCATCGCCCGAGAAGATCCGTTCCTGGTCTTTTGGCGAAGTGAAAAAGCCTGAAACCATCAACTACCGAACCTTCAAGCCCGAGCGCGACGGTCTGTTTTGCGCCAAAATTTTTGGCCCTATCAAAGACTACGAATGCCTGTGCGGCAAGTACAAGCGCCTCAAGCACCGCGGCGTGATCTGCGAGAAGTGCGGCGTTGAAGTCACACAAACCAAAGTGCGTCGCGAGCGCATGGGTCACATCGATCTGGCCGCACCTTGCGCCCACATCTGGTTCCTGAAGTCATTGCCGTCTCGTTTGGGCCTGGTGCTCGACATGACTTTGCGTGACATCGAACGCGTGCTGTACTTTGAAGCCTATGTGGTGACCGACCCGGGCATGACCCCGCTGAAGAAATTCGGCATCATGTCCGAGGACGATTACGACGCCAAAGTCAAAGAGTACGGCGACGAATTCGTGGCCAAGATGGGCGCCGAGGGCATCAAGGAATTGCTGCAAGGCATCGACATCGAAAGCGAAATCGAGCGCCTGCGCGGTGACCTGACCGGCTCCGAACTCAAGGTCAAGAAAAATTCCAAGCGCCTCAAGGTGCTGGAAGCGTTCAAGAAGTCGGGCATCAAGCCCGAGTGGATGGTGCTCGAAGTGCTGCCCGTGTTGCCACCGGACCTGCGTCCTTTGGTGCCACTGGACGGCGGCCGCTTTGCGACCTCCGACCTGAACGACCTGTACCGCCGCGTGATCAACCGCAACAGCCGTCTGCGCCGTTTGCTGGAACTCAAAGCGCCCGAGATCATCGCGCGCAACGAAAAGCGCATGTTGCAAGAAGCCGTGGACAGCTTGCTGGACAACGGCCGCCGCGGCAAGGCCATGACCGGCGCCAACAAGCGGGCCCTGAAGTCTTTGGCCGACATGATCAAAGGCAAGAGCGGTCGTTTCCGTCAGAACTTGCTGGGCAAGCGGGTGGACTACTCCGGTCGTTCCGTGATCACCGTGGGTCCAACTCTTAAGCTGCACCAGTGCGGTTTGCCCAAGCTGATGGCGATTGAGCTGTTCAAGCCCTTCATCTTTGCGCGTCTCGAAGCCATGGGCATCGCGACCACCATCAAGGCCGCCAAGAAGGAAGTCGAAGCCGGCACCCCCGTGGTGTGGGACATCCTGGAAGAGGTCATCAAAGAGCACCCCGTCATGCTCAACCGTGCGCCGACGCTGCACCGTTTGGGTATTCAGGCTTTTGAGCCCTTGCTGATCGAAGGCAAAGCCATCCAGTTGCACCCCCTCGTTTGCGCGGCCTTCAACGCCGACTTCGACGGTGACCAGATGGCCGTTCACGTGCCTTTGTCGGTCGAAGCGCAAATGGAAGCCCGCACCCTGATGCTGGCTTCGAACAACATCTTGTTCCCTGCATCGGGCGAGCCGTCCATCGTTCCATCGCAAGACGTGGTGCTGGGCTTGTACTACGCCACACGTGACCGCATCAACGCCAAAGGCGAAGGCCTGATCTTCTCCGACATCGGTGAAGTGCAGCGCGCCCTGGACGCCAATGCTGTGGAGTTGACCGCCAAGATCAACGTGCGCATGACGGAGTGGACGAAAGACAAGGCCACGGGCGAATTCAGCTCGTCGGTGTCGATGGTGGAAACCACCGTGGGCCGTGCCTTGTTGTCCGAGATCCTGCCCAAGGGCCTGCCTTTCAGCAACCTGAACAAGGCGCTGAAGAAGAAGGAAATCTCCAAGCTGATCAACACGTCTTTCCGCAAGTGCGGCTTGAAAGAGACCGTGGTGTTTGCCGACAAGTTGCTGCAAAACGGTTTCCGTTTGGCCACTCGCGCCGGTATCTCGATCGGCATCGACGACATGTTGGTGCCGCCTGAGAAGCCCGCCATCATCGAAGCGGCCGAAAAAGAAGTCAAAGACATCGAGCAGCAATACGTCTCCGGTCTGGTGACCGCTGGCGAGCGCTACAACAAGGTCGTTGACATCTGGGGCAAAGCCGGTGACGTCGTCTCCAAGGTGATGATGGACCAGCTGCGCAAAGAGCGCACCATTGACCGCCACGGCAACGAAGTCGACCAGGAATCGTTCAACTCGATTTACATGATGGCCGACTCCGGTGCGCGCGGCTCTGCAGCGCAGATTCGCCAGTTGGCCGGTATGCGCGGTCTGATGGCCAAGCCAGACGGCTCCATCATCGAGACCCCCATCACGGCGAACTTCCGTGAGGGTCTGAACGTGTTGCAGTACTTCATCTCGACACACGGTGCACGTAAAGGTCTGGCCGACACGGCTTTGAAGACGGCCAACTCAGGTTACCTGACCCGTCGTTTGGTGGACGTGACCCAAGACTTGGTCGTGACCGAGCTCGATTGCGGCACCACCGACGGCTCGCTGATGCGCGCCATCGTCGAAGGCGGTGAAGTGATCGAATCGCTGCGTGACCGTATCCTGGGCCGTACCGTCGTCGAAGACGTCCTGCACCCAGAAAACCGTGCGGTGCTGGCCGAAGCGGGCGTCTTGCTTGATGAAGACATGCTCGACGAACTCGAAGCCGCTGGCGTGGACGAAGTCAAAGTGCGCACAGCGCTGACTTGCGCCACACGTTTCGGCTTGTGCGCCAAGTGCTATGGCCGCGATCTGGGCCGTGGCGGCTTGGTCAACAACGGCGAAGCGGTCGGTGTGATTGCTGCCCAGTCGATTGGCGAACCCGGCACCCAGCTGACCATGCGGACGTTCCACATCGGTGGTGCGGCTTCGCGTGCCGCTGTGGCCTCCAGCGTGGAAGCCAAGTCCAACGGCACCATTGGTTTCAACGCCACCATGCGTTATGTGACCAACAGCAAAGGTGAGTTGGTGGTGATTTCCCGCTCCGGCGAGATCGTCATCACCGAGCACGGCCGTGAGCGCGAGCGCCACAAAGTGCCCTACGGTGCCATCTTGTCGGTCAAGGCCGACCAGACCATCAAGGCTGGTGCCATTTTGGCCAACTGGGACCCGCTGACACGTCCGATCATCACCGAGTACGCTGGTACCGTGAAGTTCGAAAACGTCGAAGAAGGCCTGACTGTGGCCAAGCAGCTCGACGAAGTGACCGGCTTGTCGACCCTGGTGGTCATTGACCCCAAGCGCCGTGGCGCAGCCAAGGTCATTCGCCCACAGGTCAAGCTGATCGATGCGGCTGGTAAAGAAGTCAAGATCCCTGGCACCGACCACTCGGTGACCATCGGCTTCCAGATCGGCTCGCTGATCCAGGTGCGCGACGGCATGGACGTGGGCCCTGGCGAAGTGCTGGCCCGTATCCCGGTCGAAGGTCAAAAGACCCGAGACATCACCGGCGGTCTGCCCCGTGTGGCCGAACTGTTTGAAGCCCGCACACCCAAAGACAAGGGCATGCTGGCCGAGATCACTGGCACCGTGTCGTTCGGCAAGGAAACCAAAGGCAAGGTCCGCTTGCAGATCACCGACCCAGAAGGCAAGGTCTGGGATGAACTGATCCCCAAGGAAAAGAACATCCTGGTGCACGAAGGCCAAGTGGTCAACAAGGGCGAGAGCATTGTGGACGGCCCGGCCGATCCACAAGACATCTTGCGCCTGCTGGGCATCGAAGAGCTGGCCCGCTACATCGTGGACGAAGTGCAGGACGTTTACCGCTTGCAAGGCGTGAAGATCAACGACAAGCACATCGAAGTGATTGTTCGTCAGATGCTGCGCCGCGTGGTGGTCGAGAACATCGGCGACTCCAACTACATTTCCGGTGAGCAGGTGGAGCGCTCCGAAATGCTCAACACCAACGACGCCTTGCAGCGCGACGGCAAGATCCCCGCGACCTTCAGCAACTTGTTGCTGGGTATCACGAAGGCCTCCTTGTCGACCGACTCGTTCATCTCGGCCGCTTCCTTCCAGGAAACGACCCGCGTGTTGACCGAAGCGGCCATCATGGGCAAGCGCGACGAGCTGCGTGGCCTGAAGGAAAACGTGATCGTGGGTCGCTTGATACCTGCCGGTACCGGCTTGGCTTACCACCAGGCACGCAAAGTCAAGGACGCCATGGACGACGCCGAGCGCCGTGCCATTGCCGAAGCCGAAGCTGCGGACTTGGCCGGTGACACGGCTGAGGACACCGTCACCGACGCTGGCGAAGCCGCCTGAGCGACGCGTTCACCGCTTGAGCGGTGAGCCCATTCAGCCCCTGTACCGCCATGTGGACAGGGGCTGTTCTTTTTGGACAATGACCCTGCGAGGAATGCAACATGGGTGCTCTGGTGGTGGGCGTAGTGCTGGCTTTGTGCCTGTTTTGGTCGGTGGGTGCGCATAACCGTTTGGTGCGTTTGCGCGCCGAAGTGGTGCGCCAATGGAGCAGTGTGGACGCTGTTTGGCTGCGCCTGTTGGTGCGTTTGCAAGGGGGGTTGGCGGCGCGGCAAAGCCTGGTGGGCGAGGCCGAAGCGCAAGAGTTGCTGGCGGTGCAGGCTGCCAGTGACCAGATGCTCGAAGCCCTCACGCAAGCCCGCATGCAGCCCCTGGACGAAGCGGTGCTCAAGCAGGTGATCAGTCAGCACCTGCAGCTGGTCAGTGAAATCCGCTTGCTGCAGCAGCAAGCCCCAGAGGCCATCCGCCCCGATCTGGACATTGCCCTGAACCGCATGCGCCAAACCTTGCCCGCAGCCATGATTCCTTACCATGTGGCAGTCGGGGCCTACAACGACGCTTTGGACATGCGCCCGGCTTCGTGGCTGGCGCGGCGTTTGAACTTCAAACCCGCTGTTCGCTTGGACCTGACCATGGCCTCTACCTGAGATACGCTGCCATGAACCACAAGCCTCCAAGCCAGAAGAAAAACCCCAACAGCCCTCCAGCTGCCCATCAAGGCACCGCCGCGTCCGTGCCTTTGTCGCGGCAGCTGCAAGCCACGGCAGCGGTGGTCCAAGCGGTGCGGGCTGGGCGTTCCCTGACCACCGAATTGGCCAAGGTGTCGCCCGATCTGCGCCCGGGTGTCCAGGCCCTCACCTTTCAGGTGATGCGTCAACTGGGGCGGGCCATGGCGCTGCGCGAGCGTTTGGCCAGCAAGGCACCGCCCCCAGCGGCCGACGCCTTGTTGTGCACGGCGCTGGCCTTGGGCTGGCAGGGCGAAGATGCACCATACCCTGTGCACACCTTGGTCAACCAAGCGGTCGATGCCGCACGGCAACAAAGACAGACCCAGGCCCAAAGCGGTTTCATCAACGCCTGTTTGCGCCGTTTTCTGCGCGAGCGTGAGGCCTTGGTGGCAGACACCGACAGCGACCCCCAGGCACGCTGGAATCATCCGCGCTGGTGGGTGGCCCGTGTGCAGGACGAATACCCCGAAGACTGGGAAAAATTGCTGGACATGGCGCAAGAGCCGGCCCCCATGAGCTTGCGCGTGGACACCCGTCACCACAGCGTGGTCGATTACCAGGCGCAGTTGCTGGCCATGGGTTTGGCAGCCAAGCCGGTCGGTGCAACGGGTTTGCAACTCGAGCGTGCGGTGCCCGTGCACCAGCTGCCTGGTTTTGGGCTGGGCCATGTGTCGGTGCAAGACGCCGCCGCGCAAGTGGCCGCCCCCTTGCTGCTGCAAGGCCGCGAGGCGGAGAAGGCCTGGCGCATTCTGGATGCCTGCGCCGCACCAGGGGGCAAAACAGGCCACCTGCTGGCTTGCTACCCCAACGCCCAGGTCATGGCGCTGGATGTGGACGCCGCGCGGTGCCAGCGCATCGAGGACAACCTGCAACGCCTGGGCACACAGGCCCAGGCGCGTGCCCTGGTGCGTGCTGCCGATGCCGCCCAGCCTGCGCAGTGGTGGGACGGTGTGGCCTTTGACGCGATCTTGCTCGATGCGCCCTGCACTGCTTCTGGCATCGTGCGCCGACACCCCGATGTGCGCTGGCTGCGACGCCCAGGCGACAGCGCGCAACTGGCCCAAACGCAGGCCCAACTGCTCAAGGCCCTGTGGCCCTTGCTCGCTCCGGGTGGACGTTTGCTGTACTGCACCTGCTCGGTTTTCCGCTCAGAGGGAGAAGACACCGTGCAAGCGTTTCTTCAGCGCAACACAGATGCAAGAATGCTGCCCTCACCAGGACATTTGATACCCGGCAAAATACCCACAGGCCTTCCTGTCGAGCACAATGCATTGGGTGAACATGACGGTTTCTATTACGCACTGCTGGAGAAGGATCGGGATTGAGCTGGGTGCTTGGTTGGCCCGGGCTTTGCTCGTGGCATTGCTGGGCCTGAGCAATGCATGGTCGCAAACCTCCAGCGTGGAGCTGACCGAGCTCATGCCGGTGCGCAAAGACAATGCCTTGCTGCTCAATGCCCAGCTGAAGCTGGAACTCGGCCCGGCCGTGGAAGACGCCCTCATTAAAGGCCTGGCGGTGCATTTCGTGGTCGAAGCCGAGGTGTTGCGAGACCGCTGGTACTGGACCGACAAAAAAATCGGCGCGGCCAGCCGTTATTACCGGCTGGCCTTTCAACCCTTGACCCGCCGCTGGCGCCTGAATGTCTCCAGCGAGCCGATTTCAGGCACAGGCTTGGCGGGCAGCATTTCACAGAACTTCGAAACCCTGGCCGAGGCCTTGAGCGTGATCCGGCGTCAATCGGCCTGGAAAATCGCCGATGCCCAGAGCCTGGACCCCGATGCCCGCCAACGCCTGCGCTATGACTTCAGACTCGATGTCTCGCAGCTGCCCCGTCCTTTCCAGATTGCAGCCGGCAACCAGGCCGACTGGAACCTGCAGGTCATCAAGACCTTGCGCCTGAGCGAAGAGCTGGTGCGCTGACATGGCCTGGCTCAAAGCCTCCCGCGAGCCATTGACCGAGCGGCCCTCGCGAACCAGCCGCTGGCTGATGGTGGTGGGTGCCCTGAGTGTGGCCGTCATCGGCATTGGCTTGCTGGTGCTCATGACGCAGGCCACGGGTAACCGCGAGCGATACAACCAGAACTACGAATGGCTGGTGATCATCAACGCGGTGGTGGCCAGTGGTTTGTTGATCACCATCTTGTGGGGCATGGTGCGCTTGTTGCGCAGCTTGTACAAAGGCCAGTTCGGCTCACGCTTGTTGGTCAAGCTGGCAGGCATCTTTGCGCTGGTGGGTGTCATCCCCGGTTTGCTCATCTATGTGGTGTCTTACCAGTTCGTCTCGCGCTCGATTGAAAGCTGGTTCGATGTGAAGGTGGAAGCGGCTTTGGTGGCTGGCCTGAACCTGGGGCGTGCCACCCTGGACACCTTGAGTGAGGACCTGAGCAAACAAGGCCGTGCCGCTGCCGCCAACTGGGCAGAAGCGAGCGAACTCAACCCGGCCCTGGCGGCCGAAAAAATCCGCACACAACTGGGTGCCAGCGATGTGGCCATCTGGAGCTTGGGCGGGCAAATGGTGGCCAGTGCGGGGCCTTCGCGCTTTCAACTGAGGACCGACCGTCCCACACCCCAGCAACTGCGCGAAGCGCGTCAAAACGGGAGCCTGGCCTGGGTGGAGGGGCTTGACGAAGCCATTCCCGGGGGGGACAAGGGCCGCATCAAGGTCTTGGTGCTGTTTCCGCAGTGGAGCCTGGCCTTGAGCGAAGACCGGCGTTTGCTGATGGTGACCCAAGAGCTGCCCCCCACACTGGTCAACAACGCATTGGAAGTGCAAGCGGCCTACCGCGAATACCAGGAGCGGGCCCTGGCCCGTGACGGTCTGCGGCGCATGTACATCGGCACACTCACGCTGAGCTTGTTCCTGGCCGTGCTGGGGGCCATCTTGTTGGCTGTCTTGCTGGGCAACCAACTGGCGCGGCCCTTGCTGCTGCTGGCCCACGGCATGCGCCAGGTGGCGGCCGGAGACTTGCGGCCCAAACTGGCGCTGCAAGGCAAAGACGAGCTGGGTGGCCTGACCCGCTCGTTTGCCGACATGACCCAACAGCTGGCCGACGCCCGCGCCAGCGGAGAGCGCAGCCTGAGCCAGCTTGACCAGGCCAGAAGCAAACTGCAAACCATCCTGGACAACCTCACGGCCGGGGTCATGGTGCTGGACGCACAGGGCACCATCGTGTCGGCCAACCCTGGGGCCACACGCATCTTGCGCGTGCCGGTCTGCGCCCACGAAGGCCAGGGCCTGCAAGGCCTGCCTGGTCTGATGGCTTTCGCGCAAGAGGTGGATGCGCAATTCAAGGCCTTGCACGCCGGCACCGACGCGCACGAGTTGGATCATTGGCAAAAATCTTTTGACATCCACGCCGCAGGCCAAGGGCTGAGCCAGACCGGCGTGACACTGCTGGCACGCGGGGCCGTCTTGCCCGACGGCATGCGCTTGCTGGTGTTCGACGACATCTCGGAAATCGTTTCGGCCGAACGCGCCCAGGCCTGGGGCGAAGTGGCCCGCCGCTTGGCGCACGAAATCAAGAACCCCTTGACACCCATTCAGCTGTCGGCCGAGCGCCTGCAAAGACGCCTGATCGGCAAACTGGAAGCCCAAGACGACGCGGTGCTGGCCAAATCGGTCAAAACCATCGTCGACCAGGTGGAAGCCATGAAGCGCCTGGTCAACGAATTCCGCGACTACGCGCGTTTGCCAACGGCAGAGCTCAAGCCGCTGCAACTCAATGCGCTGGTCAACGATGTGCTGGCCCTCTATGCCAGCGAGCCGCACGACAGCGTGGCCCGGGCCCAAGTGATCACCGAGCTCGATGCCGCATGCCCCGCCATCCTGGGTGACGAACAACAGTTGCGCCAGGTCATCCACAACCTGTTGCAAAACGCGCAAGACGCTTGCGAGGCCCGAGGCCAAGGCCTGGCCACAGCCCGCGTGCGCGTGCGCACCGAGTGGCGTGCGCAGCGACAGCGGGTGCGCTTGACGGTGACCGACACCGGCCCCGGCTTTGCCCCCAACATCTTGCAGCGGGCCTTCGAGCCCTATGTCACCACCAAGGCTAAAGGCACGGGCCTGGGCCTGGCGGTGGTCAAAAAAATCGCCGACGAACACGGTGCCCGCATCGACATGGCCAACGTGCAAGAGGGCGGTGACATTCAAGGCGCTCAAGTCTCGTTATCATTCGCAGTGGCGCAAACCGCACAGGGGCTGGAACAGCCCCCTTCATGAACAGAGACAAAACAGGCATATGGCAAATATATTGGTGGTGGACGACGAGCTGGGCATTCGCGACCTGCTCTCAGAAATCCTCTTCGACGAGGGTCACCAGGTCGAGCTTGCCGAAAACGCTGCGCAAGCGCGCGAGGCCCGCCAGAACATGCGCCCCGACCTCGTGTTGCTCGACATCTGGATGCCCGACACCGACGGGGTGAGCCTGCTCAAGGAGTGGGCTGCCAATGGCTTGCTGAACATGCCCGTGATCATGATGAGCGGCCACGCAACCATCGACACCGCCGTAGACGCCGTCAAGATTGGCGCACACGCCTTTCTGGAAAAGCCCATCACCTTGCAAAAACTGCTCAAGGCGGTTGAGCAAGGCCTGGCCCGCGACCAAGTGCAGCAAGCCATGTTGGCCGCCAGCCCTCCCCCGCCGCCCAGCGTGTTGTCCATGTCCACGGTGGTCGCCACCGAAAACGTTTCGGCACCTGACGTGCAACAAAGCTTTGAACTCGACCGTCCGTTGCGCGAAGCGCGTGACGCTTTCGAAAAAGCCTACTTTGAATTCCACCTGGCCCACGAAGGCGGCTCCATGACCCGTGTGGCCGAAAAAACCGGGCTCGAACGCACCCACCTGTACCGCAAGCTCAAGCAACTCGGCGTGGACCTCACACGCAGCAAACGCAGCCATTGATGGGCCGCTGCCGTCGCGACCTCACCATGCCGGGCATTGGCGAGACACTGAAACGCATTAATTTTTGAAGCCCGTGCTCTGGCGCACGCAAAAGACCTGCTAGAATTCAAGGCTCAGGCCCGGTAGCTCAGTTGGTAGAGCAGCGGATTGAAAATCCGCGTGTCGGCAGTTCGATTCTGCCCCAGGCCACCAAGATCAAACGTCGTAGAAATGCAGATTTCTACGACGTTTTCTTTTCAAGTCATCCTTGTTCCTCAATAGCTCAGTCGGTAGAGCGCCGGACTGTTAATCCGTAGGTCCCTGGTTCGAGCCCAGGTTGAGGAGCCACTCGGTTCATGACGAGAAGACTGCCAGGAGTGGTAGTTCAGTTGGTTAGAATACCGGCCTGTCACGCCGGGGGTCGCGGGTTCGAGTCCCGTCCACTCCGCCAAAGTGATGTTTGCGGGAATAGCTCAGTTGGTAGAGCGCAACCTTGCCAAGGTTGAGGTCGCGAGTTCGAGCCTCGTTTCCCGCTCCAGATTCAAGCCCCTCAGGTTTCGGCCTGAGGGGTTTTGTTTTTGGGCTTTGTATAAGGGCTGTGTCTTGGGGCTTCACGCGTCGTGCAGCACGCCATCCACCTCTTGCATGGCCCCGCTGCGCGCCAGCTCGGCCAGCATCATGTCGAGCCAGACGCGCTGGCTGTGGCCTTGGCCAAAGCGCTGGTGCAGCTCAAGCATGTAGGGCACTTTCATGGCCCAGTCGCTGAATTCGGCACGCGAGATTTGGCCCCATTCGAGCAATTTGAATTTGAGCAGCACCTTGGTGCCGTAGCGCGCATGCCGCTCGGGGTTTTGCGCAAAGCCTTCAAGTTTGCTGCGGGCCAGGGCCAGTGCAGGGGCCACTTCGGTGAAGACCGCGCCGTGCCCCGGGATGATGGTGGCGGGGTCGAGCCGCTCGATCAGGTCCAGGGTTTGCGCCACTTCGTCAAAGGCGGCCACGCCCGCCAATTCGGGAAACACCACACCAAAGCCGTTTTGCCAGAGCGCATCGGCCGACATCAACAGGCGGTGTTCGGGCGCAAACAAGATGACCGAGTGGGGGTCGTGCCCGGGGGCGGCGTGCACTTGCCAGTCCATGTCGGCCCAGCGGTGGGTGCTGCCCGGTTGCAGCAAACCGGTGAAGGCAAAGGCGGGGCAGTTCTGGCCTGTGGGTTGGTAGCTCAGCTCGTCCTCGCGCCAATGCTGCACCGCTTGCGACAGGCCCGGCGGGATCCAGGTTTTCAGGGCCGGGTAATGCGCTTGCAGGGCTTGGTTGCCGCCGCAGTGGTCGCTGTGCAGGTGGGTGTTGGCCAGTTGGTCCAGTGTGCGGCCTTGCAGGGCGTGCTGCACCAGGGCCAGGGTTTGGGCCTGGTGGGTAACGTAGCCGCTGTCGACCAAGGTGGCGCTGTGCGCGTCCTGCAGCAGCACGTTGTTGGCCGACAGCCAGCCGCGCTCGAACACGCGCACGCCTGGCGGCAATGTGCTGGGCGAACTCATTTGGCGCTGCGCAGATCGCGGCGAAGGATCTTGCCCACGTTGGATTTGGGCAGCTCGTCGCGGAACTCGATGTATTTGGGGCGCTTGTAGCCGGTGAGTTTGTCCTGGCAAAAACGCGACACGGCCTCTTCGGTCAGCATCGGGTCGTTGCGCACCACAAACACCTTGATGGTTTCGCCTTGCATGGCGTCGGGGATGCCCACGGCTGCGCACTCGACCACGCCGGGGCAGGTCGAGATCAGGTTTTCCAGCTCGCTGGGGAAGACGTTGAAGCCACTGACGATGATCATGTCCTTTTTGCGGTCCACGATGCGGGTGAAGCCTTGCTCGTCCATGATGCCGATGTCGCCCGTGCGCATGAAGCCGTCGGCGGTGAAGGTCTTGGCGTTTTCGGCGGGCTGGTTGAAGTAACCGGTCATGACGTTGGGGCCACGAATGCAGATTTCGCCCGAGCTGCCTACGGGCAGGCTTTGGCCCTCGTCGTCCTTGATGGCGATGTCGATGCCCGGCAGGGGCAGGCCGATGTTGCCGCTGAAGGTCTTTTGTGTGACCGGGTTGTTGGTGCCAATCGCGCAGGTCTCGCTCATGCCCCAGCCTTCGATCATGGCGCTGCCAGTGGCTTTTTGCCAGTGATGGGCCGTGCCTTCGGAGGCGGCCATGCCGCCCGCCTGGGTGAGCTTGAGCGAGGAAAAATCGATCGTCTTGAACATCGGGTGCTGCATCAGCGCGTTGAACAGCGTGTTCACCCCGGGCAGCACATGAAAGGGGCGCTGCTTGAGCACTTCGATGAACTTGGCGAAGTCACGCGGGTTGGGCACCAGCGTGATGTATGAGCCTTGGCGGATGGCCAGCAAACACAGCGTGAGCGCGAAGATGTGGTAGAGCGGCAAAGCTGCGATGTTGTTCACCTTGCGCAGGTCGGGCACATCGGCCAGAGCCGGCGAAAACCAGCCTTCGGCCTGCAAGATGGCCGCCACCACGTTGCGGTGGGTCAGCACCGCGCCTTTGGACAGGCCGGTGGTGCCGCCCGTGTATTGCAAGAAAGCGATGTCGTCCATGCTTTGCGCCGTCGGGCGCAGGTTCATGCCGCGACCTTGGGCAAGGGCTTTGTTGAACGGGGTGACGGTGCGCCCGCCGCTCAGGGGCAGCTCAAACGGGGGCACCATTTTGGCCAAGTGACGCACGGCAAAACTCAACCAGCGGCCGTTGATGGGGCCCAGCAAATCGCCAATCGAAGCCAGCACCACATGCTGCACTGCGGTGCGTTCGATCACGTCCTGCAAGGTGGCCGCGAAGTTTTCCAGAATCACGATGGCCGTGGCCCCGGAGTCCTTGAGTTGGTGCTCCAGCTCACGGGCGGTGTAGAGGGGGTTGACGTTCACGCAGGTGTAGCCGGCCCGCAAAATGGCCGCCATGGTCACCGCAAACTGGGGCAGGTTGGGCAGCATGATGGCCACCCGGCTGCCGGGCTCCAGGCCTTTGCTTTGCAGCCAGGCCCCCAGCGCGGTGGACAATTCGTCGAGCTGCTTGTAGCTCATCCAGCGGTTCATGCAGACCGAAAACGGGTTGTTGCCGTGTTCGTGGAATGCCCGCTCCAGCAAGTCGGTCAGGCTTTTGTACTGAGTGGTGTCGATGTCGTGGGGCACACCGGGCGGGTAATTCTTGAGCCAGATACGTTCCATGCGCTTGTCTCCTGTAGAGCTGCATTGTCACCAGCTCCGGGCGGGGCCGACACAGGGCAAGTCCTGAGAGGTGGGCTCGGCGGTCTCACAGGCGACAAAACCCGAGGGGTTCAGGGCCAGGCAAATGGGTGCAAAATGGGGTTAACCCTAGGCGTCGACATGAACACCCCCTCTGAAACGCGTACCAACCGATTCACTTCGCTGCTTCGCCAGTGGTGGCGAAGCGCGTTTGGTGCAGCCGATGTGGGGCCATCGGCCCCGGCCGGGGTGGCCCGCAAGAGCCCCAGCTGGGTGCCCATCCGCTCACTCTCGCCGCGCCACAAGCCGCGCATCGTGCGGCATTTGCAGGCCCTGCCCGCCCAAGACCGTTACCTGCGCTTTGGCTACGCCGCCACCGACGAGCAAATTGACCGCTACGTGCAGGGTCTGAACTTTGTGCGGGACGAGATTTTCGGGGTCTTCAACCGCCGCCTGGAGCTGGTGGCTATGGCGCACCTGGCCTATTCGGTCGACCCGCAATGGGCCACTTGCGCCGAGTTTGGTGTGTCGGTGTCGCCGCACCAACGCGGCAAAGGCCTGGGGGCCAAATTGTTTGGCCATGCGGTGATGCACGCCCGCAACCAGGGCGTGAGCCTGTTGTTCATCCACGCGCTGAGCGAAAACGTGGCCATGCTCAAGATTGCGCGCCACGCCGGTGCCGCGGTGCAGCGCGATGGCAGCGAGAGCGAGGCCTACCTTTCCTTGCCGCAAGCCACCTTGGACAGCCAGCTCAGCGGCCTGATGCAAGAGCAAATGGCCGAGCTGGACTACCAGCTCAAAATGCAGGCCCACCAGTTTCGCCAGTGGTTGGCCACGGTGCAAGAAATCCGCCAGGGCGTGCGCGATGCCCGCGACAGCTCGCGCGGGCCTTGAGGGGTGCCTGAGTCGGCCGTTCACAGGCCGTTCGCAGTTCAGGTGTCGGTGGCCGTTCATCCAAATCCGCTATCCTTGTAGTTTGTTCACTACAGCATGTCCTGCCAGCTTTGACCGTGTCTGACCCCTAT
The DNA here is from genome assembly GCF_017848645.1 of Limnohabitans sp. Lineage (GTDB taxonomy): Bacteria > Pseudomonadota > Gammaproteobacteria > Burkholderiales > Burkholderiaceae_C > Limnohabitans_A. The sequence goes on along the minus strand of NZ_JAFEIF010000077.1, from coordinate 44,497 downwards.
CCTGCGCGCCACGCCGAGCGCGAAGACAAGCGAAGTTTTCTGCAAAAACTGGCGGAGTTCATCCACCCCGGACCCGATTCGGCCGATGAGCTGATCGAGACCCTGGCCGAGGCCGAGGACAACCAGATCATCAACACCGAGAGCCGTTTGATGATCGAGGGCGTGATCCGCATGGCCGACATGACCGCCAGCGATGTGATGCTGGCTGCCCCGCGCATGGACTTGCTGAACATCGAAGACCCCGTGGACGAGTTGCTGCACCTGGTGATCGACACCGGGCATTCGCGCTTTCCTGTTTATGAGGGCGAACGCGACAACATCATCGGCATCTTGCTGGCCAAAGACCTGCTCAAACTGCAGCGTGCGCCTGAGTTGAACATCCGCGCATTGCTCCGCCCGGCGGTGTTTGTGCCCGAGAGCAAGGGCCTGAACGATCTGCTGCGGCAGTTCCGCGACAACCGCAACCACCTGGCCATCGTGATTGACGAGTTCGGCCGCACGGCCGGGCTGATCACCATCGAGGATGTGCTCGAACAAATCGTGGGCGAGATCGAGGACGAGTTCGACATCGCCGACGACGCGGGTGATATTTTTGGCTTGCCCGATCGCAGCTTCAGGGTCAGTGGCGACACCGCCATCGAGCGCGTGGACGAAGCTTTTGGCGTGGATTTGCGGCAGGCGCGGCAGGCCGATGACGACCACGATTTCGACACCTTGGGCGGCTTGATTGCCCATGAGATGGGCCATGTGCCGCACCGGGGCGAAAGCTTCGAGCTGGCAGGCCTGCGCTTTGTGGTCTTGCACACGCGCGCCGGAGCGGTGCGCTGGTTCAAGGTGTCGCCCATGCCCGCAGCAGGCGCTGAAGAACCCGGCAGCCCGGGCCGCACGCCTGCACCCGGGCCCGCTGCATGAGCGGCTTGCGGCCACGCGCGCTGGCTTGGCAGACCGTCTGGCCCGCGATGGCCGGTGCCGCGCAGGCCGCGTCCATCGCCTGGCCGGGCAGTGGCCAGGCCCTGGGTTGGTTGCAGGTTTTGAGTTTGATGCTGTTGGCGGCGGGCCTGGCGCGTCTCACGCAGGCGTCTTTCTCTCGGGGCCGCGAGGCCCATCCCCTCAAACGGGCGGCCTGGTTTGGTGGCGTGTTTGCCACTGCCTGGTTGGCGGGGAGTTTTTGGTGGCTGTATGTGTCCATGCACCAGGTGGGGGGCTTGCCCGCGCCCTTGGCCGTGCTGGCCGTGCTGGCGCTGGCGACGGCGCTGGCGCTGTATTACGCCGCTGCTTCGGCGGTCTGGGTGGGCCTGGCGCGGGGCCTGGTGGCCGAGCGGCCGGGTTGGGCCAGCGCTTTGTTTGCGGCGGTGTGGACCTTGGCCGAACTCATGCGCGGGCGCTGGCTCACGGGTTTTCCGTGGGGGGCCGGGGGCTATGCGCATGTGGATGGCACTTTGGTCGCCTTCGCGCCTTGGGTGGGGGTGTACGGCATGGGGGCTGTGGCCGCCTGGCTGGCCATGCGCCTCGCGCTGGCGGGCTGGCGCTTGCGGGCGCTCAAGCCACTGATCGGCGTGGGCCTTGCCGCTTGGGCTTTGCAGGCCTTTGGGCCGGTGTTCACCACGTCTGCCGGTCAGGGCCAGGTGCAGTTGCTGCAAGCCAATATTTCGCAGACCGACAAGTTCCAGGCAGCCAGCGGCGTGCGCGATGCCCTGCAGTGGTACGACGCGCAGTTGCGCGCCAGCCAGCAGCCCCTGGTGGTGGCCCCCGAGACCGCCATTCCCCTGCTGCCGCGCCATTTGCCAGAGGGGTACTGGTCTGGCTTGCAGGCCCATTTTGCGCAACCGGGCCGCCCTGTGGCCTTGGTGGGCCTGCCTTTGGGCAGCCTGGAGCAGGGCTATAGCAACTCGGTGGTGGCGCTGGGGCCGCAGGGCGCTGCGCCCTACCGCTATGACAAGTCGCACCTGGTGCCCTTTGGCGAGTTCATGCCGCCGGGTTTTGCGTGGTTCATCCGCATGATGAACATCCCTTTGGGCGATTTCAAACCGGGCGGCTGGGACCAGGCTTCTCTGGTCTGGCAAGGCCAGCGTCTGGCCCCCAACGTGTGTTACGAAGACCTGTTTGGCGAGGAACTGGCCCTGCGTTTCAAAGACCCGGCCACCGCGCCCACGGCCTTGGTGAATGTGAGCAACATCGCCTGGTTTGGCGACACCCTTGCGGTGGACCAGCACCTGAACATCTCGCGGCTGCGGGCCATGGAGCTGGGCCGCCCCATGCTGCGCGCCACCAACACCGGGGCCACCGCCATCATCGACCACACGGGCCGCGTGACCGACCAGTTGCCCCGTTTCACCCGGGGCAGCCTGACGGGCACTTTTGACGGGCGTCATGGCCTCACGCCCTTTGCCCGCTGGGCCAGTGGCTGGGGTTTGGCCCCCCTGTGGGCGCTGTGCTGTGTGGTGGTGGCTTGGGCTTTTTGGCAGCGGCAAAGGCCGTAAAATCAAGGGTTCGCGCAAAACTTGCGCCCTTCCCTAACCCTGGCCAGCTCGCTGCTGGCAATGCTTCGGCCATGTTGACCTTCCAGCAAATCATTCTCAAATTGCAGCAGTACTGGGACGCCCAGGGCTGCGCCTTGCTCCAGCCCTACGACATGGAAGTCGGCGCGGGCACCAGCCACACCGCCACGTTTTTGCGCGCCATCGGCCCCGAGCCGTGGAAAGCCGCCTATGTGCAGCCCAGCCGCCGCCCCAAGGACGGCCGCTACGGCGAGAACCCCAACCGCCTGCAGCACTACTACCAGTTTCAGGTCGTTTTGAAGCCAGCTCCCAGCAACATCCTGGAGCTGTATTTGGGCAGTCTGGAAGCGCTGGGCTTTGACCTGAAGAAAAACGACATCCGCTTCGTCGAAGACGATTGGGAAAACCCCACGCTCGGCGCCTGGGGCCTGGGCTGGGAGGTGTGGTTGAACGGCATGGAAGTCACGCAGTTCACTTACTTCCAGCAAGTCGGCGGCATCGACTGCAAGCCGATCACGGGCGAGATCACCTACGGTCTGGAGCGTCTGGCCATGTATTTGCAAGGCGTGGACAACGTCTACAACCTGCAATGGACCGACGGTTTGACCTACGGCGACGTGTACAAACAAAACGAGGTCGAGCAATCGACCTACAACTTCGAGCACAGCGATGCCGAGTTTTTGTTCACCGCCTTTGGCGCGCACGAAAAACAGGCCCAGCACCTGATGGGTGCACAGCTGGCACTGCCTGCCTACGAGCAAGTGCTCAAGGCCGCGCACACCTTCAACCTGCTGGACGCGCGTGGCGCGATCAGCGTGACCGAGCGCGCCGCTTACATCGGCCGCATCCGCAACCTGGCCCGCAGCGTGGCCCAGAGCTATTACGAAAGCCGCGAACGTCTGGACTTCCCGATGGCCCCGCGTGAATGGGTTGCCCAAATGCCCAAGAAAGCCGCGTGAGGGAGAACAACATGACGACACAAAATTTGCTGGTAGAACTGTTTGTGGAAGAGCTGCCGCCCAAGGCGCTCAACAAGTTGGGTGCGGCGTTTTCGGGCGTGCTGGCCGAACAACTCAAGGCCCAGGGCCTGGCCGCTGCCGACGCGGTGGTGACGGCCTTTGCCTCGCCCCGCCGCCTGGCCGCGCATGTGACGGGCGTGGCCGCACATGCCGCCGACAAGGCCGTGCAGCAAAAGCTGATGCCCGTGGCCGTGGGCCTGGACGCAGCGGGCAACGCCACCCCCGCCTTGCTGAAAAAACTGCAAGCGCTTGGGGCCGACGTGAGCGACCCGGCAGCCGCTGTGGCGGCGCTCAAGCGCGCACCCGACGGCAAAGCCGAAGCCCTGTTTTACGACAGCATCGTTAAAGGCGCTTCGCTGCAAGCTGGGCTGCAAAAAGCTTTGGAAGAAGCGCTGGCCAAGCTGCCGATTCCCAAGGTCATGCAGTACCAACTGGAAACCGATTGCGAGTTGCCAGGCTGGAGCAGCGTGAACTTTGTGCGCCCTGCACACAGTCTGATCGCCTTGCATGGTTCCACCGTGGTGCCGGTCAAGGCGCTGGGCCTGACGGCAGGCAACAGCACCCAAGGCCACCGCTTTGAGGCCAAGGTCTCGCCCGTGCTCTTGCCGCACGCTGACCAATACGACGAAGTGCTCAAGCGCGACGGCTCGGTGATCGCCAGCTTTGCCGAGCGCCGCGCCGAGATCGTGCGCCAGCTGCAAGCGGCGGCTGCCAAGGTGGGTGGTGGTTGCCAACCGATTGAGGATGACGCCTTGCTGGACGAAGTGACCGCGCTGGTCGAACGCCCCAATGTGCTGACTTGCCAATTCGAGACCGAGTTCTTGGGTGTGCCGCAAGAGTGCCTGATCCTCACGATGAAGGCCAACCAGAAATACTTCCCCTTGATCGATGCATCGGGCAAGCTGACGAACCGCTTCTTGGTGGTGAGCAACATCAGCCCCGACGACGCTTCGTTCGTGATTGGCGGCAACGAGCGCGTGGTGCGCCCGCGCCTGGCCGATGCCAAATTCTTCTTCGACCAAGACCGCAAAAAGACGCTCGAATCGCGCGTCGAAGGCCTGTCCAAAGTGGTCTACCACAACAAGCTGGGCACCCAAGGCGAGCGCATGGCGCGGGTTTGCGCCATCGCCAAAGCCATTGGCCAGCAAGTGGGTGGCGATGCGCTGGCGCAGCAAGCCGAGCAGGCGGCCCGCCTGGCCAAGACCGATTTGCTGACCGACATGGTTGGCGAGTTCCCTGAGCTGCAGGGCATCATGGGCGGTTACTACGCCCGCCACGATGGCCTGACCACTGAAGTGGCCGAGGCCATCGAAGACCATTACAAACCGCGCTTTGCGGGCGACGACTTGCCGCGCAACAACGTGGGCCTGGTGGTGGCTTTGGCCGACAAGCTCGAAACCCTGGTGGGCATGTTCGGCATTGGCAATGTGCCCACGGGCGACAAAGACCCGTTTGCGCTGCGCCGCCATGCCTTGGGCGTGATCCGCATGCTGATCGAAAAAGACGTGGCGCTGGGCTTGCCTGAATTGTTGGCCCTGTCGACGCCCGTGTTTGGCGACAAGATTTCGGGAAACGCAGAGGCACTGATCGACTTCATCTACGACCGTTTGTCTGGCAGCCTGCGCGAGCAAGGCTTCAGCGCGCAAGAGGTCGATGCCGTCATGGCCCTGCGCCCGGCCCGTTTGGGTCAGGTTAACCAGTTCCTGTCAGCCGTGCGCGCCTTTGCTGCGCTGCCTGAGAGCCCCGCGCTCGCCGCCGCCAACAAGCGCATCGGCAACATCCTGAAAAAAGCCGGTGAGGTGGATGCTCACGTCAACCCCGCCTTGCTGCAGGAAGAGGCCGAGAAAGGCCTGTACGCCGTGATGCAAAGGCTGCTGCCCGAATCCGAGGCGCAGTTCAAGGCGGGCGACTACACCGCCAGCCTGCAAACCCTGGCCGCGCTGCGCGCCCCAGTGGACGCTTTCTTTGACGATGTGATGGTCAACGCCGAAGAAATGGACCTGCGCCTGAACCGCCAGGGCCTGCTCAAGTCGCTGCATGTGGCCATGAACCGCGTGGCCGATTTGTCGCGTTTGGCGGCCTGATCAATCGATCCGAGTCTGGCCCCTCACCAAGCGCGCATGAACACCCATTTGAAACTCGTCATCCTCGACCGCGACGGCACCATCAACCGCACGGGTGACGAGTTCGTCAAATCGCCGGACGAGTGGCAGCCGTTGCCCGGGGCCTTGGAGGCGATCAGCCGCCTGAACCACGCGGGTTTTCATGTGGTGCTGGCCACCAACGAGTCGGGTCTGGGTCGGGGGCTGTTTGACATGGCCGCATTCAACGCCGTCCATAGCCACTTGATCAAGAAACTGGCGGCTGTGGGCGGGCGCATCGACGCCTTCTTCTATTGCCCGCACGCGGCCGATGAGGGTTGCGGTTGCCGCAAACCCTGGCCGGGTCTTTTCTCGCAAATTGCCGAGCGTTATGGCGTGGACCTGACCGGCGTGCCCTGCATTGGCAACAGCCTGAGCGACATGCAGGTGGCCGAGGTGGTGGGTTGTGTGCCGCACATGGTGCTGAGCGGGCGCCACCCCGAATGGCTGGGGCAGGCCTTGCCGCCGGGTTTTCCGGCCGGTACACAGGTGCATGCCGATTTGGCCGCCTGTGTTGATCATTTGCTGGGCTCTGAATCGGGCTCGCGCTTACCTTTGACAACGACGCCAACATGAACTTCATCCGCTCTCTGGTCCATGTGTTGTGGATGGCCATCACCGTCATCCCTTGGGCCCTGTTTGTGGTGCTGATTTCTTACTTCGTCAGCAGCACGCGGCTGTACTGGATTTGCGCGGGCTGGTTGCGCCTGGCCGTGAACAGTGGCACCTGGATTTTGGGCATCAAAAACCGCATCCAGGGCATGGAGAACCTGCCCTTGGGCACCAAGGACCCGGCGGTCTTGCTGGTCAAGCACCAGTCGACCTGGGAGACCTTTGTGATGCCTGCGATCATGCCGCACCCGCTAGCCTACGTGTTCAAGAAAGAGCTGCTGAGCGTGCCCTTTTTTGGCTGGGCCATGGGGCGTCTGGACATGATCCACATCGATCGCAAACAGCGCTCACGCGCCTTTGCCAAGGTGGTGCAGCAAGGCCGCCGTCTCATGCAAGACGGTGTCTGGGTCATCATGTTCCCCGAAGGCACACGCATCCCGCGTGGCCAAAAGGGCGAGTACAAAAGCGGCGGTGCACGCCTGGCGATTGCGGCGGGTGTGCCCGTCATCCCGATTGCCGTGACCTCGGCGCGTTGTTGGCCCACACGGGCCTTCGTCAAAAAGCCGGGCGTGGTGGACATCTCGATTGGCCGCGCCATTTCGAGTGAAGGCCGCAGCGCCGAAGAGTTGATGCTGGAAGTCGAGACCTGGATCGAGTCCGAAATGCACCGTCTTGATCCCGAGGCTTACCCTCAGGCCAACCCCGCTGCCTCCGGGCATTGAGCCAAGTGGGGGCCAGCATGCGCGCGCCTTTGCAATTTGTGCTGGACTTTTTCACCGGCGGTGACCCGGTGCAGCCCAGCACCATGTCGCCATCCACAGCCTTGGCCCCGCCTGCAGCAGACGCCCAGTCTGTCGCGACAACACCGCACGCCGCGACACCCCCGAGTTCAGGCGATGCCCAAGAGGCATTGCCCCAGCCGCCAGCCGGCCCTTGGGGCTTCACCCACCCCGCGGCCAACCGCCATGCCCAGTTGCAAGGCGTCACGGTGTCTTTTCGTTTTGAACGCTCGCGGCGCAAGAGCATCGGTTTTTTGGTGGGGGCCGATGGCCTGGTGGTGCGTGCGCCCAATTGGGTGCCCCTGCGCGAGGTGGACGCCGCTGTGCAGGAAAAAGGCGGCTGGATTGTGGCCAAGCTGCAGCAGTTCAAAGAGCGGCAGACCGAACAGTTTCAAAAAGCCATCGAGTGGCGGCACGGGGCCGAGGTGCCTTTTTTGGGGCGCACGGTGCAGCTGTGTGTGCTCGAGCGCGGCGTGGGGCGTGTGCATGGGCAAGACCTGGCGCCCGAGCAGGTGTTGCCCGTGACGGTGCCCCCCGGTGCCTCGGTGACCCAAGTGCGCGACGCGGCCCAGGTGTGGCTCAAAAAACAGGCCAAGGCTTTGTTTGAGGAGCGACTGAAGCACTTCGCGCCGCTGTTGGGGGTGCGTTGGCAAAAGCTCAGTTTGTCGAGCGCCAGCACGCGCTGGGGCAGTGCCCGCAACGATGGGCACATCCGCCTGAACTGGCGGCTGATCCACCTGCCCATCAGCCAGATCGACTACGTGGTGGTGCACGAGCTGGCCCACCTGCGCGAGATGAACCACAGCCCGCGCTTTTGGGAAACCGTGGGTGAGGTCATGCCCGACTACGCCGAGCGCCGCAAAGCCTTGCGCCAGGCCCCGGTGGACTTGAAAGAAGACTGAGTCAGGCTTTGCGTGAAGGCGCTGGCCTAGGGGTGGGTGCTGAACCGGATCACACCATCAGCCCCGCGTTCGCGGCGCATCTGGCCGGACAGCCACAGCAGGTTCAGGTGGGCCACGGCTTCGCCCAAGGCGAAGGTGGTCTGGTGCACATCGAGGGGGCGTTTGAACAGCACGGGCAAGAGCTCGTGGGCGCAGCACGCCTGCGCACGGCAGGCCTGCAGCAGTTCGGCCAGGCGCTCGGCGTGGTGCAACTTCAGTTGCGCAATGCGCGTCATTGCGCCTTGAAACGGTCGCCCGTGCGAGGGCAGCACCAAGGTGGCATCGGGCAGCTGCGCCATCTTGTCCAGCGAGTCGAGGAACCACTGCAACGGGTTGCCATCGGGCTCCATGGCGTAGACGCTGACGTTGGTGGAAATGGACGGCAGCAGCATGTCGCCGCTGATCAGCAACTGCTGCTGCGCATCGAGCAAAGCCATGTGTTCGGGCGAGTGGCCGTAACCACTGATGCACTGCCAAAGGCGCTCGCCGATGCGCACCTGCATGCCCGCCATCAAGCGCACATAAGCGCCAGGGATCTGCGGCACCATGCTGGGGTAATAACCCACCCGCGCCTGCACCTGGGCGAGCTCGTCAGGTTGGCTCCAACCGTGCGCTTTGAAAAAAGCCACCGTGGGTGCGCCCCCAAAATTGGACAACCCGCTGCAAGCGAGCAGGGCCGATTGGTACTCGCTGGTGCTCATCCACAGCGGCGCTTGCCAGCGCTCGCACAGCCAGTGCGCCAGGCCCATGTGGTCCGGGTGCATGTGGGTGGCCAGCACGCGCAAGATGGGCAAGCCCTGCAGCACTTGCGCCTCCACGTCTTGCCAGGCTTGGCGGGTCGCCGGGTTGTCGATGCCGCAGTCCACCGCCGTCCAGCCCTCACGCAGCACGTCCGGCTGGGCCGGGTCGGGCAGTTGGTCGCGCAGCAGCCACAGGTTGATGTGGTTGAGCGCAAAGGGCAGCCCCATGCGCAGCCAGAAAACACCGGGGGCCACCTCGATGGCCCCGCCCGTGGCGGGCAGCTGCTCGGCCAAGGGGTAGTGCAAAGGTGGGCCGTCGACGCGGGCGCTGGGGCTGGGCATCACGCGGTCTGTGGGCAAGGTGGACATGCGTCAGGGGGTTTGGGTTAGCATTCGGGCATTTGACGTTGACGTTAACGTCAAAGATGAATTTTCATTGTAGGGGGCGGGTTTTTGCGGGCCTGTCCCCCTTGCGCAAGCTCAGGGGACCCCACGCCATGGCGAACACCTTCTCGATCAGCGATCTGGCCCAGGAATTTGACCTGACCACCCGCGCGATCCGTTTTTACGAAGACATGGGCCTGCTCGAACCCGAGCGCTCCGGCCCGGGTGGGCGCAACCGCGTTTATTCCTCGCGCGACCGCACCCGCCTCAAACTCACCTTGCGGGCCAAGCGCCTGGGCCTGTCGCTCAACGAGGCCAAAGACCTGATCGACATGTACGACAGCCCCCGCGACACAGTGCCGCAGCTCAAAAAATTCCTCGTGGTGCTGGCCGAACACCGCCAGCAACTGGAGTCGCAGCTGGCCGATCTGGAAGCCACCCTGGACGAGGTCAAAACCCACGAAAAAGAAACCCGCAGCCTGCTGACCAAGGCCAACAAGGCGGGTGTTGGCGCCTGACCGTGTGGCGTGGCGGGGGGGCAGGTAAGGCCCCGGTTTTGGTTGACGTTGACGTAAACGTCAATTAAAGTCCGGGTTTGATGTCAAGCACTGGATGCGATGTGAGCACTGCCCCTTCTTCAGACCCCTCAAGTCTTGCTGCCGCTGCGCACCAAGACCGTGCAGCCCATGAGCGCGTGGCGCTGAGTCTGGCCCGTCAGGGCATGATGAACCACTTGGGTGTGCGATTGCTGTCGGCCACGGTTGGGCAGGTCGAACTGGCGGTGCCCTACAGCGACAAAGTCACACAGCAGCAAGGTGGTTTTCACGGCGGTGCCATTGGCGCGCTGGCGGACATCGCCGCCGGTTACGCTGCACTGACCGTGTCCCCAGAAGGCATGGAAGTCACCACCGTGGAATACAAGATCAACTTCCTTTCCAACTTTCAAGGCGGCGAGATTCGCGCCAGCGGTCGTGTCACCAAGGCGGGCAAACGCATCATCGTGACCAGCGCCGAAGTGGTGCACATCGATGACAGCGGCAAACGCTCGGACTGTGCCGTGATGCAGTCGACGCTGGTGCCTGTGCCTAAAACTTATTAGTGTGTTCTGCGTTGGGCGTTCAGCGTTCAGCGTGAAAACCACCGTAACTGCACAAATACACAAACTAACAACGCTCAACGGAGAAACCATGAACAACCTGCCCGGCCTGAACTTCCAACTCGGTGAAGACATCGACGCTCTGCGCGACGCGGTGCGCGACTTTGCCCAAGCTGAAATCGCCCCCCGCGCGGCCGAGATCGACCGCAATGACCAGTTCCCCATGGACCTGTGGCGCAAGATGGGCGACCTGGGCGTGCTCGGCATCACTGTGGGTGAGGAATACGGCGGCGCGAACATGGGCTACTTGGCGCACATGATCGCCATGGAAGAAATCTCCCGTGCCAGCGCCTCAGTGGGCCTGAGCTACGGCGCGCACTCCAACCTGTGTGTCAACCAGATCAAGCGCAACGGCACGCCCGAGCAACGCGCCAAATACCTGCCCAAGCTCATCAGTGGTGAGCACGTCGGTGCCTTGGCCATGTCCGAGCCCGGTGCGGGCTCGGACGTGCTGAGCATGAAGCTCAAGGCCGAAGACAAGGGCGGTTATTACCTGCTCAACGGCTCCAAGATGTGGATCACCAACGGCCCGGATGCCGACACCCTGGTGGTGTACGCCAAGAGCGAGCCCGAGCTGGGCGCGCGCGGTGTGACGGCCTTTTTGATTGAAAAGGGCATGAAGGGTTTCAGCATTGCGCAAAAGCTCGACAAGCTGGGCATGCGCGGCAGCCACACGGGCGAGCTGGTGTTCAACAACGTGGAAGTGCCTGCTGAAAATATTTTGGGCGGCCTGAACAACGGCGCCAAGGTGCTGATGAGCGGTCTGGACTATGAACGCGCTGTGCTCACCGGCGGCCCGCTGGGCATCATGCAGGCCGTCATGGACAACGTGATCCCCTACATCCACGACCGCAAGCAGTTTGGCCAAAGCATTGGCGAGTTCCAGTTGATTCAGGGCAAAGTCGCTGACATGTACACCGTGCTGCAGGCTGGACGCTCGTTCGCTTACACCGTGGCCAAGAACCTTGACTTGTTGGGTGCCGAGCATGTGCGCCAGGTGCGCAAGGATTGCGCCTCGGTCATCTTGTGGACCGCTGAAAAAGCCACCTGGATGGCGGGCGAGGGTGTGCAGATTTTTGGTGGCAATGGCTACATCAATGAATACCCGCTGGGCCGTTTGTGGCGCGATGCCAAGCTGTACGAGATCGGCGCGGGCACCAGCGAGATTCGCCGCATGCTGATCGGCCGCGAGCTGTTTGCCGAAACCTGCTGAGCTGGCTTGTCATCTTGCGGTAGGCCAGTCCAGCGACAATCCCACCATGACCACATCACTGCAACACCTCCTGGACAACAACCGCCAATGGTCGGCGCGCATGGTGCGCGATGACCCAGCGTTTTTCTCACGCCTGGCCAATCAACAAAACCCCAAGTACTTGTGGATCGGCTGCTCCGACAGCCGCGTCCCCGCTAACCAGATCACCGGCTTGGACCCGGGCGAGGTGTTTGTGCACCGTAACGTGGCCAACGTGGTGGTGCACTCTGACCTGAATGCGCTGTCGGTTATCCAGTACGCGGTGGATGCGCTCAAGGTCGAGCACATCATGGTGGTGGGGCATTACGGCTGTGGCGGCGTGCTGGCCACGCTGCGGGGCATGCGTGTGGGTTTGGCCGACAACTGGCTGCGCCATGTTCACGATGTCAAGGTGCGCCACCGCCGCCGCCTGGATCACCTCACGGTGCCCGAGCAAGAAGACGCCCTGTGCGAAATGAACGTGATCGAGCAAGTGGGCAACGTGGCCCTGACCAATGTGGTGCAAGACGCCTGGTCGCGCGGGCAGAAGCTCAGCGTGCACGGCTGGTGCTATGGCATCAAGGACGGCCTGGCCAAAGACTTGGGCGTGAGCATGAGCGGCGCGCACGAGGTGGTGGACGTGTTCCGCAGCGCCTTCAAACGTTACCCCCGGGGCGTCTGAGCGCCGTGTACCCATGAACTTGGCAGAATTTCTGGAGTTGGGCAGTTATGCGGTGACCGTGTTCGGTCTGCCCTATGCCGTCTGGGTGTTCTGGCTGGAGCAGCGCAAGGAGCGCGAAAATGAAGAAGAAGAGGCGTATCAGCACCTCTCCGACGCTTACAACGATTTCCTGAAGGTGGTGCTCGATCACGCCGATCTGCAGCTGCGCACCACGCAGGCCTTGCGCGATCCCACGCCCGAGCAGCGCGAACGCATGATGACGATTTTCGACATGCTGATCGCCCTGTTCGAGCGGGCCTATCTCATTGCGTATCGCGCGGAAATGAGCGCCACCGAACAGCGGCGCTGGAACTCCTGGGACGACTATATGCGCGAGTGGTGCAGGCGCGACGATTTCCGTTTGGCCTTGCCACTCTTGCTGCGCGGCGAAGACCCCGACTTCGTGGCCTACATCCGCCGCATCGCTGAAGAAGAAACCGGCGAACACCTCATCATTGCCGACATCCACAAAGACACACACACTTGAAAGGCTTCACCATGTCACACGACCCCATCGTCATCGTCAGCGCTGCCCGCACCCCCATGGGCAGCTTCCAGGGCGACTTCTCTCCACTGGCCGCCCACGACCTGGGTGGTGCCGCCATCAAGGCCGCCGTCGAGCGCGCAGGCATCAGCCCTGAGCTGGTCACCGAAGTGCTGTTTGGCAACTGCCTGATGGCAGGCCAGGGCCAGGCGCCAGCGCGTCAGGCGGGCTTCAAGGGCGGTTTGCCCAAGAGCGCGGGCGCGGTCACTTTGTCCAAGATGTGCGGCTCTGGTATGCGCGCGGCCATGTTCGCGCACGACATGTTGGTCGCAGGCACACACGATGTGTTGGTGGCCGGTGGCATGGAAAGCATGACCAACGCGCCCTACCTCATGCTCAAGGGCCGTGGCGGCTACCGCATGGGCCACGACCGCATCTTTGACCACATGATGCTCGACGGCCTGGAAGACGCTTACGAGCCTGGCCGCAGCATGGGCACCTTTGGCGAAGACTGCGCTGCCAAATACAGCTTCACCCGCGCAGAGCAAGACCACTTTGCCACCACCAGCGTGCAGCGCGCAAAGGCCGCCACCGAGTCGGGTGCTTTTGCCACCGAAATCACCCCTGTGACGGTGAAAGACCGCAGCGGTGAACGCGTGGTCTCGATCGACGAAGGTCCTGGCAAAGTCAAGCTCGACAAAATCACCAGCCTCAAACCCGCCTTCAAGAAAGACGGCACCATCACCGCCGCCAGCAGCTCGTCCATCAACGACGGCGCGGCTGCCATGGTGCTGATGCGCGAAAGCACCGCCGCCAAGTTGGGGTGCAAGCCCCTGGCCCGCATCGTCAGCCACGCCACCCATGCGCAAGAGCCCGAGTGGTTCGCCACCGCCCCCGTGGGCGCGACACAAAAGGCACTGGCCAAAGCGGGCTGGAAGGTCGAAGACGTGGACCTGTGGGAAGTTAACGAAGCCTTTGCGGTGGTGCCCATGGCGCTCATGAAAGAGCTGAACGTGTCTCACGACAAGGTTAACGTGAACGGCGGCGCTTGCGCCCTCGGCCACCCGATTGGCGCATCTGGCGCGCGCATCATGGTCACGCTGATCCACGCGCTCAAAACCCGTGGCCTGAAAAAAGGCTTGGCTACGCTGTGCATTGGCGGCGGCGAAGGCACGGCCGTGGCGCTGGAGTTGGTGTGAATTCGGTTCTCGTAGGTCGGAGCTTCAGCTCCGACATCTGCCTGCAAAGGTTTCATGTCGGGGCTAAAACCACCGACCTACAGCTCAGACATCGATCGCTATAAGTTGAAGCTATTACGGAGAATGACATGGCAACAGTCTTGTTGATTGGCGCGTCCCGGGGAATTGGCCTGGAACTGGCTCGACAGTACCGAGAGGATGGCTGGCGCGTCATTGCCACTGCACGCAATTCGGATGGCTTGGAGCGCTTGAAAAGGCTTGGCTGTGAAACTTTGCGTGTGGATGTGACCGACCCGGCGAGCAACAGCGGCCTGTCATGGCAACTTGATGGTGAAAAACTGGACTTGGCCGTGTATGTTGCCGGGGTGGGCGATCGGGACACTGCCGTCTCGCCGCCCACCAGAAACAAATTCGATCTGTTGATGCACACCAATGCCATGGGCCCCATGATGGTGTTGCCGCAGATCGCACCCATGCTGGCCCCGTCCGCAGGTACTTTTGCCGTCATCAGCAGTCACTTTGGCAGTTTGACGTTGACCGAAACCAGCATGGCGGTGCTCTACCGAATGAGCAAGGTCGCTCTGAACATGTACATCCGCTGTGCTCAACATGATTTTCCCGAAATTTGCTGCGTGGGCTTGCACCCGGGCTGGGTGCAGACCGAAATGGGCGGTCCGCAAGCGCCTGTCAAAGTACAAGACAGTGCCGCCAGCATGCGCCAAACGCTGGAGACAGTACGTACCCAACGCGACCCGAAACACCGAGGCGCATTTTTGAACCATGACGGCAGCACGCTGCCTTGGTGACCCGACAAAGAAAGACCGACATGCTGCTGACCCCCGACCAGGAAATGATCCGTGACGCCGTGCGCGACTTTGCCCAGCGCGAGCTGTGGCCGCACGCTGCCGAGTGGGACAAGAAGCACCACTTTCCCAAAGAAGCGCACAAGGGTCTGGCCGAGCTGGGGGCGTACGGCATTTGTGTGCCCGAAGAACTGGGTGGCGCGGGCCTGGACTATGTGACGCTGGCGCTGGTGCTCGAAGAAATCGCGGCCGGTGACGGCGGCACCAGCACCGTGATCAGCGTGACCAACTGCCCTGTGAACGCCATCTTGATGAAGTTTGGCAACGCGCAGCAAAAGAAGCAGTGGCTCGAACCGCTGGCACGCGGCGAGATGCTGGGCGCGTTTTGCCTGACCGAGCCGCATGTGGGCAGCGATGCGTCGTCTTTGCGCACGATGGCGGTGAAAGACGGCGACAGCTACGTCATCAACGGCGTCAAACAGTTCATCACCAGTGGCAAGAACGGAGACGTGGCCATTGTGATTGCCGTGACCGACAAGGGCGCAGGCAAAAAGGGCATGAGCGCCTTCCTCGTGCCGACCAATGCTCCGGGTTATGTGGTGGCGCGCCTCGAAGACAAGCTGGGCCAACATTCCAGCGATACCGCGCAGATCAACTTTGACAACTGCCGCATTCCCGCCGAAAACCTGATCGGCCAAGAGGGCGAGGGCTACAAGATCGCCCTGTCGTCTTTGGAAGGCGGGCGCATCGGCATTGCCGCGCAGAGTCTGGGCATGGCCCGCAGCGCGCTCGATGTGGCCATCGACTACGCCAAGCAGCGCGAGAGCTTTGGCACGGCCATCTTCAACCACCAGGCCGTGGGTTTTCGCCTAGCCGACTGCGCCACGCAACTCGAAGCGGCGCGCCAGCTGATTTGGCACGCAGCCAGTTTGCGCGATGCGGGTCGCCCCTGCCTCAAAGAGGCCGCCATGGCCAAACTGTTCGCCAGCGAAGTGGCCGAAACAGTCTGCTCGGCCGCCATCCAGACCCTGGGCGGCTACGGTTATGTGAGCGACTTCCCGGTCGAGCGCATCTACCGCGATGTGCGCGTGTGCCAGATTTACGAAGGCACCAGCGACGTGCAGAAAATCATCATCCAGCGCGCGCTTTGAGCGCCCGAATGACCGGTTGACGCCGGTCATTCACGTATGATTTCGGCCTATGAACATCATCATCCTGGGCGCGGGCCGTGTGGGCGAAAGCGTCGCTGAAAGCCTGGTTTCCGAGCAAAACGACATCACCGTCATCGACCAGGACCCGGCACGCCTGCGGCTGCTTGAAGAGCGTCTGGACCTGCGCGGCGTGGTGGGCAACGGCATTCAGCCTTCGGTGCTGCGCGAAGCCGGAGCCCAGGACGCGGACATGTTGATTGCCTGCGCGGCGGCCGACGAGTCGAATCTGGTGGTCTGCAAGATCGCCCACGATGTCTTCAACGTGCCCACCACCATCGCCCGCCTGCGTTCTCCCGAGTTCAACGAGGGCGACGAGTTGCTGGGCAAGTCCGGTTTCGCGGTGGACCATGTGATCTGCCCCGAAGAGTCGGTGATGCGCTACATCGAGCAACTGATTCAGTACCCCGAGGCCTTGCAGGTGCTTGAGTTTGCCGAGGGCCGCGTCAGCCTGATCGTGGTGCGTGCAGCGGCCGACAGCCTGCTGGTGAACCACACCATTGCCGAGTTTCGCGACCGCTTGCCGCATGCCGAGATGCGCGTGGTGGCCCTGTACCGGCAGGACGCGCTGGTGGACGCCTTGCCCGAGACCCGCATCCTGCCCGGCGACGAGGTCTTTGTGCTGGCCGACACCCGCAAGATCCGCATCGTGCTGGCCGGCATCCACAAAACCGACAAACCCGTGCAACGCCTGATGCTGGCAGGGGGCGGCAAAGTGGGCTTGCGCCTGGCGCGCATTCTGGCCAGCCAGTACGACGTGAAGCTGATCGAGCGTGACAAAAAACGCTGCGAATACCTGGCCAGCCAGTTGCCGTCGAGCATGCTCATCTTGAACGGCGATGGTGCCGATGAAGACCTGCTGCACGAAGAGAACGTGGGTGAAATGGACCTGTTTCTGGCCCTGACCAGTGACGACGAGGACAACATCATGTCGGCCATGCTGGCCAAGCGCATGGGTGCGCGCCGCGTCATGGCCCTGATCAACCGCCGCGCTTATGCCGACATGATGCAAGGCAGCACCATCGACATCGCGATCTCGCCTGCACAAACCGTGATCGGCGAGTTGCTGGCGCACCTGCGCCGGGGCGACGTGGCGGCGGTGCACAGCCTGCGCCGGGGCGCAGCAGAGGCGCTGGAGGGCATTGCACGCGGCGACATCAAAACCTCCAAGCTGGTGGGTCGACGTGTTGAGGAAATCAAACTGCCCAAGGGTGTGAGCATGGGCGCCATCGTGCGCGGCGAGGGAAAAAAATCCGAAGTGCTGATGCCGCACCACGACACCTTGATCGAGGCCGATGACCACATCATCTTGTTCATTCCCAACAAGCGCGATGTGCGTGCGGTGGAAAAACTCTTTCAGGTCAGCGCGACCTTCTTTGGTTGATGTTCACCTTTTTCGCTCCCGTGTTGTCCTTGATGGCGCGCATCTTGATCGCGTTTTCGGTCGCGTTTTTGGTGCCCGGCATCTGGGCCTGGTTTGAAGACCACCGTGACTTGCAGTGGATCTGGCTGGCGGGCTTTGGTTTGACGGCAGTCAGCGGCTTGGTGCTGGCGGCACTCACTCAAAAGCATCGGCGGGAATTGAAGACCAAAGACGGCTTCTTGCTGGTCAACATGGTGTGGCTGGTGCTGCCCGCTTACTCGGCTTTGCCGCTCATGTTTTTGGTGCCCGAGATCACCTGGTTCAAGGCCTATTTTGAAGCCATGAGCGCCTTGACCGCCACCGGGGCCACAGCTTTGTCGGGGCTCGACCATTTGCCGGTGTCGGTCAACATCTGGCGCTGCTTTTTGCAGCTGATCGGAGGCCTGGGCATCATGCTGCTGGTGGTGGCGGTTTTGCCCATGTTGGGCTTGGGCGGTATGCAGCTCTATAAAACCGAAACGCCGGGCCCCATGAAAGACACCAAGTTCACCCCACGCATTGCAGAGACCGCACGCGGATTGTGGGGCGTGTACTTCTTGTTTTCGGGCGCGTGCCTGTTGGCTTACCGTTGGGCCGGCATGAGTTGGGCCGATGCCTTCATGCACATGTGCACCACCATGGGTTTGGGCGGCTTTTCGTCGTATGACGCCAGTTTTGGGCACTTCAACTCGCCCATGATCGAGTGGGTCGCCATCGTGTTCATGACCCTGGCGGGCATCAGCTTTGTGCGCTACTTTGTGGTTTTACGCAGCCGCTCCATTCTGCCCATCAGCAACGATCGCGAGATCCGCACGTACCTGGCTGTCTTGTTGGCCTCCACCTTGTTGGTGATGGCCTTGCTCTTGGGCCATGGTGTCTATGAAGACGGGCTCGAAGCTCTGCGCATCAGTGCTTTCCATGTGGTGTCTTTGGCCACCACCACCGGTTATGCCGCCACCGATTACGCGCAGTGGCCGGTGTTTGCCCCGATCTTGTTGATGTTTCTGGGCTGCTTTGCATCGTGCGCAGGCTCCACGGGCGGCGGCATCAAGATGGTCCGCATGGTTTTGCTGGTCAAGCAAGCACGTCGCGAGCTGGTGCGCATCATCCACCCCCGAGTCATCAACCCGGTCACGCTGGGCGGCGCTGTGATCCCCATGTCCGTCATGACGGCGGTGCTGGGCTTCATGCTCATTTATGGTGGGGCTACCATGGGCCTGAGCATGTTGCTCTTGCTCAGTGGCATGGACATCGTGACCGCGTTTTCTGCTGTGATCGCCACCGTCAACAACATCGGCCCCGGCTTGGGCCAAGTCGGCCCCTCGGGCAATTACGGCGGCCTGAACCCCTTCCAGCTCGGTGTTTTGAGCTTTGCCATGCTGTTGGGCCGACTGGAGCTGCTGTCGGTGCTGGTCTTGTTCAGCTCGCACTTCTGGCGTAAATAATTTACCGTTGAAACAAGGAGAGACACATGCCCATCACCAAAGGTTTTCAAGCCCTCGTCGACGAGGCCATGGCCCAGGTCACCACGCACAGCGTGGCCGAGGTGCAAGCGCGCCTGGCCGACCCCGCCGTGCAAATCGTGGACATCCGCGACCCGCGTGAGCTCGAGCGTGAAGGCACCGTGCCCGGCGCTTTGCTCGCGCCCCGTGGCATGCTCGAATTCTGGGTGGACCCGGCCTCGCCCTACTTCAAACCCGTGTTCGCGGACGAGGGCAAACAATTCATCTTGTTTTGCGGCGCAGGCTGGCGCAGCGCTTTGGCCACCAAAACCCTGCAAGACATGGGCATGACCAATGTGGCCCACATCGACGGCGGCTTTGCGGCCTGGAAAAAAGCAGCGGCACCTATTGTTACCATGGAACAACACAAAGCCGAAAGCGCGGCGCGCAAAGGCGTTTGATGGCGGCGGCGTGCCCCTGCGGTCGTACCACCCCCAAAGGCCAGGCACTGAGCCTGGCTGACTGTTGCGGCGCGTTGCATGCAGGCCAGCCAGCCCCTGATGCCGAGCGCCTCATGCGCTCGCGCTACAGCGCTTTTGTGTTGGGTGACGTTCCCTATCTGCTGGCCACTTGGCACAGTAGCCAACGCCCAGCCGAATTGAAGCTCGAAGCGGGTGGCAAATGGTTGGGCTTGGAGATCAAGCAGCACCGTATGACAGGCCCTGATACCGCCGAGGTCGAATTTGTGGCGCGCTTTCGGGTGGGCGGTAAAGCGGTGCGCCAGCATGAACACAGCCGCTTTGTGCGCGAGGATGAGCGCTGGTTTTATGTGGACGGTGACGTGCTCTGAACTTTCGCCTCGTACAACTCCAAAGGCAATCCGTCCGGGTCGGCAAAAAACACGAATCGTTGTCCCGTGTATTCATCGGTGCGAATGTCCTCGACCGAAACGCCTTGTGCCTGCAGGTGCAGCGCCCACTCAGAGACACTGGCCACGGCAAATGCCAGGTGGCGTAATCCTTGCGCTTCGGGGTAACTGGGGCGTGGCGGCGCACCTTTGAAAGAAAACAACTCAATCTGACCGCCATCGGGCAAGGCCAGATCCAGTTTCCAGGAGTCACGCGCTGCACGGAAGTTTTCAGCCAGAATTTTCAGGCCCAGCACCTGGGTGTAAAAGTGTTTGGAGCGTTCGTAATCCGAGCAGATGATGGCCGCATGGTGGATGCGCAGCAGGTTGGGCATGGTGAGCGCTTTCGTAGTCGTTCAGGGCCCCTAGTTTGCCTTGAAGCCACGGCTTTATGATCAACACCATGAACTTTGAAGCCATTCTTTTCGATTGCGACGGCGTGCTGGTGGACAGCGAGGCCATCACCTGCGGCGTGCTGCGTGACATGTTTGAAGAGCAAGGCTGGCGCATGACGCTGGCCGAGTGCATGCAGCGCTTTGTGGGCCACACCGTCAAAAGCCAGCGCAGCGTGATCGAAGCGCACACGGGACAGCCGCTCACCGATGCGTGGCTGGAACAGTTTTTTGCCCGGCGCAACGAGCGCTTGACACAAAGCATCACCGCCATCGAAGGCGTGCACGAAGCGGTGGCGCACCTGCATGACCACTGTCAGGGCCGCATCGCGGTGGCATCGGGGGCAGACCGCTTCAAGGTCGAGATGATGCTCAAGCAAGTCGGCTTGATCCACTTTTTTGAAGGCCGGATTTTCAGCGGCCACGAGATGCCGCGCAGCAAGCCGCATCCCGATGTCTACTTTGCCGCTGCGGCCCATCTGCAAATCGACCCAGCCCGCTGCCTGGTGGTGGAAGACACCACGGTGGGCATCACGGCGGGCGTGGCTGCTGGGGCTACGGTGTGGGCTTATGCCGCGCCGCCGGCAGCGCATGCGCCACTGGTGCAAGCTGGGGCCGCTCGCGTGTTCACGGGCATGCACGAGTTGCGTTTGGCTTGAACGGAGCGGATTGATTTCAGGTGGCCTTGGCCAGCCTGAATTCTTCGGGCGTCCGCCCCATCCACCCTTTGAACGCCCGCATGAAACTCTTCTCATTCTGAAACCCCACTTCGGCTGCGATCTGTTTGATGGGGCGCTGCGTGCGCAGCAGCAGGTCGGTGGCCAAGTCCCGGCGCACCGCGTCTTTGAGCTGTTGCAAGCTCGCGCCTTCTTCCTTGAGTTGCCGGTGCAAGGTACGTGCCGAGAGGTTCAGCCAGGCCGCCAGGTCGTCGGCGTTGCGGCTGTGTTCGGGGTGTTCAGCCAGGGTCTGGCGCACTTTTTCCACCAACAAGCGGTCGCGCCGGTAAGGCCGCACGGTGAGCAAAAGAGCGCGTTGCAGCATGCGCTGCAAGGCAGCCTCGTCGCGGCGCACCGGCAGGCTCAGGTAACCCGCATCGAACTGCAGGCTGTGCGTGGGCGCGTTGAACTGCGTGGGGCCATCAAACAGCACGCGGTAACTGTCGGCATGGGGCGGCGGGGCAAAGCGCAGCGTGGTGTGCAGCAAGGGGATGCGCGAATCCGTCAACCAGCAGGCCACGCCCAAAGCATTGCGCAGCACCGAGACCACGGCAAATTCCTGCAAAGCGCCCAGCCCACGTTGCTCGGTCAATTGCAGGCTGGCCACGCCCTGCGACTGGCCCACTTGCAGGTGGATGTCGTCGGTCAGCAGGCCGTGGTGGCGGCACCAGCGGGCCAGCGCCACGCCCAAGTTGGGGGCGGTCAGCGAGGCGCGCACCAACATGCCGTAACTGCCCCAAGGCAGGCGGCGGCTGAACCAGCCCAGGGCCTCATCGTCCAGCTCGCGCATGGCACTGGCCGAGAGCCATTCCATTTGCAAAGCGGTGATGCGCGCATCGGGTTGATGCAGCAAGTCTGGCGCAATTTGTGCCGCCTGCAGGGCGGGTAAGGGGTCGAGGCCGCGCAGGGCAAACGCGCTGGCGATGGCGCGCACAAAAGCCATAGGTGTTTCGGCACGCACGGCGAGGGCGTGTTGGTTCGCCATTGAATGGCCAGGGCTGGGGTGGGTGCTGGCGGCGTCTTTCATGGTGTCGCAAATTGTGGCACGATTTGCAACCCATTTGACACCCCCAAACGGCGCTGCAGCCTTTAAGCTGGCAGGCATTGCACGTTCGATACGCACGGGGCCAAGCCCTGCGGCCCCAGCCCCTAGGAAGCACCATGACCGTTTTGCACTCCCAACTGAACCCGCGTTCCGCCGATTTCCAGCTCAACGCCGCTGCCATGCGGGCCTTGGTCGATGACCTTCGCGCCCATTTGGAGCGCGTGGCCCAAGGCGGTGGCGAGGCCCCCCGCGCCAAGCACACCGCCCGGGGCAAGCTGCTGCCGCGCGACCGCGTGCAGATGCTGCTCGACCCCGGCACGCCTTTTCTGGAAGTCGCGCCGCTGGCAGCTTTGAACATGTACAACAACGACGCGCCCAGCTCGGGCGTGATCGTGGGCATTGGCCGCGTGAGCGGGGTGGACTGCATGATCGTGTGCAACGACGCCACGGTGAAGGGTGGCACCTATTACCCGATGACCGTGAAAAAGCATTTGCGCGCCCAAGAGATCGCGCAGCAAAACCACCTGCCTTGTATTTATTTGGTCGACTCGGGCGGTGCCAACTTGCCCAACCAGGACGAAGTCTTCCCCGACCGTGACCATTTCGGCCGCATCTTCTTCAACCAGGCCAACATGAGTGCGCAGGGCATTGCGCAGATCGCGGTGGTCATGGGCTCTTGCACGGCAGGCGGCGCTTATGTGCCCGCCATGAGCGACGAGACCATCATCGTCAAGAACCAGGGCACCATCTTTTTGGGTGGCCCGCCGTTGGTCAAAGCAGCCACGGGCGAAGTGGTGAGCGCCGAAGATTTGGGCGGTGGTGATGTGCATACGCGCCTGAGTGGCGTGGCCGACCACTTGGCGCAAAACGACGTGCATGCGCTGGCGCTGGCGCGTCAGGCCGTGAAAAACCTGAACGCACAAAAGGCCCCCAACATCGCTACGCATACGCCTGTGCCCCCGAAGTTCGACGCGCAAGAGCTGTATGGCGTGATTCCCACGGACACGCGC
The DNA here is from genome assembly GCF_017848645.1 of Limnohabitans sp. Lineage (GTDB taxonomy): Bacteria > Pseudomonadota > Gammaproteobacteria > Burkholderiales > Burkholderiaceae_C > Limnohabitans_A. Next base: position 21,667 of record NZ_JAFEIF010000077.1, on the reverse strand, counting down.
AAGCCCTTTGATGTGCGCGAAATCATCGCCCGCATCGTCGATGGCTCGGAGTTCGACGAATTCAAATCGCGCTTTGGCACCACCTTGATCTGCGGCTTCGCCCGCATCGAAGGCATGCCGGTGGGCATCATTGCCAACAATGGCATTTTGTTCAGCGAGTCCGCGCTCAAAGGCGCGCACTTCATCGAGCTGTGCTGCCAACGCAAAATCCCGCTGGTGTTTTTGCAGAACATCACCGGCTTCATGGTGGGTCGCAAATACGAAAACGAAGGCATCGCCCGCAACGGCGCGAAGATGGTCACGGCCGTGGCCACCGCAGCTGTGCCCAAGTTCACCATCATCATCGGTGGCAGCTTTGGCGCGGGCAACTACGGCATGTGCGGCCGCGCCTACAGCCCCCGCTTTTTGTGGATGTGGCCCAACGCCCGCATCAGTGTCATGGGCGGCGAGCAGGCGGCGAGCGTGCTGGCCACCGTCAAGCGCGACGGCATCGAGGGCAAGGGCGGTCAGTGGAGCCCGGAAGAAGAAGAAGCCTTCAAGGCCCCGATCAAGCAGCAATACGAAGACCAAGGCCACCCCTATTACGCCACCGCCCGCATCTGGGACGACGGCATCATCGACCCGGCCGACACCCGCCGCGTGCTGGCGCTGGGCCTGAGCGCCTCGCTGAACGCCCCGATTCCCGAGACGAAATTTGGACTTTTCCGCATGTGATGTGTATGATTTTGTAAATTCATACACATTCAGGAGGTTTCCAAATGCGCACCAACATCGTGATCGACGACAAGCTCATGGCCGACGTCATGGCTTATGGCGACTTCAAGACCAAGCGAGAGGCTGTGGAAGAGGGCTTGCGCATGCTCAAGCGGCGCAAAGTCTATGACGGCTTGCTCGCCTTGCAAGGACAGCTTCAGTGGGACGACTCGGACGAAGGATGGGCCCGCTGGCGGGCGCAGCAGCAGGCTTTGAAGGCCGCAGGCGAACCGTACGACCGCGCCATTGACGCGTCAGAGAAGGTCTACGCAGGCGTTCAGCCTTTGGTGCTCCAAGAGCCCGAGCCGCCCACACTGGTCGCAAAAACCCGGAAGAAGCCATGATTCTGGTGGACTCCAGCGTCTGGATTGACTTCTTCAATCAAGCGCCGACACCGCAACGCCTGCAACTGGTGCGCTGGCTGGAAGGTGGAGACGTGTCGATTGGCACAGCCGATCTGGTGGTGTTCGAAGTGCTGCGCGGATTTCGCAACGACACAGCCCGGCGCACGGCAGAAAGCCTGCTGTTGGATTTACCCGTCATGGAGATTGGCGGGGCGGCCAATGCGCTCAGCGCGGCAGCGCTGTACCGCCGCCTGCGGGCACAGGGCCGCACGGTGCGCAGCCCCATCGACGTGCTGCTGGCCAGCTATTGCATGACCCACGGGCACACGCTGCTGCACCGCGACGCGGATTTTGAATCACTCAAAAAATTAGGAGGACTGGAGACATGGCCACAATGAACACATCCACCTGGCACAGCCACTTCAACATGCAAGCGCGCTACCAGGTCTGGGTCACGCACCGGCTGCTCGAAGCGGTCTCGCGCGTGTCCGATGCAGACTATCGGCGCGACGTGGGTCTGTTCTTCAAAAGCATCCACGGCACGCTGAACCACATGCTGGTGGCCGAGCACTTGCTCTGGTATGCGCGCTTTGCCAAAGGTGCATCGCCGGTGCTGGCGTTGGACACCGAAGTGGAGCCCCACCGCGAACGCCTGGCGCAGGCGCTCAAGGGCGGATCTGCCAACTGGACACCCCTGATCGCCAGCTGGAGCGCCGAGCGTTTTGATGGTCACCTGGATTACCGGACCAGCAAGGGTGACCCCTTGTCATTGCCCTTTGCGGCCACCTTGGCGCATGTGTTCAACCACGCCACACACCACCGTGGCCAGATCACGGCGGCGCTCACCGCCATGGGCCAGCCTTGCCCAGAACTGGACATGGTTTATTTCCTTTTGGCAGAACAGGCGCCCAAAGCATGAGCACAGCACTGAAAATTTCCACCCAAGGCGGCGTGCACACCATCACGCTCTCGCGCCCCGATGTGCGCAACGCCTTCAACGACGAAGTCATCGCCGAGCTGAAAAACGCTTTTTTGGTGGTGGCCCAAGACGCTGCTGTTCGCTGCGTCGTTTTGGCTGCCGAGGGTCCCGCCTTTTGCGCCGGCGCAGACCTGAACTGGATGCGCCGCATGGCCGACTACACCCGCGATGAAAACCTGGCCGACGCGGGCGAGTTGGCGGCCATGCTGCGTGCGATTTATGAATGCCCCCAACCCACCATCGCACGCGTGCAAGGCGATGTGTATGCGGGGGGCATGGGCCTGGTGGCGGCGTGTGACATGGCCGTGAGTGTGGACACAGCGAACTATTGCCTGAGCGAGGTCAAGCTCGGCCTGATTCCCGCCACCATCAGCCCCTATGTGATCCGTGCCATGGGCACGCGTGCGGCGCACCGCTACTTTTTGACGGCCGAGCGCTTTGGCGCAGCCGAGGCGCACCGCATCGGTCTGGTGCACGAGGTGGCGACAGCCGATGCGCTGGACGCCAAAGTGGCCGAGCTGACGCAAGCGCTGGTGAACGCCAGCCCCAACGCCGTGCGCGCCTGCAAAAAGCTTGTGCAGGATGTGGCCGAACGCGAGATCAACGACGCGCTGGTGGCGCAAACGGTGGCGGGCATTGCCGACATCCGCGCCAGCAGCGAAGGCAAAGAGGGCGTGCAATCCTTTTTGCAAAAGCGCAAACCCAGCTGGCTGCTGCCCTGAGCGCATGGGTATGAAACTGCTTCGTGGTCTGCTGTGGTTCGGTGCTTGCTGGTGGGCGATGTGGGCGCACGCGCAAGCCCCTGTCGAATTACCGGTCGCCAAAGACATGCATGAAGTTGTTCACCGTATTCCGGTTTCGGTGCAAGACCTTTACGGCCGCCGCGAGCAGCGCCAGATCCCCGTGACGGTGTTCAAGCCCGCAGGGGATGGGCCATTTCCTATGGTGGTGCTCAACCATGGCCGAGCTACCAGCCGCGAGAAGATGGCCCAGCCCACACGCTTTCGGTATGAGCAGCAGGCCCGCTATTTTGTGGGCAAGGGTTTTGTGGTGATGGTGCCCACCCGTGTGGGCTATGGCGAGACCTTCGATGGTTTTGACCCGGAAACCAACGGCGGCTGCAGCCAGCCCCGAATCGAACCCATGAGCCTGGCCGCATCGGACCAAGTGATCGCGGTGGCCGAATTTGCGCGCAGCTTGCCCTTCGTTGACGCCTCGCGGTGGTGGGTCATGGGCCAATCGGTCGGCGGCTTGACCACGGTGGCCACCACCTGGCGCAACCCTGCAGGTTTGCAAGGGGCCATCAATTTCGCGGGCGGCACCGGTGGCGATCCGGTGGGTCGTCCGGGGCGTTCATGTGCGAACGTTCAAATTGGCCAACTCTGGAAGGCCCGCGCAGCCCAAGCCCGAGTGCCCATGCTGTGGCTGTATTGGGAAAACGATTTGTTCTGGGGTGCGCAAGCACCGCGTGATTGGCATCGCGCCTGGCTTGACGGTGGTGGGCAAGCCGAGTTTCACCAACTCGCGCCCGTGGGTCAGGATGGCCACTCGGGGTTCAGCATGGACATGGACCGCTGGGTCCCCTTAGTGGATGCTTTTCTGGCCAAGGCTGGGTACACCCAGCCCGCTTTGCCACCGGTCCCTGAGCCGAGTGGTTTCGCTCAAGTGGACGAGATCGACAAAGTGCCGGTGGGTGCCGAGACCCGGCAAAACCTGTATAGCCGTTTTCTGGCCAGCCCCTCTCCGCGTGCCTTTGCCATAGGCCCGGGAGGCGCGGGCTTTGCCACGGGCGATTGGGCCGTGGGTCGCGCATTGGGTTTTTGCCAGGCACGCCGTGGCATTGCCTGCAAGTTGTACGCCGTAGATAACCAAGTGGTTTGGAGAAATTGACATGTTCAAAAAAATACTGATCGCCAACCGTGGCGAAATCGCCTGCAGAGTGGCCGCTACTGCCCGCCGCATGGGCATCCAGACCGTGGCCGTTTATTCGGACGCCGACGCTGGGGCCAAGCATGTGCAAGCGTGTGACGAGGCCGTGCATGTGGGCGGTTCGGCCCCCAAAGACAGCTACCTGCGTTGGGAGCGGATTTTGCAAGCCGCCAAAGACACGGGCGCTGAGGCCGTGCACCCCGGTTATGGCTTTTTGAGCGAGAACGAAGACTTTGCCAAGGCCTGCGCCGCCGCAGGTCTGGTGTTCATTGGCCCGCCTGCCTCGGCGATTTTGGCGATGGGCCTCAAGGCCGAGTCCAAGCGCTTGATGGAAGCAGCCGGTGTGCCGCTGGTGCCCGGCTACCACGGCGCGGACCAAGACCCGGCGCTGTTGCAGCGCGAGGCCGACCGCATTGGTTACCCCGCGCTCATCAAAGCCAGCGCGGGCGGTGGCGGCAAAGGCATGCGTGTGGTCGAAAAATCCGAAGACTTTGCCGCCGCTTTGGCCAGTTGCCAGCGCGAAGCGATCAACAGCTTTGGCAGCGATGCGGTGCTGATCGAAAAGTATGTGCAGCGCCCACGCCACATCGAGATCCAGGTGTTTGGCGACACGCAAGGCAACTGTGTTTACCTGTTCGAGCGCGATTGCTCGGTGCAGCGCCGCCATCAAAAAGTGCTGGAAGAAGCCCCGGCCCCCGGCATGACCGAGGCGCTGCGGGTGCAAATGGGCGCAGCAGCTGTGGCCGCGGCCAAAGCGGTGAACTACGTGGGCGCGGGCACGGTGGAATTCATCGTCGAACAAACGGCCTATGACCAGCCCGAGTCCATGAAGTTCTTCTTCATGGAAATGAACACCCGTTTACAGGTGGAGCACCCGGTGACCGAGGCCATCACGGGTCTTGATCTGGTCGAGTGGCAGTTGCGCGTGGCCAGCGGCGAACCGCTGCCTTTGCGGCAAGACCAACTGCGCATCCAGGGCCATGCCATCGAGGCCCGCATTTGCGCCGAGAACCCCGACAACAACTTCTTGCCTGCTACTGGCACGTTGCAGGTGTACCGCAAGCCGCAAGCCAGCAGCTTTGAAAGAAGCACGGTGCGCGTCGACGACGGCGTGCGCGAGGGCGACACCATCAGCCCGTTTTACGACTCCATGGTGGCCAAACTCATCGTGCACGGCGACACTCGGGAGCAAGCGCTGGCCCGGCTGGACACCGCTTTGGCACAAACCCACATCGTGGGCCTGAACACCAATGTGCAGTTCTTGCGCCATGTGGTGCGCAGCGACGCATTTGCCACGGCCAAACTCGACACCGCACTCATTCAGCGCGAAGCCGCCGTACTCTTCAAACAAGAAACCGTGGGCTTAGCCACAGCAGTGGCCGCCGTTGTAGCGCATACCCTGCATGCCGAAAAAGCCCTGCAGGGCGCAGACCCCTTCAGTCGCCGCGATGGCTGGCAGTCGCACGGCCTGGCGCAGCGCCGTTTTGAATTTGTCTGGCAAGACCAGCCGCGCTCGGCCCGTCTGAATTATTTGCATGACGGCGCTTTGAGCCTGTCGCTGGAAGGCGATGACGTTGCATCTGGCGTGCTGACATTTGCTGCCCATGGCGCAGGCCTGTGGGTGCAGTGGGGCAGCGCCCCACGCTGCTTCAGCCAGCTCGACTGGCAAGGCGAGACCGCGCACATTTTCACGCCTCAGGGCGCGACCCGCATCACCGTGCTCGACCCGTTGGCGCACGCTGGCGAAGCCGCGCAAGAAGGCGGACGGCTCACAGCCCCCATGCCCGGCAAGGTGGTTTCCTTTGCCGTCAAGGCGGGTGACAAGGTCAAAGCCGGTCAGCCGCTGGCGGTGATGGAAGCCATGAAAATGGAGCACACCATCAGTGCGCCCAAAGACGGCGTGGTGGCCGAGTTGCTCTACGCGCCGGGCGACCAAGTCGCCGATGGGGCAGAGCTGCTCAAGCTGGGCTGACAAAATCGGGCCATGAACATCACCATCTGCTTTGACAAGCTCGACCCCGTGCCCTGGGTGCAGGGCCTGCAACAAGCCTTCCCAGAGGCCTCGGTGTCCGCCTGGGCACCCGGTGCACCGCCCGCCCAGCATGCCATTGTGTGGGCACCGCCCCAGCAGTTCATCGACGAACAGGTGGGTTTGCAAACCCTGTTCAACATCGGTGCAGGTGTCGATGCCTTGCTCCAGCTGAAACTGCCGCCAGCGCTGAAGGTGGTGCGTCTGGACGACGCGGGCATGTCGGTGCAAATGGCCGAATACGTGTGCCATGCGGTGATCCGGCATTTCCGTGAGTTCGACGGCTACGACGCCGACACCCAATTGGGCAAATGGTCGTACCGCAAGCCCCGCAGCCGCGCCGACTTTGCGGTGGGCGTCATGGGCTTGGGTGTGTTGGGCGAGCGTGTGGCCAAAGCGCTGCAGGTGTTTGAATTTCCGGTCAACGGCTACAGCCGCAGCCCCAAAGACCTGCCGGGCATCCGCTGTTTCAGCGGGGCGCAGAGCCTGCCCGAATTCCTGCAGGCCACGCGCGTGCTGGTCAACCTGATGCCGCTCACGGCCGAGACCGAAAACATCCTGAACAAAGACACGCTCTCGCAGCTGCAAAAAGGCGGCTATGTGATCAACGTGGCCCGTGGCAAGCACTTGGTCGAAGATGACCTGATCACCCTCATCGACGAGGGCCACCTCTCAGGTGCCACACTCGACGTGTTCCGCACTGAGCCGTTGCCTGCTGGGCATCCGTTTTGGCAACACCCGAAAATCACCGTGACGCCCCACACCTCGGCCCGTACGCTGCGCGAAGAAAGCATCGCGCAAATCGTGGGCAAAATGCAGGCTCTGCAGCGCGGCGAGCCCATCCGTGGCGTGGTGGACCACCAGCGCGGTTATTGAACATTCAGAGAACCCCATGACCCTTCCTTCACGCGTTCAACTCATCGACGTCGGCCCTCGCGACGGTTTGCAAAACGAAAAGCAACCGGTCCCGGCTGAAATCAAAATCGGTTTGGTGCACCGCTTGCAGGCTGCAGGCCTCACCGAGATCGAGGTCACCAGTTTCGTGTCCCCGAAGTGGGTGCCGCAGATGGCCGACAACGCGGTCGTGATGGCGGGCATTGCGCGCCAAGCGGGCGTGCGCTACTCGGTGCTCACGCCCAATATGGTGGGATACCAAGCGGCGGTGGCTTCGAAGCCCGACGAGATCGTGGTTTTTGGTGCCGCCAGCCAGGCCTTCAGCCAGAAGAACATCAATTGCTCCATCGAAGAAAGCATGGAACGCTTTGCGCCTGTGGTGCAAGCGGCGCTGGCGGCGGGTATCGCGGTGCGCGGGGCCATGAGCTGCACGGTGGGCTGCCCTTATGAGGGCGAAGTTTCACCGGCCAGCGTGGCCCACTTGGCGGGTTTGATGAAGCAGATCGGTGTGCAGCGCGTGGACGTGGCCGACACCATTGGCACGGGCACACCGCTCAAGGTGCAAAAAGCCATTGAAGCCACGCTGCAGCACTTCGACATCGACCACATCTGCGGCCATTTCCACGACACCTATGGTCAGGCACTCGCCAACACGCTCGCGGCGTTGCAAATGGGGGTGTGGAACTTCCAGTCGTCGGTGGCGGGTCTGGGCGGCTGCCCTTATGCCAAGGGGGCCACCGGCAATGTGGCCACCGAAGACGTGGTGTACATGCTGCACGGCATGGGCATTGAGACGGGCATTGATCTGGACAAACTGGTGGATGCAGGCGCGTTCATCAGCGACTTTTTGGGCCGCAAACCCAACTCGAACGTGGCCAAGGCCTTGTTGACCAAACGGGCGGGCTGAGCCATGTGTGGCGCTGAACTCCATACTTTGCCCGAGGGCGTGCAACGTGTGGCGCGGGCTTTGCAAGACGCAAACCACCCCCATGCACCTGTCATGCTCGATGGCGCGGCCCGAACCGCACAAGAGGCCGCTGACAGCTTGGGTGTGCAGCTCGGTCAGATCGCCAAGAGCGTGATCTTCAAACGTAAGGAAGATGGCGTGGCTGTGCTGGTGGTCACTTCTGGCGACCGGCGTGTGGATGAAAAGAAAGTGGCGGCCCGGGTGGGCAAGCTGGGCCGGGCCGATGCCGATTTCGTCAAAGCCCACACGGGCTTCAGCATTGGCGGCGTCTCGCCTGTGGCGCACCTGCACCCGCCGCTCACCTTGCTCGACCAAGACCTGTGGCGCTTCGACGAAATCTGGGCTGCAGCCGGGCATCCGCACGGCGTGTTTCGCCTGCGACCCCAGGATCTGCCCGGTTTGACCGGCGCCCTTGCGGCCGATGTGGTTCAGGACAGCTCAGACGCCAAAGCGTTGGCAGACCCTGCGCATCTGCCCGTTACTCAGGTGGCGCCATGAATGCGCGCACCAAACTGCTGGCGCAACGGGCTGCCCAGGTTCTGGCCGAACCCGCGCCCCATGTGCCGTCACCCTGTTTATCGGTGTGCGTGATGGACCCACAGACCGACATGTGCGCAGGTTGCTGGCGCAGCCTGGATGAGATTGGTGCCTGGAGCCGCATGCCCGATGAAGCCAAGCGCCAAGTCTGGCAACGCATTCAGCAGCGTCTGACGGTCGAGGGTGGGACGACCTGACAACAAGCCGGGGAGAGCGTGAGGTAGTCCTTCAACTGGGCGTCTGGGCTGCGCCTCAGGCCGCAGCCGCTGCGCTGCGGTCCACCACGATCAGCACATTGCAAGGCGACTCTTCCACCAGCGACTTGGCGGTGGAGCCACTCCACCAGCGGCGCAGCAAATTGGGTTCGTGCTTGTGACCGACCACGATCAGGTCGGCCCCCGCCCGTTCGGCAAAGTCCGACAGCTCGCGGATCACTTCGCCTTTGAGCACCTCGCCTTGCACCGCATAACCCATGTCTTGCAGCGCTTGCACGCCCTGAGCCAGTTGCTCTTTCAGGGTTTCTTCCAGTGGACCGTTGTCGGCCGAGGTGTAGTAGCCCATTTCCATCGAGCCCACATCCAGTGGATTGGGGGCCACCGCCACCAAGGTCAGTCGGGGCTGGCCCCAATGCGCCAGCTCCTTGAGTTCCAGCAAGGCCTTTTGGCCGCTGCCCGAACCGTCATAGGCCAGGATGATGTGCTTGTACATGGTGTCTCCTTGAGGTGCCGTGGGTGACTCTGGCCCGGTGTGGGCGTTGTGGTCACCTGCTCATGCCAATTCATTCTACGGACAAGATGGCCTGCGCAAGTTGGTGTTGACCCTATAGACTTGGGTTCAAAGCGAGGCACAACACACAGGAAGACACCCATGAAAACCATTCACTTTTATGTTGACTTCATTTCGCCCTACGCTTGGCTCGGTTTCGACGCCCTGCCCCGGGCTTTGGAGGGCATCAGCCACCGCATGGTGCACAAACCGGTGTTGTTTGCCGCCCTGCTCAAGCACCACGGTCAGCTCGGTCCGGCGGAAATCCCCACCAAGCGCGACTGGACCTACCGGCAGGTGCTTTGGCTGGCGCGCCAGCAGGGCATGCCCTTGCAGCTGCCCGCTCTGCACCCCTTCAACCCACTGGGCTTGTTGCGCCTGGCCACCGCCTGTGACGCCGATGGCGAGCCCAGCCGCTATGTGTGCGAGAAAATTTTCCGCCATGTTTGGTGCACGGGGCAGGACGCGGCCGATGCCGAGCGCCTGGCGGCCCTGACGGCCGAGCTGGCCCCAGCGCTTGATCCTGGCAGCGCCCAGGTCAAACTGGCTTTGCAAAAGCACAGCCAAGAGGCGATGGATCTGGGGGTGTTTGGCGTACCCAGCTGGGTGGTCGATGGCCGCGTGTTTTGGGGACAAGATGCGCTGCCCATGCTGCGGGCCTACTTGTTGGGCGATGCCTGGTTTGATGGCCCGGACTGGCAAGCCCCGGCGCAGTGCGGGGTGGGTGTCAGGCGTTCATGAGCTGAACTGTTGCCCCAAAGAAAAAACCCGATCACATGACGTGATCGGGTTTTTTATTGGAAAGGGTTCAAGTTGGCAAGACAGGGCTTGCCAACAGGGTCCTTTTAGTGAGCGGCAGAACCTTGTGAGGTGGTGCCGTCAAAGCTGGGGAAACGGACGTTTTCGACCATGTCCTGAACTTCTTGATCCGGTGCCTTGGTCAGCAGCGACACGATGATGATCACCGCAAAGCCCAGTGGCACGCCGAAGATACCGGCCGAGATGGGGGCAATGTCCCACCAGGTGTTGGCCTTCAGGATTTCAGGCGTCAGCGAACCCTCATGGAACATGCCGTACATCCAGGGATGTGTCTTGACCATGTAGTAGAACGAGATGCCCAAACCCGCCACCATGCCCAGCGAGGCGCCCCATTTGTTGGCACGCTTCCAGAAGATGCCCAGGGTCAACGCAGGGAAGAAGGCTGCCGCAGCGAACGAGAAGGCCGCAGACACGAGGAACAAAATGTCCGCCATGCGCAGCGATGCGACATAAGCAGCTGCCAAAGCTACGAACACCAAAATGGTTTTGGAGATCGCGACACGGCGGTTGGCCGAAGCGTTCGGGTCAATCACTTTGTAGTACACGTCGTGCGACAAGGCGTTGGCAATAGTGAGCAACAAGCCATCGGCTGTGGACAAGGCCGCAGCCAAACCACCGGCTGCCACCAGACCCGAAATCACGAACGGCAAGCCGCCGATTTCAGGTGTGGCCAAGACCACAATGTCACCGCCCAAGCGGATCTCTGCCAACTGCAAGATGCCATCTTTGTTGATGTCAGACACCGCCATCAGCGTGGGGTCGACCACGTTCCAGCGTGCAATCCATCCTGGCAACTGGTCCATCGGCGTGCCGACCAACAGGGTGTAGATGTCAAACTTGACCAACACCGCCAAAGCAGGCGCTGTGAAGTACAACAAAGAGATGAAGAACAGCGACCAAGCCACCGACTCACGCGCTTCACGCACCGAAGGCACGGTGTAAAAGCGCATCAGGATGTGGGGCAAAGCAGCCGTACCGATCATCAAGCAGAAGACCAGGGCCAAGAAGTTCTTGCGGGCCACATCTCGAGCGGCGTCGTCTTTGCCTGGGAAGGGCTCAGCATGGCGCAGGGGTGGTGCTGCACGTGCCGTGTTGGTGGTGCGCGCTGCGGTGTAAGCCGCTTTGGCAGCCGCTTCATCTTTGGGCAAACCAGCCAAGGCGGTTTCAGCAGCCTTGATGTCTGCAGCAGGTGCGTTGGCGGCCTTCAGCTCTTCCAGCTTTTTGGTGGCTGCTTCTTTGTCAGCGGCCATGGCGGCTGGCACGTCTTTCAGCTTTTCAGCGGCTGCGTCAGCGCGTGCTTTGAAGATACCGCGAACTTCGAGTTCTTTGGGGTCTTTCAGCAGTTGCTCTTCTTTGGCGGTCACTTTTTCAAGCAAGTAGCCATAAGAGATCTGCGGCACAGGCATGCTGGTGTGTTTCACCGACAGCCAAACCACGGGGATCATGTAGGCCACGATCAGGATCAGGTATTGCGCCACTTGGGTCCAGGTCACAGCACGCATACCACCCAAGAACGAGCAAACCAAGATACCGGCCAAGCCGACATACACGCCCACGTCGAACGACAGACCGGTCAAGCGGGCGGTGATCAAGCCCACGCCGAAGATCTGTGCCACCACGTAAACGAAGGACACCAAGATGGCTGCAAACACGCCAATCAGACGCGCCATGTTGCCGCCGTAGCGAGCGCCCAGGAAGTCAGGGATGGTGAACTGGCCAAACTTGCGCAGGTAAGGCGCCAGGAACAAAGCCACCAAACAGTAACCGCCAGTCCAGCCCAAAATGAAGGCCAAACCGCCGTAACCTGTCAGGTAAAGCGTACCGGCCATACCGATGAAGGAAGCGGCCGACATCCAGTCAGAGCCGGTGGCCATGCCGTTGTAAATGGCGGGCACACGACGGCCCGCCACATAGTATTCGGCCGCGTCGTTGGTGCGACTCATCACACCAATGCCGCCGTACAAGAGCACGGTGGCCGCTAGGAAGGCGTAACCGATGTACTCTTTGGGCATGCCCATTTGCTCAAGGACAGCGAGCACGATGACGAAGGCTGCGAAGCCACCGCCGTAGAACAAGAAAACTTTGTTCAGAGATTTCTGAAACTGGCTTTGGGTTTGGCCTTCTCCGCCGAAAACGCTCATGATTCTTCTCCTTCAGAAACGCCATATTCCTTGTCAAGGTTGTTCATATAGCGAGCGTAGTACCAAATGATCAGGCAGTACACAATCAGTGCGCCCTGGGCGGCGACCCAAAACGAAAATGGCCAGCCAAAAAAGCTGAACGTCAAATCACGTGAAAAGTACAAAACCACAAACGTGACAAAGAACCACAGGGCCAGCAATAGCCCCGTGATTCTTAAGTTTTTGCCCCAGTATTCCTGGTGCCTTGCAGTGAGCTGCATCGTCATCTCCTTGTTGTTAAAAAAATCAAACTACCGACTGTCACACTTCAATTTCACAACCGACACTTGCGGGTGTCGTATTCACAAAGACCTGTCTAATTTCAGCCCTGTTTCCCGCTCCAGTTGGGCGGCCACCTTGGGCTCAAAACCATTGAGGTGGCGCATCACCTCCAGCGCTTTATCAGGGTCGTGCATTTCCATGTGAACTCGAGCCATTTGGTACCAGGCGTAGGGGCTCATGGACTGCAACTCGGTGTTGCGCTTGAAAGCGACCAAAGACTCTTCAAACCTTTGCTGACGCACCAGCACCAGACCCAGGCCATACCAGGCACGGTCCATTTTTTCGTCGATCTGAATGGCGGCCCTGAATGCGTGTTCGGCTTCCTGGCTGCGCCCCAACTCTTCGCACACAAACCCCACGTTGAAGTGGGCATTGGCGTTGGTCGGCGTGAGCACCAAAGCCCGTTCAAAAAAACTCAAAGCCTGGATCAAACGCTTGTCGTTCAGCTCCTTGAAGCCCACGCTGTTCAAGGCCAAGACATCCTCCGGGTTGATCAGCAGGATTTGATGAAAGACCGCATGGGCTTGATTGCGCAAGCCCAAGACCAAAAGGGCTTTGGCTTGGAGACGCAGCCAAAAACACCGGCCTCGGCTCGAGGTGTTCAAGTGGGCGAGAGAGAGTTGGGTTTTCACTGACATGCTGCGATGCCCATTTCGAGACAAAGTTCAATTTTCAATTGCACCACCACGACCCAGGCAATCAAAAGCCAGCTGCTGGTGGCCAGCGGAATGTGCTGGTCCAGGATCAGTTTGGGGCTGATCTTGCGGGTGATCCACAGCGCAGGTTTGGAGGCCACATCCAGCAATTGCCAAAAAACATTGTTGTCACGGTTGGACCCCGCCAGCAATCCCAGCAAGAAACGCCCGACGATGAACATGAGCGAAAGTTCGATCAGGCTTTTGGCGATGACGATGGCAAGCAACATAGGGGTTTATTGATGGAGATCAAAAGAGTTTTCGGATTCTATGAATCGACCTCTTGTCCACCTAATCGGCTTTAAATCCTTAAAAAAATGGGTAAATTCAGTTCTTTGCCGAGCATTTGCAAGGCTTCATTCGGAGAGCGAGACCTACCTGACGCCTGCCTTACATTTTTTGTGGATTTGTTTGAATTTGCGAGAGAGAAATTCAAGGGAAAACACCGATAAAAATAGGTGTCTTTAGGGGGTGTTTCGCCCTAGCTCGTTGGGCCCAAAGTGCAGAAATGCAGCACACCCACCTGCTCGGTTGTGTCAGAGATGGATGCGCCCAGTTTGGAGTGGGCACGCTGGTCGGTCACCAGCCTTGTGGGATGTCCCGGCCTGCAGCGGCCTCTTGTGCTTCCCAACGGTTCATGAGCCAGGCGTAAACAACCACGATGCCGATGAACAGCAGGATAGAGCCTTGCGCTGCCATCCAAAAATACAAAGGCCAGCCCCAAACCAGCACTGAGAGCTCACGCGCAAAAAAGCTGGGGCCAAAGCTGATCAACAGCCAGGCCAGCAAAAGCACTGAGGTCAAAATGCGTTTTTTGTGAATGAAAGCCATGGGGTCTGGCTGCGTTAAGTTTTGACGAAATCTTCACCAATCCACTGCGCCGCTTTTTCCGCAATCATGAGCGTCGGGCTGTTGGTGTTGCCGCTGGTGATCGTGGGCATCACCCCCGCATCCACCACACGCAAACCCGCAATGCCGCGCACTTGCAATCGCCCATTCACCACCGCCATCGGGTCGTCGTCGCGCCCCATCCGCGTGGTGCCCACCGGGTGGAAGATCGTGCTGGCAATGTCACCGGCCAATTTGGCCAGTTCTTCGTCGCTTTGGTACTGCACGCCGGGCTTGAACTCCTCGGGCTGGAAAGGCTTCATCGCGTCTTGCGCCATGATGCGGCGCGTCACACGCAAACTGTCGGCGGCCACTTTGCGGTCTTCTGCGGTGCCCAAGTAATTGGGTGCAATGGCGGGGGCGTCCTCAAAACGCGGGCTCTGGATGTGCACCGTGCCCCGGCTGGTGGGGTTGAGGTTGCACACACTGGCCGTGATGGCCGGAAAACTGTGCAGCGGCTCGCCAAACGCATCCAGACTCAAAGGCTGAACGTGGTACTGGATGTTGGCGTGGGGCTGCGACGGATCGCTCTTGGTGAACGCGCCCAACTGACTCGGTGCCATGCTCATGGGCCCGGTGCGCTTGAAGGCGTATTCCAGACCGATCATGGCTTTGCCCCACAGGCTGTTGGCCAGGGTGTTGAGGGTCTTGGCGTTTTTGACCTTGTAGACCGAGCGGATCTGCAAATGGTCTTGCAGGTTGGCCCCCACGCCGGGCAGCTCATGCTGCACGTGAACGCCAACACCTTGCAGCAAATCTGAAGGCCCGATGCCTGACAGTTGCAAAATTTGCGCAGACCCAATGCTGCCCGCGCTCAAGATCACCTCTTGCGTGGCCTTGACTTCGACCATCTCCAGCCCTGTCCAGACCTGAGCGCCCGTGCAACGCTTTTCGCCGTTGGCCTGGGTTTCAATGAGCAACTTGCTGACCTGGGCTTTGTTCCACAGCTCAAAGTTGGGACGTGAATAACAGGTGGGACGCAAAAAAGCCTTGGCCGTGTTCCAGCGCCAGCCGTTGCGCTGGTTCACATCGAAGTAAGACACGCCTTCGTTGTTGCCCCGGTTGAAGTCGTCGGTGGCGGGAATGCCCGCTTGCTGGGCCGCTTGCGAAAACGCGTCCAGCACGTCCCAGTGCAGGCGTTGCTTTTCGATGCGCCATTCGCCACCCGTGTTGCGCCCGCGCAGCGTATGCAGGTAGCCCCCTTTGGGCAAATCGGTGGGGGCGAGCAATTCCGACTTGCCCCCTTTGGCGCCGTGAAATTCATTGGCGCCGTTGTAGTGGTCTTCATGGAGTTTGAAGTAAGGCAATGCTTGGTCCCAGCGCCACGCGTCGTTGCCTGTGATCTGCGCCCACTGGTCGTAGTCGCGCGATTGGCCACGCATGTAAATCATGCCGTTGATGCTGGAGCACCCACCCAGCACCTTGCCACGCGGGTAGCGCAGGCTGCGGCCGTTCAGTCCCTCGGTGGGTTCGGTTTGGTACAGCCAGTCGGTGCGCGGGTTGCCAATGCAGTACAGGTAGCCCACAGGGATATGGATCCAGTGGTAATCGTCTTTTTTGCCGGCTTCGATCAAAAGCACGCGCTTGCGGGCATCGGCACTCAGGCGGTTGGCCAGCAGGCATCCTGCAGTGCCACCGCCAACGATGATGTAGTCAAAGGTGTTGTCGTTCATGCCTGTGTTCGTGTGTTCTGAGGAATTCAAGGCGAATTTCGCGGTGCGTCCGACTGTAATGGATGACGTGAAGGGTTTGAGACGGTGGATTGTTCGTGTGGACGGTTCAATTTTGAAGCCGAAAAAGGCTTGGGCGTGCCAATTGGGTGAAGGCGCTCATATCAAAGCCGAAAACAAATCCCAGTAATTACCCTTGGAAAACGAGGTTTTATCGTAATGCGAAAAAAATACCAAGGGTTAGTACTGATTATGTAAGCCCATGTTGGTTGCCTGTCAGACAGGGGCAAGTGCAAGCGCTAAGAATCGCGCCAAGTTTCCCTGTCGGAGACTCTTTTTTGGAGACAGCTTTATGGCTACAACTGAAGCAAACCGCCCGATGACGGCGGAAGAGAAGAAGGTGATTTTTGCCTCTTCTCTGGGTACCGTTTTTGAATGGTATGACTTTTACCTGTACGGTTCATTGGCCGCGATCATTGCCAAGCAATTCTTCAGCGGCTTGGATGAAGGCTCTGCTTTCATCTTCGCACTGCTGGCGTTTGCTGCCGGTTTCATCGTGCGTCCTTTCGGCGCGATCTTCTTCGGCCGCTTGGGCGACATGATCGGCCGCAAGTACACCTTCCTGGTCACCATCCTGATCATGGGTGTCTCGACCTTCATTGTGGGCGTTTTGCCTAACTACGCCAGCATTGGCGTGGCCGCTCCCGTCATCCTGATCTGCCTGCGCTTGCTGCAAGGTTTGGCTTTGGGTGGTGAGTACGGTGGTGCTGCTACTTATGTGGCCGAGCACGCCCCAGCGGGTCAGCGTGGTGCTTACACCGCCTGGATCCAGACCACAGCGACTTTGGGCTTGTTCCTGTCCCTGATGGTGATCTTGGGCACACGTACCATCATCGGCGAAGAAGCTTTTGCTGACTGGGGCTGGCGAGTTCCGTTCCTTGTCTCGGTGATCATGCTGATCATCTCGGTGTACATCCGTTTGAGCATGAACGAATCGCCTGCTTTCGTGAAAATGAAAGCCGAAGGCAAGACGTCCAAAGCCCCTCTGTCCGAATCTTTCGGCCAGTGGAAAAACCTGAAGATCGTGATCTTGGCCTTGTTCGGCTTGGTCATGGGTCAGGCTGTGGTTTGGTATTCCGGTCAGTTCTACGCTTTGTTCTTCTTGACGCAGGCGCTGAAAGTGGACGGCGCCACCGCCAACATCATGGTCGCGATCTCCTTGATCATCGGCACACCGTTCTTCGTGATCTTCGGCACGCTGTCGGACAAAATCGGTCGTAAACCACTGATCTTGGCCGGTTGCTTGTTGGCTGTTGTCACTTACTTCCCTGTGTTCAAGGCGTTGACCAAAGCAGCCAACCCAGACCTGTACGCTGCGCAGCAGTCGGCTCAGGTGACGGTGACTGCCGATCCAGCAGAGTGCTCTTTCCAGTTCAACCCCACAGGCACCAAGAAATTCACTTCTTCTTGCGACATTGCTAAACAGCGTTTGGCTGGTGCTTCTGTATCCTACGAAAACATTGCAGCGCCTGCGGGCACACCTGCTGTGATCAAAGTGGGCGAGACCGTGGTGAACGTCAAGTACTCGGCTGAAGACATCGCCGCTGCCAAGGCCAAGGCCGAGGAAAAGCTGGCGGCTCTGAACGCTGCGGAACCCAAAGATGCCAAGGCCATCGAAGCTGCCACCAAGTCTGTCAAAGACCTGAGCAACGAGAAGACCGCTGGTGCCACTTTGTTGAGCTCCAACCTGGGCGCCGCTTTGAAGGCCGCCAACTACCCGGCTAAAGCCGACATGGCCAAGTTCGACAAAGTCACCGTCATCATCATCCTCACCTACCTGGTGCTGTTGGTGACCATGGTGTACGGCCCGATCGCCGCCATGCTGGTTGAGATGTTCCCCACCCGCATCCGTTACACATCGATGTCCTTGCCCTACCACATTGGTAACGGCTGGTTCGGTGGTTTGATGCCCACCACCGCTTTTGCGATCGTGGCCCAGACCGGCAACATGTACAACGGCTTGTGGTACCCGATCATCATCGCCGGTGTCACCGTCGTGATTGGTGGCTTGTTCGTCAAAGAAACCAAAGACAACGACATCTACAAAGACGACTGATCTGTTTTTGTAAGCATCCCGGGGTGACTCGGATGCTAAATTCAAGGCCTTCCCTCTGTGGAGGGCCTTCTTTGTTTTGGAGATGAATCATGTGGAAAATTGTTGTTGGATTCGTGATCTTTGCTGCCTTGGCTTTGTACGTCATCAGCAAAGGTGGTGACAGCCTGGACATGAGCGGTGAAAAGCACGGCGCTGACGCCGTGCATGTAGAGCCCGCCAAGGCCGATGCACCTGCCGCCGCACCTGCTGCTGCCCCGGCTTCGGACGCCAGTGCAGTCAAGTGATCACCCTGTGAGCGCCTGACGCCAGTCAAGCGCCTCAAACCAAAGCCACGCCTGTGCGTGGCTTTTCTTTTGGCCGGGTGTCATGTCATCATCTGCGCCCTAGAATGCTTGGCCCCCACCCCATAAAGCCCAGCATGTCCCAAGGTCTCATTCGCATCCGTGGTGCCCGTCAGCACAATCTCAAAAACCTCGACCTGGACATCCGCACGGGCGAGTTGACGGTGGTCACCGGCCCCAGCGGCTCGGGCAAGTCGAGCCTGGTGTTTGACACGCTGTACGCAGAGGGCCAGCGCCGCTATGTGGAGACCTTCAGTGCCTACGCCCGCCAGTTTCTGGACCGCATGGACAAACCGGCCGTCGACAAGGTCGAAGGTGTGCCCCCGGCCATTGCGATTGACCAGACCAACCCGGTGCGCAGCTCACGCTCCACCGTGGGCACCATGACCGAGCTGAACGACCACCTGAAGCTGTTGTTCGCCCGCCTGGGCCAGCTGTTTGACAAAGACACCGCGCAGCCGGTGCGCCACGACAACCCCGACACGATTTACGCCGAACTGGCCCAGCGTGCCGCGCAAGCAGGTGATCCGCGCCTGTTTCTGACCTTCCCTGTCGAGCTGCCCGCCAACACCAGCGCCGAGCAGGTTGAACAATGGTTGTCGGCC
Source organism: Limnohabitans sp. (assembly GCF_017848645.1). Taxonomy (GTDB): domain Bacteria; phylum Pseudomonadota; class Gammaproteobacteria; order Burkholderiales; family Burkholderiaceae_C; genus Limnohabitans_A. The sequence goes on along the minus strand of NZ_JAFEIF010000077.1, from coordinate 2,874 downwards.
AGCGGCTTCACCAAGGTGCAGGCCGAGCGCGAAGTGGCCACCCCCACCGGCCCGCGCAAAGTGCTGGACGTGATCGCCGACCGCTTTCGTTTGGGCAAGGCCGAAAAAGCCCGCGTGGTCGAAGCCATCGAAGTGGCCCTCAAACGCGGCGGCCGTCTGAATGTGTATGTGGAGAAATTGGCGTCAGATCCTGATGCCTCATCCCCCGAAACTGCCTTTGACATCTGGCGCTTTTCCACCGGACTGCATTGCCCCGACAGCGATCAGCGTTACACCGACCCGATCCCGTCGATGTTTTCGTTCAACTCGGCGGTGGGGGCGTGCGAGACCTGCCGGGGTTTTGGCCGTGTGATCGGCGTGGACTATGGCTTGGTCATTCCCAACCCCAAGCTCACGCTGCGGGCCGGGACCATCAAGACGCTGCAAACGCCCGCCTGGCAAGAAAACCAGGACGACCTGATGCGCCACGCCGAGGCCGCAGGTATTCCGCGCGACACGGCTTGGGACAAGCTGACGAAAGCCCAGCAAGATTGGGTGATCAACGGTTCACCCGAGTGGAAGGGCCGCTGGAACCACCAGTGGTATGGCGTCAAGCGCTTTTTTGAGTACCTGGAGAGCAAGGCCTACAAGATGCACATCCGGGTGCTCTTGTCCAAGTACCGCAGTTACACCGAGTGCCCGACGTGCCAAGGGGCGCGTTTGAAGACCGAGAGTTTGCTCTGGCGCATTGGCAGCCATTCGGATGCCGATGGGGCGTTACCAGTGGAAAAGCGTTTCATGCCCGCGGGTGTGAAGTGGACGCGGGCGCAGTTGGAGGCGCTGCCGGGTTTGAGTCTGCACGACATGATGATCATGCCGCTTGACCGTTTGCGTTTGTTTTTTGACCGGGTGTCTGCTTCTGGGCATGCCTCCTTGGCGGCCGGGGAGGCCTCTTTGGTTGCTGGGTTGTTGAGCACGTTGGGGGAGGCTTCGGCCGGGGATGGGCTGGGCTCCTCATACGGCGGGGGTACGCCAAAATCGTCGCCCAGCCCATCCCCGGCCGAAGCCGTGGGGGCGGGTGCACAAGCAGAAGCTCAGGCACAGGCACAGGCACAGGCACAGGCAGCGACAGAGAGTGCGACAGAGAGGGCGCAAGACGCCCGATCGACCACAAGGTCTGCGTCAGAGCGGGGGGCGGGCGACGATTTTGGCGTACCCCCGCCTCATGAGGAGCCCGCCCCCCGCTCTGATGCAGACCGTCCCTCCGAAGAAACCACGAAGGAAACCAACCACGGCAAAAGCGCCGAACAAAAAGCCCTGCAACTGCTGCTGGAAGAAATCACCACCCGCCTCAAATACCTGTGTGACGTCGGCATTGGTTACCTCACCCTCGACCGCCAAAGCCGCACCCTCAGCGGCGGCGAAGTGCAGCGCATCAACCTCACCACTGCGCTCGGCACCAGCCTCGTCAACACCTTGTTCGTGCTCGACGAGCCCAGCATCGGCCTGCACCCGCGTGACATGCACCGCATCACCTTGGCCATGCACCGCCTGCGCGACGCGGGCAACACGCTGGTCGTGGTCGAGCACGACCCGGCCGTGATGATGGCCGCCGACCGCATGATAGACATGGGCCCCGGCCCCGGCGAGCGCGGTGGGCAGATCGTGTTTGACGGCACGACTGCCGACCTGCGCAATGCCGACACACTCACAGGTGCCTATTTGGGCGGGCGCAAACAAGTGGGTCTGGGCTTCAAACGCATGGTCACCGACAGCACGCCGCGCTTGATTTTGGAAGGCGCACGCGAGCACAACCTGCAAAACATCAGCGTGGACTTTCCGCTGCAGCGCCTGGTCACCATCACCGGCGTGAGCGGTTCGGGCAAATCGAGTTTGATCCAGGATGTGCTGGCCCCGGCGCTGATGCGCCACTTTGGCAAAGCCACCGAAACCCCCGGCGCGCACGACCGCCTGCTGGGGGCCGACCACCTGAGCGATGTGGTATTCGTGGACCAGTCGCCCATCGGCAAAACCGCACGATCCAACCCGGTGAGTTATGTGGGTGCGTGGGACGCGATCCGCGAGATTTTTGCGACCGCGCCGCTCTCGCGTCAGCGGGGTTACACCGCCAGCAAGTTCAGCTTCAACGGCGGCGACGGGCGCTGCCCCACTTGCGGCGGCTCGGGCTTTGAGCACGTTGAGATGCAATTCTTGAGCGACGTGTATTTGCGCTGCCCCGATTGCGATGGCAAGCGTTACCGCCCCGAGATTCTGGAGATCACCGTCGAGCGCCAGGCTCTGGGCCAGGCGCAGCCGCGCCACCTGAATGTGGCCGATGTACTGGACCTCACGGTGAGCGAAGCCGCCGCTTTGTTCGCGCAAGACCGCGACGTGATCCGCGCCCTGCAGCCCATCGTGGACGTGGGCCTGGAATATGTGAAGCTGGGCCAGCCTGTGCCCACCTTGTCGGGCGGTGAGGCGCAGCGCCTCAAGCTCGCGGGCTTTTTGGCTGAAGCCGCCAAAAGCGCGGCCAAGAGCCGCCAGAGTCTGGCGCGCAAAGGCACGCTGTTTTTGTTTGACGAGCCGACCACGGGCTTGCACTTTGACGACATCGCCAAGCTCATGCGGGCTTTGCGCAAGCTGCTCGAAGCGGGGCATTCGCTCATCGTCATCGAGCACAACTTGGACGTGATCCGCGCCAGCGATTGGCTGATCGATTTGGGGCCTGAGGGCGGTTATGCCGGAGGGCTGATCGTGGCCGAGGGCACGCCGGACGATGTGCGGCAACACGCCACATCGCACACGGGGCTGGCGCTGCGCGAGTACGCTGAGTCGATGGGCGAGGTGTTGGGGGTGGCTGAGCGGTTGAGTGCGGATGTGTACCTTGGTGGGGGC
>NZ_JAFEIF010000064.1 GCF_017848645.1 Limnohabitans sp. | reverse complement strand
GGCAAAGGGTTGGCCAGTGAGATGAAACCGGAGCCAAGGCGAAAAAAGCTTCGATCATCCAAGGTGTGTGAGGGGATGCGGCGGGTGACGATTCACGGTACCCCGTCATGAGGAACCCGCCGCATCCCCTCACACACCCTCAACTGAGACCACCAAAGCCCAAACGACCAGCGCAAAAACCTCTCAAGAACGCACCGCGAAGGCAAGGCCAGAACTCAGCGCCCCGCCCCCGCACGCCAGCGGTTCAACTTGCTGCGCGGTCCGCGATGACCCAAGTACGTCGGAGCCACACCCGCGGCAGAGGCTGCAGTGATGCCCAAAGCCTGCAAACCCGGCAGCTGGCCCGTGGCCACGTTGTCCACCTTCATCGAGGCCAGGTTGTCCCGGCTCATGAGCGGCTCGCCCGGTGCCAACTCCATGGCCGCAGCTTGCAGCCACCCCACCCACATCGGCAAACCGATGACCGGACGGCCCCGGCCGTTGTTCACACCCGCCCACTGTCCCGCCAGCTTGACCAGCTCGCCCAGCGTCAACACATCCGGGCCGCACAGCTCATAAGTCTGGCCGATGGTGTCCGGCTTTTGCAGGCAGAGCGCCACAGCGAGCGCCACATCGGCCACCCACACGGGCGCAAAACGTGTGCCGCTGCCCGCCAGTGGCATAAAAGGCGCCACGGCCTGCAGGTCGGCAAACAGGTTGAGGAATTTGTCTTCGGCACCAAAAATCACGCTGGGGCGCAAGATCGTCAGCTGAAGCCCTGCGTTGTGCAAGACCGTCTCGCCCCGCGCCTTGCTGCGCTGGTACATCGAAGGGCCCTGCGGGTCGGCGCCCAGGGCGCTGACGTGCACCAAGCGCTGCACGCCCGCTTTCTTCATGACGCTGGCGATCTTGCCGGGCAAATCCACGTGCACGCTTTCAAAGCGCTCCTCATTGCCATGCAGCACGGCCACCAGGTTCACCACCGCGTCGTGACCGAGCATCAGCCGGGCCAAGTCGGCTTCCTTGTGAACAGAGGCCTCGATCACGGTCAATCCAGGCAGGCTTTGCACGCTGGCCGCATTCACGGCGCGGCGGGTGGGCACGGTGATGTGCCAGCCCAGGCGGGTCAGCTGCTCGCAAACGTGGCGACCGACAAAGCCGCTGCCACCCAAGACCAGAACGCGTGGTGTGCTCATGCCGCGCTCAAGCCGCTGACGGCCTGGTGCATGGCGTCCATGGCTTGGTCAACGATCTGGGTGCGCCATTCGTCGGTGTCGACGTAGAACGCATCCATCAGATCTTGCTTGATCTGTTTTTTCAGGGCCTCAGGCGCTTCGGGGTGCAGGTGCAGCCAATGGTCGCCGCGCAAGGCACCGATGACTTTGTCGGGCGCTTGGGTGCCGTATTCCAGAGCAATGCCGGTGTATTGCGCCTGGCGGCACTCCTGGTAAGCCGCCATCCACATGAGCCCCGTGAGCATGGGGGAGCTGGAAGAGCCGTCATAAATCGAGGTGATGCCCTGACCCCACCAGGCTTTGGCGCGTGCAAAGGCCGCTGCGTCGTCGGCACAGGCAAAAATGCGCTCGCCCACGCCGCTGGGGCCCAGGCCCGTGTGGAGATCGATCCAGGCCATTTTTTGGCAGCGCTGGCCGTATTTTTGCAGCACCTTGCGCAAGGTGAGGTTGCTCCAAGTGGGCGCTTGGCCACCAAAAAACAAGCCATTCGGGAATTCGTGCTGACCCTTGGAGACGGCAGCCTGGTAAGTTTTCATGCCGCGTTCGGCGATGTATTGCGCAGTGGCCGCTGCGTTGGCGGCATCCGGTGGCCAGACATCGGGCAGCAGCAGGGGATGGATTTCGCGGTAATCCGGGTTATCGGGCAGGGGCTTGGAGAAATCCTGGAAATTGCGGTTGATGTCCACGTTTTCGTGGGTCACCCGGCGCACATGCGAGAACCCGTGTGGGTTGAGCGCATGGATGTACAGCACCGCGACACCCCGCGCACGGGCCGCTTCACGCCAGGCGGTGTTTTGCAGGGCATGGACTTGCACGCCGGAGCCGCAATAACCCTCCACACCATGGCAAGCGCTGCTGATGACGAGCAGCTGTTGGGCATCGGCCGCGCCGTCCAGCACCACGTCCATGGCCAATTTTTCACCGTCCCGACCGGGCAGGGGGTGGACGTTCGAGTCGACTTGCAGGCCTGCGGTCTGGGCAGCGTTCAGGAATTTGTCGCGGGCTTGAGCGTAGCTTTTGGAAAAGCCCTGTTGGATGTCGTTCATGCGGAGCCCGGTCAAGCGGTTTGGGTCGGTTGGGCCAGCCACTGCGTGGCCAACTCCACCCAATAGGTGCCACCCAGCGGGATCAGGTCGTCGTTGAAGTCGTAGCTCGGGTTGTGCAAGGTGCAAGGGCCGCCGCCGTGGCCCATCTCGCGGTGCGCGCCGTCGCCGTTGCTGATGAACACGTAAGCGCCCGGCTTGGCTTGCAGCATGTACGAGAAGTCTTCCGCGCCCATGGTGGGCTCTTGGTGCAGCACCTGCTCGGCTCCCACGATGCTGTTCATCACCTGGCGGGCAAAGTCGGCTTCGGCCGGGCTGTTGATGGTGGGCGGGTAGTTGCGGTGGAACTCGAATTCGCATTGCGCACCAAAAGCGGTGCAGATCGACTCGGCCACCAGTTTCATGCGCGTCTCGATCAGATCGAGCACTTCGATGCTGAAAGTGCGCACGGTGCCCTGCAGTTCGCAAAAATCGGGTACCACATTGGTGGCTTCGCCCGCGTGGATCATGGTGACCGAGATCACGCCCGCATCCACCGGTTTTTTGTTGCGGGTGATGATGGTCTGGAAACCTTGCACCATTTGGCAGGCCACAGGCACAGGGTCGATGCCGTTGTGAGGCAGCGCGGCGTGGCTGCCTTTGCCGCGGATGGTGATCTTGAACTCGTTGCTGGACGCCATCACGGGGCCTGCGCTCACGGCAAAGGTGCCCACAGGGGCGCCCGGCCAGTTGTGCATACCGAACACGGCCTGCATCGGGAACTTGTCAAACAGGCCGTCCTTGATCATCTCGCGGGCACCGCCGCCGCCTTCTTCGGCCGGTTGGAAGATCAGGTACACCGTGCCATCAAAGTCGCGGTGTTTGGAAAAATGTTTGGCGGCAGCCAGCAGCATGGCCGTGTGGCCATCGTGGCCGCAGGCGTGCATCTTGCCCTGGTGTTTGCTGGCATGGGCGAAGGTGTTGAATTCCTGCATGGGCAGTGCGTCGATGTCGGCGCGCAGGCCGATGCCGCGGCCGCAAGCGCCGCCGTCACGCCCGTGCACGATGCCGACCACCCCGGTGGTGCCCATGCCGCGGTGGATGGGGATGCCCCAGTCGGTCAGCTGTTGGGCAACCACGTCGGCTGTGCGCACTTCTTGGAAGCACAGCTCGGGGTGGGCGTGGATGTCTTTGCGAATGGCCGCGATGCTGGCCGCGTCGGTGAGGATGGAGTCGATGATTTTCATGGGTACAGTCTAGCCACACTTGAGGGGGATTGCCAACACCCCTGTGCACATGGGGGACAAACGGACCGCCCGCCCAGGGCAGGGTTTGGGCCACAATCAGAATGAATCATTGCTCCCAGCCTGACTTTCCCCTCTCCATCGCCCCATGACCGACTCCCTTTTGGCCCCCCAAACCGTGCGCGGCGCTTGTCCGCACGACTGCCCCGACACCTGCGCACTGTTGACCACCGTGGAGAACGGCCGTGCCACCAAGGTGCAGGGCAACCCGGCGCACGCGCCTACCGACGGCGTGCTGTGCACCAAGGTCTCGCGTTACACCGAGCGCACCTACCACCCCGATCGCCTGCTGCAACCCCTGCGCCGGGTCGGACCCAAGGGTTCGGGCCAGTTTGAACCGGTCAGCTGGGACCAGGCGTTGGACGCCATTGCCGCCCGGCTGAAAACCATCGCCGCGCGCGACCCTCAGGCCATCTTGCCCTACAGCTACGCGGGCACCATGGGCCTGGTGCAAAGCGAGTCGATCGCGGCGCGGTTTTTCCACCAATTAGGCGCATCGCTTCTGGACCGCACGATTTGCGCCTCGGCCGGTGCCGAAGCGCTGACCCAGACCCTGGGCAACAAGGTGGGCATGAAGAATGAGTTTTTTGCCGAATCCAAGCTGATTGTCATCTGGGGCAGCAACTCTATTGGCAGCAACCTGCATTTTTGGCGCATTGCCCAGGCGGCCAAGCGTCAGGGCGCCAAGCTGGTGTGCATCGACCCCCGACGCAGCGAGACGGCCGAAAAATGTCATGAACACATTGCCCTGCGCCCCGGCACCGACGCCGCGCTGGCGCTGGCCCTCATGCACGAGCTGATCGTGCACGGCTGGCTCGACCAAGACTACATTGACCGCTACACCTTGGGCTGGGACGCTTTGAAGGCCCGCGCTTTGCAATGGCCGCCAGAGCGTGCGGCCGAGGTGTGTGGCGTGCCGGTTGAACAAATTCGCCAACTGGCGCGCGACTGGGGCACGACCCAGCCCGCCGCCATTCGGTTGAACTACGGCATGCAGCGCGTGCGCGGGGGCGGCAATGCGGTCCGGGCGATTGCTTGCCTGCCTGCGCTCACGGGCGCCTGGCGGCACCGGGCTGGCGGGGTCTTGCTCAGCAGTTCGGGGAACTTCCCCGTGCGGCGGGCGGCTTTGCAGCGTCCCGACCTGCTGGGTGAGCGGCGTCCACGCACCATCAACATGTCCACCATTGGTGACGATTTGCTGCGCCCGTCATCGCCCGCATTTGGCCCGCAAATTGAAGCCTTGATCGTCTACAACAGCAACCCGGTGGCGGTGGCCCCCGAGTCGGGCAAGGTGGTGAAGGGCTTTGGCCGCGAAGACCTGTTCACCGTGGTGCTGGAGCATTTTCAGACCGACACGGCCGACTATGCCGATTTCATCTTGCCGGCCACCACCCAGCTAGAGCACTGGGACATCCACACCAGCTACGGCCACACCGACGTGCTGCTGAATCGCCCGGCGATTGCCCCTGTGGGCGGTGCGCGCACCAACACCGACATCTTCCGGGCGCTGGCCGCCCGCATGGGTTTTGACGATGCATGTTTTGCCGAGAGCGACGAAAGCCTGTGCCGCAGTGCCATTGGCGACGCGCAAGATTTTGAGCAACTGCTGGCGCACGGCTTTGCCTCTTTGCCCTTGCCCGATGCGCCGTTTGCCCAAGGCGGCTTTCCCACACCCTCGGGCCGCTGCGAGTTTTTCAGTCAGCGCCTGGCCGACCAGGGGCTGGACGGCCTGCCCGACCACTTGCCCAACTACGAACTGGCCGCGCCCGGTGGCCGCTACCCGCTGGCCATGATTTCGCCGCCTGCGCGCAACTTCCTCAATTCGACCTTCGTCAACGTGCAAAGCCTGCGCGACATCGAGGCCGAGCCGGTGCTGGAAATGCACCCGCAAGACGCTGCAGCCCGCGGCATTCTTGACGGCGCGGTGGTGCGTGTGTTCAACGACCGGGGCACTTACCACTGCAAGGCGCGTGTGAACCAGCGGGCGCGCCTCGGTGTGGTCAATGGCCTGGGCATCTGGTGGCGCAAGTTGGGCCTGAACGGCACCAACGTGAACGAACTCACCAGCCAGCACCTGACCGACTTGGGCCGTGCGCCTGTGTTTTACGACTGTCTGGTGGAAGTGTCTTTGGATGCCCAATTCGCTGCCCATCCAACCCAGAAAGCGCCCCATGCCTGAACTCAAGATCGAACGCGAACACACCCTGGGATTGGCGGGTGCACGCGCCGTGGCCGAACGCTGGCGCGAGCAGGCCGAGCAAGACTGGGGCATGAGCTGCGAGTCCGAGCCTGGTGAGGCCGAAGACCGCATGCGTTTTGCCCGCAGCGGCGTGAGCGGCGAGCTGACGGTGACCGAGACCCGGTTTGATCTGCAACTGAAACTGGGCTTTTTGCTCGGTGCCTACAGCGGCAAGATTGCACAAAAAATCAATGCCAACCTGGACGAGTTGTTGGGGCCTGCCTCAGCTGCTGGGTGAAAGGTGCACACCCGGCCATGGCTTGGCTGGGGGCTCCGCTGGCTTCAAGGCAAATCCGTGTTGACTTCGGCGATGGGTGAGGTTCGAGGCCCGACCTTGCCCAAACGGGCTTTGAGTGACTGTGGCTGCCGTGTCAGGATGGCGGCGTAGTTGGTGGTGTTGGAGAGCACCTTTTTCACGTAATCGCGCGTTTCCTGAAACGGGATGTTCTCCGCCCAGATGGCCGCGTCCAGCACCGGGCCGTTGCGCCACTGGCGCGGGCGACTGGGGCCCGCGTTGTAGGCGGCGGTGGCCATGGGCATGGAGCCTTCAAAATCGTCCAGCACCAGTTTCAGGTAGCCCGTGCCAATGGCCACGTTCACCTCGCGGTCGGTGATCTGGTCCGGGGTGAAGTTGGTGAGGCCTATCTTTTTGGCGGTCCATTTGGCGGTGGCGGGCATGACCTGCATCAGGCCGGATGCGCCCACATGCGAGCGGGCGTCCATGACGAACCGGCTTTCTTGTCGAATCAAACCGTACACATAAGCCGGGTCGAGGCGGATCTCGCCAGCGCGACGCACCACCGTCTCGCGCAGCGGCATGGGAAAGCGCTGGTCAAAGTCGATGACCTCTTTGGTGCGCTCGCTGGTGTTGATGCAGCGGTCCCAGACCTGGCGCTGGCAGGCCAGGTCGGCGGCGGCCAGCAGTTCGCGGTCGTTCATGCCGCCGGGCGTGTGCAAGTTGGTGCTGTAGTTCCATTCCCGGTTGCCTTCGGCGCGCAGGCCGATGGCCACGGCGTAAAAGGCGCGTTGCAGGCCGGGGTGGATCAGAGCCGCCGCTTTTTCTTGGGGTGTCAGGGCCACGGGGCGCTCGGGCACGGTGATGGTCTGGCCCAGGTCTTCCAGTGCCAGTTGCTCATAAAAGCCCCGCACGCTGGCGATCTGGCGCAGCAGGCTTTGGGCTTCCTGGCGCTGGGCCTCGTTGTGGGTCGTGCTCAGCAGGGCGCGCGCACGCCAATAGACCCAGGTCGGATCTTTGCGGGCTTCGGCGCTCATGGTCTGGGTGGCGCTCAGCACCTGGTGCCATTGGCCTTGGCGCAAGGCAGCTCGCACTTTCCAGGCCAGCAGGTCGTCGTTCAGATCACTGTCTTTTTGCACTTTGGCAAAGTAACTGGCGGCGTTGTCCTGCAACTTTTGAGCAGCTTGTTTGCCGATCACGGCCCAAGTCCAATTGCGCTCCTCCTGGCTGAGCTGAATGGACCAGCGCCGAGCGAGCAAATCCGCGGCTTCGTCTGGGTCTTTGTTGGCCAGTCGGATCAGGGCCAGCACGGCCAGCTCTTTGCGGCTGCGGGTGATGGCCAGGATGCGCTTGTCCAGGTACTTGGCCGGGTCGGCGTGGATCAGGGCCACTTGTTCGGACAGGCGGGGTGCCTCGATGTCGACGGCTGCTTGCGCGGCGCGTGGACGGTTGGTGTCCATGGCGATGCGGGCCTTGCGCCACAGGTCCAGCGCCTGGATCTGGCGGCCCGAGTGCAGGTGTTCGGCCACATAGGTGCAGCCGTCGTCGGCCTCGCGCTGCGCATACCAAAGGCGCAGGGCTTCCTCGGCCACGTCGGCTTTGCTGTTCATGACTTCCGTGGCCAGGGCGTAGCAGCGCACTTCGCGGTCGTCGCGCATGCGAAAGCGGGGGTATTCGGCGGTGAAGGTGGCCCAATCGCGGCGCTTGCCCAGCTGTTGCAGCCAATCGTTGCGCAGGCGGTCTTCGTAGTAGCTGCCTGCGTAGGTGTTCAAAAAGCTGCGGATTTCAGAGGCAGGCGCGGTGTCCAGCCGGGTGCGCATCTCCCAATAGGCGGCCAAGGGCTCCAGCACATGGCCACGGGCTTGGGGCAGCAGGGCCGACAGCCGTTTGGCATCATTTTTGCGAAAGGCTTGCTGCATCTCCAGCAGCACCTCATCGCCCCGGTTTTGGGCCTGGGCAGGCCAGCCCCACAGGCCTGTCACGGCCATGGCGCTCAGCAGTGTCAAAATGCGTCTGAATTTCATGGGTCGATTATGGACAAAGCCGAAGCAAAACGCGCCTTGAGAAAAGCCTTGGTGGAAGAAAGGTTGAACCTGCCGGACCGCCTGGCGCGGGCCGAAGCCTTGCAGCGCGTCATGCGCATCTGGTTGTTTGACCGCCCGGACACGGTGATCGGTGCTTATTGGCCCATCAAGGGCGAGTTTGATCCGTTGCCCGCGCTGCACCGCTGGAAAGAAGATGGCGAACTGCATGGTGAGCCCCAGCGCCGCCGCATTGGTTTGCCCGTGGTCAACAAGCAGCACAAAACCCTGACCTTCCACACCTGGTACCCCGGCTGCCCGATGGAAGAAGACGCCTACGGCATCCCCAAGCCCAAGGACACCGAAGTCATCGTGCCCACCTTGCTGTTTGTGCCCTGCGTGGGTTACGGCATTGGCGGCTACCGCCTGGGCTACGGCGGCGGCTTTTACGACCGCACCTTGGCCACCTTGCAGCCCAAGCCTTACACCGTGGGCCTGGGCTACACCCACGGCTTTCTGGACGATCTGGAGTCTGAAGACCACGATGAGCCCCTGGACGCGATCCTGAACGACAACGGGGTGGTGTGGCCTGTTTGAGGCCTGAACGTCATGGCCAGACCCAAATCCGCAACCCACGACATCAAGCGCGATGCGATCCTCGACATCGCGGCGCAATGCTTTGCCCAGCGCAGTTACCCTGCCGCCAGCATGAACGAGATCGCCACGGCATGTGGCACCTCCAAGGCGCGGCTGTACCACTATTACGACAGCAAAGAAGCCATTTTGTTTGACCTGCTGGACCGCCACACCCAGCGCCTGCTGGCGGTGATCGCACAGACCGAGGCTGCCGCCCAGCGCAAGGACCTGAACGACCGGGCCACCTTGCACGAGCTGGTGCGGGCGTTTTTGCAGGAATACGAAACATCGGCCACACGGCACGCGGCGCTGCTCAACGACACGCAATTTTTGAGTGATACACCCGACCCGGCCCTGGGCGGGCCATCCCTGTCACCGCGCGAGCTGATCTTGAACCGCCAGCGCGACATCGTGGCGGCCATGACCCGCTTCATGAAGCGCGCCTACCCCGAGCGACTGACCCCCACCAACCAGACGGCCCTGACCATGATGCTGCTGGGCATGATCAACTGGACCTTCACCTGGCTGCGCCCGGGCGGGCCGATCAGTTATGCGGCTTTTGCCGATGAGGTGATCGGGATGCTGGAAAAGGGGTTGGGTCATAGCGCTGGGCCAAAGCGCTGAGTAAAGCCTCTCAGGTTAAATCGGCAGCCATGCGTCTTGCGCTGCTGCTCAAAGCGCGTCCAGCTCCCGGTGGCGCTTGAGGGTGAGCCAACGTGCGCTGAAGTTTTGGGCCAGCTGCTCGACCATGAACACTGAGCGGTGCTGGCCCCCGGTGCAGCCAATGGCCACCGTCACGTAACTGCGGTGGTCGCGCTCGATGGCGGGAATCCAGTGCTTCAAAAAGCCCTCGATCTGCAGCTGCATCTGAACGAATTCTTCAGATTGGCGCAGGTAGGCCTGCACCGGCTCATCGCGCCCGGTCAGCGGCCGCAGCGTGCTTTCGTAATGCGGGTTGGGCAGCATGCGCACGTCAAACACGTAGTCGGCATCGGTCGGGATGCCGCGTTTGAAGCCAAAGGATTCAAAGACCAGTGTCAATTGGGCCGATGGGGCGCTGACCAGGGTCTTGATGTAGGTTTGCAGTTGGGCCGAACGCAGCAAACTGGTGTCGATGACATGGGCCCGTTCACGCAGATCGGACAGCAATTCGCGCTCGAACTGGATGGTCTCGAACAGCGCTTTGTCGCTTTGGGGCTTGTCGCCACCCGACAAGGGGTGTTTGCGCCGGGTTTCGGAGTAGCGCCGCTGCAAGGTGTCGGAGTTGGCGTCCAGAAACACCGATTTCACCGACATGCCCATGTCGCGCAGCAAGTTCATTTGCTCCGGCATCAGGTGCAAGGAGTTGGCGCTGCGCACATCGATCGCAATCGCCAGGCGTTGCTCTTTGTGCTGTTCTTCGAGTTTGACGAAGGGGATCAGCAACTCAGGCGGCAGGTTGTCCACGCAGTAATAGCCCGCGTCTTCAAGCGCGTGCAGCGCCACCGATTTGCCAGAGCCGGACATGCCGGTGATGAGGATGATGTCCATGCTCATCTTTGGGCGGCTTTGCGGCCAGTGGGTTGGGGTGTTGGCTTGGGGGGTGGGGTGTCCAGCATTTCGCGGGCATGGGCCAAGGTGGTGGCAGACAACTTTTCGCCGCCCAGCATGCGGGCAATTTCGCTCACGCGCTCTTCGCCGTTCACGCCGCGCACCTGGCTGCTGACCTGGCCTTTGGAGGCGGCTTTGCTCACCAGCAGGTGGTGGTCGGCGCAAGCCGCCACCTGGGGCAGGTGGGTCACGGCCAGCACCTGGCGGTGTTGGCCCAGTTGTTTCATGAGTCGGCCCACGGTTTCGGCCACAGCGCCGCCCACACCCGAATCCACCTCGTCAAAGATCAAGGTCCCGGCTTCGCCCAGTTCGCTGGTGGTGACGGCAATGGCCAAGGCGATGCGCGAGAGCTCGCCGCCCGAGGCCACTTTGCCCACGGGCCGGGGCGTGCTGCCCTCGTGCCCGGCCACCAAAAAGCTCACTTCTTCGAGGCCGTGTTGCGCGGGTGCGTCCAGGGTTTGCAACTGCACCTCAAAGCGGCCGCCTTGCATGCCCAACTGCTGCATGGCGCTGCTGACGGCTTGTGCCAGGGGCTTTGCTGCTTGCTGGCGCTGGCGCGAGACGGCTTTGGCCGCTTGGGTGCAGGCGGTTTGAGCGGCGTGTGCGGCTTTTTGCAGTGCGTCCAGGTCGGCGGCGGCATCGAGCTGGGCCAGCTCTTGACGCCAGGTTTGCAAGGCCAGCGGCAGCTCGTCGGGGGTTTTCTTGTAACGCCGGGCCAGCGACAACCACAGGCCCATGCGCTCGTCCAGTTGGGCCAGCTGGGCTGGGTCCAGGTCGGTTTTGCGCAAATAGGCGTGCAGGCTGTGGGCCACGTCTTCGGCTTGGGCCTGGGCAGAGGCCAGCACCTCGGCCAGGGCGTTGAATTCGGGCTCAAACTGCCCGAGCGACTGCAGGGTCTGGATGGCGCGGGACAGCTGGCGCAGCGCGCCGCCATCCTCATCGCCTTCGATCAGCAGCGTGCCTTGGTTGGCCCCGTCGATCAGGGCCTGGGCGTTGGCCAGGCGGCTGTGCTGGGTGCTCAGCTCTTGCCATTCGTCTACTTGCGGGTTGAGCTTTTCCAGCTCGCCGATTTGCCAGGCCAGGCGTTCGCGTTCGTTGGCCAAGGTGCTTTGCGCTTGCTGGGCATCGGCCAGGCTTTGTTGGGCTTGTCGCCAGCCGTGCCAAGCGGCTTTGAGGGGGCGTGTGTCGATGCCCGCATAGGCGTCGAGCAGGCCGCGCACCGCGTCCGGGCGGGTCAGGCTTTGCCAGGCGTGCTGGCCATGGATGTCCAGCAGTTGTTCACCCAGTTCGCGCAATTGGGTGGCGGTGGCGGGGCTGCCGTTGATCCAGGCGCGGCTTTTGCCCGCGGTGTCCACGGTGCGGCGCAGCAGCAATTCGGCGCTGGCCTCGATACCAGCTTCTTCGAGCCAAGCTGCAATGGCGGGCGTGGGCTCGAATTCGGCGCAAACCTCGCAGCGGCTGGCGCCTTCGCGCACCACACCCGATTCGGCGCGTGCCCCCAGGGCCAACTGCAAGGCATCGATCAAAATCGATTTGCCCGCCCCGGTTTCGCCTGTCAACACGCTGAAACCCGTGCTCAGGTCCAGCTCCAGTTCGTGCACGATCACGAAATCGCGCAGGGTGATGTGCGTCAGTGCCACGGCTTAAGCGCCCTCATTCCAGTGCATTTTTTTGCGCAAAGTGTCGAAGTAATTCCAGCCTGAAGGGTGCAAAAACCGCACCCTGTGCTCGGAGCGTTTGACCACGATCCGGTCGCCCAAAATCAGGTCAGCCAGCGACTGCATGTCAAAGTTGGCGCTGACGTAGCGCCCGGCCACGATCTCGATGCTGATTTCGGATGACTCGGGCAGCACGATGGGTCGGTTGGACAAGGTGTGCGGCGCAATCGGGGCCATGACCCAGCCGCCCATGGCCGGGTGCATCAAAGGCCCGCCCACCGACAAGGAATAAGCGGTCGAGCCTGTGGGCGTGGCGATGATCAGGCCGTCGGCGCGTTGGTTGGACACAAAGCGGCCATCGACCTCGACACGCAACTCCACCATGCCCGAGGTGCCACCCCGGTTGACCACCACGTCGTTCATGGCCAAGGCGCTGAACACGCTGCGTTGGTCGCGCATGACGTGGGCTTGTAGCAAGCTGCGGTCTTCGGGCTGGTAATGGCCCTGCAACATGGGCAGCAGCACATCCTGGTAGCTTTGCAGGGGAATGTCGGTGATGAAGCCGAGCCGGCCTTGGTTGATGCCCATCAGCGGCAGGCCGTAGCGGGCCATCTGGCGGCCAATGCCCAGCATGGTGCCGTCGCCCCCAATGACCAAACCCAAATCGCACTGCGCGCCAATCTCGGCCATCTCCAGTACGTTGTATCGGTTCAGACCCGTGTGCGAAGCAGTTTCCTGGTCCAGCACCACGTCGCAGCCTTGCCGCGTCAAGAACTGGGCCACGTCGTCCAAGGCGCGGCGCGAACTCTCCAGCGCACCGCCATGCGCGCTGGTGTGGTACTTGCCAAAGAGTGCAACGTGACGGAACTTGGATCTCATTTGCAAATTACATCATTAAAATGACCGCATGCTAGATGATCGTGCCAAGTTATTGCTCAAAGCCCTGGTGGAACGCTATATCGCGGACGGCCAGCCTGTGGGCTCGCGCACGCTCTCCAAGGCCTCGGGCCTGGATTTGTCGCCCGCCACCATCCGCAACGTGATGTCCGACCTGGAAGAGCTGGGCCTGATCGCCAGCCCCCACACCTCGGCCGGGCGCATCCCGACCAGCCGGGGCTACCGCCTGTTTGTGGACACCATGCTCACGGTGCAGCGCGACGGCCTGGACACCCCGGCGCTCACGCCCGACCAGCCGCAAAAAGTGATCGCCAGTGCGGCTAACCTGCTGTCCAACCTGTCGCATTTTGTGGGCGTGGTCATGACGCCGCGCAGGGCCTCGGTGTTCCGGCACATCGAATTTTTGCGCCTGTCCGAGCGGCGCTTGCTGGTCATCATCGTCTCGCCCGAAGGCGATGTGCAAAACCGGATCCTGTTCACCGAGACCGATTACTCGCAAAGCCAGCTGATCGAGACCTCGAATTTCCTGAACACCCACTACGCGGGCATGGCCATTGAACAGGTGCGCAGTCGGGTGCAGCAAGAGCTGGTCAGCCTGCAAAGCGAAATTGCCACCCTCATGCAAGCAGCCGTGCAGGTCAGCACCGAAGCCCTGGCCGAAGACCAGAACGAGGTGGTCATTGCCGGTGAACGCAATTTGCTCTCGGTGAGCGACTTTTCAAGCGACATGGGACATCTGCGCCGGGCGTTTGACTTATTCGAGCAAAAAACCCAGCTCATGCGCTTGCTGGACGTGTCCAGCCAGGCCGAAGGCGTGCGCATCTATATCGGTGGCGAGAGCCAGATCGTGCCCATGCAAGAGCTGTCGGTGGTCAGCTCGCCCTACGAGGTGGATGGTCAGATCGTCGGGACCCTGGGTGTGATTGGCCCGACCCGCATGCCCTATGACCGCATGATCCAGATCGTCAACATCACCTCGCGCCTGGTCAGCAACGCTTTAAGCCAGTCCAAATAAGACCCTGCAGCCCACTACAATCACGGCTTCGGTGGGGGCGTTAGCTCAGTTGGTTAGAGCAGAGGACTCATAATCCTTTGGTCCACGGTTCAAGTCCGTGACGCCCTACCATTCACATCCTTACGATCAGTGGGTGATGGTTCCGGTAGCTGTTTGTCATGGGATGTCAAGCCAGTTTCAGTCCATCCTGGCACCCGACTTGATGATCACCTGTTCCCATTTGTCAATTTCAGCCTTGACAAAGGCTTTGAATTCTTCGGGACTGCTGCCCACGGGTTCAGCACCTTGTGCCTCCATTTTGTCTCTGATGTCTTGCGTATTGATGGCCTTGATGGTGGCGTTGTACAAGGCATTGACAATGTGTGGAGGGGTTTTGGCCGGAGCAAAAAGGCCATTCCAGCTGGATACTTCAAAGTCGGCAATGCCAGCTTCTGCCATGGTGGGAACATGGGGCAAAGTGCCCATGCGTTTTTTGCTGGCCACTGCAATCACGTTGAGCTTGCCACTTTTGAGATGGGGGATCGCAGACAAAGCGGTTTGAAAACTCATTTGAACTTGGCCGCCCAACAAATCTGACATGGCAGGCGCTGCCCCTTTGTAGGGGACATGGATCAAATCAATGTTGGCGCGCAACTTGAGAAGTTCACCCGCCAGGTGCGGGGAGCCGCCACTACCGCTGGATGAAAAAGCCATCTTTCCTGGATTCTGCTTGGCCAGCGCCACAAATTCGCGCAGGTTTTTGGCTGGGACCGAAGGATGCAAAGCCAATACCGAGGGCGCCGTCATGGTCTGGGTAATGTGAATGAAGTCCCGCATGGTGTCGTAGCCGAGATTTTTGTACGCGGTCATGTTGGTGGCATTGGCGATGGTGCCCAGCAGCAAGGTGTAGCCATCGGGTGTGCTTCGCGCTACAAATTCCGAGGCAATGTTGCTGCCTGCCCCCGCACGATTTTCCACAATCACGGTTTGCCCCAGCGTTTCTTGAAGCTTGGTGGCAATGCTCCGCGCCACGATATCGGTGGCACCGCCGGGTGCGTAACCCACGATCAAACGGATGGGTTTATTGGGGTAGATGGCATCTTGCGCATGCGCAGAGAAGGCCAAAAGTCCAAACAAAATGGTCCAGATGCGATTCATGAATAGCCCGTCCTGTCAGAGTCCCAAACAAATCGCAAGTGTAGGTAGGGATGAAGCAAGTCGGCAAGAGCTTGAACATGGGTGTTGACCCTTATGGGACAGCGCGTGACTTTAGCCTGCCGCTAAATGAGAGTTTGTGATTGACCAATGGTCTTGATTCTGGTGGCTGGTCACAATCAAAAAAGAAATTGATTGGGTGATCCATGGGAAAAAGCATCAGCGCACTGCAACTTGGAATTATTTGGCAACGCTTGACGGGGTTGATGGATGAGGTCGCTCAAACCTTTGTTCGCACTTCGTTTTCGGTGGTCGTTCGTGAGAACTGGGACTTGGCCTGTTCATTGATGGATGCCAACGGCAGGGTCTTTGCTCAGTCATCCCGGTCAATCCCCTCATTTTTAGGAACCATGCCACGAACTCTGGCAGCCATGCTGGAGCGCTATCCCAAGCACACCCTGGAGCCTGGTGACGTCTTGATTTCCAATGACCCATGGTTGGGTACTGGACATCTGAACGACATCACCATGGTTCGGCCAATTTTTCGCGGTGCAGAGTTGGTGGCATTTGTCGGCTCAACCTTCCACACGGTTGACATTGGCGGAGCCCCCAATCCTTTTGCCAAAGATGCGTATGAGGAAGGCTTGTGCATCCCCGTTCTCAAAATTTGCAGACGGGGTGAAGAGAATTTGGATGTTGTTTCTTTCATCAAAGAAAATTTACGAGAGCCTCTGGAAACCCTTGGAGACATCCGTGCGCAGTTTGCCGCTTACGAGTTGGCCCAAAACAAATTGTTGGCATTGCTGCAACAAGAAAGCATCGATGATTTGACGGCAGTCACGGATCAGATACTGCTGCGTTCAGAAAACAGCATGCGCAGAATGCTGGAATCCATGCCCGATGGTGAGTTCGATGACCAGGTCATGGCGGATGGGTTTGAGAAATCATTGAGGATTTGCTGCACGGTTCGCAAAAAAGGCTCCGAATTGGTGATCGATTATTCAGGCACGGATGCACAAATCGACAAGCCGATCAACTCCGTGATGAATTTCACATTCGCTTACAGTGCCTATGCGGTCAAGTGTGCTTTTGACCCAGCATCCCCCAACAACGATGGTGGACTGCGTCCATTGACCATCTTGGCGCCAGAGGGCTGTTTGGTGAATCCAACACGTCCAGCGCCCGTCTGGGGGCGGCATCTTTCGGGTCACTATTTGCCGTTCGTCATTTTTGGAGCGCTTTCCAAAATGATGCCCAACAAAATCATTGCGGACAGCGGTTCACCGATCTGGAATGTCTACTTCAAAGGGGTTGACCGATCCCAACGCAAGTTTGTGAAGATGTTTTTCATGAGTGGCGGTTATGGAGCCAGAGCCACCAGCGATGGTCCTGCCTGTTTGAGTTTCCCCACCAACGTCGCCAACAGCCCGATTGAGCAATTTGAAAATCAGACCCCCATGCTGGTGACTGAAAAAAGTTTGCTGGTGGACAGTGGCGGTGCGGGTTTGCACAGAGGAGGATTGGGCCAGCGCATTTCATTCAAATCTTTGTCACCCGAACCTTTGACTTTCATGATTCGTCATGAGCGGGTCAAGCATCCGCCAAGAGGCTTTCTGGGTGGACTCGACGGGGCAGCGGGGCTTGATTTATTGGACGGCGTGAAAATTCCCGCCAAATCGGTCATCAGCATGCAAGAGGGTCAGGTTGTGACGTTTGAAACTCCCGGTGGTGGTGGCATGTCTCCTGCTCATCTGCGTGAGCGTTCTGCGGTCAAAAGAGATCTGATCGATGGCGTGGTTTCTGTTGCAAGCGCTAAGCGCGATTATGGTTTGACCGAGTCCGAAATCAAACAAATGCTGAATGCAAACAAAGGCAAATCTTCATGAGCAGTGAAATGATGGCAATGAAAGGACCCTACCGGATTGGGGTAGACATTGGGGGAACATTCACCGATTTGGTCATGATTGACTCGCAAGGTCTCTTGGTCAATGAGAAGGTGTTGACAACACCGCACGACCCCTCCGAAGGGGTGTTGACCGGGGTTGGCCTGATCACAAAAAACAACGGTGTCTTACCCGAGCAAGTGGAGAACATCATTCATGGCACTACGTTGGTGGCGAATGCATTGATCGAGCGAAAAGGTGTTGTGACCGCATTGGTGACCACCCAGGGTTTTCGGGATGTGCTGCAAATTGCACGTGAATGGCGCTACGACATCTATGATTTATTTTTAACGCCAGTCGAGCCTTTGGTGCCGCGATCGCTTCGCTTTGAAGTCAATGAACGGGTGGCATTTGATGGCACCGTGGTGGTACCCCTGGACGAAGCAGCGCTTGAACCCATCGCACTGCAAATCCGTGAGGCCGGTGCTCAGGCGGTCGCGATTTGCTTTTTGCATGCCTTCCGGCACGATGCCCATGAATTGAAGGCCAAGGAAATATTGCAGGCGCTGCTGCCCGACGTGACCATTTGCATCTCCAGCGAAGTCATGCCTGAAATTGGTGAGTACGAGCGGACAGCAACGGCGGTGTGCAATGCGTATGTTCAGCCCTTGTTTGAAAAATACATTTCCGGTCTGATCCAGGGGCTCAAAAGCATGGGCATCCAAAAGGACTTGTATCTCATGCAATCGGATGGTGGCACGGTCCATTACACGACGGCCATGGCCTATCCGATTCGACTGGTGCAATCGGGTCCCGCCGGTGGCGTGCAGGCCACATCATTGATCGGGAAAATGGCTGGCTTGAACGATGTTCTGTGTTTTGACATGGGGGGTACGACCGCTAAAGCGTGTCTGATCAATGGCTCTGAGTCGCAGGTCATCAACGATTTTGAGGTCGCTCGCTTGCAGCGTTTTCGCAAAGGCAGTGGCATACCCCTGAAGGTGCCGGCGATCGACATGATCGAGATTGGCTCAGGCGGCGGCAGTATTTCCCGGGTCAATCAATTGGGTTTGATTCAGGTCGGACCTGACAGTTCAAGTGCCGTTCCCGGTCCTGCCTGTTATGGGCAGGGTGGACAAGATGCGACGGTCACAGACGCAGACCTGGTTCTGGGCTATTTGGATGCGGGGTCATTTTTGGGTGGCGACATGCCATTGAATCTGGCCGCAGCGAGCCATGCCATCGACACTCAAATCGCGCAACCTTTGTCATTGTCCATTGTTGATGCGGCATTTGGCATTCATGAAACCGTCAATGAAGCCATGGCTCAGGCGGCCAGCATTCACGCGTTGGAAAAAGGACTCAAAGCATCCCATTACGCCATGGTGCCCATTGGTGGAGCCGGACCTGTTCATGCGTGTCATGTGGCCATGAAACTGGACATGCGTCACGTTCTCATTCCGCGAGGGGCTGGCGTGGCATCGGCCTTTGGATTTTTGGCATCGCCCATGTCATTTCAGTTTGTCCAGGCACAGATTTCTACATTGACGCAACTCGATGCCGCCAAAGTCAAAGAATTGGTGGATGGTTTGCACAAGAAAGGCATGGCGATGATGGCGCACTCTGGCCTGACATCAGACCAGTGTCGTGTCAAGGTGAGTGCGGCCATGCGCTATGTGGGGCAGGGGTACGAGGTGGAGGTGCCGGTGGACATGATGTCACCCATGGCCAATCTGGTGGACAGCATGGCGCAAGGTTTTTCCGCGTGTTACCAACACTTGTACGGCCGCACTGAAAAAGATACGCCTGCCGAAGTGGTGTCTTGGCGTGTGGTTGTGCAAGGGCCGTCCCCCGATTTGCTGCAAGTGGCCGATTCAGGGGATGAAGCGGTTTTACCCCAAGCGGCCCATGCTCTCAAAGGGCATCGCCCCGTCTTTTGTGTCGTGAAAAAAGAATTCGTGACCACACCGGTGTATGCCCGCCATTTGCTGGCCGTAGGCGCTGTCCTGGAAGGCCCTGCCATCATTGAAGAGCGCGAATCAACGGTGGTCATTCCCCACTTGGCTCGGGTGACGGTCGATGCGCATTTGAATTTGCGCATTGACCTTGCCCTTCAGTCTTTTTGAAAGCTTGTAAATGAAGCGTTATTCGATGTTCATTGACGGGGAGTGGGTCAATCCCTCGTCCGGGCGTTGGCTGGATTCAGTCAACCCCTATTCCGGTGAAAAATGGGCCGAAATACCCTTGGGAAATCAGCAGGATGTCGACCAAGCCGTTCAGGCAGCCGAGCGGGCCATGCGCCAAGGGGCTTGGTCACGCATGACGCCATCGCAGCGCGGTCAGGCCTTGGTGCGGTTTGCCGATGTGTTGCTGGAGCATGCGCCACGGCTGGCTGAAATTGAGGTGCGTGACAACGGAAAACTCTACGCTGAAATGAGCAATCAGTGTAAGTATTTGGTCGAGTGGTTTCGCTATTTCGGCGGGCTGGCAGACAAGGTGCAGGGGACAGTGCCGCCCATTGACAAGCCGAATGTGCTCAATTTCACGCGTTATGAACCCATCGGCGTGACCGCCTGCATCACGCCCTGGAACTCACCTTTGCTCTTGTTGGCATGGAAGGTCGCGCCAGCATTGGCTGCAGGCAACGCGGTGGTGATCAAGCCCTCTGAATACACCTCTGCATCCACGCTGGAGTTTGCAGCTTTGGCTGTCCAGGCGGGCTTGCCTGCAGGATTGATCAACGTCGTCACGGGCTTAGGGTCGGATGTGGGCGAAGCTTTGGTCACACACCCCTTGGTGCGCAAAGTGGCCTTCACGGGGGGAGAGTCAGGTGGTCGGCGGGTCAATGTGGCTGCAGCAGCGGACTTCAAACATGTGACCTTGGAGCTGGGCGGTAAGTCAGCCAACATTGTTTTTGAGGACGCCCGGATCGAGGACGCCCTGTCAGGGGCCATTTCGGGCATCTTTGCCGCCAGCGGTCAAACCTGCATTGCAGGCTCTCGCTTGCTGGTCCACGAATCGATCCATGATGTTTTTGTGGAAAAGTTGGTGGCATTGGCCAGCACCGCGCGATTTGGCGACCCCATGTCCCCAGATACACAGCTTGGCCCGATCACCACCGAGCAGCAATTTCGCAAGGTGCTCGATTACATCGAGATTGCCAAGAATGAAGGTGCTCATTGCGTCATGGGCGGGG
The DNA here is from genome assembly GCF_017848645.1 of Limnohabitans sp. Lineage (GTDB taxonomy): Bacteria > Pseudomonadota > Gammaproteobacteria > Burkholderiales > Burkholderiaceae_C > Limnohabitans_A. The sequence continues at coordinate 29,291 of NZ_JAFEIF010000064.1, read as the reverse complement.
CCGTTGCTCAAGGTCCTGAAGGTGCCAAAGGCTTCTTTGTGCAACCCACCATTTTTGTGAACGTGACGCCCGACATGCGCATCGCTCAGGAGGAGGTGTTCGGCCCCGTACTGAGTGTCATCAAATTCAAGGACGATGACGATGCTGTTCGCATTGCCAATGGCACCCAGTATGGCTTGGCAGCAGGTGTGTGGACTGAGAATTTGCGCCGGGCAGTGGACATGTCCAACAGGCTGGTGGCGGGGACTGTCTGGGTCAACACATACCGTTCCACAAGTTACACCTCACCTTTCGGGGGGTTCAAGTCTTCCGGAATGGGGCGTGAAAACGGACTGGATGCGATTCATGATTACTTGCAGGTCAAGAGCGTTTGGATTTACACCGGCGGGCCTGCCGCCAATCCGTACATCAGGCGATAAAGGGCTTTGACATGGAAAATACCATCACGACAGCCCAAGCCTTGGCACGCGCGCTCAGCGAGGCGGGTGTCAAACGAATATTCGGATTGCCCGGTGGCGGCTCCTCTTTGGATGTGATCGAAGCCGCCGCCCAGTTGGGCATCGATTTTGTTTTGACGAAGTCCGAAAATGCGGCAGTCATGATGGCCGGAGCCATGGCCGAGACCACCGGCATACCCGGCGTGGCCATCATGACCAAAGGGCCTGGTGTCGCCAATGGTGCAAACGGTGTGGCCTACGCATCGCTGGACCGTGCGCCCGTGCTCGTGATCACCGATGGCTTCACACCCAAGCAACTGAGCTACATCACCCACCAGGTGTTCGATCAAAAGGACATGTTGTCGCCTGTGGTCAAAGGCTTCAGTCGGCTCGAAGGGGCTGATCCTGTGGCCGAGATCGACGCCATGCTGGCGCTGGCGACATCTGCACCTTTTGGGCCGGTGCACATTGAGTTGACGGGTGAAACTGCGAAACGTTTGGTGCCGGTCTTGGCCATTGCGCCGACACTCTCTGATGAGTTGGTGTTTTCACCGCAAGACCTTGCAGCGGTTCAAAAACTCATAGGTCGCGCCCAAAAACCGGTATTGATTGTAGGACTGGAGGCCCGGCTGCATGCCCGGAAAGTCAGGCAATTGGCGAAATTGCTGGCCTGTCCTGTCTTGCCAACCTACAAAGCCAAAGGGGTGGTTTCCGATGAAGATCCACAGGTCGTGGGGGTTTTCACGGGTGGACTCCAAGAGGCGGACTGTATTGCGCAGTCAGACCTGATGGTCTTGATCGGATTGGACCCCGTAGAAATGATCTTGCAACCCTGGCGCTATGGCAAAGCGGTTTGCGATATTGCAGCGGTTACGCACCTGGTGCACTATGTTCAACCTGATGCCCGAGTGACCGGATCACTGGATGCCATCCTGGGTCAATTGAATGCCACACTCCTGGATTACCAATCTGGCTGGCAACCTTCGCAATGGTTGGACATTCGAACCCAAGTGCAAGAGAAGCTGGCCTATCCACCAGTGCAATACGGTGTGGCACCTGACCGAGTGGTGCAATTGGCAGCGCAGGCGTGTGCCGACAAACAAATCCTGCCTCGCATGTCTGTCGACGCAGGCGCACACATGTTTTCAGCCACCGCTTTTTTCCCCAGCACCCGGCCTGGTGATGTGCTCATATCCAACGGTTTGGCTTCTATGGCCTTCGCATTGCCTGCTGCGATAGCCAGTGCTTTGGACGATCCCACACAAGCGGTCATGTGTTTCACGGGTGATGGCGGCCTGATGATGTGCATGGGTGAACTGTGCACGGCTGTCGAGACGCAAGCCAAAATCGTGGTCGTTGTTTTCAACGACAGCGCACTGTCGCTCATTGACATCAAGCAGCAGAGTCGGCAATTGCCGACTCGGGGCGTTCGATGGCGTCGGCATGACTTTGCGGGTGCCATGCAAGCTTTGGGTGGTTTGGGCTTCTCGGTTCACAATGAAGCTGACTACAAGCAAGCGCTGCAAACGGCCCTCGATGCCAATGGGCCGTGTCTGATTGATGTGCAGATTGATGCATCGGGGTATGCACATCAGCTCAAGGCTATGAGAGGCTAAGACATGTTGACGATCGGACCTGCTTTCGAGCGCCCCTCCAAGGAACTCATGGAGGCCTATCGCCATTTGCCTGTGGCCACCATCAGTGATGTTTTAGGGCCAGGCCATGTCATGAACGCAGCGGTTCGTCCCTTGCGACCCGGTATGCGTCTGCTTGGGGCGGCTTACACGTTGAAATTGCCGCCATCAGACAATCTCGGGATGCATGTGGCGGTTCGAGAGGCCAAGCCTGGTGATGTGATCGTGGCGGAGCAATCGGGCGGCGCTTTGGGCGCACCAGTGGGTGAAATCATGGCGATGGGAGCCATGCACAAAGGGCTTGCCGGCATTGTCCTGAATGGCGCTGTTCGTGATTCGGAAAAATTGCGAGCCGAGTCATGGCCAGTTTTTGCTGCGTGCATTTATGCGCAGCAGTGCCGAAAAGATGGGCCAGCTTGGCTTCAGATGACCATGGACTGCGCCGGTGTGACGGTTCATCCTGGCGATTTGATCGTGGGGGACGACGATGGTGTCGTTGTGGTTCCCTTTGCATCCATCGCCAGCGTTGCCAAAGAAGTGGTCCGGAAAATGGAAAAGGAGAGTTTGCGCATCGCTTCCATATCACAAGGTTTAATTTCGCCTGCATGGCTAGACGCTGCCATTGAGCGTGCAGGACTTGTTTTGTCTGTCAATCAATAAATGGAGACCAGCATGTCAATGTCGATTTCAAAAATGGTGATGTTCATTGCATCGCTCTGGGCTTTGTCTGCGGCGCAAGCCCAAGCGCCAGATAAATTCCCATCGAAACAGATCACGATCATTGTGGGCTTTGCGCCAGGCGGTGGTGGTGACATGTCATCGCGTTGGATCGCTGATTACCTCAAGGAGCGCTGGAAAGTGCCAGTTGTCGTCGACAACAAGCCTGGAGCCGGTGCCACGATTGCGGCAGGGCTCCTGGCCAGGGCCAAGCCCGATGGCTATACCGTTGCGTTGGCGACCACCAGTCCATTCACCGTGGCGCCGTATTTCCAAACCGTGAGTTATGACCCCGCCAAGGACTTCACCTACTTGTTTCAGACCTTGGTCAGTGCGCAACCATTGTTTGTCAAATCGGATTCACCCCACAAGACCATTGAAGAGTTGATGTCTTGGGCCAAGGCCAACCCCAACAAATTGTTCTGGTCCACAGCGGCAACCAACGGTGGAACCCACATCTCTACACAAGCCGCATTCCGAGCGGCTGGCATACAAGCCACTTACGTGCCCTACAAAGGCGGTGCCGATGCCATGAACGGTTTGCTGGGTGGCCAGATTCAGGCGCTGGTTGCGGCCGAGTTTCCGTCGCACGCAGCCGCTGGAACCATCCGACTTTTGGCCGAGAGCGGACCTGACAAAATCCCTGAATACCCACGCGTGCCCACCTACAAAGAATTGAATTTCCCACTTTCAGTCCCAATCTTTTATGGTGTTGCTGGACCCGCAGGCATACCTGCTGACGTGATCAAAGAGTGGAATGCCGCAGCGGCTGACATGGTCAAAACGCCTGGATTTGCAGACTTGGTCAACAAGCTCAAGGGCTCGACGGCTTATCAAGGTCATGCCGAATTCACAGCATCCGTGACTGGGGTTTACCGGCAGATGGGGCGTTTGATTCCCGAACTGGGCCTCAAGAAAGATTGAACCTTATGTGGCAAGCCAATATCATTTTGCAAAACGGCCAGTTGATGCCCTATGCCGAGGCCAAAGTCCATCCCATGACATTGGGCATGACGTATGCGACTGCTTTGTTTGAGGGGCTTCGAGCCTATCGAAACCCGGTCACAGGTGAATTCAAGATATTTCGCTTGGCGGAGCATTTGAAGCGATTGCAGGCCGGCATGAAGGTGATGCGGTTTGACCACGTTTTTGATCCAGAAAAAATCAGACAGGAGCTGGCGGGATTGATCCGTGCCAACGAACCCGATGACGATGTCTACATTCGCCTTCTGGTGTACATCGAGGCACTGGGATTGATGGCCCAGACGGGCCCAGTGGGTTACACCGCTGCCGCCTCTCCGCGGGAGCGACCTAAATTTGCCGATACGGGCATGAGCTTGGGGGTCAGCTCCTGGAGTCGATTGTCTGACAACGCGAGCCCGCCTCGTGTGAAGGCGACGGCCAATTATCACAACGCCCGATTGACCCAGCTGCAAGCCAAAGCCGACGGCTACGACGGTGCATTGATGTTGACGCCCTCAGGCAAAGTGTCTGAAGCACCGATTGCTTGTTTTTTCATGGTGCGTGATGGAAAGCTCATTACCCCCCACATCGGTAGCAATATCCTGGAAAGCATTACAAGGGATACCGTCATCACCTTGTACCAGGAAGCCACTGGACGGGCTGTTGTGGAACGTGAGATAGACCGCAGCGAGTTGTACTTTGCAGATGAAGCGTTCTTGTGTGGAACGGGTCAGGAAATCATTCCAGTCGTTCAGATCGACCGTTTGCCAGTGGGTGACGGCAAGATCGGTGAACAAACTCGTCAGATGCAAAAAATCTATTTCGAAACCGTCAGGGGTTTGACGCCCGATCACCACGGGTGGCTCACGCCGGTTTGATGGCGGAGGTTGGTGCTTGGCTGGCGGCCAGCCTCAAATGGTGAATCAAATCCTCGCTGAATTTGGGCAGCATCCGCTGCTGTTGCTTGACCAGGCTGATTTGTCGTCGTGCCCAAGGGTCATCCAACGCAATGATGTGCAAGCCGCTTGATTTCGCATGACCCAGCGCAATGGCCCGAGGAACAATGGCAATGCCCACCCCAACAGCAGCCATTTGACAGACATTCTCGTAATTCCCGACTTGGATTCTCAAATTCACACGCTTGCCAATGTTTTGGGCTTGGCGATCCAGGAAGGACTGAATGGAGTTGAATTGGTTAAGGCCCACAAAACGGTAATCTTCCAGGATGTCAGACAACTTCACCGAAAGTTGCTTGGCAATGCCTGCGCCCGAGTGACAGATGACCACCAACTCATCGGCATAAAGCGGGACCACATCAATTTTGTCTGCATCAACAGAACCTGCAACGATGCCTAAATCGGCAGCCCCCTTGGCGACCGAGGAAATGATGTCGCGTGAGGGCAATTCTTCCAGATCAATGTCAATGTCAGGGTTGTCATTCAAGAAAGCAGACAAAGCCTTCGCCAAAAAAGTGTTGGTGGCTGTGCTGTTGGCTTGTAGCCGGATTCGCCCCTTGACGCCCAAGGCGTAGGGTCTCAGATCGGCATGCATGACCTCCAATTGTTGCAAGACAAGTTTGGCGTGATTGGCCATGGCCTCACCTGCCTGCGTCAATTGCAAACCCTTGGCTTGTCGCAGCATCAAAGGGGTTTGAAAATTTTCTTCAAGTTGCTTGATCCTCAAGCTGGCGGAAGGAACTGACAAAAAACATTTTTCGGCTGCCCGTGTCAGATTCAACTGTTCCCCGACGTGAAAAAAAAGACGTAAATCTGTCAAGTCGTAATGCATGAAATCCTTGTGAAGGTGTTCAATGAGCAGCCGCAGACATGTTGAGAGCAACCGCCTGGAGGGACTCAAACAAAGCGTCGATGGTGCGGGCGTTCGGGTCGTTTTTTCTTGTGAGCAAGACCACATTCAACACGGGAGCTCCCCTGCCAATGGGGTAAACCTTCACAGGATAGGCGATCATCATGCGGGGGTCAATCGATGGCACCATCGACACCCCCAGCCCGGCGTTGACCATGGACAAGACCGCATGAACAGAGGGCAAATCCATGCTTCTTTGTGCTTGCGGCATGTTTTGGGAGATCCACTGTGCTGCCAATTTGCCAGTGCTGGTGCCCGCATCAAAGCGGATCCAAGGGTAATCACAAAACAGTTGGTGTATTTTGGTCGCCTTGGCGCTTGGCGGCGCAATGACGACCAATTCGTTTTTGAACAGGTGCTGCCAATGCAGGCGCTGTGATCCACCTTTGACAGGCTGAACCACAATGGCTGCGTCCAGTTCATTCGCTTTGACGGCGGCAATCAGCTCTACGGCGCGTCCTCTTGCGGGTTTCAGTTGCAGTGCAGGGTGTTTCTTCAAAAGGTGTTGAATGACGCCGGGCAGCAAGCTCGCCTGCATGCTTTCAATGACGCCCAAGCGAATCGTGCCTTCGATTTGAATGGACTTTCGTCGGCGAAGTTGCTCAATTTGTTGCATGGGCAGTTGCATGACACTGGCCACTTCGTGTGCAAACGGCATGGGCTTGACCTGCAAACCCGAGCGGTCAAAAAGTGGCTGTCCGAAAAAAACCTCCACTTGCTTCATCTGCATGCTGACAGCACTGGGGGTGAGGTTCATTTCGTCTGCTGCACGGCTCAAGCTGCCAGTTCTCAGGACAGCTTCCAGCGTTTCAAAGAAAGAAAACTTCATCAGAATATTTTAAGTAGCATTCAACGAAATGTGTCCTTTACTGATGAAGAAAGTTTTTATGATGTGCTTTGCCGAAACTTTCGGCAGAGATTTGACCCCAGGAGACCGTTCAATGCATGCTGCCCCTATTCAAGTTCATCCCATGCCTAGACCTTGGTTGGCACAGGATTTGCGCCAAGATTCCTCATGGGTTCATTGGCTGAGTTCTGAGGCGATTGAAGGTTTTGAGAGTGCTTTGGCTCATGCCAAAAAAACGGGTAAAGACTGGCTGCAGATGACTTCGGATGACTTCCCTCTTTCAGGGGCAGCCAAAGAGGCCATTGATCGGGCATTCGATGTCACGCAAAAAGATTTCGGCATGTGCTTGATCAAGGGGTTTCCTGTTCATCGTTGGTCTGTCGAAGATGCGCGCCTGGCCCATTGGGGCATTGGTCTGAACGTGGGCGTGGCCAGGACGCAGAACCAGGCCAGTCAGGTCATGAACGATGTTCGCGATGAGGGGGGCAGTTACAAGGTCAAAAATGGTCGGGGCTACAACACCAATGCGGGTCTGGATTTTCATGTTGACTCATGTGATGTGGTGGCCTTGCTCTGTCTGCAAACCGCCAAAACGGGTGGGACCAGCATGGTGACCAGCTCCATCGCGGTGGTCAACGAGATCAAACGCGTGCGACCTGATTTGATTCCTGTGATGCAGCAGCCCTTTTATTACAGCTACCAAGGCGCCAATGATCCCAAGCAGCCGCCTTTTTACAAGTGCCCCATTTTGGGCGACGATCCTGAATTCTTCTCTTTGCGGGCCAATCGCAAAAATGTCACAGCTGCCCAACGCGATTTTCCTGAGGTGCCTCGGTTAACGGAGGAACAGATCGCGTTGCTGGATTTGCTGGACGTTTTGTTACCCGATCCACAATTTTGTTATTCCATGCAGCTTGACCGTGGTGATTTGCAGCTGCTCAACAACTATGTGGTGATTCATTCGCGCACCAACTTTGAAGACCACGAGGAACCTGAACTCAAGCGGCATTTGTTGCGTCTGTGGTTGAGTCTGCCTCAGGGTCAGAGATTGCCGCCGCTGTGGAAAGAGTATTTTGGTGACATCCAGGCGGGCTCAGTCAGAGGCGGGGTTCGCGGTAGCAACATCACGGACGAGTTTCTGGCTTATGAGGCACGTCAGGCCAAACGACTGGGCATGACACTGCACGCTATTTGACGAGGGTGTTGGCCAACCAAGAGGCCTTGAGTGTCTGCACTCTTGACCTGTTGGATTTCGATGGCATTCAGCGGATATTGAACACTTTCAGAGCGTTACCGCCGCGTATCGCTTCGCGCTGTTCTGGCGGCAGCTGTTGCGTGTTGGCAAAGGCGCCCTGGATGTCATGCACCTGGTGTGGCCAGTCGGTGCCAAACATCACATGGTCGGGGCCCGCAACAGAAATGAGGTATTGGAGTGCACCCGGGTTGTAGGTGATGCAGTCATAGTAAATGTGACGCAGGTAATCGGCCGGTTTCTTCTTCATCTGTCGGCGTTGAGGAATTTCAACTTCATTGCCTTTCTCAAATCGGCCGATCAAATAAGGCAAGGTTCCGCCGCCGTGTGAAGCGATGATTTTCAAGTGCGGGTATTGGTCGAAAAATCCTTCGAAAATCATCCGGGTGATGGCCAGCGTCGTGTCAAACATGAAACCAACGGACCAGCTCAAATCGAATTTGGTCATGTCCATCATGTCCACACCCGGCGGGTCCGTGGGGTGCACAAGAACCGGCAAGGCACGTTTGTCAATTTCTGCCCAGATGGGCGCAAACATGGGGTCTGTGAGGCTGCGACCGGAGATATTGGCCAGCACCATCACCCCCGAGGCCCCGTTGTCGCAGGTTCGCTGCAGCTCTTCGATGGCTCTTTGTGGGTATTCCCAAGGCAATGAGGTGAACCAGCGAATGCGATCTGGGTAGGTGGTTTGCGCCTGGGCCATGGTGTCATTGGATTCACGGGCTGCGCGGCAACTGATGTCTTCGTCGCCCCAATAAACATTCGGGCAAGTCAAGGACACGATCGAGATATCAATGCCCGCCGCGTTCATTTGTTGAATGCGCATGTTGTAATCAAAATGACCCTTTTGAGGGATGACGACAGGCGTGTTGCCGCGGAACACTTCTTGTTGGCCATCAGGGCGTGTCTGGATGTTGTACATCCCGCCTTCGCTTTTGAGCAGTTCAAGCCATTTGGGTGTGAACATGTGGGTGTGGACATCAATGACGGGCATACCGAGGCGCTCCTAGAAAATTGGTTGAAACGGGTTTTCTACACGATGAAAACCCTAATTCCAAGAATCTGAATTATTGACACACTGGTGATTTTGGCTTGTCGCCCATGTTCACCTCCAAAGGATTGATGATGAAACGAAAAATGTTCAAAGTATTGCTTCTGGCCACAACGCTGGGCACATGGGCCCTTATGGGCACAGCCCAGGCTCAGGATAAAGCCACGGTCAAGATTTTGGTCGGCTTTCCGCCCGGTGGCTCGGCGGATGTGGTGGCACGACTTTTGGCTGAGCGGATGCGGACCTTGCTCGATCAGAATGTGATTGTGGAGAACAAACCTGGTGCTGCTGGTCGCATCGCCTTGGGAGAGGTCAAGCGTGCGGCACCCGATGGCAATACATTGATTTTGGCCCCCAGCGGTGGCTTGGTCATCTTGCCTTGGTTGTATAAAAACCTGGGTTATGACCCTGTGAAAGACTTCACGCCCGTGGCCAGGGTGACCACATTTGATTTTGCTGTGACTGCGGGGCCCGGTGCACCGACCGGTGACATCAAATCGGTGCTGGCCTGGATGAAGGCCAACCCGGGCAAGGCCAATTACGCGACCTCTGGTGCAGGCACTGTCCCGCATTTTGCCGGCCAGTTGTTGGCGCAGGCCACTTCGACCCCCATCACGCATGTCGCCTACAAAGGGGGTGCACCCGCAGCGCAGGATTTGATCGGAGGTCAGATACCACTGATGGTGGACACCGCATCCGAAACGATCGAGCATCACAAGTCGGGCAAAGTCAAAATTTTGGCTGTGACGGGTGAGGCACGCTCCTCGGCCTTGCCTGATGTGCCGACACTCAAGGAGGTCGGTATCAACGTGGTCGCCGATGCCTATTTTGGTCTGTATGGCCCCGCCAACATGTCAGCCGATCGCACGCAGAAAATCAGTGATGCCGTTGCGCAGGCTTTGAGTCAACCGGAAATCCAGAACCGTATTCGTGGATTTGGACTTACACCCAACTACGCAGGACCTCAAGCTTTGGGTGAAACGCAAGCCGTTCATTACAAACGCTGGGATGCGCCCATCAAGGCTTCGGGCTATACCGTAGAGCAGTGAGTGTTGAGCGAAGGGGGCGCCTCGGCTGCGCCCTTTCGTTCATGAGGTGATTTGGGGGGCACACCAAGCGTCAGTGTTCCTGATGGAATTCATTGGCCCCAGGAATGCAGCCTGAGGTGGTGTTCGTTGTCAGTGCTTTTGAAATGGCATCCACCGTGGCCAGCGCCGTGGCCTCGGCCGCCATCACGGTCAGCAGCATCAGGTCCACCGGACCGGCTTCGGTGCCGGTGGCCAAGGCAAAAAGGGTGTCGCCGTCCAGGGTGGTGTGGGCCGGGCGGATGCTGCGGGCCAGGCCGTCGTGCGCGCTCATGGCCAGGCGTTTGGCCTGGGCTTTGGTGAGGGTGGCGTTGGTGGCCACCACGCCAATGGTGGTGTTGGTACCGGGCAGGGGGCGGTTGCCGCGCTCGCCCGCGAGCAAGGCGCGTTGGGTGTCCAGCAAATTTTTTCCATCGGCCGTGCGGGCTCCGGCCAGCACCTGGCCTGTGGCCGGGTCGATCACATCGCCCACCGCATTGCAGGCGACCAAGGCACCGACCACCCAGGGCCCCACGCGCACGCTGGCGTTGCCGATGCCGCCTTTCATGCAGCGGTCCAGGCCAAAGAGTTTGCCCACGCATGCACCCGCGCCTGCGCCCACATTGCCAGCGGCGGGAGAGGCTGTGGACGCCGCTTGGCAGGCGGCGTAGCCGGCATCTGCGCCGGGGCGGGCTTGAGGGTCGTCGCCCGGGCGCACCACGGGCAAGTCAAACAACACGGCCGCTGGCACGATGGGCACGCGGCCGTAGCCCGTTTCAAAACCGATGCCCTGCTCATCGAGCCAGCGCACCACGCCGGTGGCGGCGTCGAGCCCAAAAGCGCTGCCGCCGCTCAGCACCACGGCATGCACTTTGTCGACCAGGTTGGCTGGGTCTAGCAAATCGGTCTCGCGGGTGCCCGGGGCGGCCCCGCGTACATCCACCGCGCCCACGGCACCACCGGGGGCCAAGACCACCGAGCAGCCCGTCAACCTTTCGCTCAGCGTGAAGTGACCGACCTGAAGGCCGGGGACATCCACAATGGAGCCCACAACCGAGCCTTGCGCGCTGTTTACAATCGTTTGCGATGCCATTCAAAACCCTGTTCATCGTTGCTCACAGACCCTAAGGATAGCGTGTGCCCCTGTTCGTTTTGAGACGGTTGCTGAGCTTTGTGTTGACCTTGTTGGCCACATCGGTCGTGGTGTTTGCCGTGCTGGAGTTGCTGCCTGGCAATGCCGCACAGGTCATTTTGGGTGAAACCGCCACGCCCGAGTCCATTGCCGCGATGGAAGAAAAATTGGGCCTGAACCAGCCTGCGGCCGCCCGTTACCTGAGTTGGATGGGCGGCATGCTGCAGGGGCAGACGGGTCTGAGCATCTCTTACGACACCCCCACCGCTCAGTTGATGGCCGAGCGCATGCAGGTGACGCTGCCGCTGGCCGTGATGGCCATGGGCCTGACCGTGGCGCTGGCGCTGGCCTTGGGTATTTACGCTGCTTCACAGCAAAACAAGGCGGGCGATGTGGGCGTGATGACGCTCAGCCAACTGGGCCTGGCCTTGCCCAATTTCTGGCTGGCCATTTTGTTGATCTTGCTGTTCGCGGTGCACTTGGAGTGGGTGAGTGCGGGCGGCTTTCCGGGCTGGTCCGAGGACGATGGTGGCGGGGTGGGCGAGGGCATCAAGGCCTTGCTTTTGCCCGCCATGGCGCTGGCGGCGGTGCAAACGGCGATTCTGACGCGAGTGACCCGCTCGGCTGTGCTTGACACCTTGCGCGAAGATTTTGTGCGCACGGCCCGGGCCAAAGGCCTGTCACGCCGTCAGGTGCTGTGGGGTCATGTGCTGCGCAACGCCATGATCCCGGTGCTCACGGTGATGGGCCTGCAGTTCGGGAACCTGATCACCAGCGCCATCGTGATTGAAAACGTGTTTGTGCTGCCCGGCATTGGGCGGCTGATTTTTCAGGCCATTGCCAACCGCGATTTGATCGTGGTGCGCGATGTGGTCATGTTGCTGTCGGCGCTGGTCATCCTGATCAACTTTTGCATCGACGTGCTGTATGCGTGGATCGATCCGCGATTGAAGGCAGGCCATGCGGGATAAGCACACGTTCTGGCGACGCGCCTTGCGACACCCGAGTTTTGTGGCGGGCGGGGCCATGGTGCTGCTGATGGTGCTGTGTGCGGTGCTGTCTTTGTTTTGGTCGCCTTACCCGGTGGGCGACATCGACATCCCCAACAAACTGGCCTCGCCCAGCGCCGCGCATTGGCTGGGCACCGACAGCCTGGGGCGCGACATCGGTTCTTTGCTTTTGGTGGGCAGCCAAAATTCCTTGCTGGTGGGCTTCATTGCGGTGGGCATTGGCCTGGGTGTGGGTGTGCCTTTGGGCTTGCTGGCTTCGGCGCGGCGCGGCTGGGTGGAAGAGCTCATCATGCGCGCCTCGGACTTCACCTTCGCCTTTCCGGCCTTGTTGTCGGCCATCATGCTCACGGCGATCTATGGGCCAGGCCTGGTGGTGAGCATCGTGGCCATTGGCATTTTCAACATCCCGGTGTTTGCCCGTATTTCGCGTGGCGCGGCCAACGCGGTGTGGGCGCGCGACTTCACCGCAGCTGCCCGCGCCGCAGGCCAGGGCCCGCTGGCCATCACACTCACGCATGTTCTGCCCAACATCGCCAGCGTGCTGATCGTGCAGGCCACCATCCAGTTCGCCATCGCCATCCTGGCCGAGGCGGCTTTGTCTTATTTGGGCCTGGGCACCCAGCCGCCGCAACCCAGCTGGGGCCGCATGCTCAATGAAGCGCAGTCGCAGATGTTCCAGGCCCCCATGTTGGCGGTGTACCCGGGTGCGGCCATCGCTTTGGCGGTGCTGGGGCTGAATTTGCTGGGCGATGGATTGCGCGATGTGCTCGACCCTCGGCTGGCGCGGCAGAGGTGAACATGAGCGATCTTTCAAGCGCCAAACCTTTGCTGCAAGTCGATGATTTGCGCGTGAGCCTGCCCACGGCCCGGGGTTGGGCACAGGCCCTGCGTGGCGTGTCTTGGCGCATGGAACGCGGCCAGACGGTGGGGCTGATTGGTGAGAGCGGCAGCGGCAAATCGCTCACCGCTTTGGCCCTGATGGGCCTGTTGCCTGAGCGCGCCCGCGTGAGCGGCTCCATCACATTGAAAGGCCAAGAGCTGGTGGGTCTGCCCGAGCCGCAGTTGTGCCAGCTGCGCGGTGCTCGCATGGCCATGATCTTCCAGGAGCCGATGACGGCGCTCAACCCCTTGCACCCGATCTGGAAGCAGATTGCTGAGCCCTTGCGCCTGCACCAACACATGAGTGCCAGCGATGCCAAAGCCCGCGCCCTGCAATTGCTCGAGCGCGTGCAGCTGCCCCGGGCGCGAGAGCGGCTTGACGCCTATCCGCACGAACTTTCGGGCGGGCAACGCCAGCGCGTGATGATCTCGATCGCGCTGGCCTGCAGCCCCGACCTGCTGATTGCCGACGAACCCACCACCGCGCTCGATGTCACGGTCCAAAAAGAAGTGCTGGCGCTGATCCAACAACTGGTGCGCGAAGATGGCATGGGCTTGCTCTTGATCAGCCACGACTTGGGTCTGATGCAGGACCAAGTGGACCGCGTGATGGTGATGTACGGCGGCGCGGTGGTCGAGAGTGCGGCCACGCCCGAGCTGTTTGCGCACCGGGCGCACCCTTACACGCGGGGCCTGTTTGCGGCGCGGCCGCGTTTGGGCTTGGCACGCGGCACACGTTTGACCACCATCCCCGGCAGCGTGCCCGAGCTGATTGATTTTCCGGCGGGGTGTGCGTTTGCTGATCGCTGCAGTTTGGCGGTGGAAGATTGCCGCCACACACCGCCACAGGCTGAAAGCATCGACCGCGAAACCACGGGTGATGCACCCCATGTGGTCAGTTGCCCGCGCTGGAGGCTGCCATGAGCGTGCCGCCCACATCTGCCCCTCTGCTCGAGGGAAAGCACTTGGGACGGCGCTTTGCCTTGCCCCGCGCGGGTTTGTTTCAACCCGCAGGGGCATTGCAGGCTTTGTCGGACGTGAGCTTCGCCCTGCAGCCGGGTAAAAGTTTGGGCATCGTGGGCGAGTCAGGGTCGGGCAAGTCCACGCTGGCGCGGCTGGTCATGGCCCTGGACACGCCCACCGAGGGGCAGGTGGTGTTCCAAGGGGTGGATGTGCACCAGACCCACGGGCAAGCGCTGCGCCATTTGCGCAGTGGTTTTCAGATGGTGTTTCAGGACCCGTATGGCTCGCTGGACCCGCGCCAAAAGGTGCTGGCCATCGTGACCGAGCCGATACGGACCCTGCAACATGCTTCAGGCGGCCGATCCGAATGGCACGACCGGGCCGACAGTAAAGCCGAGCTGCGCGACCGCGCCGACAGTCAAGCCGAGCTGCGCGACCGCGCCGCTGAGGCTCTGAACGAAGTCGGCCTCAGAACCGCAGACCTCGACAAATACCCGCACGAGTTTTCGGGTGGGCAACGCCAGCGCATTGCGATTGCCCGCGCCTTGATCACCCGCCCCGCCCTGATCGTGGCCGATGAGCCGGTCAGTGCACTCGATGTGTCGGTGCAGGCGCAGGTGCTGAACCTGATGATGGACCTGCAAGACCGCTACGGCCTGAGTTATTTGTTCGTCAGCCACGACCTGGCGGTGGTCAATTTGATGTGTGACGATGTGCTGGTGTTGCAGTCAGGTCGTGTGGTAGAACACGGTCCTGCGCAGCAGATTTTTGAGCATGCCGAACACCCTTACACGCGCAAGTTGCTGGCAGCCATTCCTGGCCGGGCGGCTTGATTTTTTTAACAGGAGACCCCCATGAAAAATAGTTCTTGCCTGACCCGTCGCACCCTCGCTTTGAGCTCGGCGGCCGTGTTGGTCGCCAGCTTGGTGGCTGCGCCTTTGCAGGCGCAAGCCCAGTCGCGCAAAGACACCGTCACGCTCGGCATGATCCTGGAGCCCACCAGCCTGGACCCGACCATGGCCCCAGCTGCCGCCATCGGCGAAGTGGTGCACTACAACATCTTGGAGGGCCTGACCAAAATCAACGTCGATGGCTCAATTACCCCTTTGCTGGCCGAGAGCTGGAAAATGGACGCTGACGGCAAGGCTTACACCTTCAAATTGCGCAAGGGTGTGAAGTTTTCTGATGGTGCGCCATTCGACTCTGCCGCTGTCAAGTTCAGCTTCGAGCGGGCCAAAGACGCCAAGAGCACCAACAAGGCCAAGGGCGCGGTGTTCAACAACATCACCCACATCTCCACACCCGATGCACACACCGTGGTGCTGGTGCTGACCAACCCGGACGGCAACTTTTTGTTCCGCATGGGCGAGAACACGGCTGTGATCCTGCACCCGGACAGCGCGGCCAGCGCCGCCACCAAGCCTGTGGGCACAGGCCCCTACAAACTCGACAATTGGGCTAAAGGCACGGCGGTGACTTTGTCCAAGTGGGATG
The DNA here is from genome assembly GCF_017848645.1 of Limnohabitans sp. Classification (GTDB taxonomy): domain Bacteria; phylum Pseudomonadota; class Gammaproteobacteria; order Burkholderiales; family Burkholderiaceae_C; genus Limnohabitans_A. The sequence continues at coordinate 13,982 of NZ_JAFEIF010000064.1, read as the reverse complement.
GCTTTCGCGATGCCAACGCCATCAAGGTGAAGAAGGTCACTTTCCGCTTTATCAACGATTCGGCCGCCCAAGTGGCCGCCTTGCTGGCTGGCGATATTGACGGCATGCCCCGTTTCCAGTCGCCGCAAAGCCTGCAGCAGTTCCAGAAAGACAAGCGCTTTGTGGTCGAGTTGGGCAGCACGGCCGGCAAGGGCATCATGACCATCAACAACCGCAAAAAGCCGTTTGACGATGTGCGCGTGCGCCGTGCCCTGTCGCACGCGGTCGACAAGAAAGCTTTCATCGACGGTGTGTTTGAAGGCTTGGCCAAACCTATTGGCAGCCACATGGCCCCCACCGATGCGGGCTATGTCGAGTTGAGCAACACCTATGCCTACGACCCCGAAAAAGCCAAGGCCCTGCTCAAGGAAGCCGGGGTGCAAACCCCACTGAACGTGACCTTGACTTTGCCCCCTCCGCCCTATGCCCGCAAGGGCGGCGAGATTTTGGCCGCGCAGCTGGCCAAGGTAGGCATCGTGGCCAAAATCGAAAACGTGGAATGGGCGCAGTGGCTGGGCGGCACCTTCAAGGGCAACTTTGATCTGACGGTGATCAACCACGTCGAACCTTTGGACTACATGACTTACGCCAACCCCCAGTATTACTGGGGTTACGACAGCAAGGCTTTCCGTGACTTGGCGGCCAAACACGCGGCCACCACAGGTGCCAAAGAACGCACCCAGCTGTTTGGTGACATGCAGCGCATGATCGCCAAAGATGCGGTCAACGTGTTCCTGTTCAACGCCACCAACACAGCGGTTTACCGCAAAGGCCTCAAAGGCCTGTGGTCGAGCTCTCCGATTTTTGCAAACGACATGTCGGCCGTGTCTTGGCAATAAATTGATGGGCAGCCCGAAAGTGCCCTCAAAAGCTTGCTATAATTCGAAGCATGATGCGGCTGTAGCTCAGCTGGATAGAGTACTTGGCTACGAACCAAGGGGTCGTGGGTTCGATTCCTGCCAGCCGCACCAAAAATTAGAAAGCCCACAACGAAAGTTGTGGGCTTTTTCTATTTGCGCACGCCAAAACATGGGTCCCCAAAGCATGGCCCTTTCTGGCGTTCCGTATTTTTGCCCTTGAACACCTGAACATGAGCAAAGCCTTCACCAAAGAGTCCGACGGTGACGATGACGAAGAGCTGGGTTTGCCGGCTTTGCCGGCGGGTGCGCGCAACTACATGACGCCAGGCGGCTACGCCCGGCTGCGGGCCGAGCTGTTCAGCCTGATCGACGACGAGCGGCCCAAAGTGGTCGAGATCGTGCATTGGGCGGCCAGCAACGGTGACCGCTCAGAAAACGGCGATTACCTTTATGGCAAAAAACGTTTGCGCGAGATCGACCGCCGTATCCGCTTTTTGACCAAGCGGCTGGAGATGGCGGAAGTGGTGGACCCTGTGGTGCACCACGGCAGCGACCAGGTGTTCTTTGGGGCCACGGTCACCTACGCTGAGGCCTTAGGCACCGAGCGCACGGTCACCATTTTGGGCATCGACGAGGCCGACAGTTTGCAAGGCCAGGTCAGTTGGGTCTCGCCGATTGCACGCACCTTGCTCAAGTCACGCGAAGGCGATGAGCTCAAGCTGCTCACGCCTGCAGGCGTGATCGACATCGAGGTGCTGAAGGTGAGCTACCCGGCTGCACTCTGATCGGTCTTGAAGCCGTTCGGGCGCAAGCCGCGCTGAGATCAGCCTGGCAAATGGCCTTTGTTGGTTTGGCGCTCGGCCTTGATGACCGAGGGGGTGCGTTTGAGGTGGCGCAGCACCTGCTCCAGGTGGGCCGCATCGCGCACGGCCACCACGAACTTCAACTCGGCCGTGTCCTGGGGGGTCTCTTGCCCCATGTCCACGTGAACGATGTCGGTTTCACCACTGGCCAAAGCGCCCGCCACTCGGGCCAGCACGCCTTTGCCGTTGACCACTGTGACGGTGATGGCGGTCTCGAAGCTGCGGCTCAATTCGTCCGACCACTCCACGCCAATGAAGCGTTCACTGTCTTTGTGCTCCAGCTTGCGGGCGGTGGCGCAATCGCGTGTGTGCACGGCCAGGCCTTCGCCGCGGCCCAAGTAGCCCACGATGTCGTCACCGGGCAGGGGGCGGCAGCAACGTGAATACACCACCGATGCGTTTTCGCTGCCGTCCAGGGTGATGGCGCCTTGCGAGATGGACTCGTGCGCCGTAAAGCGTTCACGGGTCATCAGCAGCGCATCGGGTTTTTGGCCCAACTCGGACAGCAGCGCCGTCAAACGCTTGGCCACGATGGTGGCGATGCGTTTGCCCAAGCCAATGTCCATCAGCAAATCGGCTTGATTGCGGTTGCCTGTGAAGCGCAGCAATTTCTCCCACAGCGCATGGTGCGCCTCGTCGTTGGCGGGCAGCTGGTCGATGCCTTCGGCACGCAAAGCCTGCGCCAACAGTTTTTCGCCCAGGCCTACCGACTCGGTTTGCGCCATGGTCTTGAGGTGGTGGCGGATCTTGGAGCGGGCGCGTCCGGTGCGCACAAAGCCCAACCAAGCTGGGTTGGGGGCCGACACGGGCGCGGTGATCACCTCAACCACGTCGCCATTTTTGAGTTCGGTGCGCAGCGGCACCTGGTCGCCATTGATGCGGGCGGCCATCGCGCGGTCGCCCACACGGCTGTGGATGGCGTAAGCAAAGTCCACCACGGTGGCACCCCGTGGCAAGGCCATGATCTGGCTCTTGGGGGTGAAGACATACACCGCATCGGGGAACAGGTCGACCTTGACGTGGTCCCAAAATTCGGCCGCGTCGCGTGTTTCGGTCTGGATGTCGAGCAGCGATTGCAGCCATTGCGTGCCCAGGCGCTCAGACTGGGCGCTGGCCGACTCGTGTTCCTTATAGAGCCAGTGCGCGGCCACGCCCGATTCGGCCACCAGGTGCATGGGCTCGGTGCGCATCTGGAATTCCACGTTCACGCCAGATGGCCCCACCAGTGTGGTGTGCAGCGACTGGTAACCGTTGACCTTGGCAATGGCGATGTGGTCCTTGAACTTGCCCGGCACGGGCTTGTAGATTTGGTGCAACAAACCCAAAGCGGTGTAACAGTCGATGACCGTGGGCACGATGACCCGAAAACCGTAAATGTCGGTCACCTGCGCAAAGCTCAGGTGTTTCTCGTCCATCTTTTTGTAGATGGAGTAAAGGGTTTTTTCGCGGCCGCTGATGCGCACATCCATGTGGGCCTGGGCAAACACGGCCTCCACATCGGCTTGAACTTTCTGGATCAGGTCGCGGCGGCGGTTGCGTGCACGCGAGACGGCCTTGGACAGCACCGCGTAGCGCCAGGGCAGCAGGTGTTTGAAAGACAGGTCTTGCAGTTCGCGGTAAATCTGGTTCAGGCCCAGGCGGTGGGCGATCGGGGCGTAGATTTCCAGGGTTTCGGAGGCGATGCGGCCCCACTTGCTGCGCGGCATGTCGGACATGGTGCGCATGTTGTGGGTGCGGTCGGCCAGCTTGATGAGGATGACACGCACATCACGGGCCATGGCCAGCAGCATCTTGCGAAAGGACTCGGCCTGGTTTTCTTCGCGGGTGTTGAATTCGAGCTTGTCCAGCTTGGTCAAGCCATCGACCAGTTCGGCCACGGATGAGCCAAAACGCTCGATCAATTCGACCTTGGTGATGCCGCAGTCTTCCATGGCGTCGTGCAGCAAGGCGGCAGCCAGTGCCTGGGCGTCGAGCTTCCATTCGGTGCACAAACCAGCCACCGCGATCGGGTGGGTGATGTAGGGTTCGCCGCTTTTGCGCATTTGGCCCAGGTGGGCTTCGTCGGCGTATTTGTAGGCCCGCCGCACCATGTCGGTGTCGGTGTCGCTCAGGTAGCCCAGTTGCGCCTCCAGCACGGCAAAGCTGGCGGCTGCCGCATTGGCAGCCGCCGGGTCAGGCGCTTTGGGGCGACTGGAGCCAGCTTTGGGGGTTTTGGGAAGGACGGAGCTCATGGCATCAATGTAACGTAAGCTTTGGCAAGCTTGAAAAAAGCCAAAAAAAAGCCCCATAAAGGGGCGTTTTCAGGTCTGGCGGCGGCCAGGCCGGGCCAGGTGGCTGTGTTTCAGGACACGCGCTTGAGCATCTCGATGCCCACTTTGCCTGCAGCAATTTCGCGCAAGGCGGTCACGCCGGGCTTGTTTTTGCTCTCGATGCGGGGGGTGTGGCCCTGGCTCAGCATGCGGGCGCGGTATGTGGCGGCCAAAACCAGCTGAAAGCGGTTGGGGATCTGTTCCAGGCAATCTTCAACAGTGATGCGGGCCATGAGTTTTCCTTGAAAATGTCTGTGCGGGGAGTCAAGCCATCTTGAGGGCTTGAAATGTGTCAGGCCGGGCACGGCGCTGAACGTGGTACTTGAGACGCTGAGCGTGAACAACCGCTTTCAGGTCAAACAAAGCACGGTCAAATACTTCATTGATTATAACGAAGTCGAATTCTGGGGCCTGGGCCATCTCGATGGCCGCGTTTTGCAGGCGCAGCTCGATGATGTCGGGTGCATCCTCGCCCCGGCGCTCCAGGCGCGAGCGCAACTCTTCCCAGCTGGGCGGCAAGATGAAAATGAGTACCGCATTGGCGTACATCTTCTTGATCTGCAAGGCGCCCTGGTAGTCGATTTCCAAAATCACATCGGCCCCTTGGGCCATGCGGTCTTCGATCATTTTTTTCGACGTGCCGTAGCGCTGGCCGTGTACATGGGCCCACTCGACAAAGGCGTCGCCCAGCACCATGGCGTCAAACTCTTGCGCTGAGGCAAAAAAGTATTCGCGGCCATGTTTTTCCTGGCCCCGGGGGGCACGGGTGGTGTGCGAGACGGTGGGCTGCACGCGAGCGTCCAGCTCCATCAAGGCCTTGACCAGGCTGGATTTGCCGGCCCCGCTGGGGGCGGCCACGACAAACAGGTTTCCGGGGTAATCCATGCTGGGCTTCTTTATTCGATGTTCTGGACTTGTTCGCGCATTTGCTCAATCAGCACCTTCATGTCCACCGAGATGCGGGTCATCTCGAGCACGGCCGACTTGGAGCCCAAGGTGTTGGCTTCGCGGTGCAGCTCCTGGATCAGGAAGTCCAGGCGCTTGCCAATGTCGCCGCCCTTGGTGAGCAGGCGCGAGAGTTCGTCCAGGTGCGAGCGCAGGCGGGTGAGTTCCTCGGCCACGTCGATACGTATGGCAAACGCGGTGGCTTCGGTCAGCGCCCGGTCTTGCGCGGCTTCGGGCAAGTGGCTGCCGTCGGCCAGAGCCATGGCGTCTTTCCAGCGCTCCAAAAAGCGTTGGCGCTGTTGCTCGACCAGTTGCGGCACCAGCGGCACGGCCTGTTCCGCCAAGCCGCGCAGCTGCTCAATGTGGCTTTGCAGCATCTCGGTCAGGCGGGCACCTTCGCGGGCGCGGGCTTCGCGCAGGGCTTCCACCGCTTGGGTGGCCAGTTGCATCCAGGCCGCTTCGTCGGGCGCGGCCTGGCCCGAGTGGCCCGCCGTCATGCGCAGCACGTCGGCCACGCTCAAGGGTCGGGCTTCGGGCAGCCAATCCTGAATTTTGTCTTGCAGGGCCGCGATTTTTTGCAGGGCTTGGTGGTTGGGGGCTTGCAGGGTGGCACCATCGCCCGCATCCTGGCTGGCCCGCACTTCGACTTTGCCGCGTTTGATCTGGCGCGTGATCAGCTCGCGCAGACCCGGTTCGAGCTGGCGCAGCTCTTCAGGCAGGCGAAAACTCAGGTCCAAAAAGCGGCTGTTGACCGAGCGGATTTCCAGGCCCAACCGGGCTGTGGCGGCCGGGCTGGCAGGGACTTCGCCGTCTGCGGCCAGCGGGCTGTGCTGCACGCTGGCGTATCCGGTCATACTGTAAACTGGCATCGATCAAGTTCCTTGTGACAGCGCCTGGCCCCATTGGCCATGACACGCTGCAAATGCCCGGCCTGACGGCTTGGCATGAAACGAGGCATTATCTCAAACTCTCAGGCCCGCCCCGTCTGCACTTGAATGGGCAGGGCCGTCACCACCCTTTTTGCGCCACCATGAACACCCCTGTTTCTCACGTCCGAACCGGTCGCACTACCGACGCCCTGCGCCCTGTGCGCATCACCCGCGGTTACACCGTGCACGCCGAAGGCTCGGTGCTCATTGAGTTTGGTCAGACCCGCGTGCTGTGCACCGCTTCGGTCGAAGAAAAGGTGCCGGGCCACAAAAAAGGCAGCGGCGAGGGTTGGGTCACGGCCGAATACGGCATGCTGCCCCGCGCCACCCACACCCGGGGCGACCGCGAAGCCGCACGCGGCAAGCAAAGCGGCCGCACACAAGAAATCCAGCGTTTGATTGGCCGCTCGCTGCGGGCCGTGTTTGATCTGAAAAAACTGGGCGAGCGCACCATCCACCTCGACTGCGATGTGCTGCAGGCCGACGGCGGCACCCGCACCGCCAGCATCACGGGCGCTTTTGTGGCGGCGCAAGACGCCGTGAACTGGTTGATGAAGACCGGCAAACTCAGCGAGTCGCCCATCATCGACCGCGTGGCCGCGATCTCGGTGGGCCTTAAAAACGGCACCGCCTTGCTGGACTTGGATTACCCCGAAGACTCGGCCTGCGACACCGACATGAACGTGGTCATGACCGGCGCGGGCAACTTTGTAGAAGTGCAGGGCACGGCCGAGGGTGTGGCCTTTACCCGTGCCGAGATGGACCGCATGTTGGCCCTGGCCGAAAAAGGCATTGCGCAGCTGGTGCAGCTGCAAAAGCAGGCGCACGACGCCCCCCACACCTTGACTTTCAGCGCCTGACACCGCCCGTTCATGAAAATCGTTCTGGCCTCCAACAACGCGGGCAAACTGGCCGAGTTGCAAACCCTGTTTGCGCCGCTGGGCATGACGCTGGTGCGCCAGTCCGAGCTGAACATCCCTGAGGCGGCAGAGCCCTTCAAGACATTCGTTGAAAACGCTTTGGCTAAAGCGCGCCACGCTGCGCAGCTGAGCGGCTTGCCCGCCCTGGCCGACGACGCGGGTTTGTGCGTGGACGCCTTTGGCGGCCAGCCGGGTGTGGACACGGCTTACTACGCCACCCGCTTCGGCTATCCCAAGGGGGACGACACCAATGTAAGCGCCTTGCTGGAACAAATGCAGGGCATCACCAACCGCCGTGCCGCCATGGTCAGCACCTTGGTGGCGCTGCGCAGCGCCGATGACCCGGAGCCGCTGATTGCGGTGGGCCGGGTTGTGGTGCAGATCACCCCTGAGCGCCGGGGCAGCAACGGCTTTGGTTTCGATCCGGTCATGTTTTTGCCTGAGTTCGGAAAGACCTTTGCCGAGCTGCCGCCTGAGGTCAAAAACGCCCACAGCCACCGGGGCCGCGCCGCACAAGCCATGCTGGCGCTGATGCGCGAGCGCTGGCTCGATGGTTCTGCCGCGTGAGCCAGCCATGAGCGACACGATGGATCTGGTGCACGCCATGCGCCCAGGCGTGTTGCAGCTGAGCAGCCTGCCGCCCTTGTCGCTGTATGTGCACCTGCCCTGGTGCATCAAGAAGTGCCCGTATTGCGATTTCAATTCGCACGAATTCCGCGAAGGCGCCGACCCGGTATCGACGCAAGACGCCTACATCAACGCACTGTTCGCCGACCTGGAAGCCAGCTTGCCGCTGATCTGGGGCCGCAGCATCCAGACCGTGTTTTTGGGTGGTGGCACGCCCAGCCTGTTTTCGCCCGAAGCGATTGACCGATTGGTGGGTGGCATCCGTGCCCGCGTGCGCTTGGCGCCTGACGCCGAAATCACCATGGAAGCCAACCCCGGCACCTTCGAGAAAGACCGCTTCAAGGCCTTCCGCCAAGCGGGCATCACCCGTTTGTCGATTGGCGTGCAAAGTTTTGACAATGCGCACCTGAAAGCCTTGGGCCGTGTGCACAACCGCGACCAGGCCTTGGCCGCAGTGACCGAAGCGGCGCAAGTGTTCGACACCTTCAACCTGGACCTGATGTATGCCTTGCCGGGCCAGACGATCGAGGGTTTGACGCAAGACATCCAGACCGCGCTGGCCTTTGCGCCGCCGCACATCTCGATCTACCACCTCACGATCGAGCCCAATACGGTGTTCGCCAAGTTCCCGCCCGCCTTGCCCGAGGACGATTTGGCGTACGACATGATGGACCGCATCACCGAGCTGACGGCCTTGGCGGGCTTGGAAAGGTACGAAGTGTCGGCCTACGCCAAGCCGGGGCACCCCTGCGCGCACAACCTGAACTACTGGCAGTTTGGCGACTACTTGGGCATTGGTGCCGGGGCGCACAGCAAGCTCAGTTTTGCACACCGCGTGCTGCGGCAAGTGCGTTACCGTGAACCCGCGCTGTACATGCAGCAGGCCATGCAGGGCGAGCCCGTCACGCAAAGCACCGAGGTCTCGCGCCAGGACTTGCCCTTTGAGTTCATGCTCAACGCACTGCGTTTGCGCGGTGGTTTTGATTTGGCCGATTACGTGGACCGCACGGGCCTGGCCATGACCAGCATCCAGAAAGGTCTGGCGGATGCTGAAAAACTGGGCTTGATCGGGCGAGACCTGCACCGGGTTTGGCCGACAGACAGGGGTTTTGATTTTTTAAGTGATTTGCAGGCGCTTTTTTTGGCTGAAGGCAAGTGAGGCGCACGGGCCGATAGATGGGGGGGCGTCAGGCTTTGCGTCGCACCCGGTCGAGCACAAACTTGAAGCCGTAGAGCATCAACAAGGCCCCCAAGGCGTTGCCCACAAACATGGGCCAGATGTCCACCCAAATATTCAGGTGCGGCCGCTCCAGCAGCAACCACACCAGCTGGTGCGTCAAAGCGCTGGCTGCTGCAAAAATCAAGGTCATGTTCAGCAGCTGCAGCACATTCAGCGATTGCAGATGGGGACTCAGCCACTGACGGTAGGTCAGGTATTTCAACACCAGCCAAGGTGTCAAGCCCCCCACCACGCCGTTCAAAAACGCCAGTGTGGCACCGCTTTGCGTGAACAGTTCCCGGTCGATGAACCAGCTGCCCAGCATCAATCCCAGGGCACCCGGCAAGCCCATGACCAGCACCAAAATCACCCGAAAGCCTGCTGGCAAAAACACCCAGCTGATGCCTTCGCTGTACTCGAAAATGGAAAAGGCCCACTTGTTGAGTTGAAAGAATCCCACAAACAAAACAGCGCTGATGAGTGTCAGCGCTGTTTTTTCAAAGCCATTTCGTACGGAGGTGCTCATGCGGTCGGGCTTTGGTGAGCCTGCTGCATGGATTGGCCCAGATGCTGGAAGTAGTCCAGCGTGCGCTGGGTGGGGATCAGGAATTTGGCGCGTCGGTCACCTTCCTGGTTCAAAGTGCTGAGCATGTCTTTTTCGCGCAGGCGCGTGATGCGCTTGTGCAAGGTGGCGGGCGAGCCCAGTTGAGCCAAACCAATGGCCTCGCGCACGGTCATGGGCTCGTTTTCGTACCAGCGCAACACCACCGATTGCAGCAAAGCCGACTCGTTGGCGTCCATTTCCTGGCCGTCGGGCAAGGCTTGGACCACCTTGGCCAACTGCAAAAATCGCAGATAAGCTGAAGCAAAAGGGCTTTGGTTTTTTTCCATAGTGACGATTTTATCGAATTATTGGAATGACATAAGCCCGGGTCATTTGTGGTGTTTGCCAATGCGCTTTACTGGCTCACTATTTTTCGTTCCCGAATGATGCGGCCCCAAGTGGCGGTTTCCTTGGCCATGTAACGGGCCAGATCCTCACGCGAGCCAGGCATGGGCACCAGGCCGTGCTTGTTCAACTGCTCCACCACATCGGGGGCCGACAAAACTTTGACCAACTCCACGTTCCAGCGGTCCAGAATGGGGGCGGGAACCTTGGAGGAGGCGACAAAGGCATACCAGTTGGTGGCGCTGAAGCCTGGGTAGCCCGACTCGGCGATGGTCGGAACCTGGGGCAAGCCCCCCAAACGCTGAGTGCCGGTGCTGGCCAGAGGAATCACTTTGCCTGCCTCGATGTGAGGCGCTGCCGTGGCAAAAGTGGCATACCAAGCGGCCACGCGACCACCCAGCAAGTCCTGCAGGGCCGCTGCACCGCCTTTGTAGGGCACATGCAGCGTGTCGATTTTGGCCATGTCGTTGAGCAACTCCCCGGCCAGGTGCGAGGCAGAGCCAGGGCCGGTGGATGCGAAATCGAGCTTGCCGGGGTCTTTTTTGGCGGCGGCGATGAACTCGGCGAACGTCTTGATGCCCGTGCCAGGGTGCACCACCAGCACGTTGGGAAAATTCACGGCCATGGTCAGTGGGGCCAGGTCTTTCACCGGGTCGTAGGGCAGCTTCATCATGTTGGGGGCAATGCTGAGCGGGCCGACCGAGCCGAACAGGAGCACACTGCCGTCCGCGAGGCCTGTGGCCGTGTATTGGTGGGCAATGTTGCCGCCGGCACCGGCTTTGTTTTCAACCGTGACGGCAACCCCCAGGTTCTCACCCAGTTTTTTGGCGATGATGCGGGCACCCGTGTCGGCTGCCCCGCCGGGTACAAAACCCACGACCATGCTGATGGTTTTTTTGGGTGGGAAGTCCTGCGCGGAAGCTTCAGACAGAGGCGCCAGCAGGCTGGCGAGGGCCCACAAAGCAGAAAAGATCAAATGACGTGGCATGGTGTTTATTCCCATCAAAAAGTCGGTGTGGAGGGCTCGGGGCCTTACGGATTCAACATTCGGGTGCTTTTTACCATTTGACTTTGCCACTGCCCACATCCATCACCATGCGTGTGGACAAATACAGCCGTGGCGCGATCGAGTCGATGAAAATGTACTCGTCGTCGTTCGAGTGGGCTCCAAAGCCGCGCAGTCCAAAACTCTCCAGAACACCCCCTTTGGGGCGCAGCCCGGCAAACGCGGCATCTGTGCCTCCTCCTGTGGCACGTTCTTGAACCAACAGGCTTTGGCCGATTTCCTGAAAAATGCCCAAGGCATGCTGAGCCATGACTCGAGAAGCTTGAGTGGCTTCAAAGGCCGGGCGGCTTCTGTAAAAACTCAAATCAATTTGGGTGTCTGGGATCAACTTGTCCTTGACGGCTTCTTTCAGGCTGGCCTCCATCAAATCCAGGTCCTTGTTGGACAGCGATCGCACATCGGCAATGGCGCTGGCTGAAGCTGGAATCACATTGCGGACATCGCCACCTCGGGCCACGGTCCAGTTGATTTTGAGCCCCTTGGCAGGGTCGCCAAAGTTGCGGGTCTTCAGCATTTGGTGCGCCAATTCGTAGACCGCATTGCGCCCGCCTTCGGGGTTGGCGCCGGCATGAGAAGCTTTTCCGGTGACTTTCATCTCCACAATGGCAATGCTGCTGGTGGCCAGGCGAACCATGTCTTTGTCGACACCGCCGCCTTCAAATGACATCACCGCATCGTATTCCTCACCCAACCGAACCAGCAAGGCGCTGGAGCCCGCAGAGCCGACTTCTTCGTCACCGTTGATGGCCACAGCGAGTTCGGCGTAATCGTCAAAACCCAAATCCTGCAGCATCTGGACGGTGTGCAAAATCAAGGCCACGCCCCCTTTGTCGTCAGAAATGGCCAAGCCATAAGCCCGGTTGCCATCGATGCGGAAAGGTTGTTTGGCCACCATGCCCTTCAAATAGACAGTGTCCATGTGCGCGATCAACAGGACTTTCTTTTGGCCCTTGCCTTTTTTGGTCCCCATCACCACCGAACCCAGCTTGGCACCTTTGAGCTGAGGGTGGAAGTCCGGGGCCTGCGTGGGAATGGTCTTGACCTCCATGCCCAATTGCTGCAATCGCTGCCCAATCAACTGGCTGATTTTTTCAAGACCTTCCAGATCCCGGCTGCCCGACTCGATGGAGACCAAGGTTTTGAGGGTGTCCAGCAAGGCGGGCGTTTGAGACTGGGCCATCGTTTGAACACGGCTCTTGGCTGGGTCTGTTGGGTTCTGAGCCCAAGCTGGCATCAGTGCTGCAGCGCAGCAGCTGGCGGCCAACAGCAGCTGGGTCGCTTGACGGTTTGAACGGCGAACCCAATGCGAAAGCAACATGACGATCTCCTCTGTGATAAGTGAACAGGGTCATTTAACGTCTTTGGATGGCACCAGTCTGCACCATTCGCGACAGCAACAGCTCAAGCGTGCTTTCATTGAATGGGAGATTGCAAAGGCGACACGCATGTGCCGCAGCCTTGCTAAGCTTGCCACCCACAGGAGAATCACATGACACACAAAATGGCCATCATCGGGTTGGGCATCATGGGCCGGCGCATGCTGGAAAACGCTTTGCAGCATCCCGCCTTCGAAGTCTGCGGCGTTTGGGATCCATCGCCTGCATCCGTGAGCAAAACGCTGGAGATGGCTCCTGGTGTGACCGTTGCGCCCAACGCGCAGGCCGCCATGGCTGGGGCCGATGTGGTCTACCTGGCCTGCCCGCCTGGCCCGCGCAAAACCTACGCCTTGCAGGCCGCAGCGGCCGGGCAGGGCGTGTTCATGGAAAAACCTCTGGGTACCGACAACGCGCAAAGCCGGGATCTGGTTGCTCAACTGCGTCAAGCGCGTTTACCGGGCGTGGTCAACTTCACTCAGGCCGCGTCGCGCGGCTTTGAAGAGCTGAGCCGCGCCATCGTGGCGGGCGAAACGGGTGAGCTGTTGGGCATCGACATCGTGGTGAACTACCCCGCTTGGCCCCGCGCCTGGCAAAAAGACGCCGATTGGCTGCGCTTGCGCGAGGAGGGGGGCTACACCCGCGAAGTGATCTCGCATTTCCTGTTTTTGGCCGGACGCTTTTTGGGCCCGCTGACTTTGCAGCAGGCCTTGCCGCGCTACCCGCAAGACAGAGCACTGTGCGAGCTGGACATGCTGGCCCGCTTGACCACCGCCGACGGCAAACCCGTCACCGTCATGGCCACCACCGGAGGCCAGCAGCCCGACCGCCAAGAAGTCACGGTGCGCGGCAGCCGCACGAACCACCAGTTCAGGGAGTTTTACCAACTTTGGCGCTCAGACGGCGGCCCTTGGGTGGAGGCCTTGGACTGGCGCACCGAAGACCCGCGCACCAGCGCCCTGCAGCGTCAGTTGAGTGAAGTGGATTTGTGGTTGCGCGGCCAGCCGCACAAACTGGCCACAGCCGAAGAAGCCTTGGCAGTGCAGGAGTTGGTGGAAGCCATGCTGGTGGGCAAGCACTGAAAGGTTTGCCCCATGCAAAACGCCCCTGAAGAGGGGCGTTTTTTGTGGTGTCTTGGCGGAAGCGGTGTCCGTAGAACGTCCTTATTTCATGCGGGTTCCAGAGGTTCTTTTCTAAATTACCAACATCCTTACCAACATAAGCTGAAGCAGTGCCTTGGCCTGTGGATAACTTTGTTTCTGGGTGTGGATAACTGGATAACCCTTTTATGGGGGGCAGGTATTTTCTAAACGGGCGAGGTCGCAAATTCCCCACCCTCGACCATCTCAGCCAAAGGACCCGCGATTCAATGCACCAAGAACCCGCCTAACCGGGCGTTTGAGGCCATTTGTGGTGCGGTCTAGGGTCTTGGCTTCAGTGGTCATCGTGGCCTTGCTGGTGGTTCCATGCCAAAGGGTATCCCGGGCACGGCTTGCGGGATTCGTGGATCGTTCGACCCGCTGAAGCTGGCAGCATGGGCAAGGCGACCCCGGACAGTGCGTAGGTCGTTGACTGCCAGCGCCAGCGCCCCGGTTGTCTCATGGTGCTCGACCATCAGGCTTTGAATCTGGGTTTCGAGGTCAAGTAATCGGACAGTGATCGAAGCGGCGGTTCGTGGTGTGTTCTGGTCGGTGAACGTGCAATCGTGAAGTCTCATGGTGCGGTCCTGTGTTTATATACAAAATAGTTAATATAGATTCATGCGTTCCCAGATTCCCGGTTCCCTTAACAGGCTGCTGAAATACTCACGTCGTCAGAGGGGCCCTGTTGCCCCGCTTCACGATTTGCCCGATTTTCTTTTCGTATTTTGAAATTTCAGCCCC
>NZ_JAFEIF010000010.1 GCF_017848645.1 Limnohabitans sp. | reverse complement strand
CTCCACGCCCATCGCCCGTCCCCTGCAAGCCTGGCAAGTCATGCTCGGAGGCATTTGCGGCCTGGTACTGACCATTGGCCTGGCCCGTTTTGCCTACACGCCCTTGTTACCCGCCTTGCAGGCGCAAACCGGTTTGAACGATGCCGCCGCCGGAGGCCTGGCCGCCATCAATTACGCGGGCTACATCGTGGGGGCCTTGGTCACGGCCTGGATGGACGATGTGCGTTGGCGTCACCGTTTTTACAGCGCAGGCCTGTGGATGGCCTTGCTCACCACGGCGGCCATGGCGCTGTCGAGCTGGTTGCCCGCCTGGGGGCTGTGGCGCTTTTTGGGCGGTCTGTGCGGGGCCACCGGCATGCTGCTGGGCTCGGGGCTGGTGCTGGGCTGGTTGATGCGCCAAGGACGCAGGCCGGAGCTGGGGGTGTTGTTCATCGGCCTGGGGCTGGGCATCGTGGTGTCAGCGCTGGGTGCCTGGGTCTTGTCGTCTATTTGGACGCTGTGGTCGGACCAGTGGTTGGCCTTTGCCGCTTTGGGGCTGGTGTTTTTTGTGCCGGCCTGGTTGTGGCGTCCGCCTGTGCCGCCCGCGCCCATTGCAGCAGCCGCTGCCCAGGCGCAGCCGCAGGTCTCGCGCCGCTGGATGGCGACCATGGCGCTGAGTTATTTTGCGGCGGGCTGGGGCTTTGTCATCAGCGCCACGTTCACCGTGGCCATTGTCGAGCGCGAACCGGCTTTGGCCGGGCAGGGCGCTTTGGCCTGGGCGCTGGTGGGGCTGGCGGCCATGCCGGCCGTGTTTTTGTGGGACCGCGTGGCCAGAAAGTTGGGCGATATCCCGGCCTTGCTGTTGGCTTTTGGTTTGCAAACGGTGTCCATCGTGCTGCCCGCTTTGTCGGGTTCACTGACGGCAGCGCTCATCGGTGCCGTGGGCTATGGGGCCACCTTCATCGGCATCGTGAGCCTGACTTTGGCCTTGGTGGGGCGGCGTGCGCCCCAAAACCCGGGCAAGGCCATGGCCCGTCTGACGCTCAGCTACGGCGCGGCGCAAATGATCGCGCCCGTCGTGGCCGGGGCCATGGCGCAGGCCACGGGCAGTTTCAAAGGTGCTTTGTGGCTCACAGCCGCCGTGATGCTGGTGGGCATGGCGCTGCTCTTGGCCTTGCCCAAAGAGACTTAAATCCCCAGACTTTGCAGCCGCACCAGGCCTTTGGGGGTTTGCAGGCTGGCCACCAAATTGGCGGGCCCGGTTTCGATGGCGATGTCGGCCAGGCCGATGGCATCAAAAGCGGCTTGTAGCTTGACGCCACTGGGGTGGCTCACCGTCAGGCTTTGCAGGGTCACGCCCGAACGCGGCAGGCTGTTGCGGGGGTGCAGGCGCAGCGGCTCGGTGGCATCGGGCTTGCCCCACTGAATCAAGGTGGGCAAACACCCATTAAAGAGCCGCTCGCCGTCTTCGCGCACGGTGATTTGCCAGTTGATCGTGCCCTTGCTCGATTTGCGGCTGGCATGCACCACCTGACCGCGCTCAATGCCTTGGGTGCGCAGCACATGGCGGGCGGCCTTTACGTCATCGGTGCTGCTGACAAAATGGATGAGCCGAGGGCCCTGCGCCACGGCTTTTTGCAAAGCGGCGTCGTCCATGTCAAACCAGCGCGGCACCTGGGCGCGTTTGGGGATCACGGCCTGTGGGTTGATGGCGATGATTTCGAAGTAAGCCAGGGGAAATTGGGGTGAGGCGATCTTGAACAGGCGGTTGTGCGTGCCGTATTTTTCATGTTCGCCGCCAGGGCCGGGGGTGATGCCCAGGGTGTCTTCGCACCACTGCACGCCCTGGTCCAGGGAGGCGGCCATCACCACGAGGTGATCAATTTGAGTTTTCATGGTTTGGCATTGTCGCTGCTCACGGGCACGCGACGCGCACCATTGAAGCGTTTTTGCCAATAAGCGCTGCGCATGTCTTCGACGTTGACCGCCTTGCCTGCGCGCGGGGCGTGGATGAATTTGCCATCGCCCACGTAGATGCCCACATGGCTGAAGGCGCGGCGCATGGTGTTGAAAAACACCAGATCGCCTGGCTTGAGCTCTTCGCGGTCAATGACCTCGGTGGCACTGGCCTGGTCAACGGCGCGGCGCGGCAAAATTTGCCCGACCGATTTTTCGTAAAGGTGACGCACAAAGCCGCTGCAATCAAAACCGGTGCTTTCACTGCTGCCGCCACGGCGGTAGGGCACGCCCAGCAAACCCATCGCCTGCTCCACCATGCCTGCAGCCTGGTCACCGGCCTTGTCTTTGACCGCGCTCAATTGCGTGCCGATCTGAGAGACCAGGCCCCGTTCGGCCAAGCCCGCAGTCGGTGCTTCCTCTGTCGGAGAAGACCAAGCGGGCAGGTTCAGGGCCGCAGCCACAGATAAAAAAAGGATCCAACGCATAGCTCACCAGCATAACGGATATTTTTGGCTTAAAGCTTGGGGCTTTTACGGTGTCAGGCTTTCGGTGTCCAGCATGTGCGTTTTCAGGTGCCGCTGCTGCTGCGACAATCCTGCACAAGAAACTCGGAGGACTGAACATGTTGATCGATGCAGATGAAAGCCAATTGGTGCTGGTGGATTTTCAGGCCCGCCTGAAACCCGCGATGCTGGACGCCGATGCGGTCTGGGCCAACGCCGCACGCCTGGCCACCTTGGCCCAGGCCCTCGATGTGCCCACCTGGGGCACCGAGCAAAACCCGTCCCGTCTGGGCGAGATGCCCCCGGAAATCCGCAGCCACTGCCGCCAGGTGCTGGCCAAGATGCAGTTCAGCGCCGTCGAAGAAGGCTTGGGCGAATGGCTGCAGCCTGAGCCGGTGCAGGCGCCGCGTGGCAACGCCCGCAGCTTGCCACGCCACCTGCAAAAGCCCCAGCCGGGGGCTGAGCCGCGCAAGACCATTGTGTTGGCTGGGTGCGAGGCGCACATTTGCTTGATGCAAACCGCACTCGATCTGCTGGAAGACGAGTTCGAGGTGTGGGTGGTGACCGATGCTTGCAGCTCACGCACCGAGCGCAACCGTGACGCGGCCTATGACCGACTGGCAGGCGCTGGGGCCGAGCTGGTGACCGCCGAGATGGTGGCGTTTGAGTGGATTCGCACGGCCGAGCACCCCGATTTCAAGTTGCTGCAAAGCTTGTTCAAGTGAGCGGCCCCCATGGGCAGGGTGCTGGCTGCCCACGCTGATGCCCTTTTTTGCCCTGGGTTGAGTCAGCTTCTTGCAAGTCCTTTGGCCATAATTATGAATTCAGAAGTGCAGGGCGGTGCGTGACCATCGCCCCCTTCCTTGGTTTCAACTTGGTGGGTTTTCAGGAGACATCCATGGGCAATTTCGCAGACTTTCACGCCCGGTCGATCAACGACCGCGACGCTTTTTGGGCCGAGCAGGCCAAACTGGTGGACTGGAAAGTCCAGCCGCAGCAAATCTGTGATTACAGCAACCCGCCTTTTGCCAAGTGGTTCGTGGGCGGTGAGACCAACCTGTGCCACAACGCAGTGGACCGCCACCTGGCGGATCGCGCCGACCAGCCCGCTTTGATCTTCGTCTCGACCGAAACCGATCAGGAAAAAACCTACACCTACCGTGAGCTGCACGCCGAAGTGCAGCGCATGGCCGCCATCTTGCAAGACCTGGGCGTGGTCAAAGGCGACCGCGTGCTGATTTACATGCCCATGATCGCCGAGGCGGCTTTTGCCATGCTGGCTTGCGTGCGCTTGGGCGCGATCCACTCGGTGGTGTTTGGTGGTTTTGCCTCGCACTCGCTGGCCACCCGCATCGAGGACGCCTCGCCCAAAGTCATCATCAGCGCCGATGCCGGTTCGCGTGGCGGCAAAGCCGTCTCTTACAAGCCGCTGCTCGACGAAGCCATCCAGCTCTCGGCCCACAAACCGGCCAACGTGGTCATGGTGGACCGCCAACTGGTCGCTTTCACGCCCGTGGCCGGCCGCGATGTGGATTACGCCACCGAGCGCGCCAAGCACATGGATGCGGTCGTGCCGTGCGTCTGGGTCGAATCCACCCACCCCAGCTACACCCTCTACACCTCGGGCACCACCGGCAAGCCCAAGGGCGTGCAGCGCGACACCGGGGGCTACACCGTGGCCCTGGCTGCCAGCATTCCCAACATCTTTGAAGGCAAGCCGGGCGGCACCTTTTTCTGCACCAGCGACATCGGCTGGGTGGTGGGCCACAGCTACATCATCTACGGACCACTGATCGGCGGCATGGCCACCATCCTCTACGAAGGCCTGCCCATCCGCCCCGACGGCGGCATCTGGTGGAGCTTGGTCGAGAAGTACAAAGTCCAGGTCATGTTCAGCGCCCCCACCGCCATCCGTGTGCTCAAAAAGCAAGACCCTGCGTTGCTGACCAAATACGACCTGTCGAGCCTGCAGGCGCTGTTCCTGGCCGGTGAGCCACTGGACGAGCCGACCGCCAAGTGGATTTCAGAAGGCCTGAACGGCAAGGCCATCATCGACAACTACTGGCAGACCGAAACCGGCTGGCCGATTTTGAGCATCTGCAACGGTGTGGAAAAAGCGCCCAGCAAGTTCGGCTCGCCCGGCAAGGCGATTTATGGCTACAACGTCAAGCTGGTCGACGACCAGACGGGCGAAGAGTTGACCGGCGCTAATCAAAAAGGCGTGTTGACCATCGAAGGCCCGCTGCCGCCCGGCAACCTGCAAACCATTTGGGGTGACGACGCGCGTTTCGTCAAAACCTATTGGAAGACCGTGCCGAACAAGCTGGTTTACAGCACCTTTGACTGGGCTGTGCGTGACGAAGACGGCTACTTCTTCATCTTGGGCCGCACCGACGACGTGATCAACGTGGCCGGTCACCGTCTGGGCACCCGCGAGATCGAGGAAAGCATTTCCAGCCACCCCAACATCGCCGAAGTGGCGGTGGTCGGTGTGGCCGACCAGCTCAAAGGGCAGGTGGCCATGGCCTTTGCCATTGCCAAGGACACCTCGGGCCTGACGGACGCGGCAGCACGCCTGAAGCTCGAAGGCGAAGTCATGAAAGTCGTGGACTCGCAATTGGGCGCAGTCGCCAGGCCATCTCGCGTGCTGTTTGTCACGGCCTTGCCCAAGACGCGCAGCGGCAAGTTGCTGCGCCGGGCCATTCAGGCCGTGGCCGAGGGGCGGGATCCGGGCGACCTGACCACCATGGACGATCCGGCCGCTTTGCAGCAGATCATGGATCTGATCAAAGGTTGACGATTCTGGACCCCGCTTTGGCGGGGTCTTTTTTTACCCCAAAAGCCTTCCACCCGTTTTGTTTCGTATGACTGTAAGTTTGATATCGGACAAGGCGTGGCACAATGCGCGCTGTACTCAGGCCCTTCCTTTGCCACAGTCGCATCCGCCAACCGGTTCAGCCGTGTCGCGGAAGGTAAATCTCAACCAACTAATGTTTCCCAGAGGGAAACGGAGGTCAGCGAAATATGAGCGAGACTAATTCCGTCTACGCTGCCTACCAAGGCAACACCTATTTGTTCGGCGGCAACGCCCCGTACGTCGAAGAGATGTACGAAAACTACCTGGCCAACCCCGGCAGCGTCCCAGATTCCTGGCGTGAGTATTTCGACGCCCTCCAGCACGTTCCCGCAGTCGACGGCACCAACGCCAAAGACGTCCCCCATCTGCCCGTCATCAACGCCTTTGCCGAGCGCGCCAAGTCCGGCGGCACCAAAGTCGTCATGGCCAGCGCCGATGTCGAGATGGGCCGCAAGCGCACCGCCGTTCAGCAGTTGATCGCCGCTTACCGCAACGTGGGTCAGCGCTGGGCCGATCTGGACCCTTTGAAGCGCACCGAGCGCCCCAACATTCCTGACCTCGACCCCGCTTTCTTCGGCTTCACCGATGCCGACCAGGAAACCGTGTTCGACACCAGCAACACCTTCTTCGGCAAAAACCGCATGTCTTTGCGCGAGCTGCTCAATGCACTGCGCGAGACCTATTGCGGCACGATCGGGGCCGAGTACATGTACACCACCGAGCAGGCTGAAAAGCGCTGGTGGCAGCAAAAGCTCGAAAGCATCCGCAGCAAGCCCAATTTCACGGCCGAGAAGAAAAAACAGATCCTCGACCGTCTGACGGCTGCCGAAGGCCTGGAGCGCTACCTGCACACCAAATATGTGGGCCAAAAGCGCTTCTCCCTCGAGGGCGGTGAGAGCTTCATCGCCGCCATGGACGAGCTGATCCAGTCGGCCGGTGCACAAGGCGTGCAGGAAGTCGTGATCGGCATGGCCCACCGTGGCCGCCTGAACGTGCTGGTCAACACCATGGGCAAGTTGCCCGCGGACCTGTTTGCCGAGTTTGACCACACCGCCCCCGAAGAGCTGCCTGCGGGTGACGTGAAGTACCACCAGGGTTTCAGCTCTGACGTGAGCACCTCGGGTGGCCCTGTGCACCTGTCGCTGGCGTTCAACCCCTCACACCTCGAAATCGTGAACCCCGTGGTCGAAGGCTCGGTGCGTGCCCGCATGGACCGCCGCGATGACCCGCTGGGCAAGCAAGTGCTGCCCGTGCTGGTACACGGCGACGCCGCGTTTGGTGGCCAAGGTGTGAACCAGGAAACCTTTGCCCTGGCGCAAACCCGTGGTTATTCCACGGGCGGCACGGTGCACATCATCATCAACAACCAGATCGGTTTCACGACGTCCGACCCGCGCGACATGCGCTCGAGCGTGTTCTGTACCGACATCGTCAAGATGGTCGAAGCCCCGGTGCTGCACGTCAACGGCGACGATCCTGAAGCCGTGGTCATGGCTGCGCAGCTCGCCCTCGAATACCGCATGACCTTCCGCAAGGACGTGGTGCTGGACGTGGTGTGCTTCCGCAAACTGGGCCACAACGAGCAGGACACCCCTGCTTTGACCCAGCCGCTGATGTACAAAAAGATTGCCGCTCACCCTGGCACGCGCAAACTGTTTGCCGACAAACTGGCCGCACAAGGCCTGGGCGACACATTGGGCGAGGACATGGCCAAGGCCTACCGCGCCGCCCTGGACGCAGGCAAGAACACGACCGACCCCGTGTTGACCAACTTCAAGACCAAGTTCACCGTGGACTGGTCGCCCTTCCTGGGCAAGAAGTGGACCGATGCGGGTGACACCGCCATCCCTCTGGCCGAGTGGAAGCGCGTGGCCGAAAAAATCACGACCATCCCTGAATCGGTCACACCACACCAGCTGGTCAAAAAAGTGTACGACGACCGCGCGGCCATGGGCCGTGGCGAGATTCCGGTGGACTGGGGCATGGGCGAGCACATGGCTTTTGCCTCTTTGGTGGCCAGCGGCTACCCAGTGCGTCTGTCGGGCGAGGACTGTGGCCGTGGCACCTTCACACACCGCCATGCGGTCATCCATGACCAAAAGCGCGAAAAGTGGGACACCGGCACCTATGTGGCGCTGCAAAACGTCACCGACAACCAGGCCCCCTTCACCGTGATCGACTCGATCCTGTCCGAAGAAGCGGTGCTGGCTTTTGAGTACGGCTACGCCTCGAACGACCCCAACACTTTGGTGATCTGGGAAGCGCAGTTTGGCGACTTTGCCAACGGTGCACAGGTGGTGATCGACCAGTTCATCGCCTCGGGCGAAGTCAAGTGGGGCCGTGTCAACGGCATCACCCTGATGCTGCCCCACGGTTACGAAGGCCAGGGTCCTGAGCACAGCTCGGCCCGCGTCGAGCGCTTCATGCAGCTGGCGGCCGATACCAACATGCAACTGGTGCAGCCCACCACCGCCAGCCAGATCTTCCATGTACTGCGTCGCCAGATGGTGCGCAACCTGCGCAAGCCCCTGGTCATCTTCACGCCCAAGTCGCTGCTGCGCAACAAGGACGCGACATCGCCCGTGTCCGAGTTCACGCATGGCAGCTTCCAGACCGTGATCCCCGAGAACAAAACGCTCAAGGCCGACAAGGTCAAGCGCGTGGTGGCTTGCTCGGGCAAGGTGTACTACGACCTGGTCAAGCACCGCGAAGCCAAGGGTGCCGACGACGTGGCCATCATCCGTGTCGAGCAGCTGTATCCGTTCCCGCACAAGGCGTTTGCGGCCGAGCTGAAAAAGTACCCCAACGCCACCGACATCGTGTGGTGCCAGGACGAGCCACAAAACCAGGGCGCCTGGTTCTTCATCCAGCACAACATCCACGAGAACATGCTGGACGGCCAAAAGCTCGGTTATGCCGGTCGTGCCGCCTCTGCTTCTCCGGCAGTGGGTTATTCGCACCTGCACCAGGACCAGCAAAAGGCGCTGATCGAGGCGGCCTTCGCCAAGCTCAAGGGCTTCGTGCTGACCAAGTGAGGCGGTTTTCTGGCGCTGAGTGTTCAGCGCCAGACCCTTCACCCACATCCTCCCGTACACCTTCCTAACGTACAACGCATAACGGAAAAATCATGGCAATCGTAGAAGTCAAAGTTCCCCAACTGTCCGAGTCTGTGGCCGAGGCCACCATGCTGCAGTGGAAAAAGAAAGTCGGCGACACCGTGGCCGCCGACGAGATCCTGATCGAAATCGAAACCGACAAGGTCGTGCTCGAAGTGCCCGCACCTTCGGCAGGTGTTTTGTCCGAAATCATCCAGGGCGACGGTGCCACCGTGGCCGCCGAGCAACTCATTGCCCGCATCGATACCGATGGCAAAGTCGCCGCTGCGGCGCCTGCCGCAGCTGCACCAGCTGCCGCTGCTCCAGCCCCTGCGGCCGCAGCGCCTGCTGCCGCCACAGGTGGCAGCATGGCTGGTGTGGCCATGCCCGCCGCTGCCAAACTCATGGCCGACAACAGCCTGGCTGCGGGTTCCGTGGCAGGTTCTGGCAAAGACGGCCGCGTGACCAAGGGCGATGTGCTGGCCGCTGTGGCCGGTGGTGTCAAAACGACTGCCGCCGTGATCCCCACGGGCGTGCCCACCAAGGCCTTGCCTCAGGTGTCCGGCCCGGCTGTGGATTTGGGCGAGCGCCCCGAGCAGCGCGTGCCCATGACGCGTCTGCGCGCCCGCGTGGCCGAGCGTTTGCTGCAATCGCAGTCGACCAACGCCATCCTGACGACGTTCAACGAAATCAACATGGCCCCGGTCATGGAGATGCGCAAGCGCATGCAAGAGCGTTTCGAGAAGGAGCACGGCGTCAAGCTTGGCTTCATGAGCTTCTTCGTCAAGGCCGCTGTGCACGCCTTGAAGAAATTCCCGGTCTTGAACGCTTCGGTGGACGGCAATGACATCGTCTACCACGGCTACTTTGACATCGGTATCGCGGTGGGTTCGCCTCGTGGTTTGGTGGTGCCTATCCTGCGCAACGCCGACCAGATGAGCTTTGCCGACATCGAAAAGAAGATCGCTGAATTCGGCCAAAAAGCCAAAGACGGCAAGCTGGGCATGGAAGAGATGACCGGTGGCACCTTCTCGATCTCGAACGGCGGCACCTTCGGCTCGATGATGTCCACCCCCATCATCAACCCACCCCAGTCCGCGATTTTGGGCGTGCACGCGACCAAAGACCGCGCCATGGTGGAAAACGGCCAGGTCGTCGTTCGCCCCATGAACTACTTCGCCATGTCCTACGACCACCGCATCATCGACGGCCGCGAAGCTGTGCTGGGCCTGGTGGCCATGAAGGAAGCGCTGGAAGATCCAGCCCGCCTCTTGTTCGACATCTAAATCCCCTTGTTTTGAATGCCCCCTGCCCAGGGGGCGTTTTTCATCCAGAAGACATTCACCATGAGCAAACAATTCGACGTCGTTGTCATCGGCGGTGGCCCCGGTGGCTACATTGCAGCCATCCGCGCTGCCCAACTCGGTTTCCAGGTCGCTTGTATCGACGAATGGAAAAACGCAGCCGGTGGCCCAGCGCCCGGCGGCACCTGCACCAACGTGGGCTGTATCCCCTCCAAGGCGCTGCTGCAGTCCAGCGAGCACTTTGACCACGCCAACCACCACTTCGCCGAGCATGGCATCAGCGCCACGGGCGTGAAGATGGACGTGGCCAAAATGATCGCCCGCAAAGACACCGTGGTGAAGCAAAACAACGACGGTATCTTGTATTTGCTCAAGAAAAACAAGGTCACTTTCTTCCACGGTCGCGGCAGTTTTGTCGGCAAGGCCGAAGGCGGATACACCATCCATGTGGCAGGCAAGACCGAAGAGTCGATCACCGGCAAAAACATCATCATCGCCACCGGCTCCAACGCCCGCGCGCTGCCTGGCACCCCGTTTGACGAAGTCAATGTGTTGTCCAACGACGGCGCTTTGCGCTTGGGTGCTGTGCCCAAGAAGCTGGCCTTGATCGGTTCTGGCGTCATTGGCCTGGAAATGGGCTCGGTTTGGCGTCGCCTGGGCGCAGAAGTCACCATCCTCGAAGGTCTGCCCACATTCCTGGGCGCGGTGGACGAACAAATCGCCAAAGAAGCCAAGAAGGCCTTTGACAAGCAGGGCCTGAAGATCGAGCTGGGCGTGAAAGTCGGCGAGATCGTCAACGGCAAGAAGGGCGTCACGGTCAATTACACCAACGCCAAGGGCGAAGCCGTGGTGCTGGACGCCGACAAGCTGATCATCTCGATCGGCCGCGTGCCCAACACCATCGGTTTGAACACCGAAGCTGTGGGCTTGCAGCTCGACGAGCGCGGCGCGATCGTGGTCGATGCGGATTGCAAAACCAACCTGCCCGGTGTCTGGGCGGTGGGTGACGTGGTGCGTGGCCCCATGCTGGCGCACAAAGCCGAGGAAGAGGGCGTGGCGGTGGCCGAGCGCATTGCGGGCCAACACGGGCACGTCAACTTCAACACAATCCCTTGGGTCATCTACACCAGCCCCGAGATCGCTTGGGTCGGCCGCACCGAGCAGCAACTCAAGGCCGATGGCGTGGCTTACAAGGCCGGTTCATTCCCGTTCCTGGCCAACGGCCGTGCCCGCGCCCTGGGCGACACGACCGGCATGGTGAAAATGCTGGCCGATGCCACCACCGACGAAATTTTGGGCGTCCACATCGTGGGCCCACAAGCCTCCGAGCTGATCGCCGAAGCCGTGGTGGCCATGGAATTCCGCGCCAGCGCCGAAGACATCGCCCGCATCTGCCATGCGCACCCCAGCTTGAGCGAGTCCACCAAAGAGGCCGCTTTGGCAGTGGACAAGCGCAGCCTGAACTTCTAAGACCTTGACACACCCGGCACTGCAGCGCCGGGTGAGTTGGGTTAAAGTTCCGCATCCGTGAAAACCCGGGCCTGGTCCCGGGTTTTGTTATTGAATTGAAGAGCAAGCCACCCATGTCCGTTCGTGAAGTTTACGAAGAAGAACTCCAAAAACGGGGCTACCAAAGCGACCCCGCACAATTGCGGGCCATCGAGGCGCTGGAGCGCTGCGCCAGCGAATGGGCGGCGTACAAGTCCAAGCGTTCGGGCCTGCTGGCCAAGTTCATGAGCCGCCCGGAGATCCCCAAGGGGGTCTATATGTTTGGCGGGGTGGGGCGTGGCAAGAGCTTTTTGATGGACTGCTTTTTTGCGGCCGTGCCCATCGAGCGCAAAACCCGCCTGCACTTTCACGAGTTCATGCGCGAGGTGCACCGCGAACTCACCGTGATCCAGGGCACCGTCAACCCGCTCGACGAGCTGGGCAAGCGCATGGCCAAGCGTTACCAGCTCATTTGCTTCGATGAATTCCATGTGGCCGACATCACCGACGCCATGATCTTGCACCGCCTGCTGGTGGCGCTTTTCGACAACGGCGTGGGCTTTGTCACCACCTCCAACTTCGAGCCCGATGGCCTGTACCCCGACGGCCTGCACCGCGACCGCATCCTGCCCGCCATTGCTTTATTGAATGCGCGCATGCAGGTGCTCAATGTGGACAACGGCACCGACTACCGCCGCCGCACGCTGGAGATGGTCAAGCTCTACCACTCGCCTTTGGGCGAGCAGGCCGATGCCGAGATGAACGACGCCTTCAACCGCCTGGCCACAGGGCCGGACGAAGACCCGGTGCTGCACATCGAAGCGCGCGAAATCACCGCCAAACGCCGTGCCGGGGATGTGGTCTGGTTTGACTTCCGCGCCATTTGTGGCGGCCCGCGCTCGCAAAACGACTACCTCGAAATCGCCACGCAGTACCACACGGTGCTGCTGAGCAACGTGCCGCACATGCCCGTGAGCATGGCGTCCGAGGCGCGGCGCTTCACCTGGTTGATCGACGTGCTGTACGACCGCCGGGTCAAGCTCATCATGTCGGCCGCCGTGCCACCTGAAGGGTTGTACACCTCGGGTCCCATGTCGCACGAGTTTCCACGCACCGTCTCGCGACTGCACGAGATGCAGTCGAGCGAGTTTCTGGCGCTGGAGCACCGCACCGTGGACACGCACCTCACATGACACGCGGACATGTGCGCGGATTTGTGCGCGGACTTGTGCGTGGGTCTTGTGGCTTGGCGCTGGGCCTGTTGACGCTCTGGGCTGCCCAGGCGCAAACGGCCCAGGACCCGTCCAAGCTGCTTGCCCCGCCACCGGGTGTGCCACTCACCGCGCCAACGTCAGCTCAAACACCCCAACCATCACAACCGAGCACGCAGGCAGCGCCCATGCCAGACGCGCTGCCCGAGGCCATCACCCGTCAACGGCAGGCGCTGGCGGCGCAACGCAGCGCCATAGGCCAGGCCGAAGCGCAGCAGCAGGTCGTGTGCTGGCAAAAGTTTGCCGTCAACGCCTGCCTGAGCGAGGCGCGCCGCGCCCGCAGACAGGCGCTGGAACCTTTGCTCCAGCAAGAGCTGGCTTTGAACGCCCAAGAGCGCTTGTGGCGCACCGAGCAGCGCGAGAAGCGGCTGCAAGGCAAGCAGGCCGACACGCGGGAGACGCCATGAGCACGGACCACCCCGGCGATGCTTCGCAAAGCGTTGAATTGGATTTGCGCTCGCCGCAGCGCCAGCTGATCGAGTGGCAAATCGAGCACGCCGACCTGGACGCGCTGATCGACCAAGCTGCAGCAGCGCCTGGGCACCTGGACGAGTTGACCCTGCGCCGCATGAAAAAGCGCCGCCTGGCTTTGCGTGACCAGATGGCCAGCCTGCAAGCGCAGTTGGCCCCCAAGGAGCCCGCTTGAATTTGCTCGACCAGCGGGTGGCCGACACCCTGTCCAGCCACGGGGTGCTGGCGCAAACGGTGCTGGGTTTTCAGCCCCGGCAGGGCCAGACCGACATGGCCATGGCCGTGAGCCGCACGGTGCAGGACGGCGGCCAGCTGGTGGTGGAGGCGGGCACGGGCACCGGCAAAACCTATGCGTACCTGGTGCCGGTTTTGCTCAGCGGCCAGCGTGCGCTGGTGTCCACGGCCACCAAGGCGCTGCAAGACCAATTGTTTTCTCGCGACATCCCGCGTCTGGTGGAGGTGCTGGGTTTGCCCATCCGCGTGGCTTTGCTCAAGGGGCGGTCCAATTACCTGTGCCTGCACCGCATGGAGCAAGCCCGTCACAGCCCCGAGTCGGCCCAGCCCGGCGCACAAAAGGCCCTGGCCAAAATCGAGACTTGGGCGCAGTCCACCCGCACGGGCGACATGGCCGAGCTGACGGGCCTGGACGAGCGCTCGTCCCTGTGGCCGCTGGTCACCTCCACCCGCGACAACTGCCTGGGCTCCACCTGCCCACGTTACCGCGCCTGCCATGTCAATCTGGCGCGCAAAGAGGCCATGGCCTCGGATGTGGTGGTCATCAACCACCACTTGTTTTTTGCCGACCTGTCGGTGCGCGAGTCGGGCGTGGCCGAGTTGTTGCCCACGGTGCGTGTGACCGTGTTCGACGAGGCCCACCAGCTCAACGAGATCGGCGTCAATTTTCTGGGCCAGCAACTGTCCACCGTGCAGTTGCACGAGTTGGTGCGCGATGTGCTGGCCACCGGTTTGCAATTGGCGCGTGGCTTGGTTGATTGGCAGAATTTGACGGCCCAGCTCGAAAAAGCCGCCCGCGACTGGCGCCTGGCAGCGGGCATGCACCGCGGCTCGGTGCGCCTGCGCTGGAGCGGCCAACACCCCGAGGGCGTGGAGCCCGGCGAATGGGACACGGCTTTGCAGGCCGTGTCGCAGGCGTTGACACATTTGCAAAATGGCCTGGACATGGTCAGCGAGCTGGCCCCGGATTTTCAGCGCCTGGGTGACCGTACCCGTGAGCTGATGCAGCGCACTGCCGTGTTTGCCGATACCCCTAACCCCGAAGGCGTGCGCTGGGCCGAGGTCAGCGCGCAGCTGCGCCTGATCGAGTCGCCTCTCGACATCGCACAGGCCTTTTCTGCCTTGACACGGCCGGTGTCCGCCGCGCCGCCCGGTGATGCCGATTCTGGCGCTGATCTCGGCCCTGATGACGATGTCGATCCCGATTCGCTGGAGGCCTTGATGGCGGGTGACCCCCGACACGCAGCCGGTGAGTCGGCAGCAGCAGGGCCCGCGGGCGGTGTCGGTCAGCGGGCCTGGATTTTCACTTCGGCCACTTTGGGCGACGAGCCGAGTTTGCGCTGGTTCATCGAGCCTTGTGGCCTGAGTTCGGCCGAGGTCATGCAGGTCAACAGCCCCTTTGACTATGCGCAGCAAGCGGCGCTTTACGTGCCGCCCCACTTGCCGCGTCCGGGCGACCCGGGGCACGCCAGCCAAGTGGCCGCTTTGGTGCTGGAGGCGCTGGACATTTTGGGGGGCAGAACACTGGTGCTGACCACCACCTTGAACGCCATGCGCAGCATTGGCGAGCAACTGCAAGCGCAATGCGACGGCGGTGTGGAGGTGCTGGTGCAGGGCCAAAGCCCCAAGCGCCGCTTGATGGAGCGCTTTCGCGAGGGTGGCGGGCAGGGCGACGCGCAGGGCCGCTCGGGTTGTGTGCTGGTGGCCTCGGCCTCGTTTTGGGAGGGCTTTGATGTGCCCGGTGACGCGCTGCAGCTGGTGGTCATCGACAAGCTGCCTTTTCCCCCGCCGGGTGACCCGCTCTTTGAGGCGCGCAGCCAGCGCATCACGCAGCAGGGCAAAAGCGCTTTTGCCGACCACGCCTTGCCCGAGGCGGCGGTGTCACTCAAGCAAGGGGCAGGGCGCTTGATCCGAAGCGAAACCGATCGCGGGATTTTGGTGGTCTGCGACAACCGTTTGAGCACCATGTCTTATGGCCGCCGCCTGGTGCGGGGTTTACCCGCCATGCGCCGCCTGGAGGACCATGCGGCTTTTCTCAGCGCGCTGCGTCAACTCACCACAGACGCCAGCCACCCGAACGCTTGACCTCTGCGCCATCGGTGAGCAAAAAGGCCGACTTCGGGAAGTTGGTCTGCAGCACACGCCGGGCATCGTTGCTCAGCGACGTCATGCCCATGGCCTTGTAGGAGCTGACCAAAATCGCCAGTGCTTCCTCAAGGGCAGGCACACCCTGGTAATCGGAAATGGCCTGCTGCGCCCGGTTGATGGCAGCCACATGCGCGCCACGGCTGGCGTAGTAGCGCGCCACATGCACCTCGTAGGCGGCCAGCGAGTTGACGATGTGCGTCATGCGCTGGCGGGCATCGGCGCTGTATTTGGAATCTGGAAAGCGGGTGGTCAGCTCGCGAAAGGACTCGTAGGAATCTTTGGCGGCTTTTTGGTCTCGCTCGGACAGGTCTTGCCGCGTGATGAAAGAAAACAAACCCAGGTTGTCGTTGAAGTTGACCAAGCCTTTGAGGTAGAAGGCGTAGTCAATGGCGGGGCTGGTGGGGTGCAGGCGGATGTAGCGGTCCAAGGTGGCAACCGCTTGAATCTTGTCGCCGGTTTTGTACTGGGCAAAGGCCTTGTCGATCTGGGCTTGCTGGGCAAGCGCCGTGCCGGCCGCGCGGCCTTCGAGTTTTTCGTAGTAGCCAATGGCCTTGTCCCAAGCTCCGGCGTTCACCTCGTCGCGGGCCTCGCTGTAGATTTTTTCGGGGGTCCAGCCCGCCGTTGGGTCCTTGGGGTTGTTGGCGCAGCCGCTCAGAAGGAGTCCCGTGGCCAAAACCAGGCCGGCTGGAACCATCGATAATCTGAAGCTTTGCATCTGTGACACCTTGATTGTTGAACCCTTTGATTATATCGACCGACCCCGAAATGAATGACCCCGGCGAGCTGGCCGAGGATGCTGAGCACGCACTCGAATCGGTCCAGGAAGAAGTGCGCACAGCAGCCGTGCCTGTGGCTTTGCATGGCCAGCGGCTGGACAGGGTGTTGGCGCAGCTGGTGCCCGAGTTTTCGCGCAGTTATTTGCAGCAACTCATTGAGCAGGGCGAGGCGCTGATCGATGGCCGCGTCACCACCAAGGTGTCGGCCAAGGTGCGGCTGGGGCACCAACTGCAAATCACCTTGCGGGCCACGCCGCAGTCACAAGCTTTTGTGCCCGAGGCCATGCCCATCGACGTGGTGTACGAAGATGCGCACCTGCGCGTGGTTCACAAACCGGCGGGCTTGGTGGTGCATCCGGCGCCGGGCAATTGGCGCGGCACGCTGCTCAATGGCCTGCTGGCCTTGGACCCCAAAGCCTTTGAGGTGCCCCGAGCGGGCATCGTGCACCGGCTGGACAAGGACACCAGCGGCCTGATGGTCGTGGCCCGCACGCGCCAAGCCATGGACGCGCTGGTGGCTCAAATTGCGGCGCGGCAAGTGCACCGCCAATACCTGGCCTTGGGGCACAAACACTGGACGGGCCCCTCACCGCGCACGCTCGAAGCGGCCATTGGCCGTGACCCGGCCAACCGCTTGCGCATGGCCGTGGTGGACCTGAGCCACCAATCGGGCAAAACAGCGGCCACCACCTTCGACCTGCTGGACCTAGGCGAGCGCTGCTGCCTGGTCCAATGCACCTTGCACACGGGGCGCACGCACCAGATCCGCGTGCACATGGCGCACCTGGGGCACCCCTTGCTGGGCGACGCGGTGTACGGTGGCGCGCCCCTGGGCGGCATGACGCGCCAGGCCTTGCATGCCTGGCGGCTGGCCTTCGAGCACCCGATCACGGGCCAGCACATCGACCTGACATCGGCTTTGCCCGAGGACATGGCCCAGGCCATGCAAAATCTGGGCCTCAGTTACAATCTGATCCCTTGAATGGCCTTGGGCTTGGCTTTGGCCTGGCATCCATTGCGGGCTTACGCACCGACCATCGCCTTCATTTCGACACGCCGTGAGGCGTTTTGCCACCACGCCGTGAGGCGTTTTTTTCCGAAAGACCGACACCATGAATACGGCGCAAGCCAAGCGTGTCCTGGAAACGGCCCTGCTGACGGCGGGCCAGCCATTGTCCGTGCGCGACCTGCGCGTGCTGTTTGACGATGCGCTCGGGGCTGACACCCTGCGGCTGATGCTGCAAGACCTCGAATTGGAATGGGCGGGCAAAGGCCTGGAGCTGACCCGCGTGGCCAGCGGCTGGCGCTTTCAAAGCCGTCCGGAGCTTCGCATCTATCTGGACCGCCTGCACCCCGAAAAGCCCCCCAAATACACCCGTGCTGTGCTGGAGACCCTGGCCATCATCGCTTACCGCCAGCCGGTCACCCGTGGCGACATGGAAGACATCCGGGGCGTGACCATTGGCTCACAAATCATCAAGCAGCTGGAAGACCGTGGCTGGGTCGAAGTCATTGGCCACCGCGAAACTGTGGGCCGCCCCAGCCTGTTTGCCACCACACGCCAGTTTCTGGACGATCTGGGCCTGGCTTCGCTGGACCAGTTGCCTTTGCTGACCCAGGTCGATTCGCCCATGTCGGCCCTGGCGGGCATGCTGGACGAGTCGCCTGCTCAAGCGAGCTTGTCGCTTGAGCAGGCCCTGGCCGAGTCGGCCGAGCTGACGATGGCAGATCAGCCCAGCGCAGCCGCGCTTGCTGACGCTGCCGCCAGCGCCCCCCAGAACGACCTTGACAGCGACCTGTCCGCCCCCTCGTCCAGCGACCCGCACGTTGACCCATCCTCCGACGCCGATCTGCCTGACGCAGCCTCTGCCAACCCCGGCCCCGGCCAAGAAAACACCCCCTCATGAACGATTCTTCCTCCAACGCACAGGGCCAGCGCCCTGGCGTGTACGCCGCCCGCAAGCCGGGTGCTGCCGCAGTGCCTCCCACCGCCCCCACGCCTTACAAAGCGATTGACCTGGCCGATGTGGTCTCTGGCCAGTTCGACGACGAGGGCGCGGCCGAAGACGTGGCGCAAGACCTGGGCAAGCGCGTGCTCGCCCCCCAGACCGATTCGCCCAAACTGCACAAGGTGCTGGCCCAGGCCGGCATGGGTTCGCGCCTGGAGATGGAAAAACTCATCACCGAAGGCCGCATCGCCGTGAACAACGAGCCCGCCCATGTGGGCCAGCGCGTGCAATACGGTGACCAGATCAAGGTCGACGGCAAGCCGATCCGCATCCGCATCGACCCGCCGCCCGCCCGCGTGATCGCCTACCACAAGCCTGCAGGCGAGATCGTCAGCCACGACGACCCGCAAAACCGCCCTTCAGTGTTTCGCAAACTGCCGCGCCTGCAAAACGGCAAATGGCAATCGGTGGGGCGTCTGGACCTGAACACCGAAGGCCTGCTGCTGTTCACCAGCTCGGGCGAGTTGGCCAACCAACTCATGCACCCGCGTTTTGGTCTGGAGCGCGAGTACGCCGTGCGTGTCCTAGGCGCTCTGAGCAAGGATGAAAAGCAAAAACTGCTGGACGGCGTGATGCTCGACGATGGTCCGGCCCAGTTCGGCTCCATCGAGGACGGCGGCGGTGAAGGCTCCAACTGCTGGTACCGCGTCACCATCTCCGAAGGCCGCAACCGCGAGGTGCGCCGCATGATGGAAGCCGTGGGCCACGCGGTCAGCCGCCTGATCCGCATCCGCTATGGCGCGATGGTGCTGCCGCATGGCTTGCGCCGAGGTGCCTGGCTGGAGCTGGACGAGGCCGACATCCGCTCGCTGATGCGCGCGGCGG
This sequence comes from Limnohabitans sp., assembly GCF_017848645.1. Taxonomy (GTDB): domain Bacteria; phylum Pseudomonadota; class Gammaproteobacteria; order Burkholderiales; family Burkholderiaceae_C; genus Limnohabitans_A. The sequence goes on along the minus strand of NZ_JAFEIF010000010.1, from coordinate 32,327 downwards.
GCACCAGCGAGCGCCCCCGTCCCGTCACCGACCAGCCCACACGCACCAACCGCAACGACCGCCGACCGCGCACGGGCGGGCAGGGCAGGGCAGGCACCGCTGTGCCACGCGCCAAGCCCGCGGCCAAACCCAACCAGGCCCCCGGGGGCTCCGGGCTGCACGCCAAATCCGATGCGCCGAAAAGCGAGCCCAAATACATTGGCGCGGAAAGTTTCAACCGCCTCAAAAACACCCCGGGTGGCCCCGGTCGTGGCGGGCGAGGCGGCAGTGGCCGAAGCCGCTGAGGCTGCGCGCTTGGCCGCTGGCGGCCCAGCCTTGACCGCGCTGCGCCAACAGCCCCTTGACCCTGCAGCGCAGAGGCCTTTTGCCTGCCCCGCTCAGGTTAGAATAGTGGGCTTTGCTGCAGGGCAAAAATGCTTTCAAACACTTTCGTAACAGGAAATCCTATGGCCATCGAACGCACCCTCTCCATCATCAAGCCCGACGCCGTCGCCAAGAACGTCATCGGCCAGATCTACGCCCGTTTCGAAGCCGCTGGCCTCAAAGTGGTCGCTGCCAAGATGGCCCACCTCTCGCGCGGCGAAGCCGAGCAGTTCTACGGCGTGCACAAAGAGCGTCCTTTCTTCAAGGACCTGGTGGACTTCATGGTCTCCGGCCCCGTCATGATCCAGGCCCTGGAAGGCGAAAACGCGATCGCCAAAAACCGCGACCTGATGGGCGCAACCGACCCGAAGAAAGCCGCTGCAGGCACCATCCGCGCTGACTTCGCCGACAGCATCGACGCCAACGCCGTGCACGGCTCTGACGCGCCCGAAACCGCTGCCGCTGAAGTCGCTTTCTTCTTCCCCGGCATGAACGTGTACGCACGCTGATCGCGTCGCGTACCGCAAGCGCTCCTGCGCCCTGACCCCATGACGGCCAACCTTCTCGAATTCGACCTGGAAGGTCTGGCCGTTTTTTGCGAGGGTCTGGGCGAAAAGCGCTTTCGGGCCACCCAGTTGTTCCGCTGGATCCACCAGCGGGGCGCTGCGGATTTTGACCAAATGAGCGATTTGGCCAAGTCCTTGCGTGAAAAGCTCAAGTCTCACGCGCACGTTGCGGCGCTGCCCGTGATCAGCCAGCACATGTCCGCTGATGGCACCATCAAGTGGCTGTTCGATGTGGGCGATGGCAACGCCATCGAATCGGTGTTCATCCCCGAAGACGACCGGGGCACCTTGTGCATTTCATCCCAGGCCGGATGCGCTGTGGGATGCCGTTTTTGCTCCACCGGCCACCAAGGCTTCAGCCGCAACCTCACCACGGGCGAGATCCTGGCGCAGCTTTGGTTCGCCGAACACTTTTTGCGCAAGCACCTCAACACCCCAGACCGCGTCATCTCCAACGTGGTGATGATGGGCATGGGCGAGCCGCTGCAAAACTATTCGGCGCTCGTGCCCGCTTTGCGCGCCATGCTCGACGACCACGGTTATGGCCTCTCGCGCCGCCGTGTCACTGTGTCCACCTCGGGCGTGGTGCCCATGATCGAGCGTTTGTCGGGCGATTGCCCGGTGGCCTTGGCCGTGTCTTTGCATGCGCCCTTTGATGCGCTGCGCGACAACCTGGTGCCGCTCAACCGCAAATACCCGCTCGACGAGCTCATGCAGGCGTGCATCGGCTACCTGGCCCATGCGCCGCGTGACTTCATCACCTTTGAATACTGCATGCTTGACGGCGTCAACGACCAGCCCGAGCATGCCAGCGCCCTGATCGATCTGGTGCAAAAACACGCCCGTCAGGGCCTGCGCTGCAAGTTCAACCTGATTCCCTTCAACCCCTTTCCGGCCTCTGGCTTGCTGCGCTCACCTCAGGCCCGCGTACAGGCCTTTGCCAAACAGCTGCAAGACGCGGGTTTGGTCACCACCGTGCGCAAAACCCGGGGGGACGACATCGATGCGGCCTGCGGTCAGTTGGCCGGTGATGTCAAAGACCGCACCCAGGTCCAGTCGCGCATGGCCGAGCAGCGCACCATTTCGCTGGTGCCCCTGTCTGCTGTGACTTTTTCGGAGCCCCGACATGACACCAAGCCTCAAAACTGAGTCCGTTTCAGAATCCGGCCCCACTCAGCCCAAGGCTGTGGCTGTGACGGCCGGGCAGTTGCTGCGTGAGGCGCGTCAGAAGGCGGGCATGCACCTGGCGGTTTTGTCGGTGACTTTGAAGGTGCCCGTGCGCCAACTCGAGGCTTTGGAGTCCGACGAGCTCGATCCTGGCAAAGGCCCGGTCTTTTACCGGGGTCTGGCCTCCAGCGTGTGCCGCCATCTGCAAACCGACCCCGCCCCAATTTTGGCGCTGCTGCCGCACACGAGCGCCCAGTTGCAGCCCCTGCGCAGCGCGATTGAGCCCCTTGAGCCCGAGGGTTCACTGGGCATCGGCAACATTCCCTGGGGCCGCATGGCCTCATCCAAAGTGTTCTGGGGTGCCGCCCTCATGGTGTTGTTGACTGGCGCATTCCTGTGGTTGCCCGCCCCGTCGCAGTGGGCCTGGCTGGACGACGTCAAGTCCTTGATGGCCGATGAGGCGGTGTCACAAGAAGTCACCGAGCCCATGGTGGCCACGCCTGCGCTGGTGCTGGGCTCGCCAGCGCCCTTGGTCGATGCCTCCACGCCAACGCCCGCTGCAACTGCTGCCTCAGCGACCACGCAGATCACAGCACCCGCTGTGGCTTTGACACCGCCTGTTCAGCAAGCCCCGCCTGTCCAACCCTCGAGCAGCGCTGCTGCTGCCTCTACCCCCTCTGGCGCAGGCCCCGAATGGGTGTTTTCTGCCACCAGCGACAGCTGGCTGGAAGTGCGCAACGCGCAAAAAGCGGTGGTCTGGAGCGGTGTGGTCAAAGGTGGTGAAAGCACCCGCATCCAAAGTCCCTTGCCGGTCAGTGTGGTGGTGGGCCGTGCCCAAGTGGTCACCGCCACGCTGCGCGGCCAGCCTTTTGACCTCAAGCCCCACACCCAGGTGACGGTGGCGCGTTTTGAAGTGAAGGAGTGAACATGTCCGCTGCAGACCTGCCCCTGAGCCCCGAGCCCATCGCCACCCCCATCGCCATCGCCCGCCCGGCTGTGCGGCGCAGCCGCCAGTCTCAAGTGGTCTGGGGTTCGCGCATCGTCACCGTGGGCGGCGGCGCCCCGGTGCGCGTGCAGTCCATGACCAACACCGACACGGTGGATGTGATCGGCACCGCCATCCAGGTCAAGGAGCTGGCGATTGCCGGCTCCGAGATGGTGCGCATCACCGTCAACACCCCCGAAGCCGCCGAGGCCGTGCCGCATATCCGCGACCAGCTCGACAAGATGGGCATCGACGTGCCCCTGATCGGCGACTTCCATTACAACGGCCACCGGTTGTTGACCGACTACCCGGCGTGTGCCGAGGCGCTGTCCAAGTACCGCATCAACCCCGGCAACGTGGGCAAGGGCGACAAGCGCGATGTGCAGTTCGGCCAGATGATCGAAGCGGCCATGCGCTGGAACAAAGCCATCCGCATCGGCGTGAACTGGGGCAGCCTGGACCAAGAGCTGTTGGCCGATCTGATGGACACCAACAGCCAGCGCGCCAACCCGTGGGAAGCGCGTCAGGTCATGTACGAGGCGCTGATTTCGTCGGCCATCTCGTCGGCCCAGCGTGCCGAGGCCATGGGCCTCAATGGGGACCAAATCGCTCTGTCGTGCAAGGTCTCGGGCGTGCAGGATTTGATCTCGGTCTACCGCGAATTGGGCCGCCGCACCGACTACGCCTTGCACCTGGGCCTGACCGAAGCGGGCATGGGCACCAAGGGCACCGTGGCTTCAGCCGCGGCTTTGTCCGTGCTGCTGCAAGAAGGCATTGGCGACACCATCCGCGTGTCGCTCACGCCCCAGCCGGGAGAGGCCCGCACGCAAGAGGTGGTGATCGCGTCCGAAATTTTGCAGTCGCTGGGCTTGCGCATTTTTGTGCCCAGCGTCACGGCTTGCCCCGGCTGCGGGCGCACCACCAGCAGCACCTTCCAGGAGCTGGCCAAACAGATTGACGACTTTTTGCGCGCCCAAATGCCGGTGTGGCGGGTGCGCTACCCTGGGGTGGAAAACCTCAAGGTGGCGGTCATGGGCTGCATCGTGAACGGCCCCGGCGAGAGCAAGCACGCCGACATCGGCATCAGCTTGCCGGGCACGGGCGAAGCGCCTGCTGCGCCGGTGTTCATCGACGGCGAAAAGCGCCTGACCTTGCGCGGCGAAGGCATCGCGCAAGAGTTCCAGGTGCTGGTTGAAAACTACATTGAGAACCGTTTTGGTTCCGGATCTGCAGAACAAAAATGAGCGAAGCGCTGAAAGAAAACACCCCCAAAGTCGAAAAAACGGCCAAAGCCCAGAAGCTGGTGGGCGTCAAGGGCATGAACGACATCCTGCCGCCCGACTCGGCGCGTTGGGAGTGGCTGGAGGGCCAGGTGCGCGCTTTGATGGCGCGCTACGCCTACCGCAATGTGCGTTTGCCCATCGTCGAGCCGACAGCCTTGTTTGTGCGCGGCTTGGGCGAGGTGACCGACATTGTCGAAAAGGAGATGTACTCCTTTGAAGACCGATTGAACGGCGAGCAACTGACCCTGCGCCCCGAAGGCACAGCCGGTTTGGTGCGCTCGGTGGTTGAGCACAACCTGCTGTACGAAGGCGGTAAGCGCCTGTACTACATGGGCCCCATGTTCCGCCATGAGCGCCCGCAGCGCGGCCGCTACCGCCAGTTCCACCAGATTGGCGCCGAGGTGCTGGGTTTTGGCGGGGCTGAGGTCGACGCCGAATTGATTTTGTTGGCCAATGACCTGTGGAAGGTGTTGGGCCTGAAAGACGTGCGCCTGGAACTCAACAGCCTGGGCCAACCCGCCGAGCGCCAGGCCCACCGCGCCGCGCTGATCGCGCACCTCGAAAAACACAGCGATGTCCTCGACGAAGAGGCCAAGCGCCGCCTGCACAGCAACCCGCTGCGCATTCTGGACACCAAGAACCCGGCCATGCAAAGCGTGGTGGAGTCGGCACCGCGCTTGCTTGACTTTTTGGGTGAGGCCTCTTTGGCCCACTTCAACGCGGTCAAAGCCATACTGGACGCGAACGGCGTGGCCTACAGCATCAACCCGCGTTTGGTGCGCGGCATGGATTACTACAACCTCACGGTGTTCGAGTTCATCACCACCAGCCTGGGCTCACAAGGCACCATTTGTGGTGGTGGCCGTTATGACTACCTGATTGAGCAGGTCGGCGGCAAATCCGCACCCGCCGTGGGCTGGGCGCTGGGCGTTGAGCGCGTGCTTGAACTCATCAAAGAGCAGGGCGAGCCTTTGCCCGATCTGGCCCCCGATGTGTACGCCATCATTCCTGAAGCGGCTGCCTTGCCCGTGGCCATGCAGGTGCTCCAAACCTTGCGTGCCTGCGGCGTGTCGGCCCAAATGCACGCCGGCAGTGGTGATGGCATGGGCAGCATGAAGTCGCAATTCAAAAAAGCCGACGCCTCGGGCGCACGTTTTGCCCTGGTTTTTGGTGCCGAAGAACTGGCCCAAGGCCAAGTCGCGGTCAAATCGCTGCGCGACGGCGCAGGTGCCCAGCGTACCGAGACACTCAACACTGTGGCCGTTTGGGCCCACAGCCTACAATCCGCGCTTTGATGCGCTCACTCCTCATTCAGACACACCATGGCCAAAGCCCTCGACCTTGAAGAACAAGAACAACTTGACCAGATCAAACATTTCTGGAAAAAGTACGGCAACCTGATTTCCTGGGTGCTGATCGTCGTTTTGGGTGGCTATGCTGCCTGGAACGGCTACCAATACTGGCAACGCGACCAGGCCGCCAAGGCGGCTGTGCTGTTTGACGAGGTCGAGCGCGCCGTCACCGCCGGGGATGTGGCCCGTGTTGAGCGCAGCTTGACCGACATGAAGGACAAGTTTGGCGGCACGCATTACGCACACCAGGCCGCCTTGCTGGCGGCCAAGGCTTTGCAGGCCAAAGACAAGCCTGAGGCAGCCCGCGCTGCCCTGAAGTGGGTGGCCGAGGGCGCGCCCGATCCGGCTTACCGCGACATCGCACGTTTGCGCCTGTCGGCCCTCTTGGTCGATGCGGGCTCGAATGACGAAGCGCTGGCCCAGCTGAGCGCGCCGTTTACCCCCGCCATGGCCGGTTTGGCCGCCGATTTGCGTGGTGATGTCCTGCAGGCCAAAGGCCAAAAAGCCGAAGCTCTCAGTGCCTACCAAAGCGCTTGGCAGCAATTGGCCGATAGCCCGGATTACCGCCGCTTGGTGCAAGCCAAGCTCAATGCCTTAGGCCAGGACCCTCAAGGCGACTCGGCCACTGCCACAGGAACCGCCAAGTGACACCTTCGTTGACCTCTGCCTGGACCCGTTGGTTGGCTGTGGCCAGCCTGGGTGTGTTGTCGGCTTGCTCCAGCGCGCCTGACAAACCACAACCTGCACCTTTGCCAGCTGTCAGCGGCACGTTCAAGCTGCAAAAAGCCTGGACCAACCAAATCGGTGAGGTCAGCACCCCGCTCATGGCCTCGGTGCATGGCCAGCAATTGGCCGTGGCCTCCAGCCTCGGCCAATTGGCCCTGGTCGATGCGGGCAGCGGTCGAGATGTGTGGCGTCTGAACCTGGGCGCGCCCATTCAGGCGGGCGTTGGCGGTGATGGTCAGCGCTTTGCTGTGGTCACCCGCAACAACGAACTCGTTGCTGTCGAGTCCGGCCGTGTGATTTGGCGTCAGCCTTTGCCCGCCCTGTCTTACACGCCCCCTTTGGTGGCCGGTGCCCGGGTGTTTGTCTTGACAGGCGACCGCGCTGTGAGCGCTTTTGATGGGGCCACGGGCCAAAAACTCTGGACACAGCAGCGCCCGGGTGACCCGCTGGTCTTGCGCCAGGCCGGCTTGTTGATGCCCGTGGGCGACCAGTTGCTGGTCGGCTGGGGCGGGCGTCTGGCGTCCTTGAACCCTTTGACGGGCACTGTGCGCTGGGAAACCCTGGTGGGCAGCACCCGCGGCACCAACGAAGTCGAACGCTTGGTCGACTTGGTGGCCGGAGCCAGCCGTGTGGGCAATTCGGTGTGCGTGCGCGCGTTCCAGACGTCGGTGTCCTGTGTTGACGCCACCAACGGCCGCATGGCCTGGAGCCGCCCCGCCAATGGTCACCAAGGCCTGGACGGTGACGCCCAAACCCTGTGGGGCGTCGAGTCCGATGGCAAGCTGCAGGCTTGGCAGCGCACATCGGGTGCACCGCTGTGGACACAAGAGGCTTTGCGTTTTCGGGGGCTGAGCCTGCCTTTGGCCTGGGGTCAAGCCCTGGTGGTGGGGGATCAGGAGGGCTGGGTGCATGCACTGTCGCCCCAAAACGGACAGCCCCTGCAGCGCATCGGCACCGATGGCAGCGCCATCACAGGCCGCCCTGTGGCCGTGGGTCAGACTTTGGTGGTGGTGACACGCACCGGGGGCGTCTTCGGATTTCGCCCTGAATGATGGATCGGAAAATTTTTAAGTGAAACCTGTACTGGCCCTCGTTGGCCGCCCCAATGTGGGCAAATCCACGCTGTTCAACCGACTCACCAAGAGCCGGGACGCCATCGTGGCTGATTTTGCGGGCCTGACCCGCGACCGCCATTACGGCAACGGCAAACAAGGCCGTCAGGAATTCATCGTCATTGACACGGGCGGTTTCGAACCCGATGCCAGCAGCGGCATCTACAAAGAGATGGCCAAGCAGACCCAGCAGGCTGTGGCCGAGGCTGACATCGTCATTTTTGTGGTGGACGCCCGAGGTGGGCTGTCCGCGCAAGACCACGACATTGCCAAATACCTGCGCAAGATCGGCAAACCTTGTTTGCTGGTGGCCAACAAGGCCGAAGGCATGCTCGAAGGTATTCAACTGACCGAGTTCTATGAGCTGGGCCTGGGCGAGGTGATCGCCATCTCGGCCGCGCACGGGCAGGGCACACGCGGACTGGTCGAGCTGGCTTTCGAGTCGCTCAATCTGCCCGACGAACCCGAAGAGACCGAGGAAGACCCTTCGGTCATCAAACTGGCGGTGGCCGGTCGCCCCAACGTGGGCAAGTCCACCCTGATCAACACCTGGCTGGGCGAAGAGCGTCTGGTGGCGTTTGACATGCCAGGCACCACGCGCGACGCGATCAGTGTGCCCTTTGAGCGCCAAGGCCAGAAGTTCGAGCTGATTGACACGGCCGGTTTGCGCCGCAAAGGCAAGGTGTTTGAAGCCATCGAGAAGTTCTCGGTGGTCAAAACCCTGCAGGCCATCGAGTCGGCCAACGTGGTGTTGCTCTTGCTCGATGCCGAGCAGGGCGTGACCGATCAGGACGCCCACATCGCCGGTTATGCGCTGGAAAGCGGCCGCGCCATGGTGCTGGCGGTGAACAAATGGGACGCGATCGACGAATACCAGCGCCAGTTGGTCCAACGCTCGATTGAAAACCGTTTGCCGTTTTTGAGCTTTGCCAACATGCACTTCATCTCGGCCAAGAAGCGCCAGGGTTTGGGACCGGTCTGGAACTCGATTGTGCAAGCCCACAAATCGGCCATGTGCAAGATGAGCACGCCCATCCTCACGCGCTTGCTGCTCGAAGCGGTGCAGTTCCAAAGCCCGCAGCGCGGCGGCATGTTCCGCCCCAAGATGCGTTATGCCCACCAAGGCGGCATGAACCCGCCCGTGATCGTGATCCATGGCAATTCCCTGGAACACGTCACCGACACCTACAAGCGCTTTCTCGAAGGGCGCTTTCGCAAGGCCTTCAACCTGTCCGGCACGCCCTTGCGAATTGAAATGAAAACATCTACAAATCCTTTTGCTGATAAAGAATCCAGCTGAGATTTGTGGATTTCATTTTTTGCTGCGAGTCAGGCCCTTACCCTGTGGTAAGGTCAAGGCTTCAAAACTTCTGAACACGGAGAATATCGTGAGCAATAAAGGTCAACTTTTGCAAGACCCCTTCCTGAACGCACTGCGCCGCGAGCATGTGCCGGTTTCTATCTATTTGGTCAACGGCATCAAGCTGCAAGGCCAGATCGAATCCTTCGACCAGTACGTCGTCCTCCTGCGCAACACCGTCACCCAAATGGTTTACAAACACGCCATTTCGACCATCGTCCCTGGTCGTTCCGTCACCTTCAGCACCCCCGAAACGGGTGAAATCACCGCTTGATGCGGTTTTTGCTCGCCCGGCGGCATGACGCCGCCGCTGCAGGTTGCTGACATTGTCTGAAAAATCTTCCCAACAAGCCGCGCCGACCTTACTGGTCGGCGTTGACTTTGGGCTGCCGCATTTTGATGCTGAGCTCCAAGAACTTGGCCTTTTGGCTGAGTCCGGCGGCTTGAAGCCGGTGGCACGCCTGACCTGCAAACGCAAGGCCCCGGACCCGGCGCTTTTTGTGGGCAGCGGCAAGGCCGACGAGATCAAAGAATTGGCCCTGATGCACGGGGCGGTCGAGGTCTTGTTCGACCAGTCCCTGAGCCCGGCGCAGCAGCGCAATCTGGAGCGCCACATCGGTTTGCCGGTGAATGACCGCACCTTGCTGATTCTGGAAATCTTTGGCCAGCGTGCGCGCAGCCACGAGGGCAAGCTGCAGGTGGAGCTGGCTCGCCAGCAGTACCTGAGCACCCGCCTGGTGCGCCGATGGTCGCACCTGGAGCGCCAAAGCGGCGGCATCGGCATGCGGGGTGGCCCGGGCGAGACCCAAATCGAGCTGGACCGCCGCATGATCAACGACTCGATCAAGCGAATCAAAGAGCGTTTGGTCAAGGTCAAAAAGCAACGCAACACCCAGCGCCGCCAGCGCGAGCGACGCGACACCTTCAATATTTCGCTGGTGGGTTACACCAACGCGGGCAAGTCCACCTTGTTCAATGCCCTGGTCAAGGCCCGCGCCTACGCGGCCGACCAGTTGTTTGCCACCTTGGACACCACCACGCGCCAGCTGTACCTGGGCGAGGCGGGCCGCTCGGTGTCCTTGTCGGACACCGTGGGTTTCATCCGTGATTTGCCGCACGGTTTGGTCGAAGCCTTCCAGGCCACACTGCAAGAGGCCACCGAAGCCGATTTGCTGCTGCATGTGGTGGACGCGGCCAACCCGGATTTTCCGGAGCAGATGGCCGAGGTGCAAAAAGTGCTGGCCGAGATCGGTGCCGATCAGGTGCCGCAACTGCTCGTCTTCAACAAACTCGATGCACTGGCCGCCGAGCGTTACCCCTTGCAGATGCAGGACCAGTACGAACTCGATGGCGAGCCTGTGCCGCGTGTGTTCCTGAGCGCAAGAAGCGGCGAGGGCCTGGCCCTTTTGCGCACGGCGCTGTCTGACATCGTCAAGGCGGCCCTGCCAGCGGCCGAGTCGCCCGAGCCCGATCCCCGTGACTTGGACCGGGAATATCCCGGTGACCTGCCTTGAGTGGCCCTTAAATTCGGCACAATGCTGTTTCGTCATCCAGACAAAGACAAAGAACCATGAATTTTCACCTGCCAGCCCTGCGATGGTCCTTGCTGCCCGCAAAGATACGAGGCATGTTCAATCTGAACGACCCACGCTGGGGTCGCGACGATGACAAATCTTCCGGCGACTCGGGCAACAAGCCAACGGGCGACGTGCCACCACCCGGCCCCAAGCCCGATGCCTGGCAGCAACCCCCCGGTCGCGGCCCTCAGCAGCAGCAAAGCGGCCCACCCGATCTGGACGAGTTGTGGCGTGATTTCAACCGCAAGCTGGGTCAGATTTTTGGCGGCAAAGGCGGCCCTCAGCGTCCCCAAGGCCCTGGCGGCTCGGGCGGTGGTTCGGGCGGACCCGAAATCCCGGCCTTCATCAAGAACCTGGGCATCGGCGTCATCTTGGGCGGTGCCTTGCTGGTCTGGTTGGCCACCGGCTTTTTCATCGTGCAAGAAGGTCAGCAGGCCGTCATCACCCAGTTTGGCAAATACCACTCCACGGTGGGTGCGGGTTTCAACTGGCGCATGCCTTACCCCGTGCAGCGCCATGAACTGGTGTTCGTGACCCAGATCCGCTCGGTCGACATTGGCCGTGACAACATCATCAAGGCCACTGGACTGCGCGAGTCGGCCATGCTGACCGAAGACGAAAACATTGTTGAAATCAAATTCGCCGTGCAGTACCGCTTGAACGATGCACGCGCTTATTTGTTCGAAAGCCGCAACCCGACCGAAGCCGTGGTTCAGTCCGCTGAAACTGCTGTGCGCGAGGTGGTGGGCAAAATGAAGATGGACTCGGCGCTGGCCGAAGAGCGCGACCAGATCGCCCCCCGTGTGCGTGAAAAAATGCAAGTCATCCTGGACCGCTACAAAGTCGGTATCGAAGTGGTGGGCATCAACTTGCAGCAAGGCGGTGTGCGTCCGCCCGAGCAGGTGCAGGCCGCTTTTGATGATGTGCTCAAAGCTGGCCAAGAGCGTGAGCGCGCCAAAAACGAAGCACAAGCCTATGCCAACGACGTGATCCCGCGTGCCGTAGGTGCCGCCTCGCGCCTGAAGGAAGAGGCCGATGCTTACCGTGAACGCATCGTGGCGCAAGCCGAAGGTGATGCGCAGCGCTTCAAGTCCATCTTGCCCGAGTACCAGAAGGCGCCCCAGGTCATGCGCGACCGCATGTACACCGACACCATGCAGCAGATCTACAGCAGCGTGACCAAGGTGCTGGTGGACAGCAAACAAGGCTCCAACCTCTTGTATTTGCCACTCGACAAAATCATGCAACAGGTCACGCAAGTGGCCCCGCCCGCCATGGATGTGCCCGCAGCCCCTGCCAACGCAGGCAGCAACGGCACGGTGGATACCCGCTCCCGAGACCTCGAGCGTTCGCGTAGCCGCGATCCACGATAAGGAACAAGACAATGAATCGCATCGGATTGTGGATTTCGAGTTTGCTGGTGGTGTTCGCACTGCTCAGCTCTACATTGTTCGTGGTGGACCAACGCCAATTTGGCGTGGTCTACGCTTTGGGTCAGATCAAGGAAGTGATCACCGAGCCGGGCCTGCACTTCAAACTGCCGCCCCCTCTGCAAAACGTCAATTACATCGACAAGCGCCTGCTCACCCTGGACAGCCCCGACAACGAGCCCATGCTCACGGCTGAAAAGCAGCGTGTGGTGATCGACTGGTATGTGCGTTGGCGCATCACCGACCCACAGGCCTACATCCGCAACGTGGGTCTGGACGAGAAGGCCGGCACCAACCAGCTCAACCGCGTGGTGCGCAACGCCTTCCAGGAGCAGATCAACAAACGCACCGTCAAGGAATTGCTCTCGCTCAAGCGTGAAGAACTCATGGACGATGTCAAGGAAGACGTTTTGGTTGTGGTGCGGGGCGCCAAGCCCTGGGGCGTGGACGTGGTGGACGTGCGCATCACGCGCGCCGATTACGTGGACACCATCACCGAATCGGTTTACCGCCGTATGGAAGCCGAGCGCAAGCGCGTGGCCAACGAACTGCGTTCAACCGGTGGTGCCGAGGGTGAAAAAATCCGCGCCGACGCCGACCGCCAGCGTGAGGTGACGATTGCCAACGCCTACCGCGATGCCCAGAAGATCAAGGGTGAGGGCGATGCCCAAGCGGCCCGTTTGTACGCCGAATCTTTTGGCCGCGACCCGCAGTTTGCGCAGTTCTACCGCAGCCTGGAGGCCTACAAGTCCAGCTTCAACAGCAAGGGCGACGTGATGGTGCTGGACCCCGGCAGCTCCGAGTTCTTCAAAGGCATGCGCGGCACACCAGGCGGTGCCCCTGCCCGGAAGTAAATCTTGCTCGACACCCTCCTGATGGCCTTGGGCCTGATGCTCATCCTGGAGGGTTTGCTGCCCATGATTTCGCCACGCAGGTGGCGAAGTCTGTTTGAGCAAATGCTCCAACTCCAGGAAGGGCAGATCCGATTTTTCGGCATGTTCATGGTGGTCTTCGGCCTGCTGGTGATCTGGTTGCTGGCCTGACACCTGTGGGCTTTCGTTCAGCCCGGATCGGCTCTGTTCTTCGCTGGTGGACTGGATTTGGACAATTTGCCAATCTCTTTGCCGGAAATGCGCCTGTCAACCCGGTAAAATCTCGTTTTTAACCGTCTCCCCCCATCCCCTCATGTCTGCTTGGGTCCTCCCGGATCACGTTGCCGATGTCTTGCCTTCCGAGGCACGCCACATCGAAGAACTCCGCCGCGAACTGCTGGACACCGCCCGTGGCTATGGCTACGAGCTGGTGATGCCGCCGCTGCTGGAGCATTTGGAATCCCTGCTGACTGGCACGGGTGAAGCCCTGGATTTGCAGACCTTCAAACTGGTTGACCAACTCTCCGGCCGCACCTTGGGTTTGCGTGCCGACACCACCCCCCAGGTGGCCCGCATCGACGCCCACTTGCTGGGCCGCACATCCCTGACCCGTCTTTGCTACTGCGGCCCGGTGTTGCACACCCGCCCGGCACGCCCGCACGCCACCCGCGAGCCGCTGCAGCTGGGCGCCGAAATTTACGGCCATGGCGGCCCCGAAGCCGATCTGGAAATCCTGCAGCTGGCCCTGGACTGCCTGGCCGCTGGCCGCGCCACGGGGCTGCAGGTGGACTTGGCCGATGCCCGGATCGTGAACCGATTGCTGCAGGGCCAGGCCTTGAGCGAAGAACAGCGCCACGCCATCCATGCGGCGTTGGCCAGCAAGGACGCTTCGGCCTTGGCCCGGTTGAGCGCCGGTTTGCAACCCGCTGCGCGTGATGGCCTCTTGGCGCTGGTCGATCTGTATGGCGACATCAGCGTTCTGGACCGGGCGGCAGCGCGTTTGCCCGATCACCCCGAAATCACCCAAGCCCTGGCGCAGCTGCGTTGGTTGGCCGAGCAAATCCCGGGCGTGGCCGTGAGCTTTGACCTGGGCGATTCGCGGGGCTACGCTTACTACAGCGGCATTCGCTTTGCCATTTATGCCAAAGGCGCATCGGATGCGCTGGCCCGTGGCGGGCGCTACGACGGCGTGGGCGCGGTCTTTGGGCACCGCATTGACCGCGACCGGCCGGCCGTGGGTTTCAGCCTCGATTTGAAAGAATTGGTGGCCGCCGTGGAGCCTCTGGCTTTGCGTGCCGCCATCCGCGCCCCTTGGGGCCCCTCGGCTTCCTTGCGCGCGGCCATTGCGGCGCTGCGCAGCCGGGGCGAAACCGTGGTCTGCGTCTTGCCAGGCCACGAAAGCGAAGTGGACGAATTCCATTGCGACCGCGAACTTGTTGAAGCGGCAGGGCAGTGGTTGGTACAGGCTCTTTGAGAAAGAACATTTCAAGCATGAACAAGTTGCAAGGCCGTAACGTGGTCGTCGTGGGCACCCAATGGGGCGACGAGGGCAAAGGCAAACTGGTCGACTGGTTGACCGAAAGCGCCCAAGGCGTGGTGCGTTTCCAGGGCGGTCACAACGCGGGTCACACCTTGGTGATCAATGGCGTGAAAACCGCTTTGCACCTGATCCCCAGCGGCATCATGCGCGCAGGCGTCAAGTGCTACATCGGCAACGGTGTGGTGCTGTCCGTGCCCAAGCTGCTCGAAGAAATCGCAGGCCTTGAAAAAGCCGGTGTCGAGGTGCGTTCGCGCCTGCGCGTGAGCGAGGCCTGCCCGCTGATCTTGCCCTACCACGTCGCATTGGACGTGGGCCGCGAAGCCGCCAAGGAAAAAGCCGGTACCGCCAAAATCGGCACCACCGGCCGCGGCATTGGCCCTGCCTACGAAGACAAAGTGGCGCGCCGTGCCCTGCGCGTGCAAGACCTCAAATACCCCGAGCGTTTTGCCACCAAGCTGCGCGAGAACCTGGCCTTGCACAACGAAATCCTGGTCAACATCTTGGGCGCTTCGCCCGTGGACTTTGACAGCACCTACAACGAAGCCATGGCTTACGCCAAGGACTTGCTGCCCATGGTGGCCGACGTGTCGCGCGAGTTGAACGACGCCCATGCTGCCGGTGCCAATTTGCTCTTCGAAGGCGCGCAAGGCACCTTGCTCGACGTGGACCACGGCACTTACCCGTTTGTGACCTCCAGCAACTGCGTGGCCGGCAATGCCGCTGCCGGTGCGGGTGTGGGCCCGGGCTTGCTGCACTACATCCTGGGCATCACCAAGGCTTATTGCACCCGCGTGGGCGGCGGCCCATTCCCCACCGAACTCGACTGGGAAACCCCCGGCACCCCCGGCTACCACATGTCCACCGTGGGCGCTGAAAAAGGCGTGACCACCGGCCGTTCACGCCGCTGCGGCTGGTTCGATGCGGCCTTGCTCAAGCGCAGCGCGCAGGTCAACGGTTTGAGTGGTTTGTGCATCACCAAGCTCGACGTGCTCGATGGTCTGAAAGAGTTGTGGTTGTGCACCGGCTATGAGCTCGACGGCGAAACCATCGACATCCTGCCCATGGGCGCGGACGAGATTGCCCGCTGCAAGCCCATCTACGAAGTCATTCCCGGCTGGACCGAGACCACCGTGGGCGTGACCGAGATGGACAAGCTGCCCGCCACGGCCCGCTATTACCTGGACCGCATTGCCCAGGTGACCGGCGTGCCCGTGCATGTGGTCTCCACCAGCCCGGACCGTGACCACACGATCTTGCTGCACAACCCCTTTGCCGCCTGATTTTTTTCAGTCCGCAAAACCCATCGATCTCAACCCCTGATTTTTTGGAGTGACCCCATGTTGACCGAAGACGGCAAGCACCTGTACGTGAGCTACGACGAGTACCACAACCTCATCGAAAAACTCGCCATCAAAATCCACCAGTCCGGCTGGCAGTTCGACACCATCTTGTGTCTGGCCCGTGGCGGCATGCGCCCTGGTGACATCCTTTCGCGCATTTTTGACAAGCCGCTGGCCATCATGTCCACCAGCTCTTACCGCGCTGACGCAGGCACGGTGCAGGGCCATTTGGACATCGCACGCTTCATCACCACGCCCAAAGGTGAAATCGCCGGCAAGGTTTTGCTGGTGGACGATTTGGCCGACACCGGCCACACCCTGCGCGCGGTGGTGGACCAGCTGAAAAACAACTACAAGCCTGTCACTGAATTGCGCACCGCCGTGATCTGGACCAAAGGTGTGTCCACCTTCAAGCCCGATTACTCGATCGAGGACCTGCCCACGAACCCCTGGATCCACCAGCCTTTCGAGCCGTACGACAGCATGCGCCCCGAAAAACTGCTCGAAAAGTGGCGCGTCTGAGCCGCTTCGGATTTTCCCTGAGTTGACCTTCAACAGCCTCCCTCGGTGACAGTTTTGGGAGGCTGTTTGCATTAGGATGTCTGAATGCAAAAAGACCATCAAAATCCGCCCGCCATGCCCGGCATCACCGGCCTGATTCACCACCCCTACACCCCGCCCGCCGGATTCGATGCGCCCCAGCCCGGTGTGTTCAAGGCCTCGACGGTTTACTTTCCTACTGTGGCCGACATGCGCCAGCGCGAGTGGAAAGACAAATCGGCCTACACCTACGGCCTGCACGGCACGCCCACCACCTATTTGCTCGAAGAGCGCTTGTGCAGCCTCGAAGGCGGCCTGCAATGTGTGCTGGTGCCCAGTGGCTTGGCGGCTTTGGCCTTGGTGGCCTTGTCGGTTTTAAAGACCGGCGACGAAGTCCTGATTCCGGACAACGCCTACGGCCCCAACAAGGCGCTGGCCGATGGCGAGTTGCGCCACTTCGGCATCACCCACCGCTTTTACGACCCGATGGACCCGCAGGATCTGTCCCGCCAGATCACCGAGCGCACGCGCCTGGTGTGGCTCGAAGCGCCTGGCTCGGTGAGCATGGAGTTCCCCGATTTGCCCGAGATGGTGCGCCGCTGCCGCGAGCGCGGCGTCTTCTGCGCCCTGGACAACACCTGGGGCGCGGGCCTGGCGTTTAAAGCCTTTGATTTGCTGGGCGATGGCGCGGGCGGCGAGGGCAGCCTGGCGGTAGACATCAGCGCCCATGCGCTCACCAAATACCCCAGTGGCGGTGGTGACGTGCTGATGGGCAGCGTCATCACGCGCGACGCGGCCTTGCACCTCCAAATCAAGCTTTGCCACATGCGCCTGGGCCTGGGCGTGGCGGCCAACGACGCCGAAACCGTGCTGCGCTCCTTGCCCAGCATTGCACTGCGTTATGCCGCGCACGACCAGACCGCCCGCGCTCTGGCCGCCTGGTGGCAAGCCCAGCCGCAATGCGCGCAACTGATGCACCCGGCCTTTGCAGGCGCACCCGGTCACGCGCATTGGCAAGCCCTGTGCGATCGCGAGCCGGGCACGGGCCTGGCAGCGGGCCTGTTCAGCGTCATGATCGATGCGCGTTTCAGCCAAGCCCAGGTGGACGCGTTTTGCGACGGCCTGAAACTCTTCAAGATCGGCTACAGCTGGGGTGGCCCCGTCAGCCTGGTGGTCCCTTACGACATCGCTTCAATGCGCCAGGCTTGGCCCGGTCATTTGAAACCGGGCACGCTGGTGCGTTTTTCAACCGGTCTGGAGTCGGCGCAGGACTTGATTCTTGACCTGCATCAAGCCGCGCAGGCGCATTTGCCCATGGCCTGATCACGCAGGTGACAGTGTGGGCACTTTTGTGGCCCAGAACACGCGCCCTTGGGGGTTTCCTGACTGGTCAAAGCCTACCGGTGGGGGTAATCTGAAAGCCTGTGTATTTTCAGATTGACCTTCCCCATGAACGCCGACGTCAAGACTCTTGAAGCCGCCCAAGATTCAGACCTGCCCACCATGGCCACGCCCTATGTGCCGCCCCCGCCCGTGGGGCCGCGCTCGCACATGCGGCCCTTGGGCTTTGCAGACCCTTTTCGCTGGCTGTCACGCGGCCTGAAGGACATGCGCCACCACCCGGGCATTGCGCTGTTTTATGGCCTGTGCTTTTGGGGCATGGCGCAGGTGCTGGCCTTGGTGTTCAAGCACAAGCCCGAGTACACCTTGTCCTTGATCTCCGGCTGCTTGCTGGTGGGGCCGTTCATGGCCATGGGCTTGTACGAGGTCAGCCGCAAACGCGAGCGCGGTGAGTTGCCGGACATGGCCTCATCGCTCATGTGCTGGGACCAACACATCCGCAGCATGGCCATGCTGGTGTTGGTGCTGATGGTGCTGGAGCTGCTGTGGGGCAGGGCGTCGCTCGTGGTGTTTGCGGTGTTCTTCAACACCGGCATGCCCTCCACCACGGGGGTGATCGAGGCGGTTTTTAACCCGCAAAACATCGAGTTCCTGATGGTCTACCTGGCAGTCGGCGGCGTGTTCGCCGCGCTGGTCTATGGCCTGTCGGTCGTGTCCATTCCCATGATTTTGGACCGTGACACCGATGCCATCTCGGCGGTGATCACCAGCATGCGGGTGGTTTTCTCGCACCCGGGCGTGATGCTGCTGTGGGGCCTGCTGCTGAGCGTGTTGGTGCTCGCGGCCTTGTGGCCTTGGGCGCTGAGCATCATCGTGGTGGGGCCGTGGCTGGGTCATGCCAGCTGGCACGCGTACCGGGGCAGTGTCGAGTGGGAAGAAAACCCTGAAGAAGCTGTTACATTGGGCAGCTCAAATTAAAGGAGCCATCTTGGCCACACCCAACTACGGATTCGAAAAACGCCAGAAAGAACTGGCCAAGAAACGCAAAAAAGAAGACAAGCTCAAAGCCAAGTCCGACCGCAAGTCGGGCCTGTTGGCGGAAGACGGCTCTGAAATCGAGGGCCAAGAGGGCGATGCCGACACTGCAGCGCCTGGTGAGGCAGTGCCTCCTGCGCCAGCGGCCTGACGCACCTGTTTGATCGATCAAGGGGCTTGAACCAGCTCACGCGCCAACACCAGCATGTCCGCCATGCTGTGGCTCGCTGGGGTGACCAGCGGGGCTTGGGCGTAATGCACAAAGTTGTGGCCGGTGGAGGTCTCGTAGCCCGGGTCGTAATGGCCTGAGAGCAATTCGGTCACCACCTCACGCATTTCCCCCCGCTCGATGCGTTCTTGCCAGCCTTGCACCACGGCCTTGCCGCGCAGGGCCGTCAGGCGCTCCAAGCGGTCGGCAAACAAGTCGCGGTCTTGCGTGAAGAACGCGTAGTCTTCCAGCAGCAAATTCACCCGATTCTGAAGCGACAGGTCCACCCGCAGGCAAGGGCTGGCCCGCATGGCGGCCATCAGCGCGTCAGGCACCGCCAGATTCCCCACCTTTTTGCTTTCGGCTTCCACAAACACCGGACGATCGGCACTGAAGCCACGCAGGGCATCCCACACCTGCGTGTCAAATGCCTTTTGCGTGGGCTGCGGCGTGCCCGGGATCAGGCCCAGCACCGAGCTGCGGTGGCAGGCAATGGCTTCCAGGTCCAGCACCTGCGCGCCTTCTTGCGCCAGCGCTTGCAGCAAGCGCGTTTTGCCCGAACCGGTGGGCCCGCACAGCACCTTGAACTGCAGGCGCTGCGCCTGGCGGGGGGTGTCTTCCATCACCTCTTTGCGAAAGGCTTTGTAGCCGCCCTCGATCAGGTGCACTTTGAAACCAATTTGCCCCAGGATCAGCGCCAGCGAGTTGCTGCGCTTGCCCCCGCGCCAGCAGTACACCAGTGGCTGCCAGTTTTTGGGCTTGTCCATCACCTGGGTCTCGATGTGGCGGGCGATGTTTTTGGCCACCAGCGCCGCGCCCACTTTTTGCGCCTCGAAGGGGTTGACCTGCTTGTACAGCGTGCCCACCTTGATGCGCTCTTCGTTGTTGAGCGACGGCCAGCTCAGGGCACCGGGCAAGTGGTCTTCGGCGTGTTCGCCTTCCGAGCGGGCGTCGAGGATGGCATCAAACTGGTCCAGTTGGGCCATGGCATCCGAGGCCGAGATCAGGTGAAGGCTCATTTCAGTTGTTTCTTCAAGGTGGGCCAGACGTTGGCCAGCATGCGCGGCTGCGCGGCTTCATTGGGGTGGATGCGGTCGGCCTGAAACCATTTGAGCGGCTCGGGGTCGTCGCCCACGCCTTTCAAAAAGAAGGGCACCAGCGCCGCCTTTTGGCTTTTGGCCACTTGGGCATAAGCCGCTTCAAACTGGCGGGCCATCTCTGGGCCGTAGTTGGGCGACATTTGCATGCCCAGCAGCAGCACCTTGGCCCCGGCCGCTTGGGCTTGTTGCGTCATGGCCAGCAAATTGCCTTGTGTCATGTTCATGGGCAGGCCGCGCAGCGCGTCGTTGCCACCCAGCTCAATCACCACATGGCTGGGTTGGTGGCGTTTAAGCAAAGCGGGCAGGCGCGAGCGCCCGCCCGAGGTGGTGTCGCCGCTGATGCTCGCGTTGATCACTTGGGCACCGGGCTTTTCTTTGTCCAATTGTTTTTGCAACAAAGCCACCCAACCTGTGCCCCGGGCCAGGCCGTACTCGGCGCTCAAGGAGTCGCCCAGCACCAAAATGCGCTGGCCCGAAGTGGCGTGGACCGACGCGGCAAAGCCCCAGCCGACAAGGGCCAGCAGGGTCCAGTTAAAGTGACGTCGTCTCAACAAAGGTTTGTGCATGCCTGAATCCATCATTGCCGTGCGTGGCGTTTCCAAAAGTGTGCAAGATGCCAGTGGGCAGCTGGACATTTTGCGCGATATCGATTTCTCATTGAACGCCGGGGAAACAGCCGCCATTGTCGGTGCTTCTGGCTCGGGCAAAAGCACCTTGCTCGCCATCCTCGCGGGCCTGGACACGCCCAGCAGCGGGCAGGTGGTGCTGGCGGGGCAGTCGCTGTTCGATTTGACCGAAGACCAACGCGCCGCCGTGCGGGCCCAGCATGTGGGTTTTGTGTTCCAGAGCTTTCAGCTCATGCCCAACCTCACGGCCCTCGAAAACGTCATGTTGCCCCTGGAGCTGGCCGATCGGCCGGATGCCCGCAGCACCGCCACGGCCATGCTGCAGCGCGTGGGCCTGGGCGAGCGCCTCAAACATTTGCCCAAAGTCTTGTCGGGTGGTGAGCAGCAGCGCGTGGCCCTGGCCCGTGCTTTTGTGGTGCAGCCCGATCTGCTCTTGGCCGACGAGCCCACTGGCAGCCTGGACCACGCCACGGGCGAGGCCATCATGGACCTGATGTTCGCGCTCAACCGCGAGCAGGGCACCACCTTGGTCTTGGTCACGCACGACCGGCAGTTGGCCGCGCGTTGTGAGCGCAGCCTGGTGATTCAGGCCGGGCGTTTGAGCGAGGCGACCGCTCAGCCATAGGTCGGTCGTTTTTCCTGTAGGAGCCCACCTCTGTGGGCGATGGTTTGCAGGGCCTGTTCCATGCCCCTCGCCCACAGGGGTGGGCTCTTACAAATAATGCCTATCGTTTAACTCTTGGATCGGCCAGGGTGGTGGGACCAACGATAATCCCGGCATGTCATCCCATAAAGTGCTGTTCGGCTTTCATGCCGTGGGCGTTCGCCTCAAGATCGCCCCCCAATCCGTTGTCGAAATCCATTACGAGGTCACGCGCCGCGACGCCCGCATGCGGCAGTTCATCGACAAGGCCCGCGACTCGGGCATGCGCATGATCGAGTCGGACAACGAACGTCTGGCCAAGCTGGCCGGTGGCCACGGCCACCAGGGCGTGGTGGCCGTAGTGGCACCCTTGCCACAAAATCATTCGCTGGATGACCTTCTTGATACGGTGCAAGGCCCGCCTTTGCTTTTGGTGCTGGACGGCGTGACCGATCCGCACAACCTGGGCGCTTGCCTGCGCGTGGCCGATGGTGCGGGCGCACACGCCGTGATTGCCCCCAAAGACCATGCGGCCGGCATCAACGCCACCGTGGCCAAAGTGGCCAGCGGCGCGGCCGAGACCATGCCTTATTTCATGGTCACCAACCTGGCGCGCACCTTGGGCGAGCTCAAGGAACGCAGCATCTGGGTGATTGGCACCAGCGGTGATGCACCACGCAGCATTTACCAAGCCGACCTCAAAGTGCCCACCGCCTTGGTCTTGGGCGCTGAAGGTGACGGCATGCGCCAGTTGACGCGCAAAAACTGCGATGAGCTGGTCAGCATCCCCATGCGCGGCGCCGTGGAGAGCCTGAACGTGTCCGTGGCCAGTGGCGTGTGTCTTTACGAAGCCTTGCGCCAACGCAGCTGAGCGGCTTGCGCCGCATCCAAGCATTCAAAAAAGGGAGTACCCCATGTCCAAAAACACGACCCGAGTTGCCTTGATCCTTGTTCTGGGCGCTGCCAGCCTGCTGGCCGCTTGCACTCAAGAGCAGCAAAACAAAATCAGCCGCAGCATCCAGAACTGGACCGGCACCAACGGTGTCATGGAGGTGTATGCGGGCGACAAGCTGGTGCGCCGATTCATCAAGGTGGACAAAGTCAGCACCGCGTTTGGCACCGATGACAAAGCCCCACGCGCTTACCGCTACGGTTACGGCGTGCTTGACGAGAACTTCAATTTCGAGGTCGACGCGGGCGAGAAAAAAGTCTATTTCGAGGTCAGCGATTACTCGAACACGGTGTTCTTCGAGAGCCCGCGCTGATTTGCGCTAGACCCAGCCCAAGCCGCCCAGCAGGGCGCCCAGTCCAATGAGCCAGAGCATGTGCACCTGGGTGCGCCAGACCACCAGTGCGGTCAGGGCCGTCAGCACATACAAGGGCCAGTCCTGCGCGGGCTGGTCGTGGGCGAGCGTGAGCAACCACGAGGTCGACAACAGCAGGGCAATCACAATCGGCGCCATGCCCGATTTGAAAGCCCGAATCCCCAGCTTGTCGCGGTGCTGGTGCGCCCAACGTGTGGCGGTATAGGTCAGCACCGAAGAGGGCAGCATGATGCCCATCAAAGTGAGCACCAAGCCCAAGCTGGCCAGCCCGACACTCATCCAGCCACCGCCCAGACCAGCTCCGGCATTCATGCCCACGTTGAAGCCCATCAGGGCCACAAACAGGATGTTGGGGCCAGGTGCGGCTTGGGCCAGCGCGATGGACGAGGTGAACTGCGATTCACTGAGCCAAAGTTTTTCTTCCACCAAAAAGCGGTGCATGTCTGGTGCCACGGTGATCGCCCCTCCCACAGCGAGCAGGGACAGCGAAGCAAAGTGGTTGAACAGGCTGAGCCAGTCACTGGTGCTCAGCTCAAGCACCGGGTTCATGGACGACCTCCGGCATTTGCAGCTTGCTTGGCCAGTTGCCAATAGGCCCAACTGCAGGCCACCAGACCTGTGCCCAAAAGCACAGAGGCCAAAGGCCAACGCAGCAAGCCCACACCTGTGAAGCTGGCACAGGCCAAGCCAATGCACATCGGCATGCCCATGGGGTTGTTGCGCAAGGCGGACATCAATTTGAGTCCCACCGCAGCAATCAGCCCCGCAGAGACCGCTCCCATGCCGCGCAAGGCACCTTGGGCCCAGGCCGCGTCAGACACGCCCCCAAACGCCACGGCCAGCAAGAGCACCACCACCATCGGCGCGGCCAACATGCCCGCAACGCCCGCCAGCGCGCCGCCCAGCCCGAAATAGCGCCCGCCAATCATCAGGGCCAGGTTGATCACATTGGGGCCGGGCATGATCTGCGCGACCGCCCAGTCTTCGACAAATTGCTCGCGCGTCATCCAGCGTTTTTTCTCGACCAACTCGCGCTGCACCACGGCCAACACGCCGCCAAAGCCTTGCAGGGCCAAAACGGTGAAGGACGCAAAGAGATCGGTTTTGGAGCGCGGTCGCTGCAGGGGCTGGAGTTCTGACATGTTTCCGATTATCCCTGTGCGGGCTCAAACACAGGTGTCACCGTCCAGCCACACCAGCTGCCCCCGACCACTCTCGCTCAGCCGAGCCATCAAGGCCGCCGCCTGCGTTTGGGGCAGGGCAAAGCGCAAAGTGACCACGCTGCCATGGGCCACTTCCAGCAGCTGCGCCTGGGCCAGCTCGATTTCGCGCCGCACCAGGCCCTCGAGGGCATAAGGGACGCTGCAGGCCAGCGACGTCTGCACGATCAGCGGGACTTTTTCGGCGCTGAGCAAGGCTTGCGCCACCGCATCGGTGTAGGCCCGCACCAGCCCGCCCGCGCCCAGCTTGACGCCGCCAAAGTAACGCACCACCGAGGCCATCACGCCCTGCAGGTCCTGGTGGCGCAACACCTCCAGCATGGGGCGTCCAGCCGTGCCACCGGGCTCGCCGTCGTCGTTGGCCGCCGACTGGCCACCGGCCAGCAGCGCCCAGCACACATGGGCCGCATCGGGGTGCTCGGCCTTGAGCTGCGCCACCCGGGCCTGCGCCTCGTCGCGACCGGCGACCGACTCGACACAGGCAATGAATCGGCTTTTTTTGATGACCAGTTCGTGGTGGGCAGGGCAGGCAAGAGAAAAAGGCATCGGCCAAGAATACCCCAAGGGCCTTGCGTTCTGACGAGGTGTTCTGATGCCTGAAAACCGGCGCTCACTGCCGCCGCACCGCCCCGGCTAACATCGGCCCATGACCTGTCCAGACTGCTCCCCCGTGCCCGCGCCAGCGGGCCATTGGGTTTGCCCGGCTAACCCTGGGGCCTCGCCCGATGTGCCACTTTGGCAGGTGGCGGCTTTGATGGGCAAGTTGGGCGCGTCCGACCGCCACGCCGTGGCCGAGGAGATCTTGCGTTTGCTGGCCGCTTGGGTGCCCATGGCGCAGTGCACGATTTTTTCCTTTGAGGGGGCAGGGCGGCCACGCACCCTGGCTGTGGGCGACCAAGCGCGCACCCGCGCCTTGCCCGACATTTCGCAGGCCTATGTGCAGCGTTTTTACAGGCTGGACGGCGCGCAGCAGGCCATGCAAACGCACCACCAGGCGGCTCTCGCGGCATCGCCCCAGCAGCCGCACATCGTGCTGCACCGGCAAGCCGCACACGCTGTTGAGCACCCGGAGTACCGGCAAATTTGTTACGAATGGCCCCGTGTGGCCGAGCGGCTGGCCATTTTGTCGCTGCACGAGGGCCGGCGCTGGCTGTCGGTCAACCTGTACCGGGGGCTGGAACACGGCCTCATGACCGATGCCGAGCTGGCCACTGTGCAGGCCCTGGCCCCTTTGATCGTGCAGGCGGTGCGCCTGCACTACACCGGGCAGGTGCTCAGCGTGGATCTGATGGCCTTGCTGCTGGACCGCCTGGCCCTGCGGGGCCCGGCGCTCAGCCCGCGCGATCTGGATGTGGTGCGTGGATTGTTGGAAGGCCTCAGCACCGAACAATTGGCCGAGCGTCTGGGCCTCACGCTGGCCAGTGCGCAGACCTACACCAAGCGCATTTACCGCAAGCTGGGCGTGGCGGGCCACAAAGCCTTGGTGGCCTGGTTGCTGGCCCCGCAGAGCCTGGAGCCTGTCCCCAAAAGGTGACGTCTTTTCTTGCAGACCTTGTCTAAACTCGGCCCCCATTGAGTCAGTGAAGTTCCCATCCCTGGAGGCACCATGCACCAACCGGCCAGCGCACCCCGCCGCTCGATTTATTACGACTACACCGTGCACCAGCCCTGGTTGCCCTCGCAGCACCCGGCGCAGCCGCTGCACCCGGTGGTGATCGCGGGCGGCGGTCCGGTGGGCCTGACGGCCGCTTTGGAGCTGGCGCGCTTTGGGGTGCCCTGCGTGTTGCTGGAATCGGAGCTGCAAGTGTGCGAGGGCAGCCGTGCCATCGTGTTCACCCGCCGCTCCATGGAAATCCTGCAGCAAGTGGGTGTGGCTGATCGCGTCACGCAAAACGGCTTGCCCTGGCGCTTTGGCAACTCGTATTACCGGGGCGAGCGCGTCTTCCGCATGGAAGCGCCGCACGACGACAACGACCGTTTTGGCCCCATGATCAACCTGCAGCAGCAGTTTCTGGAGCAATACCTGGTCGAAGCCTGCGAGGCCCATCCGCTCATCGATCTGCGCTGGGGCAACCGCGTCACGGCGCTGGAGCAGCATGCCGACCACGCCGAACTGCAAGTGGACACCCCCGAAGGCCCCTACACCTTGCAAACCGAATGGCTGGTCGCCTCGGACGGGGCCCGCTCGGGCATCCGCAGCATGCTGGACCTCAAGCTCGAAGGCGCGTCCTACGAAGGCCGTTTTGTCATTGCCGACATCCGCATCGACCTGCCTTTGCCCACCGAGCGCCTGGCCTTTTTTGACCCCGAATGGAACCGCGGCAACACCGTGCTGCTGCACCGCGAGCCCCTGGGCATCTGGCGCGTGGACTACCAACTGCCCGAGGGCGAAACGCCCGAGCAAGCCTTGTCGCCCGAATCGCTCAAAACCCGCATCAACGCCCAACTGGCCCTGATCGGCCACGCCGACAAGCCTTGGGAGATGGACTGGTCCTCGGTCTACTCGGCCCGCACGCTCACCTTGCCCGACTACCTGGTGGGGCGCACCTTGTTCATGGGCGACGCTGCCCACTTGCTGCCGATTTTTGGTGTGCGGGGGGCCAACACCGGTTTTCAGGACGCGCAGGCCCTGGCCTGGCGGCTGGGGCTGGTGTGCCAGGGGCAGGCTTCTTCGGCCTTGCTGGCCAACTACAGCACCGAACGCGTGGGCGCGGCCTGGGAAATCATCGAAGAAGCGGGCAAAAGCACCCGTTTCATGACCCCGCCCACACGCGGCTTTCGTTTGCTGCGCGACGCCGTCTTGTCGCTCTCGCTCACTGAAGCCTTTGTGCGCCCGCTCTACCACTGGCGCACCTCGCGCCCGCACGCCTACAGCCACTCCAGCCTCAATTGCCGTGTGGACGACAACGCGCAGTTCCAGGACGGCCCCGCGCACGGCGCGCCGCCGCTCAATGTGCGCCTGACCGACACGCAGTTTTTGCTGGACCACCTGGGTGGCGGCTTTGACCTGCTGTGGTTTGGCGCGTCCGACACCTTGCCCGCCGATGTGCTGGCCAGCGTGGCCCAATGGCGGGCCAAGGGCTTGCCGCTCCAAGTCACCTGCATCGCCCAAGGTGCTGACCCTGCGGGCCTGCAGCCCAGCCAGGCCAATGCGCCCTGGCTGCAAACGCTGTGCGATGCGCAGGGCAGGGTGCACAGCCGCTACGGCGTAACCGGCCCCGGCGCGGCTTACCTGCTGCGCCCCGACCAGCACATTTGCGCCCGCTGGTTGCACCTCGATGCCCAGCGCCTGGACGCTGCCCTTGCCCAAGCCACCACCGGAGAAGCCCCATGAACCCCAACACTGGTCTGGACATTGCCGGTCTGGAAACCGCCTACGACCAACTGGCCATGGCCATTGACGCCGCAGGCCCCGAAAAATCCGAACTCTTTTTGGTCAAGCTGGCCTTGCTGGCCGCCCAAGCCTTGGGCGACGCCCCAGCCTTTGTAGACCTGATCGAGCGGGCGCAAAAAGACCTTTTAGCAGAGGCATAAGCGTTTGGGTCATGCAAATCCAGTCAAACCGAAGCCATCTCGCCCCTCAGAACCTGTTGCCGCAGCACCTTGTCGCGTCCTGCGACCGATTCTACGTAGGAGATGCATCGATATTTTTTGATGCCCATATCGTTGTGGGCGGGGGTGGCTAGAGTAAAGACTTGGGCCATCAGCGGGCAGAGCGGGGTTTGTCTATTCGTAGCAGCCTCAGAAGACTGAATATTTCAACACCTGGGGGCATTTTTGTTGCCAGACATGAGTCATGATGTGCATAAATGAACACAAATTAGTTCTTTTATGCCAATGAACCATCTTGATTCCAGGGATAAGTGGGTAGACGTTTTGCGGGGCTTGGTCGCGCTACTGGTGGTGGTTCACCACACCGCCTTGATGTACGGCGCCATTGGGTCGTGGTTTTGGCACGAGAAAAGTCCTGACAACTCGTTTTCTTCGCTGCTGCTGACCGCCTTTTGCACGTTCAACCAAGCTTGGTTCATGGGCTTGTTCTTTTTGCTGGCGGGGGCTTATGTGCCGACGGCCCTCGCTCGCAAGGGGGCAAACCTGTATTTGATGGACCGGCTCGTGCGCTTGGGCCTGCCACTGCTGGTGTTTGGCTGTTTGCTGGGGCCATTCACCATCGCTTTGGCTTTCACAAGCAAAGGCTTCGCCATCCAAGACACGCTGATGGCGTTGTGGCGTCAGTCGCACTTTGAATCCGGCCCGCTGTGGTTTGTGGCGGCTTTGTGGGTGATGACCTGCATGGTCACGCCGTTTGTGCCCTGGCTGCAACGTGTGCGCCCGTTTCCCTCCATGGCCATGATGTGGGTCGCCGCGTTGTTGGTCGGTGCCTCGGCCTTTCTGATCCGCTTGGTTTGGCCTGTTGGACAAACCTGGTGGATCGGCTGGCAATTGGGCTACTTCCCGGGTTATGTTTTGTTGTTTATTGCTGGCGTTGCGGGCGCAAAGTCGCGTTGGTGGTTTGACGTGCCTGCCCCAGCGGCCAGCACTTGGCGACGGGTGATGCGATGGTCGGTTTGGCTGCTTCCCTTGGTGTTTATCTCTGGCAGTCTCATCCCTTGGTTGGCTGGGCCAGCGGTGGGTGGTTGGAATGTGCAGGCGTTCGTCTATGCATTTTGGGAGCCCTTGGTGGCATGGGGTGTCCTGTTGCGACTGCTGCGATGGGCCCAGCAGCGGTTTATCAGCCCGTCAGGCGCCTACAAGGCGATGGGTCAAAGTGCCATGACTGTTTATCTCATTCACGCCCCCATCGTGGTGGGTTTGGGTTTGGCGCTGCAAGGATTGGATTGGCCTGTGCTGCTCAAATTTGTTGTGAGTGCAGGACTGAGCGTCTTGATTTGTCTGATCTGTGCACAACTTTTGCTGCGATCAGCGTTCTGGAGGCGTTGGTTTTAAGGGTGATGTGCCTGCGTATGGGGCGGACCTTGCCTGAGCACAATACCCACCAGCCCCGTGAGCCCACCCCCAAACCCCTACACTAGCGGGTTATCCCGAATGCCCGCCCATGAACGCCTTTGTCGACGTCTCTTTCTTCCCGCGTGACGCCAAACCGCTGACCAGTTACCGCAAGTACTGGGCGCAGCGTTTTGGCACGGCCCCGTTTTTGCCGATGAGCCGCGAAGAAATGACCCAACTGGGCTGGGACAGCTGCGACATCATCATCGTCACGGGCGACGCCTATGTGGACCACCCCAGCTTTGGCATGTCGGTCATTGGCCGCATGCTGGAAAACCAGGGTTTTCGGGTCGGCATCATCGCCCAGCCCGACTGGACCAGCGCCGACCCCTTCAAGGCTCTGGGAAAACCCAACCTGTTTTGGGGCGTGACCAGCGGCAACATGGATTCCATGATCAACCGCTACACGGCGGACCGCAAAATCCGCACCGACGACGCCTACACCCCCGGCGACGTGGGCGGCAAGCGGCCCGACCGCGCGGCCATCGTCTACAGCCAGCGCTGCCGCGAAGCCTTCCCCGAAGTGCCCATCGTGCTCGGTGGTATCGAAGGCAGCCTGCGCCGCATCGCGCATTACGACTACTGGTCAGACAAAGTGCGCCGCTCGGTGGTGGTGGACAGCAAGTGCGACTTGCTTTTGTATGGCAACGCCGAGCGGGCGATTGTCGAGATCGCCCACCGCCTGGCCGCCCGTGAGCCTGTGCAGCAGATCACCGATGTGCGCGGCACCGCCTTTGTGCGCCGCGAAACCCCCGAAGGCTGGTTCGAGATCGATTCCACCAGCGTGGACACGCCCGGCCATGTGGAAGCGCACATCAACCCGTATTTGATGATTTCGGACCAGGCGCGGGAGCAGGGCGCGACCTGTGCGCGTGAGGAAGAGGCCAAGGAAGTGGCCGAGGGCCACAACGCTAAAAATGTCGAAGCCGACTTGTCTGCTGCAGTGGCACAAGCCCGCACCGTGCAAGCCGCTGTTCAGCCCATCATTGAGCCCATCATTCAGCCGCTCACCTTTGTGCCCAACCCGGCCCTGCGCGGCAAAGGCACCCACAAAGTCCCGCCCCGCGACAAAAGCGTGATCCGCCTGCCCAGTTACGAGCAGGTCAAGCAAGACGCCGTGCTCTATGCCCACGCCAACCGCGTGCTGCACCTGGAGACCAACCCCGGCAACGCCCGCTGCTTGGTGCAAGCGCACGGGGAGGGGGCCACCGCCCGCGACGTGTGGATCACACCACCGCCCATCCCGCTCACCACCGCAGAGATGGACCATGTGTTCGACCTGCCGTATGCCCGCAGCCCGCACCCGCGCTATGCCGACGAAAACGGCAGCCACGACCACGCGACCAAAATCCCCGCTTGGGAAATGATCCGCTTCAGCGTCAACATCATGCGAGGCTGCTTTGGTGGCTGCACCTTTTGCTCCATCACCGAGCACGAAGGCCGCATCATCCAAAGCCGCTCCGAAGAATCGGTCATCCGCGAGGTGGAAGACATCCGCGACAAGGTCAAAGGCTTTACGGGCGTCATCTCTGACCTGGGCGGACCCACGGCCAATATGTACCGCCTGGGCTGCAAGAGCCCCGAAATTGAATCGGCCTGCCGCAAACCCAGCTGCGTGTTCCCCGGCATCTGCCAGAACCTGACCACCGACCACGGCCCGCTGATCAACATGTACCGCCGGGCGCGCAACCTCAAGGGCATCAAGAAGATCTTGATCGGCTCAGGTCTGCGTTACGACCTGGCCGTGCAGTCGCCCGAATACGTGAAAGAACTGGTGCAGCACCATGTGGGCGGGTATCTCAAGATTGCGCCCGAGCACACCGAGGGCGGGCCGCTCTCCAAGATGATGAAGCCGGGCATCGGCACCTACGACCGCTTCAAGTCGATGTTCGACAAATACAGCGAAGAAGTGGGCAAAAAGCAGTTCCTCATCCCGTACTTCATCGCCGCCCACCCGGGCACCAGCGACGAAGACATGATGAACCTGGCCATCTGGCTCAAAAAGAACGGTTTCCGTGCCGACCAGGTGCAAACCTTCTACCCCAGCCCCATGGCCACGGCCACGGCCATGTACCACTCCACCCGCAACCCGCTGCGCAAAATCACCCGCGACAGCGAAAAAGTGGACGTGGTCAAAGGCGACAAACGCCGCCGCCTGCACAAAGCGTTTTTGCGCTACCACGACGCCAACAACTGGCCCCTGCTGCGCGAAGCCTTGAAAGCCATGGGCCGGTCAGACTTGATCGGCAACGGCAAACACCATTTGATCCCGAGCTGGCAGCCGCTGGCCGAAGAAGGCTACCAAAGCGCCCGCCGCAAAAACAGCACGGGTGCGGGGGCCAAGTCGTCGGTGTCTTTGTCGACGGCGCCCAAGCGCATGGGGCAACCCAAGAAGGGGCAGTTGCTGACGCAGCATACGGGGTTGCCGCCTAGGAAGAAGGGTTAACTTTTCCGAGGTGAATCGTTAGTACAGTGCGCTCTAAAACTACTGCTTTTCTGGGGGTTTTATTATTTCTAAAAATGTCACTGAGTTGATGTGAAAGCTTGAGACTAACCATTGGTCCTGATATTTTTCCAAAGTTAATTTGATGACGGCAGGACCTTTTTCAAAATCAGATTGACATTCAAAATAGCCGGATGCATTTGAGGAATTGTTTTTGCCAAAGAATTTTATTTTTATATTTCCATTTGGAGCATTAAGTTTATTTAATTTTCCTAAACTGGACAAAATCTTGAAAAGTTTACTCAAATCCTCTGAGGATGCTTTGGCTTTTAAATCTGGACTTGCAATTTCATAAAGAATATTTGAATCCCATTCTTTGGTTATTTGTGGAATTTCGCTATTAATAAACTGAACTGCTTCGCCTTCCAGTTTGGAAATTTTTGAAGATGCTACTGACATGGCTATCGCAGAAATAAATATAAGTGCGATAAATATTGCGCCAAAAGATTTTAAAATTTTATTCATGTTATTCCTTCTTTGTGTCAAATGGATGGATTAAACCATGAGGTTCATGTCGACCAAGTTAGTCAGAAAGCGTGGTGAAGTTTTTTCGATATTGAGCAACCAGTTAGTCAATTTTTAAATTGATATTTGTCATTCCCATAAAATATTGCTTGTGGCATGATTGAATTATAAAATCAATATAATCTATTATTGATTTTATATAAATATTAATGTCGCCAAGAGATAGGTCAGAAGCGTCGTCGTTATGATGGACGATATTATTTCTTCGTGTAACTATTGCTTGTATTGAATCTTTCCATGATTCCCATTTGATTTTTTGAACAGCCAAGTCAATACCAACTAGTGCGAATGCTTCTTTAGTTCGATAAACATTTCCGGATACTAAGTCATCAATTTCTTTTTTTGTCATATTGACGCTTAAAAGATTTTTTGGAGTTGTTGATGTTTCCGATTTCTTCTTCAAACGCCACTCTACTATTGATGTGGGAATGGCAGCCGAAGAAAGTCTTGCATCAATATCTTTTGATATTTCAAATACTAGTTCCTTGATGCACATTTCTAAGTGAGCGCATGCGGAAATTAGGAATGATTTTGTGAAAAAGTTGACATTGTCAGTTATGAGCGTTGTAGTGTGGGTGTCG
>NZ_JAFEIF010000054.1 GCF_017848645.1 Limnohabitans sp. | reverse complement strand
GGGCACCCCGGCCCCACCCCACCTGGCCGACTTGCTCGAGCACGACATCACCGGGCAAGCCATTGCCATTGCCGACCACTGTTACGGGTGCACGGCGGGTCAAGGCAGCAGCTGCGGCGGCGCGCTCGAGGTGGCAGAACCCGTCACCGCATCCGTTGTCCACTTCCACCCCAAACTGGCCGAGGCCAACTGATGGACCGCCGATGCGCCAAAAGACGAACGCATGAAGCCCCACACATTCACGCCTGGGGATCCCAAGCCAACAGGCCTGTGCATCGTGGTGCCCGTGCTCAACGAAGCCCAGGGCATTGAAGCCACTTTGAAGGCCTTGGGGCCACTGCGCCAGCGCGGTGCGCGTGTGGTGGTGGTGGACGGTGGCAGCCAGGACGACACCCTGGCCTTGGCCCGGGCGCACGCTGATGCCGTGATCGATTCCCCGCGCGGCCGGGCCGCACAAATGAACGCTGGCGCAGCGCTGGGCTGGGGCGAGGTGCTGCTGTTTTTGCACGCCGACACCATGCTGCCCGAGCGTGCCGATGAGCACCTGATGCAGGCGCTGGCCCGTGGCCACGCCTGGGGGCGCTTTGACGTGCGCATTGCAGGGCGGCCTTGGATGCTGAGGGTGGTGGCCGCGATGATGAACCTGCGTTCCCGCTGGACGGGCATTGCCACCGGCGACCAGGCCCTTTTCATGCGCCGTGAGGCCTACGCCCAAGTGGGCGGTTTTGCCCCACAACCCCTGATGGAAGACATTGACATATCCAAGCGCTTGCGCGCTGTGGGCGCACCGGCTTGCCTGCGTGAGCGGGTGATCACCTCCGGTCGGCGCTGGGAGCAGCGCGGCGTGTGGCGCACGATTTTCTTGATGTGGCGCTTGCGCTGGCGTTATTGGCGCGGCGAGCTGGCGCACAGCTTGGCAGAGGATTACCGATGAACACCGCCTTGATCATCTTCGCCAAAGCCCCGGTGGCGGGCCAAGCCAAAACCCGGCTCATGCCCGCCTTGGGCGCCGAAGGCTCGGCGCGCTTGGCCCAGCAACTGCTCATGCACGCGGTGCAGCAGGCCGCGCAAGTGCCGTGGGCCGCGCTGGAGCTGTGCGTGAGCCCCGACACCTCGCACCCGGCCTTTGCCCAGGCGCAAAACAGGGCCCATGAAAAGGCCAAGGACACCGACTCCGGCCGTTTGACCTTGAGCCTGCAAGGCGATGGCGATTTGGGGCAACGTATGCACCGCGCTTTGCTGCGCGGCTTGTCGCGCCACGCGGCGGTCTTGCTCATGGGCACCGACGCCCCGGGCCTGAACGCCACGGTGCTGCAAGAAGCTGCGCAGGCCTTGATGACCCGCGACGCGGTGTTTGTGCCCGCGCTCGATGGCGGCTACGCCCTGGTGGGTTTGCGCCGGCCTGCGCCCGAGCTGTTTGAGGGCATGGTCTGGAGCACGCCTGAGGTGATGGCGCACACGCGCCAGCGCGCCCGCCAGGCCGGCCTGCAGTGGGCCGAGTTGCCTGCGCTGGCCGACATTGATGAGCCCGCTGATCTGGTGCACTTGCCCAGCGGCTGGGTACTGGTTTGAATTTTCAATTGGGAATTTGTGTATGAAGTTGTTTCGCCGATCTTGGCTCCAGCTGGCCAGCGCCAGCATGCTGGCGGGTGTGCTGGTCAGCCCCAGCGCCTGGGCGCAGGGCAAGCCTTTGGTGTTCGGGGTGGGCATGTTCCAGCCCGACCGCGAGAAAAACGACGCCACCTACCGCCCCTTGGCACAGCACCTGTCGCAGCGCTTGGGCCGTGAGGTGCGTTTGCGCACCGTGGACAGCTGGGAAGGCCTGGCCAAAAGCCTGGCCAATGGCGAAACCGACATCGCCCTGATGGGGCCTTGGGGCTATGTGCTGGCCAACCAGATGGCCGATGCGCAAGTGGTTTCCACCATCCTCTACCAAGGCAAACCCGAGTATTTCGGCATGATCGTCACCCACCCCGATTCGGGCTTGAACAGTGTGCAAGACCTGTTGGGCCCCAAAGGCAAAGGCCGCACCTTCGCCTTTGGCGACAAGGGCTCCACCTCGGGTTATTTGGTCCCGCTGCACTTCTTCATGCAGCAAGGCATTGAGCCGGAAAAGCATTTTTCGCGCGTGCTCTACACCAAGCACCAGGCCATTCAGATGCAGGTGACCGCTGGGCAAATCGACGCCGGGGCCGATTACAACCGCAACCGAACGGCCATGATCGACCAAGGCATGATCCGGGCCGAGCGCAGCAAGGTGATCTGGCAGTCGCCGCCCTTGCCCAACGACGCGTTGGCCGTGAGCGCGCCTTTGTTCAAAGACAAGGCTTTTGTGCAGCGCCTGCAGCAAGCCGTGGCCGAGATCGGCCCCTTGCTCAAAACCCAGCCCCAGCTGCTGCCGGCCCATTACACCGGCTTTGTCAATTCGGACAACACGTTCTACAAGCCCATCCGTGACGCGGGATTGGCCACCGGCACCTTGAGGCCCAAGTCCTGATGGTGTTGGTGCGCGCATTCGCAGACAAACGCCTGGCGGCCTCTCACCGCCTGGGCTTTGCCGTGCTGGTGTTGGCCTACGCCGCCGTGGTGCTGGCCTGCGGGCTGGGCCTGGTGTGGGCGGGCGACCTCAGTTGGGGGCGCAACCCGTGGGACAACCTGCTCAAGTCGGTGGGTGAGTTTGCGCGGCCCAGTTTTCTGGACATTTGGTTCGGCCCCGAGCGGCTGGAGTACCGCAGCGAAGACGGCACTTTGCTGCGCACCGAAAACCGCCAAGCGGTGGAGTGGGCCTTTGTGCAAGCCCTGGGCCGCGCCACCTGGACCACCTTTCAGATCGCCACGCTGGGCTCCTTGCTGGCCGCGTTGCTGGCCTTGCCTTTGGGGCTGCTGTCGGCGCGCAACCTCAAGGCCCCGCGCTGGCTGGCGCAGGCCGCGTCTTCGGTGTTGGGCGTGTCGCGCGCCATCCACACACTGGTTTTTGGTCTGGTGCTGGTGGGCATTGTGGGCCTGGGGCCCATGGCCGGGATCTTGGCGATTGCCTTGCATTCCATGGGCACCTACGGCA
This sequence comes from Limnohabitans sp., assembly GCF_017848645.1. GTDB lineage: Bacteria > Pseudomonadota > Gammaproteobacteria > Burkholderiales > Burkholderiaceae_C > Limnohabitans_A. The sequence continues at coordinate 51,089 of NZ_JAFEIF010000054.1, read as the reverse complement.
AGTTGTACGCCGAGAGCATCGAGACCCTGGACATGGGCGCCATTGACGCGGTGCGCGCCACCGGGGCCAGCGGACCGCAGGTGTTTTTCAGTGCGGTGTGGCCTTCGGTCTTGCCGCAATTCGTGAGCAACCACCTGTACCTGTGGGAGTTCAACATCCGCGACTCCACCGTGCTGGGCTTGATTGGCGCGGGCGGTCTGGGCCTGTTGATTTCCGAAGCCGCCAGCCTGTTTCAGTGGGACCGTTTGGCCACGATTGTGTTGGTGGTGATCGCCTTGGTCACCGTGTTCGATGCCGTCTCGCGCCGCATCCGGCAGGCTCTGTTGTGAGCGCGCACATGCCTCAGGCCGCCATCCACCTTCAGCAGCTGCAGTGGCGCGTGGGCCAACGCCGCTTGCTCGACATCGCCGAGCTGCGCATCGAGGCGGGCGAGCGCGTGGCACTGGTCGGCCCCAATGGCGCGGGCAAAAGCAGTTTGCTGCGCGTGCTGGGCGGTTTTGTGCGCGCCAGCTCGGGTGCGGTCTCGGTGCTGGGGCAGGCCCTGGGCCCCGACGTGCGGCCCGCGCCCAGTGCCCAAGATTGGCGGCAAGTGCGCCGCGACGTGGGTCAGGTCATGCAAGGCCTGCACCTGGTGCCGCGCCTGACCGCCCTGGAGAACGTGGTGCTGGGCGCTTTGGCCCGCGCACCCGCCATGCCCGCCTGGCGCAGCTGGACACGGCTGTACCCGCAAGACCTGTTGGACCAGGCCCACGCGGCGCTGCACGAGATGGGCTTGGCCGACCGCGCCCAGGTGCGCGCCGACCGGCTCTCGGGCGGCGAAAAACAAAAGGTCAGCCTGGCGCGCCTGCGTTTGCAGCGCCCGCGCATCATTCTGGCCGACGAACCGACTTCGGCGCTGGACCCGCGCGCGACCATCGAAGCCTGCCACGCGCTGCGCGCCATGGCCGAAGGCCTGACCCTCATCAGCGTGGTGCACCAAATGGACCTTCTGCCCATCCTGGCCGACCGCGTGGTGGGCTTGTCGCAAGGCCGCGTGGTGCTCGATCTGCCGGTGCAGCAAGCCGATGGCCCGCGCATGGCCGAGCTGTTCTCCCAGTCCCCTGCCCACCCAGAAGCTGTTGCATTGCAAAATCCATGAACCCGTGAAACCTTCAACCCTTCAGCCCATGAACCCAGAAACCCAAGCTGGCCGCAGCTGCCCGCTGCATTACCAATACGGCCCCGATGTTTTCAATTCGGCCCCCGACCCCGTGCTGAGCGGTCTAGACACGCTGTACGTGGTGGGCGGCCTGTATGGCAACGAGTTGGCGCTGCACGAGGTGCTGCGCCTGTTTGAACAAGAGCCTGGCCGCAAGCGCCTGGTGTTCAATGGCGACTTTCATTGGTTCGACATCGACCCGGCCATCTTTGCGCGGGTGCAAGCGGTGGTCTTGTCGCATGTGGCCCTGCGCGGCAACGTCGAGACCGAATTGGCCGAAGACGACCCCGACCCCGAGGCCGGTTGCGGCTGCGCCTACCCCGACTGGGTGGGGCAGGACGTGGTCTCGCGCTCCAACCGCATCCTGAACCAATTGCGCACGGCCACCACGCCAGAGCAGCGCGCCCAGCTGGCCACTTTGCCCATGTGGCGCGTGGCGCAGGTGGGCGATGTGCGTGTGGGTCTGGTGCACGGCGACGCGCAGTCCTTGGCCGGCTGGGGCTTCGCCCAAGAACACCTGCGCGACCCCGAACACCTGCCCTTGGTGCGGCGCTGGTTCGAGCGGGCGCAAGTGGACGTCTTTGCCAGCACACACACCTGCTTGCCGGTGTTTCAGCAGTTCAGCGTCCCCGGCCGCACCCGCAGCGCCTGGGTGCTCAACAACGGTGCGGCGGGCATGCCCAATTTCCAAGGTGATGCGGCGGGCTTGCTCACGCGCATCGCGACGGTGCCTTTTGCAGGACCGCAGCGCCGCTGCACGGTGCAAGCCCACGGCCTGCACTTCGAAGCCATCGCCATCGAGACCCCTGCCGCACCCGCGCAAGCGCGCTTTTTGCAGCAGTGGCCCGAGGGTTCCGACGCACACGCGTCTTATTTTTCGCGCATCGCGGCAGGCCCGGCCTACCGTGAAGCCGATGTCATTCGTTGGGAGACTTGAGCATGTTGGCGATCATCGGAGGCACTGGCCTCTACGAACTTCCTGGCTTGCGCATCACGCAGCGCATTGCGGACACCACGCCTTTTGGGCAGGCCTCGGGCGAGGTGCTGCGCGGTCAGTACCACGACCAAGAGGTGCTGTTTTTGGCGCGCCACGGCAGCGGCCACCGCTTGCTGCCGCACGAGGTGAATTACCGCGCCAACATCTTTGCGCTCAAGCAGGCCGGGGCCACGCAGTTGCTCGGGTTTTCGGCTGTGGGCAGCTTGAGCCTGGCGGTCAAGCCCGGCGACATGGCCATGCCCGAGCAGTACTTTGACTGGACCCGTGGCCAGCGCGAACGCACCTTCTTTGGCCAAGGCGTGGCCGCCCATGTGTCCACCGCCAAGCCCGTTGGTGCGGGGCTGGTCGATGCGGTTTCGCAGGCTGCGCAGCGCTGCGGCCTGTCGGTGCACCGGGGCCTGACTTACGGCTGCGTGGAGGGCCCGCGCCTGGGCACACAGGCCGAAAGCCATTTTCTGCGCCAAGTCGGTTGCCACCTGGTGGGCATGACCAATGTGCCCGAGGTCTTCTTGGCCCGCGAAGCCCAGATGGCCTACGCCACCGTGGGCCTGGTCACCGACTACGACTGCTGGCTGGAGGACCCCACGCAGCACGTCAGCGTGGCCGGTATTTTTGAGCTCTATGGCCAAACCCTGGGCAAAGCCGCGCAGGTGCTCGACGCCTTGCTGTCGCAACCCCTGCCCGAGCCGGACCCGGCCATCCGCCAGGCCCTGGCCAGTGCCATGCTCACGCCCGACACGGCGCTCACGCCCGAGCAGGCGCAATGGCTGTCGGTGCTGAGGCGCTGAGCGGCTCAGCGGCTCAGGTCTTGCACCCAGCGGTGCAAAGCGGCGCGCTCGGCGGCCGGCGCAAACAAAGGGGCACGCGCAGCGCACTGGGCCTGGAGCTGCGCCAGCGCTGGCACATTCGAGCGCAGCGCCAACAAGGCTTGGGCCAATGCGTGCGCATCACCGGGCTCGAAGTAGCCCGCGTAATCCTCGCCCAGCAGGCCCACATTGCCGTCGATGCGCGAGGCCAGCACGGGCGTGCCGCTGCACACCGCCTCCATCAGCACATGCGCGCCGCCTTCCATGCGGCTGCAGTGCACCAGCAGGTGCGCGCGCTGGATGCGCTGCAGGGTGGGGGCATGCGGCAGCGCCCCCAGCCAGCGGTAATGCGGGCACTGCGCCTGCGTGGCCTGTGCGGCTTGGCCCAGCGCCGCATCGAGCGGCGCGCCAATGTGGTCGATGAACACGCCCGCGTCTGGCGGCAACAATCGCGCGGCGGCCATCAGGGTCTGCGGGTCTTTTTCTTCGCGCAAATGGCCCACCATGACCACCCGCAAGTGGCGCGGGGTTTTGGGCAGGGTCTGGCGTGTGCCGGTCGACTGAAAAATCACGCGGGCTTTGGATTGGTGCTGGGGTGGCAGGCTTTTCACGCCCAGGCCTTGCAAGACCACCAGCGAATGCGCCAAGGCCAGCGAGCGCTGCGCCTGCGGGTCGTGCGCGATGTCGCGGTACAGGTCGGTGCCGGTCAGCACCACGCCCAGGCCGCGCTGGCCATGCCGTGCGTGCCAGGCCTGCACCGAGTCGGCTGAGCGGCGGGCGTGCAGGGCCAGCATGACATCGTCATCATCTGCCTGCGCGTCGGGCCACTGGCGCACGATGCGGGCAGAATGCGCAGACAAGAGCTGTTGCCAGCGCCGGGCGGTTTGCCAATTGCCGTTGTTGGCGTCGGCCAAGGCAGGGCTGACAATCACCACTCGAAGTTTTTGCATGGACGGTTTATACATGAATGGCAGTCGCACAGCGGGGGCAGGGCAGGCCGCTCTCAATGCCTCTTTGGGTGGGCATTTTGAAGGGTCTTTCCCAGCGTGCCTGGGGCCTGTGCACAGCGCCGTGCGCACGGCCAGTGCGGCGGATTTGGCCCAGGCCCTGCAACGCACCCGCGAGCGCACGCTGGGCCTGATGCAGGCTTGGCAAAACGCCTTGCCCGATTTGTCGGTGCCGCCCTTGCCGGGCATGAACCCACCGCTGTGGGAGTGGGGCCACATCGCCTGGTTTCAGGAGTGGTGGACGGTGCGCAACCGCCAGCGCCACCTGGGCACGCGCAGTGCCAGCAGTGGCGCGGACTTTGACGCCTCGCTGTTGCCCGATGCCGATGCGCTCTACAACTCCAGCGAAGTCGCCCACGACAGCCGCTGGGCGCTGCCGTTGCCCGATCTGGCCGGCACTCAGGCTTATTTGGCGCAGGTGCTGCAGCGCAGCCTGAACCACCTGCAAGCCGCCCTGGCGGCCGGTCCGGGCGCGAGCGACGAAGCGCTGTATTTTTGGCGCTTGGCGCTGCAGCATGAAGACATGCACAACGAAGCTTCGGTCTACATGGCGCAAGGTCTGGGGCTGGATTTGCCACCAGCCTTGTGTTGGCGCGCAGCCGCATCCGGTGATGCGGCTGCACCAACACCATCAGGTCGTTCACCATCCGGTCGTTCTGGGGGCATCTTGGTGCCTGCGCAGGTTCACACGCTGGGCCATCAGGGGCCAGGCTTTGCTTTTGACAACGAGCGCCTGGCCCACACGCAGGCGCTGGCCGCGTTCGAAATTGACGCTGCCGCCGTGACCTGGGCGCGGTACTTGCCTTTTGTGCAGGCCACAGGTCATGCGCAGCCGCCCCATGTGCGTTGCGTTGACGGCACTTGGCAAGCACAGTGTTTTGGCCAGTGGCAGCTGCTTGACCTGCAGGCCCCGGCGGTGCACCTGAATGCGTTCGATGCCCAGGCTTGGTGCGAATGGGCGGGCAGGCGCTTGCCCACCGAAGCCGAGTGGGCATGCGCAGCCCAACAGCCTGGCTTTGAGTGGGGCCAGGTGTGGGAATGGACAGCCAGTGACTTTGCGCCCTATCCGGGCTTTGAGGTGCACCCTTACCGCGACTATTCAGCGCCCTGGTGGCACGGCCACCGCGTGCTGCGTGGGGCGTGCGCCGCCACTTCGGCCAACGTGGTCGATGTGCGTTACCGCAATTTCTTTGTGCCCGAGCGGCGCGACATTTTTGCGGGCTTCCGGTCGGTGGCGCTTTAAAAGTTCTGTGCCATCAGGCCGTGGCCCACAAGACCGCAAAGCGCTGGGCCGGATCGGTCCAAGCGCGGGTCTGGGCAAAGCCTGCTGAGTGCAGCAAGGCTTCGAAGTTCGGCACCGTCCATTTGCAGGCGTTTTCGGTGTGGATGGTCTCGCCTGCCGCAAACAGCCGCTCGCCGCCCGGCCACTGCACGCGCACTGCGTGACGGGCCTGCAGGTGCATTTCCACGCGCGATGCCTGGGCGTTGAAGCGCGACAAATGCCGCCAGTCGCGCACCGCAAAGTTGCTGCCCACCAAGCGGTTGATGTGCAGCAGCAAATTCAGGTCAAAGGCCGCGGTCACGCCCAAGGCGTCGTCGTAGGCCGCTTCCAATTCGGCCGCGTCCTTGAGCAAATCCACCCCGATCAGCAAACCGCTGCCCGGGGCCGTGCCACAAGCGCGGTGCAGGCTTTGCAAAAAGCCCAGGGCCTGATCGGGCGTGAAGTTGCCGATGCTCGAGCCCGGGTAAAACAACACGCGCGGCTGCGCTGGGTCCAGGCCCAAGGTGTCCGGCAATGCCAGACCGCCCGAAAAGTCGGTGCCCAGGCCCGCGATGGCCAGGCCCGGGTGCTGGCGCTGCAGGCTGTCCAGGGCTTGGCGCACAAAGTCCACCGAAATGTCCACCGCCACGTAGCGCCCGGCGTGCAGCGGCCCCAGCAGTCGCCCGGCTTTTTCGCAGTTGCCCGCGCCCAGGTCGATCCAGCAAGCGCCTGCAGGCACATGCTGGGCCATGTCGGCGCTGTGCAGGCGCATGAGTTGCGCCTCGGTGCGCGTCAGGTCGTACTCGGGCAGCTCGGTGATGGCTTCAAACAGGCGCGAGCCCAGCGCGTCGTACAGGTATTTGGGCGAGGTGAAGGCCTGCGGGGCACTCAGGCCCTGCAAGAGTTCTTGCGCCACTGCAGCGGCGTTGTGCTGGTACAGCTGGATGAATTGGGGGGTGGTCATGCGGCCATGCTAACCGAGCCACTTGGTCGGTGAAAAAACCAGGCAGCAGCTGCGTTGGCAGGTGCCACGCGGTTTTTTGCAATGTGTGTCACACCAAAAATCGTTCGGCCAACTGACACCAGAACGCGGCACCATAGGGCAGGTTGTCGTCGTTGAAATCGTAGCCCGGGTTGTGCAGCCCTCGGCCTTTTTGCAAGGGGCCGTTACCGATCCTGACCAGCGCGCCGGGGCACGCCTGGAGCATATAGGCAAAGTCCTCACTGCCTGTGAGTTGGGGGTGTTCAAGTTCAACGGCATCGGGGCCCATCAAATCCTGTGCCACCTGTGCGGCCAGCTCCACGGCAGACGGTGTGTTGATCAAGACGGGATAGCCTTCGATGTACTGGATGTCGGCTTGGGTGTCGTGCGCTTGCGCGATGCCGGTGATGATCTCAGTGATCCGTTTTTTCAGCAGGGCGCGAACGGTCGGAGAAAACGAACGGACGCTGATGCCGATTTCGGCCATCTCGGGAATCACGTTCAGCGCATCACCCGAGCGCAAGCGCCCCACGGTGACCACCGCCGTTTCGGCCGGATCGACATTTCTGGCCACCACGGTCTGCAAGGATGTGACGATGGCCGCGGCTGCCACCAAGGGGTCAGCGGCCAGATGCGGCCTGGCCGCATGACCGCCAACACCCAAAATTTTCACGAACACCCGGTCGCCTGCCGCCATGAATGCGCCGCTGCGCAACAAGATTCGGCCTTGCGCCGCCCCGGGGTGGTTGTGCATGGCATAGACCGCATCGCACGGGAAGCGGTCAAACAGGCCGTCCAGCACCATGGCCTTGGCACCGCTGTCAAAGCCTTTTTCTTCGGCGGGCTGAAAGATCAGGTTCAGGGTGCCTGAAAAATGGCGGTGTTCGGCCAAGTGGCGCGCAGCGCCCAGCAGCATGGTCATGTGGCCATCGTGACCGCAAGCGTGCATGCGGCCTGCCACGGTGCTGGCATGCGCGGCGCCGGTGCACTCATGGATAGGCAAGGCATCCATGTCGGCACGAATGCCCAGACGTTTGGGGCCGGTGCCATTTTTCAGCGTGCCCACCAAACCCGTGCCACCAATGCCCCGTGTCACCTCAAAGCCCCAGTCCTGAAGTTTTTGAGCAATGAAGCCGGATGTTTTGTGTTCTTCAAAAGCCAGCTCGGGGTGCTGGTGAAGGTGTTGGCGGATGCGCGTCAGCTCCTGCGCTTGCGGCATCAAATCCTCAATGCGCGTGTAGGGAGCCTGGCGCTCGGGCGGTGATGACAGGGAATCGCTCATTCCACGACGACGTTGTTGGCTTTGGCGATGCGCTGGTAAAACTGGATGCGATCCGCGATTTCAGAGCGGTAAGCGGCCGGCGTGATGTCTTCGGGCACCATCATCCCTTTGTCAGTCCAGATCGACTGGGTGGCAGCTTCGTTCAGGATGCTGCGCACCGCTTTGTAAAGCAGTTGAACGATCGGCTCGGGTGTGTTGGCGGGGGCGGCCAGTCCTGTCCAGGAGGTGAGGTTCAGGTCCGGCAGTTTGAGTTCGCCAAATGTGGGGACATCCGGCAGTTGTGGCACGCGTTGTGGTGCTGCCACGGCCAATGCCCGCAGATTGCCGTTGCGGATATTGGACATGTTGGAAGACAGGTTGTTCCAGGTCAATTGCACCTGACCGGACAGCAGGTCCACGAGCGCAGGGCCGGCCCCACGGTAGGCAATGTGCGTCATGGGCAGTTTCGCCTGGACTTTCATCAACTCCATGCTCAGGTGTGACACCGAACCGATGCCCGCGCTGGCATAGCTCAGCTTGTCCGGGTTGGCCTGGGCGAATTTCACCAAATCAGCAAACGTCTTGACGGGCAGATCCTTGTTGACCAGCAGCACGTTGGCCAGGCGGTCGATCAGGGTGATGGGGGCAAAGTCCTTGAGTGCGTCGTAAGGCAGCCTGGGGTTGACGGCCGGATTGACCACATGCGTACTTTGAGAAGTCACCACCAAGGTGTAACCGTCCGCCGCGGCTTTGGCAGCAAAAGAAGACCCGATGGCACCGCCAGCACCGGCCTTGTTGTCGACGACCACTGGAACTTTGAGAACCCTGCTCAGCCGTTCCGCGATCAGGCGACCTGAGTTGTCGACAGCACCCCCCGGCGCAAAAGGCACCACCAAGGTGATGGGCTTGGCGGGATAACCCGCTTGGGCGAAGGCGTTGTGAAGGGGCGTCAAGGCGCTGGCTGCGGCCAGGCTCATCACTTGGCGTCGATTGAGTTGCATGGGGTGCTTTCGTGCTGAAAGTCTGGAGATTACTGACAACGGTGGCTCAATACAAACGACAAAGGCATCTCTGCCGATAACCTAATGTTATAAAGCAGGCCATGAAAATACGCTCCCCATCCATGGTCGAGATGCATGCATTTTTGGCTGTTTCTCGCATGAAAAGCTTCAAAGGCGCGGCGCAGGAGCTGTGTGTCACGCAAGCCGCTGTCAGCAAGGCGGTGCAGAGGCTGGAGGAACACCTGGGGGGTATCCGGCTTTTTGACAGAAATTCAGCCGGTGCCGAGCTGACCGAACGCGGCGCCGAGTTGAGAAAGTTGACGCAAAGACATGTTCTGGCGCTGGAGTCGGCTTTTGAGAGTTTTGGAAATTCCCTTCAATCCCGACCTGTTCGAATCAGTGTGATTCCCACCTTGGGCATTCAATGGCTTTTGCCTCGTTTGCCGCAGTTCCGGCAGCGTTGTCCTGATGTGGACATCGAGATGCGGCAATTCAGGCACGACGAGGACTTCACCCGAGATGACGTGGATTTCTGGATCGAGGTCAAGCGTCCGCACAGAAAATGGCCAGACCATGTCCAGACCCACTATTTGTTGGGGCGCGAGTTGGTGACCGTTTGTGCACCCGAATTGAAAGCGCGATTTCGCCAACCGAAAGACCTGCAGTCCGCGTGTTTGCTGGGCCACACCAATTTTCCTGACAATTGGGCCCGGTGGTTTGATGCCGCAGGCGTGCCTTTTTCACCGCGCTTGGGCCCCAGTTTTGATCTGACCATGAACCTGATCGTGGCCACCAAATCCGGCATGGGTGTGGCCGTTGTGCCTGCGTGCCTCGTTGAGATGGAGCTCTCCAAGGGCGAGTTGGTCAAGCCTTTCGACATGGAAGTTTCTTGTGGACGCGGCTATTTTTTATGTTCCAACAAGGATGCTCCCGGCTTTTCTGCCGGGGACAGGTTCACGGATTGGTTGGTCGAGCAATCGAACCATCCAAGCCTCGCCCTGGCTCGATGACCCGGCGAAGGAAAGCTTCGCAACGATCAGTGGGCCATTGCCTTGCTGATAAAGGCCCCTTTGGGGGCTGCAAACGGCATGCGCTTCTCGCCAAATTCCGCGGCTTGCAACAAGCGTGCGAGACGTGCAACAAGCCTGGCTTCAGATGAGGCGTTCAGGCCCCGCTGCTAGGCAGGCGTGTTCTTTCAAAATGGGGTCTAATTCAACCCTTTTCCCAGTGTCTTGCCTCAGGCGAGTTTTTCCATGTCCACTTCAATCCTCTCCAAAATCCAGACCTCGGCCCTGATGGGACTGCTGGCTTTGTCGGCCGCTTTTTCTTCGGCAGCCCAAGCCCAGACCACGCTGCGCGTGACCACCATCCCTGAGGAAGCCGCTACCGAGCAGGTGCGCAAGTTCACGCCCTTGGCCAACTACCTGGAAAAGCAGCTGGGCATGAAGGTGCAGTTCACGCCCGTGACCGATTACCCCGCTGCCGTGGAGTCGCTGGTCAACAAGAAGGTCGATGTGGTCTGGTTTGGCGGCTTCACCTTTGTGCAAGCCAACATCCGCTCGGGCGGCAAGATCGTGCCCATTGCCCAACGCGAAGAAGACACACGTTTCCAGTCGGTGTTCATTGCCAAGACCAACTCTGGCATCAAGACGCTGGCCGACATGAAGGGCAAGCAAGTCTCTTTTGGCTCACAAAGCAGCACCTCGGGCCACCTGATGCCGCGCAGCTTCTTGCTGCAAGCCCAGATCGAGCCTGAAAAGGACTTCAAGCGCATCGCCTACAGCGGCGCGCACGACGCCACCATCGCCTCGGTGGTCAGCGGCAAGGTTGACGCTGCGGCCCTGGACATCACGGTCTGGAAAAAGTTCGTGGCAGAAAACAAGGTCAACACGCAAGACGTGAACGTGTTCTACACCACGCCCCCTTACTTCAACTACAACTGGTCGGTGCATGCCGACATGCCTGCCGATTTGCGCGAAAAAATCAAGGCCGCCTTGTTGGCCCTGAACCCCGCCAACCCCGAGCACGCCGAGATCCTGAAGCTCAACCGCTCGACCCGCTACATCTCCACCACGCCCGAGAACTACAAAGGCCTGGAGTCGGCTGCACGCAGCGCGGGCTTGCTCTAAAGCCTGAGCAGCACGGCGGTGAAGATCGAACTCTCGGCTTTGGAGGCGCGGCACCCGGCGGCGCTGCCTGGCGTGCCAGCGGCCTTGCGGGCTTTGAACCTGCGTTTTGGCGCAGGCGAGCAGGTGGCCATCATCGGCCCGTCGGGCGCGGGCAAGACCACTTTGTTGCAGGTGCTGGCCTGCGCGCAGCGGCCCACCCAAGGCAGCTTGCAGTTGTCGGACGTGAACCCTTGGACACTTTCTGCACGCGCCTTGCGCCATACACGCGGCCAGTTGTTTCTGGCCCCGCAGGTGCCGCCGCTGCCGCCGCGCCAACGCGTGGTGACCTCGGTGCTGGCCGGGCGTTTGCCCAGCATGGGTTTGTGGTCCAGCTTGCGCTCGTTGTTCTACCCCACCGACATCCCGGCCGCTTACGAAGCGCTGGTGCACTTTGACCTGGGCGATAAATTGTTCGACCGCGTGGACCGCCTCTCGGGCGGTGAACGCCAACGCGTGGGTCTGGCCCGCGCCCTGTTGGCTCCGGCCAGCCTGTGGCTGATCGATGAGCCTCTTTCGGCGCTCGACCCCATGCGCGCCCGCATGGCCATGGCCGCTTTGGTGAACCTGGCGGCCGAGCGTCAGGTCACGCTGGTGGCCACACTGCACCAGGTGGACATGGCGCTGGCGCACTTTCCGCGCATCATTGGCCTGCGCGATGGGCAGCTGGTGTTTGACCTGCCCTCTGCGCAGGTCAGCCCCGAGCGCTTGGCACATTTGTACGACCAGTTCGAACACGAGTTGCGTGGCGAAGCCCCGCCCATGACCTCAGCAGAAGCATCTTCAACCCAATCCGCGCCTGCGGTGATGCACTGCCGTTGACGCTGTAGCTGGCTGCACCTGGTTCAAGATGACCGCTTCTGTTTCACCCCTGCCTACGCCCCGGCCTCGCCTGGATGCGCCGGCCCGCGACCCGGCCTTTTTCAAGCGGGTGTTTTGGTTGAGCCTGGCTTTGGTGCTGTTGTGGCCATTGGGCGTGGCCACCGAGTTCCGTTTGTGGGTGCTGTGGGAGCCTGAAAACCGAAAAGTGACGGCGCAGTTCTTGTCCACCTTTTGGCCGCTGATTTACAACGCCGAGTTCATGGACATGGTGGTGCGTGAGACCTGGCGCACCGTGGCCATGGCCACCGCGGGCGTCACGCTGGCGCTGGTGCTGGCCATTCCTTTGAGCCTGTTGGCCACGCGGGTTTTGTCGCTGTCGGCTTTGTCGGGCCGCATGGACCGTTGGCCCGCAGTGCTGCGCTGGCTGGTGCGGGCCACGCTGATTGTGCTGCGCAGCGTTCCGGAGTTGATCTGGGCGCTGGTGTTTGTGCGCGTGGTGGGCCTGGGGCCTACGGCGGGCGTGCTGGCCATTGCCCTGACTTATGGCGGCATGCTGGGGAAGGTCTACGCCGAGATTTTGGAAAGCGGCGAGAGCCATGCCACCCAAAACCTGATGCGCAATGGCAGTGGCCGCCTGCAGGCCTTTGTGTACGCCTTGCTGCCCAGTCACGCCGCTGAGTTGGCCTCTTACACCGTGTACCGCTGGGAATGCGCGATCCGCTCTTCGGTGGTGCTGGGCTTTGTGGGCGCAGGCGGACTGGGTCAGCAGTTGGACAACTCGATGAAGATGTTCAACGGCGGCGAAGTGGCCACCATGCTGCTGGTGTTCATCGCGCTGGTGGCGCTGGCCGACCGCGTGAGCGCCTGGTTGCGAAAGGCGCTGGCATGAAGTCTTCAGGCACCTTGTTTTCTTCACGCGAAGCGGCCAACCCGCCCTACAAATTGCCGCCGCCGATCTTTGACGCCCGCTGCAAAGCGTGTTGGTTCACTCTGGCTTTGCTGGTTTTGGTGGTGGCCAGCTTTGTCTCGCTCGACCTGGACTGGGCGTCTTTTGCGTCCATGGAAGCGGCACGCAGCATGGGCCGCTTTGTGGCGGAGTTTTTCCCGCCTGATTTGTCGCCCGTGTTTGTGAACAAGGTGGTTTGGGCCGCTTGGGAAACCTTGGCCATGTCGGCCTTGGGCACCGCCATCGCGGCGGTACTGGGCCTGGCGTTGGCTGTTCCCGCCAGCCGCATGTCCACCCAAGACCCGGCTTGGCTGCGCGGCCCCACGCGCTGGTTGCTCAATGCCTTGCGCGCCATTCCTGAATTGGTGTGGGCGGCGTTGTTGTTGATTTCGGCGGGCCTCGGCCCCATGGCCGGCACTTTGGCGCTGGCGCTGCACACCACGGGCGTGCTGGGCCGGTTGTTTGCAGAGGCGATGGAAAACGTGCCCGCCGGGCCGGGCGACGCCTTGCGCACCCAGGGCGTGGGTCCGCTGCGCGTGTTCTTTTACGCCACCTTGCCGCAGGTGCTGCCGCAGCTCATGAGCTACACGCTGTACCGCTGGGAGAACAACATCCGCGCTGCCGCTGTGCTGGGCGTGGTGGGCGCGGGTGGTTTGGGCCAGATGCTGTCTTTCCACATGGGTCTGTTCCACATGAACAAGACGGCCACCATTTTGGCGGCCATGCTGCTCATGGTGGCCTGTGTGGACGCGCTGAGCTTTGCGGCGCGGCGCTGGTTGACACGGTAATGCGCTGAACTGTTGGCGCCTTGAGTTTGTAGGCGCTCACCCCGTGGGCGATCGAGGCGTGCTGGTGCTGAGTGCTTGTTGGGATCAGTAGACCTTCACCTGCTCAAACCAGACTGAAGCCCAGCCACAGCGCTGTGCCCCACATCATCAGCGCCACCGCGCCGTCAAGTGCGCGCCAGATGTGCAGGGAATGCAGGCGGCGGCCGAGCCAGAAGGCGGCGGCGCCCAGCACCAAAAACCACAGCATCGAACCCGCTGCCGCGCCCAGGCCAAAAGTGGTGCTGCCGTGTCCATAGGCCAGCGAGGCGGTGCCGATCAGCACGGCCGTGTCCAGCCAAGCGTGCGGGTTGAGCCATGAAAACGCCAGCGCCGACAACACGGCCTGACGGCGCGTGACGGGTTGTGGCCGGGGGCTGGCCAGGGTGTTCACCGATGCGCTCGATGTGTCGCCCGACGGCACATCCAGTGTCAAAACACGGGGCCGCAAAAACCGCTGAAACGCCTGCCAGCCATAGACCGCCAAAAACAACATGCCTGCACCCACCAGCGCGCCGTGCAGTTTGTCGCTCAGGCCGCCCAGCTGCGCCAGACCCAGCACGCCCAGCCCAATCAGCGCCACATCGGCCACGGCGCACACGGCCACCGTCAGCCACAGGTGCTGGCGCTGCAGGCCCATGCGCAGCACATGCGCGTTCTGTGGGCCAATGGCCATGATCAGCGAGATGCTCAGCACCATGCCGGCGGTGAAAGTGGGAATGCTCAGAACCATGGGAATCTCCGGGTGCCGTGTGTGGCGGTGTGATGCTGGGCAACTGGATGGCGCTGCCGATGAATGGTCACGAGTGTGCGCGCCAAGCGCCATGATTTAAACCAAGTTCAATTAAACTCATATCACTCAATTAATTTTTAATTCAAACATGCTGGACGCCCGCCAACTCGAAGCCCTGGCCACCGTGGTCGAGCACGGCAGTTTTGGTGCGGCGGCCCAGGCGCTGTCGCTCACCCTGGCGGCCGTGTCTTTGCGCATCAAGGCGCTGGAAGACACGCTCGGCCAGCGTCTGCTGGTGCGGGGCAAGCAGGTGCGGGCCACCCCGGCTGGGCAGAGCCTGCTGGCCCATGTCAAACAGGTGCGCATGATGGAAGCCGATTTGCTGGGCGGCCTGCAAGGCACGTCCACCCAAACTGGTGCGCGCAAGGCCCCGCGCTGGCAATCGCTGAGCGTGGCCGTGAACGCCGACTCGGTGGCCAGCTGGTTTTTGCCCGGTGTGGCCCCTTTGCTTTTGAAGCACCATTTGCTGCTCGAAATCCTGATCGACGACCAGGACCACACACACGACGCCCTCAAAAGCGGCGACGTGATCGGCTGTGTGAGCACCCTGGCCGAGCCCATGCGCGGCTGCGTGGCCGAGCCGCTGGGCACCATGCGTTATTGCTGTGTGGCCACGCCTGCGGTGGTCAAGCGCTGCCAAACGCCCAGCGGCGCGGTGTCGCTGCACAAAATGCTGGCCCAGCCTTCGGTCATTTTCAACCGCAAGGACGCTTTGCAAGACGCGTTTTTGGCTCAGCACTTTGGCCTGCAGCAACCCCATTACCCACGCCACTTTGCCCCGGCGGTCGAGGCCTTCGAGACCGCCATCGCGCTGGGCCTGGGCTGGGGCATGGTGCCCGAGCAGCACCTGGCGCAACGTGCGGCCTTGCACACGGACCCTGCGCAAGCCCTGCAAGAGTTGCTGCCCGGTGCCACGGTGGATGTGGCCCTGTACTGGCAGCACTGGGCCCGCGAGGCCCCGTCAGCCCAGCGCCTGACCGAAGCCGTCAAAACCGCTGCGCGTTTGCATTTGCGGCAGGTGCCGGTGTGAAGGCGTTGCCAACGATTGGGCGTGATCACTTCGCCATCGAGCAATGCCCCCCGCTGCTGGCCTGGCCCGAGCCTGCGGCGATCAGGGGTGGTTCATTGCGCAGGTCCACCGGGTCGGAGGCCTGAAAGTCCCAAGCCAAAAAAGCGGCCAGCGTCAGCCAGAAAACCGCTTGCAGTTTGTGCGTTGTGTTCATGTGGCCTCCTTCAGAACTGGTAGTGGCGGCGCACGCGCACGCCAATGAGCGTGCCCGCAAAGGCCAAAGGCACCCACAGCCAGCCGTGCAAGCTGCCGGTGGAAATGCCGCTGAGCATGGCGCCGATGTTGCAGCCAAAGGCCAGGCGTGAGCTGTAGCCCATGACGAAACCGGCCACCAAGCCAATCACCCATTGTTGTGTAGTGAGCGGCTTGCTAGCGGCCGGGGACTTGGCCGAGACCCACAGCGCACCGCCCAGAATGCCGATGTTGGTGATGGTGGTCACGTCCATGAACACGGTTTGTGTCAGGCGCTGCGCGTTGCCCGCCTGGCCCCAAAACGCGTTGCCTGCGGGGTCAAATGCGCCCAGCGCCACCGAGATCTTGGCCGCCCACAGCCCAAAGCCATAGACCACGCCCCAAGGCTGCCCGGCCAGCAACAAATTCAAAGTCGCCAGCACGGCGAGGACCACCGCGCCCCAGACCCAGCGTTTGTCGAACCAGCTTTGGCCCGCGCCCACCCACAGGCGCACGGCCACCAGCACGGCGGCCAGCAGGGTCAGCGTCAAGGCCAAAGCGCCGCCCGTGCCGTATTCGGCAGAAAAACTGACCGGGGCCGTTTGGCCCAGTGACAACCAGCTGTCCAGGTGCACCGAACCCAAAAAGCTGCCCAAGGCGAACAGCGGCAAGATGCCCATGTTCAGCGGCACGCCCAGGCCCGCCTTGTACAAACTGCCCGAGCCGCAGCCGTCGGCAATCTGCATGGTCAGCCCGAAAACAAAAGCGCCCACCAGCAAGCTCACGCTCGGTGGCCCGAGGGCCGCGTGCAGTTCAGGAAACTGGCCCAGCAGCGGCAGCGCTGCCAAGCTGGCCAGTGCCAGCAGCAGCACCTGGCCGCTCACGCCTTGCGGGTTGCGCTGCTCAATGAGCTGGCGCCAGCCGGTGGTGAAACCAAAGCGGGCGGCCGCCAAAGCTGCACCCATGCCCACGCCCACCAGCATCAGCACGGCTTGGCGGATGGACACGGACAGCGCCAAAAAGATGAAAAAGGCGGCCAGCAAGGCCGCCAAAGGAAGGCGTTTCATGAGCTGAATTTACTTGAAGGTTTTCTCGGCCCAGAGCTTGGTGTCGATCAGGAGTTGCTTGGGGCGGCTGGGCACGTTGGCCATGGGCAGGCCGCTGGCGTCTTTGGACCACTCCACCATCGAGCCCGCATAGAGCTTCACGTTTTTCTGGCCCAGCACTTCGGACATGGCAAACCAGTTGGTTGCGGCCCAGTGGCCGGTGTTGCAAAAGGACACGGTTTCTTTGGCTGGGTCGATCGGGCTGGCAGCCGCCACTTTTTGGGCCTGCTCGGGGCTCACAAAGGTGGCGCTGCCGGGGGCAAACCATTTGCTGTGTTCCACGTTCACCGCGCCTTGCAAGGTGCCGGGCACGCTGGCGGCCACATGGCGGGTGTCGCCCTTGAAGAATTCGGCCGGGCGGGCGTCGATCAAGGCGGCGTCACCGGCTTTCACGCGGGCCACCAGCTCTTCCTTGGTGGCGACCAGGCTCTTGTCGATTTGCGGCTGGAAGCTGCTGGCGGCTACTTTCACGGCTTCGTTGTTTTGCGGCAAACCGGCGGTGGTCCAGGCCTTCACGCCGCCATTGAGCACCGACAGCTCTTTGAGGCCCAGCACTTTCAGGGTCCAATAAACCCGGGCCGAGGCCCCAAAGTCGGTGGCGTCTGCGCCGCTGGACACAATCACCGCATGGGTGCTGGGGGTCAGGCCCAGGCTTTGCACCAGGGTGGTCAGCTTGGGCAGAGCGGGCAATTCGCCAGGGTTGTTGGCCGGGCCGCGCCAGGTGCCATAAGGGGCATTGACCGCGCCGGGGATGTGGTTGGCCGCATACGACTTGGGGTCGCGGATGTCGACCACGCGCACGTTGGCGTCGGACAGCTTGGCCTGCAGCTCGGCAGGGCTGAGCAAGGGCTGGGCGGCGAAAGCGGAAGCAGAGAAGGCGGTGGCCGACAAGGCCAGAACCAGGGCAGAGATGCGTTTCATGAGAGGCGTTCCTGATGGGGATGAACAGAAGATGGCGCGATTGTGGCCAAGCCCCTCAGACATGGGAACGATTTTTTTGTTGGTTATATATGCCAAGCCAGATATAAGGGAACATGGAACCCGACTCAGTGCCTGGGCTTGAGGGCATACCGCTGCGCGGCCCACAGCGCCCCAGTACCCAGCAAACTGGCCGCCAGCAGCCACCACAGCGCCAGGGTGTAGCCGTGTTGCGGTGACCACAGCAGACCCAGCGTCAAAGGCGCGGCAGCACGGGCCAGCGCAATCGGCAAACCCAGCAGGCCATTGAGTTGCCCCACATGCGCGCGGCTCACGTACTGCGCCATGGCCGTGCCTTTGACGATGGTGTTCATGCCATTGCCCAGGCCGTAAAGCAGCACAAACACCAGCGAGGCCACGGGGCTGAGCCCACCGATCAGCAAGGCCACGATTCCCGCCGGGATGAGGGTCGGAATCCAGCGGTTGGCGGCGTGCACATCCCAATAACGCTCAAACACAAACAGCACCAAGCGCCCCAGCACCTGAATCACCCCAATGGCCGCTGGAATGGCCAGCACCCAAGCGGGGGACAGCCCCGACTCTTGCAGCAAGGCGATCATGTGCGCGGGCAGGGCCGAGGTCACCGACATGGTCAGCACCATGAACAAGGCCAGCAGCCAAAACGGCGCGTGTCGCAGGTGTTCGCGCACGGGCACGGCGGGGTTGTGCGTGTCGGCGGGTGCGCCGTGCTCGGGTTGTGTGCGGTCGGGGTGGCTGGCGTGGGGGCGCGGCGCCCCGTGCAGCAGCCAGCCGTGCAAAGGCGCGCACACCAAAAGCTGTAGCCCAGCCAACGCCCACAGGGCTTGCCGCCAGCCCCACAACTCCATCCACCAGGCAAACAGCGGAATGAACACCGTGCTGGCCAGGCCACCTAAAAATGTGAGCGTGATGATGGCGCGCCGAAAGTCCTGGGCAAAGCGCCGTGTGACCACGGCGAACGCCGGGTTGTACAGCGTGGCCGCCATGCCCAGGCCCAGCCAGATCCAGGCGGCATAAAAGCCCGCCACCGACGTCACAAAGCTGTGCCCCAGCAGCCCCAAGCCCACCCAAAGAGAGCCCAAGGTCATCACCCGCCGCTCATGCCCCGCATCGATCCAGCGCCCCACCCGGTAAGCCATCAGCCCCTCGGCCAGCAGCGCCAGACTGAAGGCCAGCGATGACTCGGCCCGCCCCATGCCCAGCTCCGCCTCCAGGGGCGTCATGAGCAATGAGAAGGTGTAGAAAACGCTGCCCCAGGTGATCAGCTGGGGCAGGGACAGCCAGACGCTGAAGGGCCCCAAGCCTAAAGTCTTCATGTGTTGACGAGGGAAATAACGCATGGATTCATTATCGTGATCTGTTCACAGGGTCTTGCTTTCATCTTCGTGCCATGGGACCCCCAACACTGTCGCATGGGTGCTGTGATCGTCTTCGATCGCATTTAGAGTGAGCGCAAAGTGGACAAGGTATGGATGCTCAATTGCTTGGTGTTTTGAGGGGCTTGCACACGCTGGATTTGAATGCCGAACCTGCGTTGCAAACCCGTGCCCGTTGGTTGGTGATGGACACCTTGGGTTGCATCATGGCGGGCTTGCGCGCAGAGCCGGTGACGCGCTTGGCGCAAGGCGCTGCAGCCGCTGACCCCGGCAGCTTTCGCTTCACCCCGGATGCCGGTGTTGGTCTGTCGGCCGCCAATGCCGCCATGGTGCTGGCCATGGCAGCCTGTTGGGATGAGGCCTGCGAGGGCCATGCGGGTGCCCACGGCCGTCCGGGTGTGGCGGCTTTGGCCGCGCTGTTGCCAATGGCTTCGCGCCTGACCTATGGCCAGTTTCTGCATGGCTTGGTGGTGGGCTACGAAGTCGGTGCCCGCATGGGGGCGAGCTTGCGCATCAACAAAGGCATGCACGTCGATGGCAACTGGCCCGCCTTGGGTGCGGCTGCTGCGGTGGCGCATGCGCTGGGCCTGAGCCCTGAGCAGATCGCGCATGCGGTCCAGGTGGCCGCTTGCCAATTGCCCATGAGCTTGTATTTGCCCGTGCGATCAGGGGCCACCGCGCGCAATACCTATTTGGGCCACGCCGCTCAGCTGGGGCAAAGCGCTGCGCTGGCCGTGGCCGGTGGCATTACAGCGCCTGCTGGGGCGGTGGCCGAATACGCCCAGATCGGACTGGGCAAACCGCCAGTGCCTTTTGACGCATCACAGGGGTTCGAGTTGCTGCAGGGCTATTTCAAACCCTATGCGGCGGTTCGTCATGTGCATTACGGTGCTTTGGCCGCCCACGCCCTGCGGTTGTCTCTGGAGGTGAGCAAGATCGATCGCGTGGTGTTGCAGGTCTACGAAGAGGCCACCATTTACTGCGGCAACCGTGCGCCCCAAACGCCTTTGCAGGCGCAGTTTTCCCTCAGCTTCGGCCTGGCCGCCATGCTGCGTTGGGGGCGTCTTGATCCTTGGGTCTACCGTGAGCCCCAGTTTCAAGACCCTTTGCTGCGCGCCCTGGAAGGCAAGGTGCAGGTGCAGGTCGATGCCCCGTGGACCCAGCAGCAACAGCGCGGTGCGCGGGTGTTGATCGACTGCAGCGACGGCACCCGGCATGAACACGTCATCACGGCCGTGCCCGGCGATGCGCAAATGCCCTTCACCGAGCCCGAGCTGCGGGACAAATTTTTGAGTTATTGCGAGGGCAGCCTGCCTGCCGCGCAGGCCGCTGATTGGGCCGCGCAGTTGCTGCACGCCCCGCTTGACGCCCGTCCCTTTCCGTTTTGGCATTCACCCCAGGAGAAAACACCATGTTGAAGAAAACCCTTGTGACGACCGCTGTACTGGCCGCCGCCTGGCTGAGCGGCCCTGTGGCCGCACAAACCACCGACTTCCCAAACAAGCCGGTGCGCATCGTGGTGCCTTTTCCACCCGGTGGTGCCACCGACATCACGGCCCGTGTGGTGGCCGAAAAACTCAGCACCAAGTGGGGCCAGCCTGTGGTCATCGACAACAAGGCGGGCGCTGGTGGCAACGTGGGCTCGGACCTGGTGGCCAAGTCGGCCCCGGACGGCTACAACATCGTGCTGGGCGTGACGGGCTCGCACTCGATCAACATCTCTTTGTACAAGAAGATGCCCTACCACCCGCTCAATGACTTTGAGCCGCTGACGCAGGCCACGATCTACCCGAACGCGATTGTGGTCAACCCCCAGGTACCGGCCAACAACCTGGCCGAGTTGATCGCGCTGCTGAAAAAAGAGCCGGGCAAGCTCTCTTATGGCTCGGACGGCAACGGCACGGCATCGCACTTGGGCATGGAAATTCTGAAGTCCAAGGCCAATGTGCAACTGACCCACATCCCCTACCGGGGCAGCACGCCCATGATCACCGACTTGCTGGGCGGCACTTTGATGGTGGGTGTGACCGGCTTGCCAGCCGTGCAGCAGCACCTGAAGGCGGGCAAGCTCAAGATGATCGCCATCACCACGCCTCAACGCGCCCCCGGTGCGCCTGAGTACAAAACGGTGGCCGAGCAAGGCTTTGCCAATTTCAACGCCGCGCCTTGGGCCGGCTTCTTTGCGCCCAAGGGCACGCCCAAGCCGGTGCTCGACAAACTGGCCACGGACTTGGCCGATGCGCTCAAGCAAGCCGACGTGGTGCAGAAGATGAACGAGCTGGGCAGCACCGTGGTGGGCAACAAGCCAGATGAGTTTCGCCAGTTTGTGGGCCGCCAGATCGAGTTGTGGGCTGAGGGTGTGAAGATTTCTGGCGCCACGGTGGACTGAGCCATGGCGGCTTTGGGCAACTTTGCGCCTTCGGGTGATTACGCGTTTCCCTACCGTGACTTGGTGGGCACGCAGGTGCTGGTGACCGGTGGGCGTGGCACTTTGGGCGCGGCCATCAGCCGGGGCTTTGCTTCGCTGGGCGCGCAGGTCTGGTGCGTGGACCAGTCCCCGATACAAGCGGGTGAGAACGATCCGCGCATCACACACCGCGTGGCCGATGTGCGTGACCGTGCTTCACTGCAGGCGGTGCAGGCCGAGCTGGCGCAGACGGCGGGCCTGGATGTGCTGGTCAATGCGCATGGTTTGCAGATTCGCTCGGACTTTGCGGGTTGCGACGAAGAGACCTGGATGACCCTGACCGACGTGAATCTGAACGGTGTTTACCGCAGCTGCCAGGTCTTTGGCGAGCCCATGCGCAGCCGGGGCGGCGCGATCGTGAACATCGGCAGCGTCAACGGGGTGGTGGTCTCGGGCAAGGGTACGCCCTATGGCATTCAGAAAGCGGCCGTCTCTCACATGACCAAGGTGCTGGCGGTGGAGTGGGCACCGTTGGTGCGTGTGAACGCGGTGGCCCCCACGGCGATTCCCTCGGGCATGACGCAGGACTTGTTTGCCAACCCGGATTATGTGCGCACCAAGACGCAAAGTATTCCGCTCAAGCGCACCGGCACCGAAGAAGACATCGTGCACGCGGTGATGTTCCTGGCCTCGTCGGCCTCGGGGCTGGTCACGGGCCACACCCTGATGATGGATGGGGGTTTGTCTTTGGTCTGAGGTGATTGGCGGGTTGCGCATCCCAATGGCCTGCAGCGCAGCCCCCTCTCACTGCCCCTGCAGCACCCGCCGGTACTGCAGGGCCTCGGCCACATGCACCGACGCGATCGTGTCGCTGCCTGCCAGGTCGGCGATGGTGCGGGCGACTTTGAGGCTGCGGTGGACGCTGCGCCCGCTCCAGCCGAGTTTGGCGGCGGCTTTTTGCAGCAAGGCCGTTGCGCTGTCCTCCAGGCGCGACTCCTGGTCGATGGCCTGGCCTTGCAGCGCGGCGTTGGTGCAGCCCTGGCGGGCCAGGGCGCGTTCGCGGGCGGCCCCGCTGCGGGCGGCGATGGCTTCGGTGCTTTCGCCGGGTGGCGCGTTCAGCAGGTCTTGTGCACCTAGGCTGGGCACTTCGATGTGCAGGTCGATGCGGTCGAGCAAGGGGCCACTGAGCTTGCCTTGGTAGCGGCTGACCTGGTCGGGTGAGCAGCGGCAGGCCCGCGTGCTGCTCCCCAGATAGCCGCAGGGGCAGGGGTTCATGGCCGCGATCAACTGAAACCGCGCTGGAAATTCGGCCCGCCGTGCGGCCCGAGCGATGGTGATGCTGCCCGTCTCCAGCGGCTCGCGCAGCGCCTCCAATGCGGCCCGGGGGAACTCGGGCAACTCGTCCAGAAACAGCACGCCGTGGTGCGCCAGCGAAATTTCGCCAGGGCGTGGGGGCGAGCCGCCGCCCACCAAAGCCACTGCACTGGCCGAGTGGTGCGGCTGGCCTGTGGGGCGCTGCGCCCATTGGCTCAGATCAAAGCGCCCGGCCAAGCTGGCCACCGCTGCCGATTCCAGCGCGTCCTCAATCGACATGGGCGGCAGCAAACCCACAAAGCGCTGCGCCAGCATCGACTTGCCCGAGCCCGGCGGGCCGACCATCAAGAGCGAATGCCCCCCGGCGGCGGCGATCTCCAGCACGCGCTTGACGCCCGCCTGGCCTTTCACGTCGGCCAGGTCGGCGTAGCGCGGTGGTGCGCTGGGCGTGGTGGCGGCCATGCGGGCCCAACCGTCGGTGGGTTCGGGTGGGGGTTCGCTCGAGGGTGGCAAAAACTGTTGCACCACATCCAGCAGGTGCTGGGCGCGAAAGACTTCGGCATCGGGCACCAGGGCCGCTTCTTCGGCGCTGCCCGGGGGCAACACCAGCCGGGTGCGCACATGTTGCTGGCGCAGCACCAGGCTCATGGCCAGCGCGCCGCGCACCGGGCGCAACTCGCCCGACAGCGACAACTCGCCCGCGAACTCGTGACCCGCCAGCTTGCTGGCATCGATCTGGCCGCTGGCCGCCAGGATGCCCAGCGCAATCGGCAAGTCCAGCCGTCCAGAATCCTTGGGCAAATCGGCTGGCGCCAGGTTGACGGTGATGCGCTGGTTGTGTGGGAAGTCCAGGCCGCTGTTTTGCAGGGCCGAGCGCACGCGCTCGCGCGCTTCCTTGACTTCGACATCGGCCAGCCCCACCAGCGTGAAGCTGGGCAGGCCGTTGGCCAGATGCACCTCGACCATGACGGCCGGAGCGGTCAGGCCCACCAGGGCGCGGCTGTGGATGGTGGCCAGGGCCATGTCTCGTCCTCCCTCTTTTTTATGGGCACCAGTGTAGAGGAGGGCGGCTGTTTTGGGTAAGTGTTGTTGTGGTGTCAAGCGCTTAGCGGGCATTCAGATGGGCATGGGCCGTGGCGTGCACCGCAAAGGTGTCAAGGCGCGCATCCGGGCTTGGCCATGCGCAGCTGCGCACCAAACTGAGACCCGAAAACTGCTGGCGCCTCAAATTGGTGCATGTTGGGTGTGCTGGCCCACAGTGCTTGCCAAGCGCATGGTGTGGAATGCCGGGGGTGCCCGTTCAGAGGGGAAAAGCGTCCGTCAACGCCTGTGCAGGGGTGTGGCCAACAGCTTGGCACGCTCCCTGCTTGGAGGCTATGTCCTTTCTTCACTTTTGGAGTTCTTCATGAAAAAATTGCTCGTTCCTTCTTTGTTGGCCCTGTCCTTGTTGGCCGTGACCGGTGCAGCACAAGCGCAAGCTGCCGAGAGCTCTTTGTCGTTCAACGTGGGAGCGACCAGCGATTACCGTTACCGTGGCATTTCCCAGTCGCGCCTGAAGCCTGCTGTGCAAGGCGGCATCGACTACGCGGACAAGAGTGGTTTTTACGTGGGTGCCTGGGCTTCCAGCATCAAGTGGATCAAGGACGCTGGTGGTGACGCTTCGGTAGAAGTCGATGTGTACGGCGGCTACAAAGGTGCAGTGGGCGATGTGGCGTATGACGTGGGCTTCTTGCGCTATGAGTACCCCAGCAACAAGTTGGCGGTGAGTGCCAACACCAATGAAATTTATGGTGCCGTCACCATGGGCCCTGCCACGTTGAAATACTCGCACGCCTTGTCCAATCTGTTTGGTTTTGCCGACAGCAAAAACAGCTACTACGTGGACCTGAGCGGCACATTTGACATGGGCAACGGTTTCAGCCTGTTGCCGCATGTGGGTTACCAGTCCGTCAAGAACAATGGCGCTTACTCGTACACCGATTACTCGCTCACCTTGGGCAAAGACTTGGGCAATGGCTTGTCGGCCACCGCCGCTGTGGTGGGTACGGACGCTGACAAAACCATGTATGTCACCCCCGCAGGCAAGTTCACCGGCAAGACTGGTGTGGTCGTGGGCCTGAAATACGCCTTCTGATCGCCACTCAATTCAACAAGGAGCCATCATGAAACTGGTGACCGCCATCATCAAACCCTTCAAGCTGGACGAGGTGCGTGAAGCACTTTCGGGCATCGGCGTGCAGGGCATCACCGTGACCGAAGTCAAAGGCTTTGGTCGTCAAAAAGGCCACACCGAGCTGTACCGTGGCGCGGAATACGTGGTCGACTTTTTGCCCAAAGTGAAGATCGAAGCCGCTGTCTCTGACGAACTCGTCGAGCGCGTGATCGAAGCCATCGAAGCCGGTGCCCGTACCGGCAAGATCGGCGACGGCAAGATCTTCGTATACGACCTCGAGCAAGTGGTTCGCATCCGTACCGGTGAAACCGGCGCAGAAGCCCTTTGATGCATCAGAAAGAGAGTCGATAAATGAAAAAACTACTCGCTACCCTGGCCTTGGGCCTGAGTCTGGGTCTCGGTGTGTTCGGTACGGCGTCTGTCGCCACCGCACAAACCGCTGCCCCCGCTGCCGTGACGGCCCCTGCAGCTGACGCCAAGCCGGTCGATGCAGCCCCGGCACCTGCAGCGCCTGCTGCTGCGGCCCCCGCTGCAGCAGAAGCTGCGCCAGCGCCTGTGCTCGTGCCCAACAAGGGTGACATCGCCTGGATGATGGTCTCCACCATCTTGGTGATCCTGATGGTCATTCCGGGCCTGGCTCTGTTCTACGGCGGCTTGGTGCGCAGCAAGAACATGCTGTCCGTGCTGATGCAGGTCGTGGTCACCTTCTCCATGATCACGGTGCTGTGGTTCATCTACGGTTACAGCCTGGCCTTCACCGAGGGCAATGCCTTCATCGGTGGCTTTGACCGCTTGTTCATGAAAGGCATCTGGGACAACGCTGCGGGCACTTTTGCCAACGCGGCCACCTTCAGCAAGGGCGTGGTCATTCCTGAAATCACCTTCGCAGCCTTCCAGGCCACGTTCGCAGGCATCACTTGCGCACTGATCGTGGGTGCATTCGCCGAGCGCATCAAGTTCTCTGCCGTGCTCGCCTTCATGGTGCTGTGGTTCACCTTCAGCTACCTGCCAGTCGCCCACATGGTCTGGTTCTGGATGGGTCCTGACGCCTACACCGCCAAGGAAGTCGCCGATGAAATGACCTCCAAAGCCGGTCTGATCTGGCAGTGGGGTGCCTTGGACTTCGCTGGTGGCACTGTGGTGCACATCAACGCCGCTGTGGCGGGCTTGGTCGGTGCCTTCATGGTGGGCAAGCGCGTGGGTTACGGCCGTGAAGCCATGGCCCCGCACAGCCTGACATTGACCATGGTGGGTGCGTCCTTGCTGTGGGTGGGTTGGTTCGGCTTCAACGCCGGCTCGGCCCTGGAAGCCAACGGTTTCGCGGCTCTCGCCTTCATCAACACCTTGGTCGCCACTGCCGGTGCGGTGCTGGCCTGGTGCGTGGGTGAAGCGTTGATGCGTGGCAAAGCCTCCATGTTGGGCGCAGCTTCGGGTGCGGTGGCCGGTCTGGTCGCCATCACGCCAGCAGCAGGCAACGTGGGCATCGGCGGCGGTCTGGTGATCGGCATCGTGGCGGGCTTTGCTTGCCTGTGGGGTGTGAACGGCCTCAAGAAGATGCTCGGTGCTGACGACTCTCTGGACGTGTTCGGTGTGCACGGTGTGGGCGGTATCGTGGGTGCTTTGTTGACCGGCGTGTTCAACTCGCCCGCTCTGGGCGGCCCCAGCGCCGTGGGTGACTGGGTCACGGTGGCCATGATTGCCCCCGATGCTTACTCCATCGCTGGGCAAGTTTGGACCCAGGCCAAGGCTGTGCTGCTGACCATCGTCTGGTCGGGTGTGGTCTCGGTGGTCGCCTTCAAGATCGTGGACCTGACCATCGGTCTGCGTGTCACAGAAGAAGAAGAGCGCGAAGGTCTGGACATCGCTTCGCACGGCGAGTCGGCCTACCACGGCTAAAAGCCGGATACGACAAGTTTCATTGCAAGTGGTGGCGCAAGCCACCCCCTCATCAGCCCGCAGTGCTTCGGCCCTGCGGGCTGTTTCTTTGGGGGGCCAGGTTTTGGCCGCTTGGGCATGAGTTTTGATCGGGGTACGTGCCGGCCGAGGCGCCGCTGGACCCCATGGCCTCGGGCACAATGGATTTCATGCATGCACCTGCCTTGTTGACGCCCCCCTGGACCGCCATCACCACCGAGCCCGATGGCTTGGGCGAATCGCCTTTCTGGCACCCGCAGGACGAGCGCCTATATTGGGTGGACATCCCCGGCCGACGCATCGCGCGCGTGGCGGTGCAGGGTTTGCAGGCGCAAGGGCCGGTCGACTATTGGCCCTTGACCCAAGAGCCGGGCTGTATCGCCCCCGTGCAAGGTGGCGGCCTGGTCATGGCCCTGCGCGATGGCATTTATCTGGCACGCCAGTGGGGTGGCCCCTTGCAGCAGCTGGCGGCCGCGCCGTATGACACGAGCCAGCAACGCTTCAATGACGGCAAGTGCGACGCGCAAGGCCGATTTTGGGCCGGCAGCTTGTACGAGCCCAAAGACCAGGCGCTGGGCGCGCTGTACATGCTGGACGGTCAAGGTCTGCACGCCATGTTGGGTGGCGCGAAGGACGGTGTGGTGACGGCCAACGGCCTGGCCTGGTCACCCGACGGCCGCACGGCCTACTGGGCCGACACGGCCGCGCACCAGGTGCGCGCCTTTGACTTTGAGCCGGCGACGGGCCAACTTTCAGCCACTCGCGTGTTCCACCAAATGGCCTCCAAACCCGTTGGCTGGAGCTGGGGAAGTGACATCCCCTATGGCGGTCGCCCCGACGGCGCGGCGGTGGACAGCGAAGGCTGCTACTGGTCTGCCCAGTACGAAGGCCAGCGCCTGCTGCGCCTGTCGCCCACCGGTGAGGTGCTGGCCGAAGTGCCCACGCCTGTACCTTGCCCCACCATGCCCTGCTTTGGCGGGCCGGACCTGAAAACCCTGTTCATCACCACATCGCGACAAGGCCGCAGCCCGCAAGAGCTGGCGCAATACCCGGAGGCAGGGTGTGTGTTGGCGACGCGGGTGGAGGTGCCGGGTTTGCCGGTGAGTGCTTATCGGGCCTGAGCTGCTCAATTTCCAGCAAGACTTCCGTTCAAAAAATTCACACGGTCCCTCAAGGCCGGGCGTTACCATCTTGGCCCATGGATGCTGAACTCAATTCCCTCATCGACGCCGTGCGCGCCGCCGCTGCCCAAGGCCGCACTTTGCGTGTGCGCGGCGGTGGCAGCAAAGATTTTTGGGGCCAAAGCCTCACGGGCGAGGTGCTGGACACCCGGGCCTACCGGGGCATCGTGAGTTACGAGCCCAGCGAGCTGGTGGTCACGGCCCGCTGTGGCACGCCCTTGGCCGAGCTGGAAGCTGCATTGGCCGAGAAAGGCCAGTGCTTGGCTTTTGAGCCGCCGCATTTTGGCCCCGGCGCGACAGTAGGCGGCATGGTGGCCGCTGGATTGAGCGGCCCGGCCCGCGCCACCGCTGGCGCTGTGCGTGACTATGTTTTGGGTGCGCGCTTCATCAACGGTCTGGGTGAGCACCTGACCTTTGGCGGCCAGGTCATGAAAAACGTGGCCGGTTACGACGTGAGCCGCCTCATGGCCGGCAGCTGGGGCACACTGGGCTTGATCACCGAGGTCAGCCTCAAGGTCTTGCCGGTGGCCCCGGCCGAGGCCACGCTGATGATCGCGGGTCTGGCCCAAGGCCCGGCGCTGGATTTGCTGCACCGCTGGGGTGGCCAGCCCCTGCCCCTGAATGCCAGCGCCTGGGTGCGCGACACCACGGCCCAGCCCGTGGCCGATTATTTGTTTGTGCGCCTGCGCGGCGCGGTGGCGGCAGTGCAGTCGGCCACCGTCAAAATGAGCGCCGATGCCGCTGCCTTGGGCGCGCAAGTTCAGACCATGGACAATGCCGAAGCTGAGCAAGACTGGCGTGCCAGCACAGAGCAGGCGCTCACTTTTTTTGATACACCCAGCCCCGATGCCTGCCTGTGGCGTCTGTCGGTGCCGCAAACCGCACCGGTTTTGGACCTGCCTTACCCCACCTATGTGGAGTGGCAAGGTGCGCAGCGCTGGCTGTGGGCACCCGCATCGGCTGCGGTGACTTTGCGTGCGTTGGCCCAGAAGGTCGGCGGTCATGCCACGCTGTTCCGAGCCAGCGCCGCCCATGCCGCAACGGACAAAGCCGTAGGCGTGAACACGCCTTTGGAGCCGGTGCAGCAACGCATCCAGCAGCAATTGCAAAAGCAGTTTGACCCGAAAGGCGTTTTTGCCACCGGTCGACTGCACCTCCTCTGAGGCGAATCGTCATGCAAACCAATCTCGCCCCCGAATACCAAAACACCCCCGATGGCCTGGCGGCCGAAGCCATCTTGCGCAAGTGCGTGCACTGCGGTTTTTGCACCGCCACTTGCCCCACTTACCAGCTGCTGGGCGATGAGCTGGACGGCCCGCGTGGCCGCATCTATTTGATGAAGGCGGTGCTCGAAGGCGAAACGCCTACCCGCAAAACCCAGATGCACCTGGACCGGTGCCTGACCTGCCGCAACTGCGAAAGCACTTGCCCGAGCGGCGTGCAATACGGCCACCTGGTGGACATCGGCCGCAAACTGGTGGACGCCAAAGTCGAACGCCCCACCAGTGAAAAGCTGGTGCGCTGGGCGCTCAAAGAAGGTCTGCCTTCACCCCTGTTTGCGCCCGCCATGAAGATGGGCCAGATGGTGCGCGGCCTGCTGCCTGAAAGCCTCAAGGCCAAAGTGCCCGCACCCCAAAACGCTGGGGCTTGGCCCACCCGCACGCATGCCCGCAAGGTGCTGATGCTGGCCGGTTGTGTGCAGCCGAGCATGAGCCCCAACATCAACACCGCCACCGCCCGCGTGCTGGATGCTGCGGGCATCCAGACCGTGACCGCCCCCAAGGCCGGTTGCTGCGGCGCGCTCAAGTTTCACCTGAACGACCAGGGCGGCGGCAAGGACCACATGCGTGCCAACATCGACGCCTGGTGGCCGCTGGTTGAATCGGGCGAGGTCGAAGCCATCGTGATGAACGCCTCGGGCTGCGGCGTGATGGTCAAGGACTACGGCCATGTGCTCAAAGACGACCCGGTGTACGCCGACAAAGCCGCCCGCATCGGCGCTCTGACCCGCGACCTGAGCGAATTGCTGCCCGAGCTGGTGCCGCTGCTCCAGGCCAAGATCAAGCCCCAAGCTCTGCAAGCCGCAGGCCTGCAGGCCTACCACCCGCCTTGCACGCTCCAACACGGCCAGCAACTCAAAGGCGGCGTGGAAAAGCATTTGGGCGATTTGGGCTTCAAAATCAAGGTCACGGCCAACGAGTCGCACTTGTGCTGCGGCTCGGCGGGCACCTACAGCGTGCTCAACCCCGACTTGTCCAAGCAACTGCGCGACCGCAAGCTGGGCCACCTGAACGCGCTTGAGCCCCAGGGCGTGATCAGCGCCAACATCGGCTGCATCACCCACCTGCAAAGCGGCAGCGGCCTGCCCGTGCGGCATTGGGTGGAGTTGCTGGATGAGGCGTTGCTGGTCGGGTGACGATCCCATTGAGGTAAAACAAAATTGACATGATTTAAATTCATGGTAAATTTTGTTTCATGTCGAAACCCGCTCACGCCACAGAAATTCTGCCTGCTGCGGTAGCCCGCGCCCTGAAAGACTTGGGCGAAAACTTGGCCTTGGCCCGCCAGCGCCGCAAAGAAAGCCAGCGAACCTGGGCCAGCCGCCTGTCGGTCTCGGTGCCCACGCTCATCCGCATGGAGAAGGGTGATCCGTCGGTGGGTATGGGTGTGTACGCCACGGCCCTCTGGCTCATGGGCCGACATGCTGCGTTGCCTGAAGTGGCCGCACCTGCGCAAGACTTGAATGCCTTGGAGCAAGACATTGAAGCCGTGCGCCAGCGCAGCAAACGCTTGTCGCGCAAACCGGAGCAGGCGCTGTGAGCCAAGCTTATCAACCCCAAGACAGCATGAGCCTGTGGTGGTTGGGTGATCCGCATGCGCCTCAGCGTATCGGTACCCTGAGCCTGCAAGACCAGCGCCGCAAGGTGGCCCTAACTTACGACCCCACATGGCTGTCATCGCCCCAGGGCTTTGCCTTGAGCGAAGACCTGCCCTTGCGCACGGGGCTGATGTTGCCCGCCGAACGCGATACCGCAGCGGGTGCGGTGGACGATGCACGACCCGATCAATGGGGCGAGCGTGTCATCCGATTGATCGAGCGTCCTGCGCGTTTGTCTTTGCTGGAGTATTTGTACTTTGCTGGCGATGACCGCTTTGGGGCTTTGGGTGTCTCATTGCAAGCGCAAACTTATGCCCCCGCCACAACAGCGGCCATGCCCACGTTTGACGGACTGACCGACATGCATCAGGCGGTGCAGCGCGTCATGGCGGGTGATGCCGTCAGCGAACAGCAGCGTCGCTTGCTGCAGCCTGGCGTGTCGATGGGTGGCGCACGACCCAAGTCATTGATGCAAATCGATGGCGTGTCCTGGGTGGTCAAGTTTTCGGAAGGCGGTGAGCTGGACGCGCCACTGATCGAACACGCCAGCATGCAGCTGGCGCGCCGTTGCGGCATCCAAACGGCAGACACCTTGGCGCTGCCATTGCCGCAAGGCCACGCCGTGGCTGTCCGGCGCTTTGACCGCGCGGGCTCACAGCGCCTGCATGTCCAGTCCGCCTGCGTTGCATTGCGGGCCGCAGGTGAGGTCCTCGGCTACCCCGAACTGGCGCAACTAATTCGCCGCTTGGGGCGGCCTGACCAAGTGCGAGCGCAGCAGCAAGAGTTGTTCAGGCGCATGGTCTTCAACATCCTGATCGACAACACCGACGACCATGAAAAAAACCACGCCCTGGTTCGAGGCGCTGATGGTTTTTATGCGTTGTCACCCGCTTTTGATGTGCTGCCCGCAGCGCAAGGACTGGGCTATCAGCAAATGCGTGTGGGTGCGCAGGGTCATGAGGCCAGTATGGTCAACGCCTTGTCGGAGGCGCGTGCGTTTGGCCTGACGGACACTCAAGCTCGTGTGACTGTGGCTGAAATCGCCAGTCAGGTGGCGCAGTGGAAAGCGGTGTTCGAAGGTCTGAATGCTCGCGATGCGGACGTTGACCTGTTGGCGCAGTATCTGGATGGGGCTCATTTGCGTGAGCAACGTGCAACATTGAAATCCTAACGCCTGTCGTTCGAATGAACGGCCTGAGACTCCCGAAACCTGGTTCGCCAAGCTGAGTCCCAATCCCGAAAGTCCTTTCGCCCATCCGGCAAGGCCCGCGCCCGAGCACGCCAAAATGCCCACCCGGGTAGGATTCAGCGCTGGACGGCAGACCGCGCTTGATTAGCGCACACAAAGGACAAGACGATGGCGATACCTTGGTTGATGGCGCTCAAAGTGATTCCCTGGGGCGATGTGATCGAACACGCGCCTTCGGTGCTCAAAGCCGCACGCAAGCTGATGGACCGCCAACCGCCTCAGCCGCCCGGTCAAGCTGGCACCCCCGCCACAACCACGCCCGTCAGTGCGGTGCCCAGCTTGGGAGAGCTCAAAAACGCCTTGATCGCCGCGCAAGGCCAGATCGACCGCCAAGCCCAAACCCAGCGCGAACTCACCGAAACCCTGGCCGAGTTGGCCGAACAAAATGCGCGCTTGGTCAGCGCCGTGGAAATGCTGCGCTTGCGCACGCGGGTGTTGGTGTGGGGTGGCGCGGCTGTGTTGGTGTGGTTGGCGGTGCTGACTTGGTGGGCTTGAGCCAAGGAGGACGCGCGTCATCCATTTTGGCCAATGGGTGGCTTGGTTGTTGGGCTTTTGAACGCTTGACGAGCACGTCTGCACGCTACTGACACCCCGTTGTCAGTACCCCTCAGGCACAGTTCTCCCAGTGCACAGATGGTCTGTGCACCTTCAGGGAGAAAGACAAAAATGCAAAAAGTGATCGACTGGTTTGAGATTCCGGTGAGCGACATGCCGCGTGCCCAGGCGTTTTATGAGGCCGTGTTGCAAACGACTTTGCAGCGCCAAAGCTACGCGGGGCCGGGCATGCAGATGGCGGTGTTTGCGGGTGAAGGTGAGGCGGTCAAGGGCGCTTTGATGTCGGGGCACCCGGCTTTGCAGGTGGGCGCTTGCGGCACGCTGGTGTATCTGCACGCGGGCGCATCGCTGGATACCGCCTTGCAGCGCGTGGTGGCCGCAGGCGGACAGGTGGCCATGGGCCGGGTGGCTTTGCCCGAGGGGCTGGGCTTCATGGCGCACATGCTCGATGTGGATGGCAACCGGGTCGGCTTGCACGCGTACGCCTGACAATTTGCGTTTGATCTGTCCACCCCAACTGTTCATCCCATGCGCCGCGCTGACCGCCTTTTCCAGATTGTTCAACTCATCCGGGGCCGCCGCCTGACCACGGCCAAGTGGCTGGCGCAGCGCTTGGAGGTGTCTGAGCGAACGGTCTACCGCGATGTGGCCGATCTGCAATACCAGGGCGTGCCCATCGAGGGTGAAGCGGGGGTGGGTTATCGCCTGGGTGAGGGCTTTGACTTGCCGCCGCTGATCTTCACCCCGCAAGAGGCGCAGGCCTTGGTAGTGATGACGCGGGTGGCGCAGCAGTGGCTGGACCCGGCGCTGGCGCGTGCGAGCGAATCGGCTTTGTCGCGGGTGCTCAGTGTCTTGCCCGCAGGCCAGCGCCATGCGGCGCAGCACACGCCGGTGTATTCGCCGCCTTGGGGCTTGACCGCTGAGCAACAACCGCACTTGCAGCTGTGGCGCGAAGCCACACAGGGGCTGCACAAGTTGGCCCTGGTTTACAACGATGCACAAGCCCGCACCAGCGAGCGCACGGTGTGGCCCTTGGGCAGTTTTTTCTGGGGCGCGGTCTGGACACTGGTGGCTTGGTGCGAAATGCGTCAGGACTTTCGCAGTTTCCGACTCGACCGCATACAGTCCATCACAGTCTTGCCGCAGACCTTTCACTTGGTCGAGGGGCAACGCCTGATCGACTATTTGCGCCAACAAGGCGTGGACCCGCAGGCGTTGGCCGAGGGTCGATGAAGAGGACGTTTTCATGAAAATCGCAGAGATCGAAACGCGGGCTGTGTGGGGCCTGTCGGTGCGCACCCGAAACGCCGAAGAGATGCAGGCCGATACGGCGCGAATAGGCCAACTGTGGTCCGACTTTGCCGCGCAGATCGCGCCAAATCTGGCGAAGGGCGCACGGGTGTATGGCGTTTATCAGGGCTATGAGTCGGATGCCCAGGGGGCCTTTGATGTGCTGGCGGGCTCCGATGCCTTGCCCCCCGCCGCAGGTGATTCACTCGCTCTCACCCGAATTGACATCGCCCCCGGGCCGTATTTGGTGTTTGACGCGCCGGGGGCCATGCCCCAAGCAGTGGTGGATGCTTGGACACGTGTTTGGCGCTACTTTGCCGACCCTTTGTGCCCGCACCAACGGACCTACAGCACAGACTTTGAGTGTTATGCACCTGATGGGCTGACAGAAATTTTCATCGGTGTGCGGCCATCATGAACTACTGGATCGGTGTGGTCAGCCGCTCGCATGTGTTGCGAGGGGTGGCTGGTGGCTTTGCGCAGATGAACCACGGCAAGCAGGCGCCGCTCAAGCGCATGAAGGCGGGTGATGGCCTGATTTATTACTCGCCGCGTGAGTCATATCCCGACGGTGCGCCTTTGCAAGCGTTCACGGCCTTGGGGTTCATCCGATCGGGTGAGGTGTATGAATATGACATGACGCCCGATGGCGTGCCGGGCTTTGTGCCTTGGCGCATCGATGTGGATTACCAGCTTACACAGCCGGTTCCCATCAAGCCTTTGATTGCACATTTGGAATTCATCACCGATCAAACCCATTGGGGGGCAGTGTTTCGATTTGGCCAGCTCAAGATCAGCGAGGCTGATTTCCGAAAAATCGCAGCGGCGATGGGGTGTGGCCAAGCGTCCCAACAGGTTTCGCCGGTTCAGCCAGCGCTGTTTTGATCAAGCCGCCAGCGCCGCCTCAATGTCCTTGGCCATCTTCTCGGGTGAGTCCTGCGGCGCATAGCGCTTGATCACGCGCCCGTCGCGCCCCACCAAAAACTTGGTGAAGTTCCATTTGATGGCCTTGCTGCCCAAAATGCCGGGCGCTTCGGCGGTGAGCCATTGGTACAGCGGGTGTGCCTCGTCGCCGTTCACTTTGACCTTGCTCATCATCTGAAAGCTCACGCCGTAGTTCTTTTGGCAGAAGTTGGCAATCTGTGCGTCGTCGCCCGGGTCCTGGCTGGCGAACTGGTTGCAGGGAAAGCCCAGCACGGCCAGGCCTTGGTCGGCGTAGGTTTTGTGCAGCTTTTCCAGCCCGGTGAACTGGGGCGTGAAGCCGCAGGCGCTGGCGGTGTTGACGATCAGCATCACCTGGCCCTTGTAGCGCGACAGGGGCACGGTTTGCTGGTCGATGCTTTGGGCTTCGAGGTCGTACAGGCTCATGGGGTGCTTTCCGGTAGAAGTGGGCAAAAGGACATCATGCCAGCGACAGCCCATGGCTGTGCAAGTTGCGTCATTTGGCCTTGTGGGCCGGCCCTACGATGGACAGCAACGCCGCCAGCAAGATCAAAGAACCACCGATCAAGGTGCGGCTGTCCCAGCTGGAGGCCCCCAGAAGCACCGACGACACGCTGGCAAACAGCACTTCGGACAGCATGACCAGCGCTGTGGTGTGGGCGGCCAGACGGGCGGCGCCGTATTGCAGCGCCAGGTTGCCCAACAAAAAGGAGATGCTCAGCAGGGCGACCAGGGGCAACCAGCTCCAGGTGGGTGCCGCGCCGATGGCCACGACGCCCGAGGCCAAACCCACAAAGGCCGCCAGCGTGGCCATGACCGCGCCGCCACCAAACATGGCCAGGGTGCGCGACGAGCTGGGGGTGTCTTTGAGCTTGAGCAGCAAGGCGTTGGTGATGGCAAACGTCAGGCCCCCCATCAGGGCCAGGCCATCGGCCAGGCTCTCGGGCACGGGCCAGGGCGTTTCGGGGGTTTTGAGCACGATGAACAAACCGGCCAGAGCCAAAAGCAAGCGCAGCAAGGCCATGGGGGTGGGTTTTTCACCCAGCAGCCACCAGGCCACCAGCACGGACCAGGCCGGCATCAAATAAAACAGCAGCACCACGCGCACCACGTCGCCCACCGTGACGGCCCAGTTGAAGCCCACATTGGTCAGGCCCGAGGCCAGCAGCAAGAGCCACAACCCGGAGTGACCGCGCCAGCTTTGCAGCTGCCCGCTGCGCCACAGCCACAAGGCGATGGAAACGAAGACAAAGGCGTAGACCAGCGCCGTGGCCCACAGCGGGTGCAGGCCTTGGGACTCGAGTTGTTTGAAGGGCCACCAGCACACGCCCCAAACAAAGGCGTTGAACAGGAGCCCGGCAACCGCCAGGCTTTTGGGGGAGGTGTGGCCCATGCTTGGGGCAGCTTAAGAGGCGTCGCCAGAGGCTTTGGCAGCCCGCGTGGCTTGGCGCTTGCGCCACCAGCGCCAGCCCAGCCAGCCACCGCCGATGCCCAGCAGTGCAAAGATGCCGTACTGGAACTGGTGCAGCACGCCAAACATCCAGTCCCAGTTTTGCGCGCCAAAGTAGCCCAGGTACACCCAGATCGGCACGCTGATCAAGGCGGCAAAGCCGTCCATGAAAAACCAGGTGGAAAAGCTCACGCGGCGGCTCATGCCGGCCGAGAAGAACACCGGGGTGCGCAGGCCGGGCAAAAAGCGGGCCACGAACATGACCCATTTGCCGTATTTCTGGAAGGCGTCTTGGGCGCTGGCAAAGCGCTCGGGCGTGAGGATTTTGCGAAAGCCGGGCAATTTGGAAATGCGCTCGCCGTAAAGCCGACCCAAGGTGAACATCAGGCCATCCCCGACCATGACGCCCGCCATGCCCACCGCAAACATGGTGTGCACATCGGCATGCCCCAGACCTGCGATCACGCCGCCAGTGACCAAGGTCACGTCTTCAGGCACAGGAACGCCAAAGCCGCAAATCAACAGCATCACAAACACAGCCAAATAGCCGTATTCGGTGAAGATGGGCATCAAAAACTGAAAAACTTCCATGGATTACAAGGTTCAGCCAGCGCCTGAAAAGCTCAGACGGAATGCGCGGGGTTAAAAGGCAGCGGATCAGTGTAAATCATTTACAAACCCCTTCCAGAGACGGGTCAGACCGGTATTCCCAAGGCATGGCGGTCGAACCGCCATGTGAGCGGCGCGGATAAGCCTGGTTCGCGACAGCACTTTGCTGGCACACTTGCAAACCTCTTTTGTGCAAGCCCTGACACCATGCCCCGCCCCATCCAAGCCACCATTCACACTGCCGCCTTGCGCCACAACCTGGCGCGAGCCCGGCAAGCCGCGCCCGATGCCCAGGCCTGGGCAGTGGTCAAGGCCAATGCCTATGGCCATGGCATCGAGCGGGTGTTTGAAGGCCTGCGCGGTGCTGACGGCTTTGCCCTTTTGGACCTGGGTGAGGCCGAGCGGGTGCGCGCCCTGGGCTGGCGTGGCCCGATCTTGCTGCTCGAAGGCGCTTTTGAGGCGCGGGACCTGGAGTTGTGCTCGCGCCTGCACCTGTGGCACACGGTGCATTGCGACGAGCAGATCGACATGCTGGCACTGCACAAGACGCACGAGCCGCACCGGGTTTTCCTCAAGATGAACTCGGGCATGAACCGGCTGGGCTTTGCGCCGCAGCGCTTTCGTTCGGCCTGGACGCGGCTGAACGCCTTGCCGCAGGTGGATGAGATTTCGCTCATGACCCACTTCAGCGACGCCGATGGTCCCAAAGGCATCGCCGAGCAGATGGCCCGCTTTGAAGAAGCCACCCGCGACTTGCCGGGCGAGCGCAGTGTCAGCAACAGCGCCGCCACCTTGCGCCACGCGCAAGACGCCGCCGTCAAAGCCGACTGGATTCGCCCTGGCATCGCGGTTTATGGCAGCTCACCGGACTTTCCCGAGCACAGCGCCGCGCACTGGGGTTTGTTGCCTGCCATGAGCCTGAACGCCCGCATCATCGCCGTGCAGGATTTGCAGGCGGGCGACAGCGTGGGTTATGGCTCCAGCTTTGTGGCCGATGGCCCCATGCGCATCGGCGTGGTGGCCTGCGGCTATGCCGATGGTTACCCGCGCATCTGCCCCACGGGCACGCCCGTGCTGGTGGATGGCGCAAGGGGCCGCACCGTGGGCCGCGTGAGCATGGACATGCTCACGGTGGACCTGAGTCCCTTCCCCGATGCGGGCGTGGGCAGCACCGTCACGCTGTGGGGGCAGTCGGCCCAGGGCGCTGTGCTCAGTATCGACGAGGTGGCGCAAGCGGCGGGCACGGTGGGTTACGAGCTGATGTGTGCGCTGGCGCAGCGCGTGCCTGTGCTGGTGCAAGACTGAAAGCTTGCTGCGGGCGTGACATGGGCCTCAGGCCTGTGGCCGCACAATAGGGTTCATGCCCCATCGCGCACCACCTCACGCCCATGACCAACTCGCCTTGTGGGTGGCGCTGGTCCTGATCGTCATCTGGGGGGGCAACTTTACGCTGCAAAAGTACCTGTTTGATCTGATCACACCCGGTGGTTTTTTGTGGGCGCGTTACCTCATCATGCCCGTGTGCGCGCTGCTGTTGATGCGCTGGCGTTTTGGGCGCTGGCTGCCGCCGCTGCCGCGCCAGGACGTATTGCACATGGCTTGGTTGGGCTTCATTGGCCACTCTTTGCATGTGGGCCTCGTGTCGTACGGCGTGCATTGGTCCACCGCGTTCTCCAGCGCGGTCATTTTGGCGTGCGGGCCGATCTTCACCTTGTTGATTTTGCGCATCCAGGGCCTGGAGCGGCTGACAGGGGCGCAGCTGTTGGGCGTGGCGCTGGCTTTTGGCGGAGTCTTGATCTTTTTGTCCGACAAGTTACTGGGTGGCAACTGGCGCGCGGGCGGGGGCGATCTGGTCTTGCTGGTGTCTGCGGGGCTTTTCTCCTGGTACACCGTGGCGGTGAAACCCGTGATGCAAGAGCACGGCCCGGTGCTGACCATGGGTTACGCCACTTTGCTGGGCGGTTTGCCGGTCATGCTGCTGTCGCTGCCTGCAGGCATGGACGCGAACTGGGCCGCACTTGAGGTTTGGGATTGGGTGGGCCTGTTCTGGTCGGTGCTGGTGTCGGCCTTCATCGGCTGGCTGGCCTGGGGCTGGATCAACAACGTGCGCGGCGTGGCCCGCACAGCCCCTTTGATGTATTTGATGCCGCCCATGGCGGGCCTGTTTGCCTGGGCGCTGTCGGGTGAGCACTACACCTGGATCAAGATCGCCGGGGCCGGCGTGACTTTGTTGGGTGTGGCGCTGGCGCAGTACGCCGGGCAGATCAAGTGGCGGATGCGCTGAAGCGCATTCAGCGCAGCCAGGTGTCGTAGGCGGTTTTGCAAATCAATGCCATCACGACGAAGATGAACACTTGGCGCACAAAGCCAGCCCCGTGTTTCAGGGCCAGCCGGGTGCCGATCAGACTGCCCACGATGTTGGAGACCGCCATGACCAGGGCCAGATGCCACCAGACGTGGCCTTGAATGGCAAACAATATCAGCGCAGAAAAGTTGGTGGCGACATTGATGAGTTTGGCCGAAGCCGAAGCGTTCAAAAAGTCATAGCCCAACAGCCATACATAGGCAAAGACCAGAAAACTGCCGGTGCCTGGGCCAAAAAAGCCGTCGTAAAAACCGATCGTCAAGCCGATGCCCGCGGCAACCCAGGCCTCTTGCTTGCCTGCAAAACGGGGCGCATGGTGGCGGCCCATGTCTTTTTTGGCCAAGGTATAGACCAGCAGTGACAGCATCAGGATGGGCAGCATTTTTCGCAACAAACCGGGGTCGACCTGCGTGACCACCCAAGCGCCAATGGGTGAGCCCACCAGACCCGCCCCGGCCGCAGGCAGCAAGGAGCGCCAGGGCATGACCACTTTACGGCTGTATTGAATGCTGGCAAAGGCTGTGCCCCAGATTGCAGCGCTTTTGTTGGTGCCAAGCAAGGTGGCGGGGGCCGCGCCGGGGAAGGTGGCAAACAGCGCCGGAATCAGGATCAAGCCGCCACCGCCAACGATCGAGTCCATCAGCCCTGCCAGCAGCGAGGCCAGCGAAACAATCAGTAATTCCATGCAGGCGATTGTGGCATCCGCTTGTAGCAGTGGCTGTCTCTCAAAGGCTTCAGCAGCAGACAAAAAAAAGCGCCGCTTGCGCGACGCTTGGGAAAATCACACCTCGTTCGGATGTTGGTTCATGTTCGAATTCTCAGGGTATCGAGTTGTCTCCTCGGCCCTCGGGATGCAAGTACTGCTTTGCATCGAGTGATTGAAATGTAAGGGAACAAGCTCTCGATTTTTCTCAGGGATTTCCCCATTTGGGGGAAATCCCTGATGCCCATGGCCCCGCCACAGGTCAAAAAATGAACCTGCAGCCGCTTTTGGCAAGAAAAAGCCACCTGACGGTTAATGCCAGTCAGTTAAGAGCTGACTGGCATTTTTGCTGGGTATTTGGCTGTCTTTGTTTTGACAACCCGAGGGTATGAACGTTTACGCCTTGGCGGTAAAACAAATAAATGTGCCTGGTCAAACAACAGCTGCAACCGTTTGGGCAACGTCCCAGCCGACTCCAGTGGCGCAAAACGCAACAGATCAATGATGGCCATACTCGCAACTTGAAAGCCCATACGCAATGGCTCCACCTTCACGTGTGCAGCCATCTGGCGCATCAATCTGCGCAACAACGTATATGCAATCAGCAAGCCCCACAGCTCCTGTCGCACCAGCTGCGGCTGTTTGCTGCGCAGCGTCCATTGCGAACTTTGCAATGAGTGCTTGATCTCCCGAAATCCCAACTCAATCTCCCAGCGCTGCATGTACAGCTTGGCCAGTTCTTTGGCCGGATAGCGACTCGCATCCGTCAGCGATGTGATGAACCGGCGCTTCATGACTGTACGTATCCATCAGGCAGACTGCTCGAATTTGAGGCCAGCCACCCGAGCCATGTTGATTGCTGCTGCTGCCCAAGGCCAAGCGGTTGTCTGGGGTATCGGGTGTCGCCCAGACAACGCCATCAACGGCCAGAAGGCGCAGGCCCAGCACGCGCTGACAGACGCACTCGCAGGCTGTCCACCCCTGACAAAGCAGGCGAAACAAATGTGCCAAAGGCTCTTCGCCCAAACGTTGACGCCCGGCAACGGCAGCGCTGGGCACGCTTAAGGGTTGATTGTGCAACGTCAATTGCAGCTGCCTGGCCACGTCCCAGATGGGCTGATTGCGAAAAAGAGCCAATCCGTTGACCAGCCAAATAACGTGTTCGGCAGGCAGCTTGCGTCGTCGTATGGAGGCTTTGCCTGTGGCGCTCAGGACTTGGGTAATCCACTGAGGGTCGATAAGGCTGCTGAGTTGATCCAGCCGCTGGGGGGTGCGTTGAAGTGTTTGGGAAAGATCGTTTTGCAGCCAGCTCATGAAAAAGGGAACCGTGTTTGAACAGGGTTCCCTTTTTAAATTAAAACCAGTCAGCGCTTAACTGACTGGCATTAACCTGACGGTGGCTTTTGCAAGCAGGTCGAAACCCACTCTGAATCAGAAGCTGTAGCTCAAACCCACGCCAAAGCTGCGGATGTCGGCTTCTGGCTTGCGAAATTCGGCACGGACAGCCACTTGCTTGGTAGCTTGGTAGCTGAGACCGCCACCGTAAACCACGCCGTTGTCGAGTTTGATACCGCGATCGCGCATGTTGTTGGCGTCAGAGACGCGCATGCCGCCGTAGCCCAAACGACCATAGACGCTGACCGTGTTGGACACAGGCAGAGAGTACAAAGCGGACACGCTCATCTGGCTCACGCTGGCTTTGAATGGGCCAGAGCTAAAAGTGCCAATGCGGTTGCCGTTGGCTTCAAAAGCCAGGCCGTTGCCCAAGCGGTAACCCGCAAAAATACCGCCGCCAGTGGTGGAGGTGTCGCCATCGTAGCGGCTGTTGAACACTTCGGTACCCATGTAGTAGCCAGCCTTTTCTGCCTGAGCAGAAATAGCCAAAAGTGCCAAGGATGATGCAAGAATGAAATTTTTCATGGATTTAAATTGTTGACAGGTGGTTAAACCGACAAAATTGTAGCCATCAAAAGTATTCAAAATGATCTTCAATGCTGATTTTGTTTGTAACAACATGCAAACAATCAGAGCTGTCGGATGCCCCGCGTGGACTGACAGTCGGTGAGGGGCATCCCGTCGAAACACGAAAATCTGGACTTCAAACAAAGCTCGGAGCCAAGCCCCATCACTTGGCTGTGGGCATCACGAACTCAGCGCCCTTGCCGATGCTCTCAGGCCAGCGCTGCATGATGGACTTTTGCTTGGTGTAGAAGCGCACGCCCTCTTCGCCGTAAGCGTGCATGTCGCCAAACAACGAGCGCTTCCAGCCGCCAAAGCCGTGCCAGGCCATGGGAACGGGGATCGGCACGTTGATGCCGACCATGCCCACCTGGATGCGGCGCGAGAACTCGCGGGCCACGTTGCCGTCGCGGGTGAAGCAGCTCACGCCGTTGCCGAACTCGTGGTCGTTGATGATCTGCACGGCGGTAGCGAAGTCGGGCACGCGCACGCAGCTCAAGACCGGGCCAAAGATCTCTTCCTTGTAGATCTTCATGTCGGTGGTCACGTTGTCGAACAGCGTGCCGCCGAGCCAGAAACCGTTGTCGCAACCGGCACCGGCTTTGGAGCCGTCAAACTCGCGGCCGTCGATCAAGAGCTTGGCGCCTTCGGCCACGCCTGCGTCGATGTAGCCCTTGATGCGTTGACGCGCTGCGTCGGTGACAATGGGGCCCATCTCGGCGGCCAGATTTTCGCCGTTGAGCACCTTCAAGGTCTTGGTGCGCTCGATGAGTTTGGGGATGATTTTGTCGGCCACATCACCGACCAAGACCGCCACCGAAATGGCCATGCAGCGCTCGCCGGCCGAGCCGTAGCCTGCGCCGATCAGTGCGTCCACGGTCTGATCGATGTCGGCATCGGGCATGACCACCAAGTGGTTCTTCGCGCCGCCCAAGGCTTGCACGCGCTTGCCGTGGTGCGCGCCGGTCTCGTAGATGTAGTTGGCGATCGGCGTGGAGCCGACGAAGCTGATGGCTTTCACGTCCGGGTGCTCCAGCAGCGCGTCCACGGCTTCCTTGTCGCCTTGCACCACGTTGAACACGCCATCGGGCAGACCGGCTTTTTTCAGCAAGTCGGCGATGAACAGCGAAGGCGTTGGGTCGGTTGGGCTGGGCTTCAAGATGAAGGTGTTGCCTGCCGCGATGGCGACGGGGAACATCCACATGGGCACCATGACAGGGAAGTTGAAGGGCGTGATGCCCGCCACCACGCCCAGCGGCTGGCGCAGGGTCCAGTTGTCGATGCCGGTGGAGACTTGGTCGGTGAAGTCGCCCTTGAGCAGCTGCGGAATGCCGGTGGCGAATTCGACGATGTCGATGCCGCGGCTGACTTCGCCTTGTGCGTCGGTGAACACCTTGCCGTGCTCGGCGGTGATCAGGTGGGCCAACTCGTCTTTGTGGGTGTTCAGCAGTTCGAGGAACTTGAACATCACGCGGGCGCGGCGCAGGGGCGGGGTGTCGGACCAAGCGGGGAAAGCGGCTTGCGCGGCGGCCACGGCCTTGTCCACTTCGGCTCTGTTGGCCAAGGCCACGTTGCCGGTTACGGCGCCGGTGGCGGGATTGGTGACGGGTTGGCTGCGGTCTGACGCGCCTGCGGCGGTTTGGCCGTTGATGTAATGGCCAATTTGAGAAATGCTCATGATGAACTCCGAGTGTGTGGATTTGCACGCAGTTTAGGCACCCTCGATTCCCCCGGCAATGCCCCAAATCTGAATTGATTGTTCAAAATAATGAACAATACCTGCATGGAAGAGCAAAAAATCAACACCCTCTGGACCCACCTGCACTGGCTGAGCGTGCTGGCGCAGCAAGGCAGTTACACGGCCGCCGCCGCCCGTCTGGGCGTGAGCAAAGCGGCGATGAGCCAGCGTATTGCCGAGCTGGAACGGGCCGCCAAGGTGACCTTGGTGCAGCGCACCACCCGCAGCCTGCGGCTGACCGAGGCGGGGCAGCGCTTGGTGGATGAGACCCGCGCTTCTTTTGAGCAGATTGAGCAAAGCTTTGCTCAGGTGCGCGACTTGGCCGAACAGCCCAGCGGTTTGCTCCGCGTCACGGCCCCGGTGGCGCTGGCTCGCCAGCAACTGGTGCCGCTGTTCGCCGCTTTTTTGCAAGACTTTCCGGATGTGCGCATCGAGCTGGACCTGTCCGACCGCCTGAGCGCCTTGGCCACCGAAGGCTACGACCTGGCCATCCGCCATACCGCTCGCCCGCCCGACACCCATGTGGCCTGGGCGCTGTGCGCCACCGTTTCGGTGCTGGTGGCCACTCGCGCCTACATCCGCCAACACGGAGAACCGCAAACCCCCACCGAGCTGCAAACCCACAACTGCCTGCATTACCCACGTTC
This sequence comes from Limnohabitans sp., assembly GCF_017848645.1. Taxonomy (GTDB): domain Bacteria; phylum Pseudomonadota; class Gammaproteobacteria; order Burkholderiales; family Burkholderiaceae_C; genus Limnohabitans_A. The sequence goes on along the minus strand of NZ_JAFEIF010000054.1, from coordinate 6,973 downwards.
GCAAGACACGCCTGCATGGACCTTTGAGCGGCGAGAGTCTTTAGAGGCGGGCGAACGCGTCACGGTGCCCGTGAACGGCAACTTCGCCGCCAACAACAGTGAAGCCTTGCGCGAAGCGGCCATGACCGGTGCAGGCATCGCCCTCTTGCCCGACTTCAGCGCCCAAGCCGAATTGCGCAAGGGCCAGTTGGTGCGCGTGCTGCCCGGCTGGAAACCCGTGGGGGCCTTTGCCGAAACCATTTACGCCATCCGCCCCTACGCGCCGCATGTTCCTCGGGCGGTGGCGGCGTTGGTTGCGCATTTGAGGTCAGGTTTGGCGGCTGGGTTTGGCGTCTGAACCCGCAGTAAAGGGGCCGTTTAGCGACCGGCCAGCACCGGAAACAGCTTGTGCAGCCCGTCCGCCATCACCTCAACCGCCAGCGCGGCCAAAATCAAACCCATCAACCGCGTCATGACGTTGATGCCGGTTTTGCCCAGAATGCGGGCAATCGGTGTGGCCAATGAAAAGCACAGTGCGGTGGCCATCGCAATGACCACGCCGTAGCCGACCAGGGTGCCCAGTTGGGCGAAGTTCTTGGCTTTTTCGGCGTAAATCACCACGGTGGACATGGTGGCCGGGCCGGTCAGCAGGGGGATGGTCAGTGGCACCACAGCGATGCTGGCCCCCATGGCGGCTTTGGCTTCGGCGTCATGCACCTCGTCGGCATTGGCGCGGGCTTCGGCCGGTTGGGCGTTGAGCATCGACAAGGCGGCGGTCAGCAGCAGCAGGCCGCCGCCCACCTGGAAGCTGGCCAGCGAGATGCCAAAGAACTCCAGGATTTGCAGACCGAGCAAGGCACTGGCCGCAATGACCACGAAGGCGCTGAACGAGGACACCCAGATGGTGCGTTGGCGCTGGGCTCGGCTGAAGCCCTGGGTGTAGTGGATGAAAAACGGGACGATGGCCAAGGGGTTGACGATGGCCAGCAGGGTGATGAGTGGTTTGAAGTCCATCACCGCATTGTGCCCCTTCAGGTCACTTTCAGGGCTGTTTTCAGGCCGCAGGCGTGCGCCGTCTGAACATGCCCCAGCCTTCCATTTGCAGCACCTTGTCACCGTTTTGCTTGGACATTTCCCACAGGTTGCGTGTCATGCCCACATCGGGGCGTTTGCTCATGGGTTTGGTCTCGAGTACCGTGCTTTGCAGGTGCAGGACGTCGCCCGGAAACACGGGCTTGAGCCATTTGATACCTTCCAGACCCGGCGAGCCCAGGCTGGAGGTGTTGTTCAGGAAGTTCGTCACCATCAGCCGCATGGCCATGGCGCAGGTGTGCCAGCCACTGGCGGACAGGGCGCCAAAGACCGAGGCTTTGGCCGCTTCATCGTCCAAGTGGAACGGCTGGGGGTCAAACTGGGTGGCAAAAGCGATGATCTCTTCGCGGGTGGGGGTGATGCTGCCCAAATCGCGCACTTGGCCCACGGCCATGTCTTCCCAAAAGTATTTGATTTCGGCCATCAACGGCCTCCCGAAATGTCCAGAAAACTCATGGTGGTGTAGCTGGCGCTGTCCGACAGCAGCCAGACGATGCCCTGGGCCACTTCGTCGGCCGTGCCGCCGCGCTGGGCGGGCACCAGGTGCTGCAGCTCTTTGACCCGGTTGGGCAAGCCGCCCGAGGCGTGGATTTCGGTCTCGATCAGGCCTGGGCGCACGGCGTTCACACGGATGCCTTCCGCAGCGACTTCTTTGGCCAGACCGATGGTGAAGGCGTCAATCGCACCCTTGGCGGCGGCGTAGTCCACATATTGCCCAGGCGCGCCCAAACGGGATGCCGCGCTGGACACGTTGACGATGCTGCCGCCTTCGCCGCCGTGTTGCGTGCTCATGCGCCGCACGGCTTCTCGGGCGCAAATCAGGCTGCCGATCACGTTGATGTCGAGCATGCGCTTCCACCGGGCCACGCTCATTTCGTCGACGCGGGCTTTGACGTCGACCACACCTGCGTTGTTGACCAGACCGGTCAGCCGGCCGAACTTGGCGTCGATGTGCTCGAACATGCGCAGCACTTGGTCTTCTTCGGCCACGTCGGCCTGCACCGACATGGCTTGCCCTCCCATGGCCCGGATCTGGCGCACTACTTCGTCGGCGGCCAGCGAGTTGGCGGTGTAGTTCACCGCCACCGACCAGCCGTTTTGGGCCGCCAACAGGGCGGTGGCCGCCCCGATGCCCCGGCTGCCACCCGTCACCAACAAGACCTTGTTCATCGCGTGTCTCCTGCAAAAATGGTCGCTTGCGGTTACAACCGCAGCTTCTAAGATTACACAACACACAAGGAGACAGCATGGGTCGCACAGTGGACTATTACCTCGCACCGCAAAGCCCCTGGGCTTATTTGGGCCACCAGCGCCTGGCCGACATGGTGCAGCGCACCGGGGCCACGGTGCGCGTGATGCCCATCGACCTGGGCGGCAAGGTGTTTCCGATTTCGGGCGGCTTGCCCTTGGGGCAGCGAGCGCCGCAACGTCAGGCTTACCGCTTGGTGGAGTTGCAGCGTTTCAGCCGGCACCTGAATGTGCCCTTGAACCTCAAGCCCAAGTATTTCCCCGTCGGGGGTGACGACTCGGCCCGTCTGATCATTGCCGCGGATCTGGCCCAAGGCCCACAGGCGGCCATGAAAATCGCGGGCGCGATTTTGGCGGCTTGCTGGGCCCAAGAGCGCAACATGGCCGATGACAAGGTGTTGGCCGAGCTGCTGAGCGAGCAGGGGCTGCCAGCCCAGTGGATGGAGGCCTCGCGCAGCCAGGCAGTGCAAGAGCGCTACGAAAGCTACACCCAGGCGGCCATCGATACGGGCGTGTTTGGTGCGCCCAGTTATGTGGTCGATGGCGAGATTTTTTGGGGCCAGGACCGTCTCGATTTTGTCGAACGTGCTTTGGCGCGTTGAACCTGTCTGCACCTGAAAGGAAAACACATGGGATCGATGATTGAACTGAAATCGGCCGATGGCACGCAAGTGCCTGCCTACGAAGCACGTCCTGCTGGCACACCCAAAGGGGCGGTGGTGGTGATTCAGGAGATTTTTGGCGTCAACAGCCACATCCGCGCTGTGGCCGACGGCTGTGCCGCCGAGGGTTACCTGGCCGTGGCCCCGGCCGCGTTTCACCGCGTCAAACCTGGGGTGGCGCTGGGTTACACCGATGCCGACATGGGCGAAGGCTTTGGCTACAAAACCGCGGCGGAGGCATTGCCTGCGCCCGGCGTGATGCAGGACATTCAAGCCGCGATTGACCGTGCGGCCCAGGCCTCAGGCGGCAAGGTGGGCATCGTGGGTTATTGCTGGGGCGGCTTGCTGACCTGGCGTGCGGCCTGCACCTTGTCCGGCCTGAGCGCGGCGGTGCCTTATTACGGTGGCGGTGTCACTACCGAAGCCGAAACCGCTCGTCAGCCTCGCGTGCCTGTCATGGCGCACTTTGCCGACGAGGACAAGTGGATTCCTTTGGACACGGTCGAGACTTTCAAAAAGGCCCATCCTTCAGTTCAGGTGTTTACCTATGCCGCGCACCACGGCTTCAACTGCGACCAGCGCGGTTCATGGCATGCGCCCTCGGCCCAGCTGGCGCGAGAGCGCACGCTGGCGTTTTTCAAGCAGCACTTGGGCTGATCTGGCCGCTCAATCGCCAGTCCGTGCCAAGTAGCGCTTGCGCCAGAACACCAGGCCCATGGTCGTGGCAATGGTCCCCATGCCGCCCAGCGTCCACCAAAACGCGCTGGCGGTGTGCAGCCAGGGCATGAATTCGAAGTTCATGCCGAACACGGCCGCGATCAGGTTCAGCGGCAAAAAGATGGCGGTCAGCGCCGTCAGGGTGCGCATGATGTCGTTGGTGCGGTTGCCTTGGGCGTTGAAGTGCATTTGCACCGCCGTTTCGGTGTTGTGCTCCAGGCGCCGTACATGGTGGACGACACGGTCAATGTGCTCCAGCACATCGCGGCAGCGCACCCGCAGCAGCTCGTGTTCGCGCAGCGCGGCCGGGTCTTCGCTCACCACCCAGTCGTCCAGGGTTTCGTTCCAGTTGAGCATGGCCGTGTGCTGATCGTCGCACAGGTCTTCAAGCTGGTGCAGGGCCAGGCGGGCTTGCAGCAAGGCGTCCCAACGGCGAAAACGTGCGCGGGGATGCAGCAGCTCGGCCTGCCAGTGGTCGAGTTGGCGGCTCAGTTCGCGGCGCAGGTCCAGGTAGGCGTCCACCATCTGGCTCACGATGCGCAGCATCATGTCGGCAGGGCTCAGTGGGATGCCGCGTGCCCCGGCCGAGCGGGGGTCGTTGGCTAAGGCCTTGTCGCCTGTCGCGTTCAACAGGCGGCTGGCATAGGCTTCGCGCACGGCGCAGTCGTCGGGGTGCACGCTCAGCAGCACCCGCTCAAACACCGCAAAACCCACCGGGCTGGTGTCGATGCGCTGCAAGATGGGGGGGCCGGGCCGTTTGCCCGGGGCGTGTGGGGTCTTTGTTTCGCTGTGACGGGGTGCGGTGCCCGTGTGCTGCGCCAATCGGCGAAACACCAGCAGGTCGTAGTGCGAGGTGAAGTCGTAGCGCGAAGGCAGTTGGCCGTTGAGCAAGTCCGAGACATGCAGGTCCACCAGGCTTTGGCCTGTCAGCTGCTGCAGGCTGGTCTGGATGGCGGGCAAGTGCTGCTCAAAATGCGAGCGGGAAAAAGCCAGCCAGAGAAAGCCTTGCTCGGGCAAAGCCTGGGGCAACGCGGTCTCAGAGCCTTGTGAAGGCCAAGCCTGCACCTGGTTGCCCTGGATGCCGAACACCCGCACACCGGGCACTTCGGCAGGGCTGTGGGCGTCTTTCAATGGGTGGCGATCCAGCGTGCGGCGTCGCGGGCAAAGTAAGTCAGCACGCCATCGGCACCCGCCCGCTTGAAGGCCAGCAGGCTTTCCATCATGACCAGGTCGTGGTCCAGCCAGCCGTTTTGCGCAGCGGCCTTGAGCATGGCGTATTCGCCCGAGACCTGGTAGGCGAATGTGGGCACCTTGAACTCGTCTTTGACGCGGCGCACGATGTCCAGGTACGGCATACCGGGTTTGACCATGACCATGTCGGCGCCTTCGGCCAGGTCCATGGCCACTTCGCGCAGGGCTTCGTCGGTGTTGCCGGGGTCCATCTGGTAGACCTTTTTGTTGCTCTTGCCCAGGTTGCCGGCCGAGCCCACCGCGTCGCGGAAGGGGCCATAGAAGGCGCTGGCGTATTTGGCGCTGTAGGCCATGATGCGGGTGTGGATCAGGCCGCGCGCCTCGAGCGCCTGGCGGATCGCGCCGATGCGCCCGTCCATCATGTCGCTGGGTGCCACCATGTCCACGCCCGCTTCGGCTTGGGTCAGGGCTTGCTGCACCAGCACGGCGGTGGTTTCGTCGTTCAGGATGTAGCCGGTCTCATCCAGCAGGCCGTCCTGGCCGTGGCTGGTGAAGGGGTCGAGCGCCACATCGGTCATCACGCCCAACTCGGGAAAGCGTTTTTTCAGCTCACGCACCACGCGCGGCACCAGGCCGTTGGGGTTCATGGCTTCACTGCCTGTCGGGTCCTTCAGGCTGGCGTCGATCACCGGGAACAGGGCCATGACCGGGATGCCGAGCTTCACGCAGTCTTCGGCAACCGGCAGCAGCAGGTCCAGACTCAGGCGCTCGACACCGGGCATGGAGCCCACGGCCTGGCGCTGGTTTTGCCCGTCCAGCACAAAGACCGGGTAGATCAAGTCATGCGCTGTGACCCGGTGCTCGCGCACCAGGTTGCGGGTGAATTCGTCACGGCGCAAGCGGCGTGGGCGGTTGGCGGGGAAGGGGGCGACAGGGTTCATGTCGAAAATTGTGCCTGAAGTCCCCGTGGATGCCAAAAGTTGCAGGTTGCGCGCAGTCGCTCAGGCGGCAGTTTGGGTGACCAGAACGGCACGCCGACCACAAATGATAAAAACAACATAAAAGACAAACACATGCTTGTTATTGGTTTTGTTATTTGATAAATTCCACCTCGGGCAGCTTGCTGCCTCCCGCTTTTCCTCCCTGAGCGGGCGCCTTGATGTGTGACAGCAAAAAGGCTTCCTGCCCTCGGCCTCTGGTCGGGGGTTTTTTTTGCTCCGCGCACAGGCCCTTGGCTCGGGCATCACTGGCTACACTCGACGCATGCTCTGGATCAAAGCCCTTCACATCGTTTTCATCGCCAGCTGGTTTGCTGGTCTGTTTTATTTGCCTCGCATCTACGTCAACCTGGCCATGGTGCCGGCCGACTCGACCGCCGAGCGCGATCGCCTGCTGCTGATGGCGCGCAAACTCTTCCGTTTCATGACCATCCTGGCCGTTCCGGCCTTGGCGCTGGGCCTGTGGCTTTGGCTTTACTACGGCATAGGCATGGGTCCGGGCCAAGGCTGGATGCACGCCAAACTGCTGATCGTGCTGGCTTTGTTGGGTTACCACCACAGTTGTGGTGTGCTCCTGCGCAAGTTCGAGAACGGCCAGATGCAGCGCAGCCATGTCTGGTTTCGCTGGTTCAACGAAGCGCCGGTGTTGATGATGTTCGCTGCCGTTGTGTTGGTGGTGGTCAAGCCTTTTTAAGGCCTGACAAGCAAGGCTTATGCGCAAGCCAACCTGGCGCAAAACAACCGCCTGGCCTTTGTTTTGGCTGTATGCGGTCCTGATCGTCTACGCCAGCCTGTACCCGTTTGAAAACTGGCGGTTTCAGGGCCTGGTGTCCTGGTCATTCCTGACGGCACCCTGGCCACGTTACTGGACCGGGTTTGACGTGTTTTCCAATGTGTTGGGCTATGCCCCCTTGGGCTTTTTGCTGGCGCTGGCCGTGCACCGCAGCCGCCGACACTGGCCAGCCGTCACCCTCGCAGCTTTGGTGGCAGGAGGCTTGTCCTTGGCGATGGAGTCGCTGCAGATGTTCTTGCCGGTGCGGGTGCCTTCCAACCTGGATTGGGTGCTGAACGTGGGCGGGGCCTGGG
>NZ_JAFEIF010000060.1 GCF_017848645.1 Limnohabitans sp. | reverse complement strand
CTGGTGGTGACATCGAACCGGGTGGTGCAGGACTGGGGCAAGTATCTGGGCGATGCCACGATGGCCAGCACGATTTTGGACAGGTTGATGCACCGCTGCGTGATGCTGGAGTTTGAGGGCAAGAGCTACAGGCTCAAGGAGGCGGCGGCACGCTTGGCCATCCAAGCTGAAGGGTCATAATCCGACTGCGCTGCCTGGGGGAATTTGGGGTGGCCACGGGTGGGGGAATTTGGACTGGCCATCAGGGTGTCATGCACCTCAAGTCCCACTGGCTTTGCCCAACTTGGCATCGTCCTCGGCCCAGCCTTCTATCGCGGGGTAATACCGTGTTGATCGACCATCACCGTACCGGGTGAGCAGCCCCAGGCGTTCCAGATCGATGAGGTCTCGGGCGGCGGTGGGTGTTGAGGTTTGCGCAATCCGCTCGTGCTTGCGCGTGGTCATGCCGCCCTCAAAACCTTTGGGGCCAGCATCCAGCAGCTTCTTCATGGTTTTATGCTGACGCTCATTGAGCGAGACCGATGACATTTGGGCCTGAAACCGAATGCGTTGAATGGCGGAATCGATGGTGCGGTTGGCGAATTCGTTGGCCAGATCAATTTGCGCCAGCAACCATTCGACCCATGCCGTCACGTCCATGCTTTTGGAGCGTTGTGCCCGCTCTAGCTCGCGGTAATACTGGTCTTTGCACGACTCGATTTGCCGCGACAGTGTCACGATGCGCCCAGGCTGGCCCATGTCTTGGCCCAGTGCCAGTTGCAAGATGGCCCGGCCTAGACGACCGTTGCCATCGTCAAACGGGTGCAGCGTCTCGAACCACAGATGCGAGACAGCGGCACGCACCAAGCCGTCCATGGGCTGCGGCCCGACTTTGGGCTGGGTTTGGTTGAACCAATTCAAAAAAGCGTCCATCTGCTCGGCCAGACCTTCAGCGGGTGGCGCGGCGTAATGCAGCTTGCTGTGGCCCACGGCCCCACTGACGATCTCCATGGGCACAGAACGCAGAGCGCCCACATCAATGCGCTGCATGCCCGAAAAGCCCGTGGGGAAAAGCGCCCCGTGCCAACTGCACAGCCGCTCCAGCGTCAAGGGTGCATCGGTGTTGAGGGTGGCGTCTTGCAACACATCAATTAGCCCCTCGATGTTGCGCCTGCCTTCGCGCACGGGGGCACCCGACGTGTCCAGCCCCAAGCGCCGGGCCACGGAAGAGCGAACACTTTCAGGGTCCAGCTTTTCGCCTTCAATCGCAGAGGTGGTCAATGCCTCTTGCGTCAGCGAGTCGCGGATGTGGGGCTGCAGCCCTTCCAGGCCAATCGCCTCCGCTTTGCCAAGAAGAATTCCTTGGGATGTTCTTGCGGCCGCCAATGCCGCCTGGATTCGCTGCGCGTCGAACGCCAATGCTGGCCACTCTGGCAGCTGCCAAATCCAACGTTGATATGATTTCATGGCTTAATCATATCAATTTATGATTTGAATGGGATGAAAATCGTATCGTGCGCGGTGTCAAGATCAATTCAGCTGTGGGTTTTTGACTTGGACTGAATCAATTGCTTGGTGATAAAGTAGATACGTTTTCATAGATACATTCCAAGGAGGGTGCCATGCTCGCTACCGCCAAAGTTTTTACCAACGGCAACAGCCAGGCGATTCGCTTGCCCAAGGCATTTCGTGTGGATGTCGATGAAATGTGGATTGCTCGCAACGAGGTGACGGGAGAGATCACGCTCAAGCCCAAGGACACGGAAACATTGCGCAAGCGTCGGCTGGATGCGCTGATGGCCGCCATTGCGGACAGCCCATTGCCCGACGACTTTTTATCGGATGCCAGTCGGCAAAAAAATCCACCCAAAAATCCGTTTGCAGACTGGGATACGCCAACAGCCCCCAAAGCCTCCGTTAAACGCACCGCCAAAACCAAGGCCCGCAAGTGATCAAGTTTTTGGTGGACACCAACATCTTGGGCTACTTCGCACGCAACAGCTCTGCCGCGCTGCAAACGCGCATGTTGGTGGCGCTCAAAAAGCAGGAGGTCGCCATCTCCGCCATCACCCGCGCCGAAACTCGGTTTGGGCAGGCACTGCTGCAAGCCGAAGACAAACGCCGCCGAACCATTGATTTGCTGCTCAATGAGTTGCCCGTTTTGCCATGGACGCTGGAGGCCGCAGACTACTATGGAGAAGTTGCCGCCCACCTGCAGCAAACCGGGCAGCCCATTGGCGAGATGGACACCCAAATCGCCGCGCACGCATTGGCGCTGGGCCTGCCCTTGGTAACCCACAACACACGGCACTTCAAGCGGGTGCCGGGCTTGAAAATTGAGGACTGGATGACGTGAAAAAGAAGATCGTTTACACGGATGAGCCCATGGGAGATGTTGAGGTGGTTGCAGATTTTCTGCCGTCGCCTGCCGAGCTGGCGTTCAAGGAAGATGGCGTGAAAGTCACGCTGGCCTTGAGCAAGAGCAGCGTAGACGAATCGCAGCAAGATCAGGCCTCAATGTCCACCTCATGCGCCGTGCGATTGCCCCCCACGCAATTCACATAAGAGCAGCGGGTCACCACGCAGCCGTCAAAGTTCTGTTCGTCGCTCAAGATGGATTTGACTCCATATGTCTTTAAGTCCATAATTTCGCAATGACTTGGACTGTTCTGTTTCACGACGCCTTCAACGCTGAGTTCGAAGCTTTGGTCGAGGAGCTTCAAGACGAACTCTTGGCACATGCCAAGTTGCTGGCGATGTTTGGACCTGATTTGGGGCGACCTACCATCGATACCCTGAAGGGTTCACGACACAGCAACATGAAGGAACTTCGGTTTTCCTGGAATGGTCAGGTTTGGCGAGTGGCCTTTGCCTTTGATCCCCGCCGACAAGCCATCTTGCTTGTGGGTGGAGATAAAGGTGGGGCAGATCAGCGCAGGTTTTACAAGCGCTTACTCACGGTGGCCGATGCGCGTTACGACGATCATCTGGGCACTTTGAGTCAATCAACCAAGGAGTCCAAAAATGGCAAGAAAACTCGATGACGTGATGGCTGCGCTGCCCAAAGATCGGAAAAAACGGGTGGAGGATCGGGCCATGGAATTGGCGACACTCAAAGACCTTCGCCATGCCGCCCAGCAAACACAAGAGCAAATGGCTGCCGCCTTGGGGGTGCGTCAGGACACCATTTCTCGTTTGGAAAAGCGCAGCGACATGCTGCTTTCAACGATGCGCCACTATGTGGAGAGCATGGGCGGCAAGCTGGAACTGGTGGCCAAGTTTCCTGATCGCCCGTCCGTGGTGATCGACCACTTGGGAGGTGAAGTCACCCTCAACAAGCGCGCAGGTGCTGCTCGACGTTCACGGGCAGCGGCCTAGTTGCCCACTGGGGTACAACTTGTACCCCCTTGCGCTGCAAGCCCCTGACGGCAAACAGCGCTCAAGCAGGCACCCATTTAGGCCACCTCACGCGCCGTGCGGTATCCCCCCTCCCCCTTCACATAAGCCAGAAACTCCCCAAAAAACGGATGCCTGCAAAGCGTGGACGAGTCGCCCACCAACAACAACTTGCGCCGTGCGCGGGTCATGCCCACGTTCATGCGGCGGATGTCAGACAGGAAACCGATCTCGCCTTGGGGGTTGCTGCGCGTCAAGGTGATGGCAATGATGTCGCGCTCTTGGCCCTGAAACGAATCGACCGTGCCCACGTTGAGCTTGCGTTGCAGCAGCTGGCACGCAGCCGTCTTTAGGCACGTTTGCGTGCGAGCGTACTGCAATCAGCTCAGAGAAGAAATAGCGGTTGCCGCAATCGCAAACAACTGTATAAAATTACAGCACTCCCGGGAGCCATATGCAGAAAATCACCACCCCCAACGATCCCGCACAGCACATCGCGGTATTTCAAGAAACCACCATTCGCCGTGTCTGGCACAACGAGGAATGGTGGTTTGCTATTGTTGACGTGGTGGGTGTGCTGTCCGATTCGGTGCAGCCAGAGGGCTACGTGAAAGACCTGCGCCGTCGTGACCCGGAGCTTGCCAAAGGGTGGGGGCAAATTGCCACCCCCCTTCGTGTTCCGACCGCAGGCGGTGCACAGCGGGTAAATTGCGCCAACACCGAAGGTCTGTTCCGCATCATCCAGTCCATCCCCTCGCCAAAGGCCGAGCCTTTCAAACGCTGGCTGGCGCAGGTGGGTTACGAGCGAGTCAAAGAAATAGAAAACCCCGAACTGGCCAGCGCCCGTGCCCGTGAGCTGTACCAAGCCAAAGGCTACCCACAAGCATGGATCGAGAAGCGGCTTCGCTCCATCTCCGTGCGCGGGGAGCTGACCGACGAGTGGAAAGCACGCGGCGTTGCCGAGGGCAAAGAGTATTCAATACTCACCGCCGAAATTGCCCGCGCCACATTTGGCGTGACACCCGTCGAACACAGCCAGCTCAAAGGCCTGGATGTGGTGAAGACCGGCAACAACCTGCGCGACCACATGACCGATCTGGAGTTGATCTTCACCATGCTGGGCGAAGCCAGCACCACCGAGATTGCCCGCCGCAGTGACGCCTTGGGTTTTGATGAAAACCGCACGTCCGCAAAAGAGGGCGGAAAGATTGCCGGCAACGCCCGCAAAGCGCTAGAGGCCAAAACAGGTAAGAAGGTTGTGAGCAAAGCCAACTACCTGACCACAGCACCTTCGCCGGGTTTGCTGGATGCGCCCGAACCAGCAGCGCCGAGCAAGCCCAAAGTTCGGGTGAAGCCAAAGCGGCCCAAGGGCGTATAGCTCAAGGCGCTGACTTCTCAGCAATGGCCATCTCTGTTTCAGGTCTGTTTGGCCACTTCATGCGCAGTGCGGTAGCCCCCCACCCCCTTCACATACGCCAGCAACTCCCCAAAAAAAGGATGCCTGCACAGCGTGGACGAGTCGCCCACCAGCAGCAGCTTGCGCCGTGCGCGGGTCATGCCCACGTTCATGCGGCGGATGTCGGACAGGAAGCCGATCTCGCCTTGGGGGTTGCTGCGCGTCAAGGTGATGGCAATGATGTCGCGCTCTTGGCCCTGAAACGAATCGACGGTGCCCACGCTGAGCCTGCGTTGCAGCAGCAAGTCGTTCAGCATGGCGCCGTCTTCGATGGCGTCTTTCAAATAGTTGATTTGGGCGCGGTACGGTGCGATCACGCCAATGGTCAGCGGGCGCTGGTCTGGGTCGGTGGGTTCGCCTGGTTCCGACAGTTTGGCCAGCAGCTGCGCCAGGCGCTCCAGCAGCAAGTGGGCTTCTTCGGGGTTGGCGGTTGAACGGCTTTCGGGGATGGCCAGTTCTTGAAAACCGCAGCCCGCCGTGTCGATGAATTCCACGGGCAGGTCGGGCGAAAAACGTGGGTCATTAAAGCGCGGGTCGTAAGCGGCCAGGTCAGCGTCGCGCACGCTGGCGTGCGCCACCAGTTGGCCGCCATAAAACTTATCGGAGCTGAAGCCCATGATGTGCGCGTGCATGCGGTATTGCACCTTCAGCATGCGGGCGGTGTGGGGTTGGCGCTGGATGCACTTTTCAAACAGGGTTTCGCGCAGGCCTTCGCGGGCGGCTTTTTCGCTTTTCACGGTGGGTGGCAGCTGGTGATGGTCGCCAGCCAACACCAGGCGCTGGCCCTTGGCAATGGGAATCCAGCAACCCGGCTCCAAGGCCTGGGCGGCTTCGTCAATGAAGACGGTCTCAAAGCCCAGCTGGCGAATGGAGCGGTGGCTGGCGCCCACCAGCGTGCAGGTGATGACCTGCACCGATTCGAGCACGTCCTCGGTCATGAAGCGCTCCAAATCGTCGGCGGCTTGGCGCAGCGTGCGGGCTTCTTCCTTTAGCCATAGGCGGCGCTGTCGTTCCTCAAAACCAAAGTTGCGTACGCGTTCGCTGGCCGTCTGGCGGTGCTGCTCGGCGGTTTGGCGCATCGCGTGCATCTTGGCGTAGCTGGCGTGGGCCATCACCCCGGCGTCTAGCGTGTGCTGGAGCAGCAGGTCTGACACGCGGCTGGGGTTACCCAGGCGGATCACATTCACACCGCGCTCGGCCAGCTTTTCGGTCAGCAGGTCCACGGCGGTGTTGGAGGGGGCGCACACCAACACGCGCCGCTCGCGCCGAATGGTTTCCAAAATGGCTTGCACCAGCGTGGTGGTTTTGCCCGTGCCGGGCGGGCCGTGGATGATGGCCACGTCTTGCGCCGTGACCACATGGCGCACAGCGGCCAGCTGCGAGTCGTTGAGCGCACTGGGGTAAAACAGGTCCTCGGCTTGGGGCTCGCGAAAAGTTGCCTGTCGGGCGCCCAACAGCACGTCGCGCAGTTCGGCCAAGCGGTTGCCGTGGGCGGCCATGACCGCGCTCAGGGCCTGGTTCATCTCGCGGTAGCTGACCTCGTCAAAGGTCAGGTCAACACCCAGCGTACTGCCGTCCAGCACCCAGTCGGGCAGCGCTTCTTTGGTGGTGGCCAACAGCAGCTTGTTGCGCCGCACGCGGGTCACCACGCCGCTCACCACGGGCCGGTCTGGCCCCGAGTAACCGGGCGCACTGCTGAACAGCGCCGCAGCCGCGCCCACCTGAAACAAATGCAGGTCTTGCCGATGCGCTGGGCGCTCCAGCTCCAGCACCACCTTGCCGCCAAAACCGATGTCTTCTTGGGTGATGGTGACGGGGTACCAGGTCAGGCCACGCCGACGGCGCTCTTTGATGCTGGCACTGGCATTTTTGAGCTTGAACTGCGCCTGGTCTTCCTGTTGCTCAAGGTGCATGAGCGCACGCACATGGCGTAACTCACTTTGAACATCATGTTGAACAACGCTAGGGGCGGTGGGGGTCGGGTCTTGGTCAGTCAAAGGTAGAGGTGTGGGACGAAAGTTTCACCACATTGGTTTTGTGAGAGCCAGCCATGGCTTTTTTGACGACCTTGTAAATGTCCAGGTCAAACTCAAAGTCTTCAGAGCGAGCGATGTCGTCCAGCTCATCGTGGTCGTTGGCGGTGCCCAAGTAACACCATTTGTTGATCACCAACATGCTGTGCCCGTCCTTGATGACGACTGCACCCTCAAATGGCCAAACGGGAACCTTGTAAAGCTGAAGGGCCGTTTGCAGCTTCAGATTGTGCACCGCCAAGGACACTTGGCCAATGCACGCGCCTTGGCATTGTTTGACTTGGTAGCCAAAACAAGGCTTGCCCTCTTCCACCTTCTCCAGGCCCAGCAAGGCCTCGCACAGTTGGTACTTTTTGGCGACGGCGGCCAAATAACCCAGCGCTTCTTTCTTGTTGCTAAAGAGCCCGTACAAATTGTCTTGAAAGCCAGGTTGCAAATGCTTGTGCGTGATGAGTATGGGGCGTTGCAGGCCGGAAGGTTCTGGGCTCAATTGCCAGGCGCACAGGTCTTTGGAGCGGCGCAGCTTGATGTTGGCGCTGGGCATGCGCTCTTTGATGAGCTTGGCCTCTAAGATCAAAGCGCTCAACTCGCCGCCCGTCTCGATCCATTCGATGTGGTGCACCTGTTGAGACAGTTTCATCTCTTTGCGCACGGTGAGCGCACTTTGGAAATGGCTCATGACGCGGCTGCGCATCGTGATGCTTTTGCCGATGTACAAGGGCGCTTTGTGCTCGCCGTAAAAGATGTAACAACCCGGTGTGTCTGGGATGGCGTCAATGACGGATTGGTTGATGTTGGGCGGCAGGCTCACACTGCCCAGCAACTCATTGACCGCTTCCAGCAAGCGTGCGGGGCCAAAGGTTTTTTCACACACGCGCCAAAACTGGAGCAGCAAATCGGCGTCGCCCAAAGCCCGGTGCCGCGCAGTGACCGTCAGCCCGTGCGCAGCGACGATGGTGTCCAGGTTGTGCCGGGCCTGATGCGGAAACAGCAGCCGCGAGAGCTTGACGGTGCACAGCACCTTGGGCCGAAAATCCAGACCCAAGCGCTTAAAAGAGGCTTTGATGAAGCCGTAGTCAAAACGGGCGTTGTGCGCGACAAAGATCTTGCCTTCCAACTCTTTTTTGATTTGCAGCGCCAGTTCGTCAAATGGGGGTTGGCCCGCCAACATGTCCGGCGTGATGCCCGTCAGCCTTTGGATGTTTTGCGGGATGAAGGTTTGGGGGTCCAGCAGGCTTTCCCACACCGTTTCTTGGCCTTGGTCCAGTGTCTTGATGCCGATTTCGGTGATCCGGTCACGTTCGGAGTTGCCACCCGTGGTTTCGATGTCGACAAAGGCAAGAACAGGGAATTCGGTGTCTGGGGGGTTCATGGTTGGGCCATGGGTGGGCGTAAGTGGGGATCGTACCTAAACCCACAAAGTGTGATGGCTGTCAGGCCCATTGCGCAAAGCTTGGCGGCGCGAACCATAATCAGCGGCACAGGCGTTCTGGCATCACGCCTCCAGCACACCGCACTCTCCCCTCACGCACCACGGCTTGGATTCATGTCTGTTTTAAGTTTAATTTCAGTGGGGCATGCCCACATGCCCGGCGAATGGCTGTTTGAAGGCCTTTCGTTTGATCTGGCATTGGGTGAGCATGTGGCCATTCAAGGCACGTCGGGCTGCGGCAAGTCCACCTTGCTGAACATCATGGCTGGGCTTGAAGTCCCGACCCATGGCGAGGTGCATTGGGCTGGCCAGCCCACCTCGGCTTGCTCGGCTGAGCAGCGGCGCGCTTGCCGCCAAGCGGACATGGGCTTTGTGTTTCAGGCATTTCACCTGTTGCCGCATTTGTCAGCGCTGCAAAACGTCATGGTGCCTTGTTTGTTGGGCGGCGCGTCTGGTCAGGACGCTGCCCAGTCAGCGCGGGAACTGTTGGGGGACTTGGGCTTGGCCACACGGCTAGACGCCAAGCCCACCAGTTTGTCTGGTGGTGAACAGCAACGCGTGGCACTGGCGCGTGCGCTGGTGCATCGGCCCAAGGTGGTGTTTGCCGACGAGCCCACCGGCAATCTGGACACCGACACTGCCGCCAAGACTCTGGCCCTGCTCGTGGGCTTGTGCCGAGAGCGCCAGACCAGCCTGGTCATGGTCACCCATTCGGACGAGGCGGCACGGGCCATGGGCCGAACGCTGCGCCTGACCAAAAAAGGTTTGCTGTGCTGAAGTTGACGGGCCAGCAGGTGCTGTTTTGGTGGCTGCTGAAGGGCGCTTCCATCCAGGCCTGGACGCGCTGGTTGGTGGCGCTGGTGATGGTGGCCATTGGCGTGATGCTGGCGGTGGCCATCCACACCGTGAACCATTCGGCACTCGCATCGTTTGGCCAAGCCCTGGACACGGTCAATGGCCAAGCGTCGGCCCAGTTGGTTGCGCCTTTGGGCGACATCGATGACCGGCAGATCGAAGACTGGGACCGCCGCCGAGCGGCTTTGGGCATTCACACCGTGAGCCCTGTGCTGGTGGTGCGCACCGAGCAACTGACGGTGCTGGGGTTGGATATTTTCAAAGCCGCCGTGGTGTCGCCGTCTTTGCTGCCCTTTGCCGAGGGTGGTGCCGGGGATTTGTTTGATGCCAAGGCGCTGTTTTTGTCGCGTGCGGCCTTGGACGTTTTGAACGTGAAGGTGGGCGACAACATTCGCCTGCGGCATGGCCTGGATTCGGTGACTTTGCGGGTGGCAGGCGAGGTGCCAGGGGCGGCATCGCAAGTGATTGGCGTGATGGACATTGGCAGTGCGCAATGGGCCTTCAACCGGCTGGGTGGGGTGTCCCGGCTGGACCTGCGCCTGGAAGACTGGCAAAGCACACAGGGGCTGAGGGATGCCTTGAAAGCGCAGTCTGAACCCCTGCAATTGGTGGCCACGCAAGACCGCGACCGGCGCATGTCGCTGCTGTCGCGGGCCTACCGGGTGAACCTGACGGTGCTGGCCATGGTGGCCTTGCTCACGGGGGGCTTTTTGGTGTCCACAGCGGTGCATTTGTCCATTGTTCGTCAGCGGGCCGAGTTGGCTTTGTTGGGTGTGCTGGGGGCCAGCGAGTCGTGGCTTCGGCGCTTTGTTTGGGCGCAAGGCGGGCTGATCGGCGCTTTAGGCGGTGCGTTGGGGGTGGGCATGGGCTTGTTGTTGGCAGCCGTTTTGATGCGCATCGTGGGGGGTGACTTGGGCGGCAATTACTTTTCGGGTGCGCCTGCGGCCATGGTCATTGACTGGGTGGCTCTGTTCGTTTTTGCGATGGCCGCGGTGCTGATGGGTTTGGCGTCGGCGTGGCTGCCTTTGTCGCAAATCAACTGGCGGCGGCCCATGGCTTTGTTGCGTGCAGGCCAAGCCGAAACACTGGTGCTGAGCTTGCCCAGCTTGAAGTGGAGTCTGCTGTGCACTGCACTGGCCATCGCGCTGCTCATGTTGCCTCCGCTGGGTGGCTTGCCCTGGGCTGCCTACGGGGCGATTGCGGCCCTGCTGTGCGCCGGGCTCTTGGCTGTGCCTTGGATTTTGTCCAAGCTCTGGGGTGGGCTGTCGCGCAGGGTGGCGGCGGTGCGTGTTCCGGCGGTGGTGCGCTTGGCCGTTTGGCGGCTGGCGCAAGCGCCCTCTGCGGCCACGCCTTTGATCGCGGGCACGGTGGCGGCGTTTTCATTGACGGTGGCGATGATGGTCATGGTCAGCAGCTTCAGAACGTCGGTGTCCGATTGGTTGGGTTTGGTGCTGCCCGCTGACCTTTACACCAGCAGCCACTCGATGGTGGATCAGCCGGGGTTTGACCCATCGGTGCAAGCTTTGGTGGCTCAAGTGCCCCAAGTGCAAAAGGTGGAAACCAGTCGGCAAAGAAACCTGCGCCTGGTCAACGACCGCCCTGAGGTGGTCTTGATCGCGAAGCCTGTGAATTGGCAAGACCCGATGCAGTCGGTGGCCTTGGTGGGCTTGTCCAAGTTGCCGCCTGCGGATGGCCCCAAGTACATGGTGGTTTTTGGCTCCGAGGCCATGGCCGATTTGTACGGCTGGCGTGTGGGCGAAGTCGCCAGCTTGCCACTGAGCCCGCAAGGCCCATCCAAGGTGTGGGTTGGCGGCTTGTACAGAGACTATGGCCGCCAACATGGCTCTGTGGTGATGTCAACCGCAGACTACGAAGCCCTCACGGGGGACCGTTCGCGCTCCAGTGTTTCGGTTTGGCTGGAAAACGGCGCAGACACAGCGCAAGTCATGACCGACATCCAACGCCAAGTGCCTGAGCTCACGCAGCTCAAATGGATCAGCGCCAACGATGTGCGCCAGCTGTCGCTCAAGATTTTTGACCGCAGCTTTGCCATGACCTACGCCCTGGAAGCCGCCGCTTTGTTTGTGGCGCTGTTTTCTGTGGCGGCGGGCGTCACCGGTCAATTGCTTTTGCGGCGGCGCGAGTTCGGCTTGCTGGCGCACTTGGGGCTGTCACACCAAGACAGCTTGCGCCTGGTGTCTGTAGAGGTGGGTTTGCTGTTGGCTGTGGCGGTGGTGTGGGCCAGTGTTTTGGGCGGGTTGATGAGCCAGATCTTGATCCACAAAGTGAACCCTGAGTCTTTTCACTGGACCATGAACACGCATTTGGATGTGGGGCAATGGTGGGTGATCAGTGCGATGCTGATGATGCTGGGCGTGTTGGCTGCGCGCTGGGCTGCAGGCCAAGGGCTGGATTCAAAACGCTTGGCTGAGAGCCTGAGGGCCGATTGGTAAACCGCATGACACAACCCCCTTCCAATCGGCGGCTCGCCATCCAGACTGCCGCCATGGTGGTGGCCGGTCTGTCACCTTGGCCCGCCCAAGCTGCCACGGCAGGCGCTCCGTTTTACCCACCCGTCAAGCCGCGACGCTTGAACTTTCCCAGAGATTACGGCTCGCACCCCGAGTACCGCACCGAGTGGTGGTACCTGACGGGTTGGCTGGGCCAAGGGCCATCGGCCATGGGGTTTCAGTTGACCTTTTTCCGCAGCCGAACCCAGCATGCGCCCGAGAACCCCAGTCGATTGGCGCCAACGCAATTGCTTTTCGCGCATGCGGCCTTGGCAGTGGCCCCCAAAAATGTTTTTTTGCATGCCAACCGTGCGGGGCGTTTGGGCGGTGCTTTGCGCCGCGCAGAAACTTCGGACACCGATGTGCAGTTTGAGGATTGGCATTTGCGCCGAGAGCAAGGCTCAGCGGGCGAGGTGTACACAGGCCGCTTTGCAGGCGAAGGTTTTGCCGTGTCTTTTGATGCCAGCGCCGCGCAGCCCGCCCTTTTGCGTGGCCAAGAGGGCTTCTCGTCCAAGGGCCCCGAGGCCTTGCAGGCCAGCCACTATTACAGCCGTGCGCCTTTGGGTGTGAAGGCCGATGTGACGGTGGGAAAAGAGACCCAAAAACTGGTGGGCAAAGCTTGGCTTGATCACGAGTGGTCCAGCCAATTGCTGATGGCCGGGGCTGTGGGCTGGGACTGGCTGGGCATCAACTTGCTGGACGGCGGCACGCTGATGGCTTTTCAGATACGCAACGACAAAGCGGCTGCGATTTATGCCCACGTGGACGCCCGTGACGCAGCAGGCCGCCCTGCCAAAGGCTGGCAGGGCCTGCGGTGGCAGCCAGCAGGCCGTTGGCGTGCCCAGTCATTGATCGACTACCCCATCCCCATGGATTTGTGGGTGGGCGATCAGCGCTACAGCCTGGTGCCGCTCATGCTGGGCCAAGAGGTGGATGCGCGCGCCAGCACGGGCGGTTTTTATTGGGAAGGTGCTGTCAGTCTGATGCAGGGCGAGCGTTTGCTCGGCCAAGGTTATTTGGAGCTGACGGGTTACGGCGCGCCTTTGAAAATTTGACCCTTGCCGGATTTTGAAACGGTCATGGGCTTGGTGGCTGTGCAGGCTGCACTTTGTGTTTGACGAATTGCACCAGGCCTTCGCTGGCTTCTTCGATCAAGTCCAACACATGCTCAAAACCTTGATCTCCGCCGTAATAAGGGTCGGGGATGACCGGGGCCTGCGTGGTGAGCAAAAACTCCGCTAAACCCCGGATCTTGTGTTGGTGCGTCACCGGGCATCTTTCTTCCAAGAGGGCGCGGTTGTCCCAATCCATGGTCAGGAGCAAATCGAATTCCTCAAAGTCTCTTTCCACGACAGGTCTGGCCCTCAGGTGTGCGAGCTCGTAGCCTCTTTTGAGTGCATGCTTTTGGCTGCGCTCATCGGGTGGCGCGTCGGGGTGAAAGTTGTGCGTGCCTGCCGAGTCAATTTGGACCTTGTGCAAGAGGTTTTGCTCAGTCAGCCGTTTGAAGAAAACAGCTTCGGCCGTCGGACTGCGGCAGATGTTGCCCATGCAGACGAACAGGATTTTGTAAGTGGCTTCGCTCATGTCGTGGCGGGTCTTGGGGTGATTTATTTTTTCGTCGGTTTGGGGGCGCGATTTTGCGTGAAGACCAGGCACGGATCTTCACGCTCAACCTGGGGCACGACATGCACATGGTCGTACCATTCGGCATCATTTTGATCGGTGTTTTCAACATACCCATGCACTTGGGTTTTGGCCTGGTTTTGGGGCGTGAGCCACTGCATGACCCCCGCGTCTTTTCTGACATGGCCGTTGCCAGCGATCAGCACAACGGGCGCATTCGAAACACCATTGACCACATGGGCCATCCACACATCGCGTGCGATCTGCCCCTGAACCATGGGGCCAATCGCTTGGGCGGGCAACATGTTGCAGTGGCCCTCCTGGATGGCTTTGTTTTGTGCACTCAAGAGTTGACCGGGAATCTGCTTGAGTTGGTACGTGTCAACGAGTTGCTGGCCCAACACAGCGGCAAAGCCATGGGTCATGACTTTGCGCACATCCGCATTGGACAAATTGGCCGCGACCAGTTTGATTTTTTTGTCCAGCGCCCATTGCACATAAGGCCTGTAAAAACGCCACGCCCAGCCAGTCGTTCCCGCTTTGGCCACAACACAATCCACGTCTGGGCATTGCGACAGCGCAGCGTCTAAAACGGCTTGATTTTCACGGTCAAACTGCTCGATCGCCACCACGGGTTGTGGCCCTTGTTCGATCAGTTGCCTGACCCGCTCCAGTCGGCGTTGGTGACCGTGTTCGTTGTCATGAACCTCACCCAAAAAGAATATCTTTGTACTGTCTTGGGGTGTCTTGGCATCCGGGCTTTGCGAGGCCGCGGCAAAAAACGTGCTGGGGACTGCGAGAGAAAAAACCGCGAGGGCGCAGCGAAGCCGATGCAGACGAATGCTGGCGTTGTTCATTTTTTGCAAGGCAAATGTTCACTGGACCGATAAAAAACTTACCAAAGCTTATGGCAGGCAGCCCGGAGGATGGCACCCGCTTGGGGCTATCCCCCCAATGAGGTCTGGGGAATTGGTTTGTCGGGGCACACTGGGAATGTTTGACGTGGCCCTCGTTATCGCCGCATCATCATTTACACAGGAGGAAGTGCCGTGGAGGCCAAATTTTCAGAGCGTCTTGCCAGCCTTTCCGAGGGGGATATTTCCGTCATCATTCAGATGGCCTGGGAAGACCGGACTGCGTTTGAAACCATTCAGGAGCGCATGGGTTGGTCGGAAGCGGATGTCATTCGCCTCATGCGGCACGAGCTTCAGCCCAATTCTTTTCGGATGTGGCGCAAGCGCATGAAAGGTCGAACGACCAAACACCGGGCGCTGAGAAGCCCAGACATGAAATTCGACGACCATTTGATCGCCGACCACCGACGCGGCAATTGCTGATGGATGGCGCTTCGACAAAGCTTAGCAATAGAACCGGCACTGGCCCAATGGTGGCGGCAAATTACCCCCCTTTCAATGACCCGTCTTGGCAACCCCAATCAATCAGCCTTCCCGCTGGCTTTTCCCAACTTGGCTTCGTCCTCGGCCCAGCCCTCTATCGCTGGGTAATACCGCGTCGAGCGGCCGTCACCGTACCGGGTGAGCAGGCCAAGCCGTTCCAGCTCAATCAGGTCACGGGCTGCCGTGGGTGTGGAGGTTTGCGCGATGCGCTCGTGCTTGCGCGTCGTCATGCCGCCTTCGTAACCTTTGGGGCCAGCATCCAGCAGCTTCTTCATGGTTTTTTGCTGACGCTCATTGAAACGAACCAAAGACATTTGGGCCTGAAACCGGATGCGTTGAATGGCCGAATCAATGGTGCGGTTGGCGAATTCGCTGGCCAGCACCATTTGTTCCAGCATCCATTCGACCCAGGCCGTCACGTCCATGCTTTGGGAGCGCTGTGCCCGCTCCAGCTCGCTGTAATAGCGGTCTTTGCTGGATTCGATTTGCCTGGACAGCGTCACGATGCGTCCGGGCTGGCCCATGTCTTGACACAGCGCCAGTTGCAAGATGGCCCGGCCAATACGCCCGTTGCCATCGTCAAACGGGTGCAGCGTCTCAAACCACAGGTGCGAAACAGCGGCACGCACCAGGCCGTCCATGGGGTGAGTGCCGACCTTGGGCTGCGTTTGGTTGAACCACGTCAAAAAAGCATCCACTTGGTTAGCCAAGCCATCTGCAGGCGGCGCGGCGTAATGCACCTTGCTGCGCCCCACAGCGCCACTGACGATTTCCATGGGCACAGAACGCAGAGCGCCCACATCGATGCGCTGCACGCCCGAAAAACCTGTGGGGAAAAGCGCCCCATGCCAACTGCACAGCCGCTCCAGCGTCAACGGTGAATCGGTGTTGAGGGTGGCGTCTTGCAACACATCAATCAGCCCCTCGATGTTGCGCCTGCCTTCGCGCACGGGGGCACCCGACGTGTCCAGCCCCAAGCGCCGGGCCACGGAAGAGCGAACACTTTCAGGGTCCAGCTTCTCGCCTTCAATCGCTGAGGTGGTCAGCGCCTCATGTGTCAGCGAATCGCGGATGTGGGGCTGCAGGCCTTCCAACCCAATCGCCTCGGCTTTGCCCAAAAGAACCCCTTGGGCGTTTCTGGCCGCAGCCAAGAGGTCCTGGACCCGCTGGGCGTCAAACGCCAACGCTGGCCAATCAGGTAGCTGCCAAATCCAGCGTTGATACGATTTCATGGCTTAATCATATCAATTCATGATATGAATACAAGAAAAATCCTGTCATTAGCCTCGGTTTTAATCGCCCGCCTGAGCAGAAGCGGGTAAGCCGAAGACCCGGTCGAAGCACCAGGTGAATGCGATGGCATAGAAGAAAAAGAACGCCAGCAAACCCAGGTTGGCCACCAAAGCAGCAGTGGGCGAAATATCGAGCCACAGCGACATGACGGGCAAAAGAATGATCACCAAGCCGCCTTCAAAACCCGCCCCGTGGGCCAGCCGCCTGACAAAGGAGCGGCCACGCACCGGTTGGCGCGACTCCCAGCGCTCAAAGAGCCAGTTGAAGACGTAGTTCCACGTCAGTGCAATGCTCGACAACACGACCGCCAGGCCCAATGTGGAAGCGGGCGACTTGTCAAAGGCCAGGCTCAACACGGGTCCGACCACGGCGATGGCAATGGCTTCGTACAAAAGGGCCTGGAAAACTCGGCGGGTGGTAGGGGTCATGTTGGGGAATGCGGTGAATGCACTCACTGCCGCGCCGTGCGCACATTGGGTGGCACCGCGCCCGGTGCACTGGTGCGCCAGGGGTTGATGTCAAGGCCGCCGCGCCGGGTGTAGCGGGCGTACACCGTCAGCTTGGTCGGTTTGCAGCGCGTCCAGATGTCCATGAAGATGCGCTCGACGCATTGCTCATGAAACTCATTGTGGTTGCGAAAACTCACGATGTATTGCAGCAGACCCGCTTGGTCGATTTGCGGGCCGCTGTAGGTGATTTGCACACTGCCCCAGTCGGGCTGGCCTGTGACCAGGCAATTGCTTTTGAGCAAATGGCTGACCAGGGTTTCGGTGACCGGCTGCTCGTATTGGTTGGCCGTGAGCAAGTCGGGCGCGGGTTGGTAGCGGCTGCATTCGATGTCCATGCGGTCCAGGTTCAGGCCGTCGAGCTCGTGCACGGGCTCGGCGTCAAATTGCTCTTGCAGCAGCAGCTTCACGCCCACGCTGGCCTGCATGGCGCTGCCGTGCCAGATGGCGGCGCTGATGTCGCGGCGGATCATGTCGCGCACCACATCGGCGTTTTCCAGGCGCGTGTTGTTGAAGCTGTTCAGATACAGCTTGAAGGACTTGCTCTCGACAATGTGCGTGCTTTCGGCCGGCACGGTGATGTGCGCCAGCGCCACTTGAGGTTTGCCCTTGGTATTGAGCCAAGACAACTCAAACGCGGTCCACAAGTCGGCCCCAAAAAACACGGGCTGCCCGGTGACGCCGATCTCGGCGCGTTTGGTGGCGCGGGGGATGGGGAACAGCAGGCTGGCGTCGTACTGGTCCACATAGGCGCTGGACTTGCCCAGCTGGGATTGCTCTGGCGAGTTCATACTCATGCTTGCACCTTGCGACGGAACACCAAACGGTCAGGCTCGGACACTTGCGGGTCGTAGGCGTAGCCTTCCAGGTCAAAGCCCAGCAGACCTTCAGGGTGGGTGATTTTGTTTTGGATGGCGAATCGCGCCATCAAGCCCCGCGCCCGTTTGGCGTTGAAGCTGATGATTTTGTATTTGCCGCCTTTGAAGTCTTCGAACACGCACTCAATGACGCGGGCCTTGAGGGTTTTGCGGTCGACCGACTTGAAATATTCCTGCGAAGCCAGGTTCACGATGACCGGGGTTTTGTCCTTGGCCAGCTGGGCGTTCAGGTACTCGGCAATTTGCGGCCCCCAAAACTTGTACAGGTTGCTGCCCTTGTCGGTCTGCAGCGTGGTGCCCATTTCCAGGCGGTAGGGCTGCATCCAGTCCAGCGGGCGCAGCACGCCGTACAAGCCACTCAAAATGCCCACATGGGTTTGCGCCCAGTCCAGGTCTTGCGCTGACAGGCTCTTGGCATCCAGGCCTTCGTACACATCGCCATTGAAGGCCAGCACGGCTTGCTTGGCGTTTTGGGCGGTGAATTTGGGGCTCCAGGCTTCGTAGCGGGCCACGTTCAGGGCCGACAGCGCATCCGACAGATCCATCAACTCGGCGATTTGCTGGGGCGACTTTTGGCGCAGCACCTCAATGAGGGCCTGCGATTGCGGCACGAACTGGGGCAGCGTGTGGGGCACGCCCGCTGCGGGGGTTTCGTAGTCCAGAGATTTGGCGGGTGACAACAAAAAGAGCATGACTTGAACTTCAGAGCAAAGGGGGGTTGAGACTGGGCGCGGGGCCAGACACAGGGCGCTCGGTCAATCGACCCGAGACATATTTGTGCAGCACACTGGCGATCAGGGTTTGGTACGGGATGCCCTCTTCCAGCGCTTTGGTCTGGATGTCCGACAGATCACCCGAAGACAAGCGGATGTTGACCCGCCGGTCCTTGATGGAGGTGGCTCGTGCAGCCGCTTTGAAATGGGCCAGCTCGCTGGGGCTGGCCACCGATTGGAGCTGCCCCTTGTTGAACAAGTCGAGCAGTTCGGCCTCTTCACGGTCCACTTTGCGGTCAATCTTGGACATCGTCGACTCCTTGTTTCAAATAATCACGGGTGGCCTTGCGGCTGGGGATCACGGTTTTGAGAAAAAAATGGTCCACATCTTCCACAAAACGCACCAAGTAGGCATAGCCCGCGTGGGCCACCACCAAAATGCGTTGGCCGGGATACTGCCCCGCGTTGGGATGCGCCAGGATGTCCAGCAGCCCCTGCCCCTCGATGGCCACGACCATGCTTTCAAACGAAACACCCCGCTCCGATTGGAGCCACTGGTTTTTTTCGGCGTTCCAGCGCATGGGTTTCATGAACGCATTTTAGACAACGTGTGCATTTTGTCATCACACCCCCCGCGTTCCACCCTTTCGGTCTGCGGTTATGGGCGACGCAGACCCCCATACAGACAACGCGACAATCGAAGCCATGTTGGACCTTCTTTACCGCGATGAACACTTGGCCATCGTCAACAAGCCCGCTGGCTGGCTG
Source organism: Limnohabitans sp. (assembly GCF_017848645.1). Taxonomy (GTDB): domain Bacteria; phylum Pseudomonadota; class Gammaproteobacteria; order Burkholderiales; family Burkholderiaceae_C; genus Limnohabitans_A. The sequence continues at coordinate 35,679 of NZ_JAFEIF010000060.1, read as the reverse complement.
GTGCATCGCACCCCACTGGACAAGGGCGAAACCCGCTTTGTGCTGCAAACCCTGCGCGACCAAATCGGGCAACACGTCTGGCCCGTGCACCGCCTGGACAAAGGCACCAGCGGTGTGCTGGTGTTTGCACTGAGCGCCGAGGTGGCGCGCTTGCTGGGCCAGGCTTTTGAAAGCGGCGATGGCCTGCACAAAACTTACCGCGCTGTGGTGCGCGGCTGGCCCGCCGATGAGGGCTTGATCGACCACCCTCTCAAGCGTATGCCCGACGACATGCGCACCGAGCGCATGGAAGTGCAGCCCGCCCAAAGCCGCTTTGCCACCCTGCGCCGCTTTGAGTTGCCGCTGCCCCATTCCCAACCGCAGCAAGGCTTTGCCAGCACCCGCTGCGCCGAAGTGGCCCTGGAGCCCCTCACGGGCCGGCGCCATCAGCTGCGCCGCCACATGAAGCACATCGCCCACCCGATCATTGGCGACGCCACACACGGCAAAGGGCCACTCAACCGGGCCGTGGCTGATTTGATCGGGCTGCAGCGGCTGTGGTTGCATGCACAAAGCCTGGAACTGCCCCACCCGGTCAGCGGGCAGCGGCTGCGTTTGGCATCGCCGCTGCCCAGCGAGTGGAGGCTGTGGGACCTTTTCTCTTAAAAAAGCCCACACAGCCGCAGTGCTTGTTGTCGCACAGCGGATACGGCACCACCCAAGCCTTGCCTAAGATCGCGGCCTGTTCGGCCTGTTCGGCCAGTTTGGCCCGTTCGGACCCTGCCCTTGGCCTTCATCATTTCGACACCCCATGAGCCTGCTCTTCACGCCTTTCACCTTCAACGCCCCCTCCGGCCCGCTCACCTTGCCCAACCGCATCGTGGTCGCGCCCATGTGCCAGTACTCGGCCGACCACGGTCAGGCCACCGACTGGCACCTGACGCACTGGACCAACATGCTCAACAGCGGCGCGGGCCTGTTCACCATCGAGGCCACCGCCGTGTCGGCCGTGGGCCGCATCAGCCCCGGTTGTTTAGGCTTGTGGGACGATGCGACGCAAGCGGCGCTGGCCGACAAACTGCACCGCGCCCGACGCCAAGCCCCCGCCATGCCCGTGTGCATCCAGATCAGCCACGCAGGCCGCAAGGCTTCGAGCGCAGCCCCTTGGGACGGCGGCATGCTGATCACTCCCGAAAACGGCGGCTGGCAGCCCGTGGCGCCCAGCGCCCTGCCCCACCTGCCCAATGAAGCGGCCCCCACCGAGATGAGCCTGGCCGACATCGCACAAACCAAGGCTGACTTTGTCAACACCGCCCGCCGCAGCCACGAACTGGGCATCGAGGCGGTGGAGTTGCACGCCGCGCACGGCTATTTGCTGCACCAGTTTTTGTCGCCCATTTCCAACCAGCGCACCGACGTGTATGGCGGCTCGTTTGAAAACCGCATTCGCTTTCCGATGGAAGTATTCCAAGCCGTGCGCGAAGCCTTTGGCGGCACGTTGGGCATGCGCATTTCAGGCACCGACTGGGTCGACGGCGGCTGGACGGTCGAAGAAACCGCCGCCTTGTCGGTCCAGCTCAAGCAAGCCGGGGCGCAGTTCGTGCACATCTCTTCGGGCGGCGTCTCGCCCTTGCAAAAAATTGCCTTGGGCCCCGAGTACCAAGTGCACCTGGCCAAAACGGTCAAAGACGCATCGGACCTGACCACCATCGCCGTGGGCCTGATCACCGAGCCTGCTCAGGCCGAAGCCGTGCTGCAGCGTGGCGACGCTGATCTGGTGGCGCTGGCCCGCAGCTTTTTGTACAAGCCGCGCTGGGGCTGGGAAGCGGCCGTGGCCTTGGGTGGCACCGTCGACTCCCAACACCAGTACTGGCGCAGCCTGCCCCGCGAAGCCAAAAACATCTTCAACGACGCCAAGATTGGCATGCGCTGATTTCCAAACCCCAAAAAGAGAGAGACACATGAACACTCGCCGTCAATTTTCCAAACTGCTGGCCATGGCCAGCCTGTGCGCACCCATGGCCCTGATGGCGCAAGCCTTCCCCAGCAAGCCCATCACCTTGGTCGTGCCCGTGCCGCCCGGCGGCTTGGTCGACACCTCGGCCCGCTTGATCTCGGAGCCTTTGGGCCGTTTGATTGGCCAGTCGGTCGTGATCGACAACAAGGGCGGCGCCAGCGGCAACCTGGCTTACCAACAAGTGGCCCGCAGCCCCAAAGACGGTCACACCTTGCTGGTGTCGTACTCGGGTTACCACATTGCCAACCCCATTCTCATGAGCAAACTGCCATGGGAATTGAAAGATTTGACGCCCGTGGGCTTGATCACCGTGGCCACCAACGTGGTGGCGGTGCACCCCTCGGTGCCTGCCAACAACATGCGGGAGTTCATCGCGTATTTGAAGCAAAACCCGGGCAAGCTGAACTACGCGTCTCAAGGCAACGGCTCGGTCTCGCACATCGGCACCGAGATCTTCAAGCAGCAAACGGCCGTCGATTTGGTGCATGTGCCTTACAAGGGTTCGGGCCAGGCCATTGCCGACGTGTTGGGGGGCCAGGTGCAGGTGTTCATGACCACGCCGCCCTCGGTGATGCAGCACATCCAGGCCGGCAAACTCAAGGCGCTGGCCGTCACCGGCAAAAAACGCCACCCCGGCATGCCGCAAGTGCCCACCATGGCCGAAGCGGGTTACCCCAACATTGACCTGGAAGCCTGGGTGGCCCTGTATGCCCCAGCGGGCACGCCTGCGGCCACCATCAACCAACTGGCCGATGCCGTCAAGCGCAGCCTGGACCTGCCCGAGAGCAAGCAGCGGGCTGACCAAGCGGGCATTGAAGTGCGCTTTCTGGCCCCGGCCGACATGACCAAACTGCTGGACCGCGAAATCGCCGATTGGACCCAGGCCATCAAGACCGCGAACATCAAGCTGGATTGAAAAAAGCCCCGCATGGGCGGGGCTGAAATACGGGCCTGAAAACCCTAGCCCCAGCGGCCATGCCGCTGGGGCTTTTTTGTTTTAAGCAGCGATCAGCTGCTGGGCCAGCGCATGCAAACGCGTGCCGGGCCGCGTCAGGTCGGTCACGATGCTGAAGTGGTTGAGGCCGCCCAAGTCTTCGCACACGGGCACGGTTTTAGGACCCCAGGCCTGGTGGATCAAGCGGTTGTGGCGCAAAAACTCGGGGCTTTCGTCGCCCCCGGCCACCGCATACAGCACGCCCTGTCGTGGGCGCTGCCATTTGGCCGGGCTGCACAGGCGCACCTGCGCAGACGTGAGGCGCAAGTCGCCCTGAAGAAACGGCGTCTTGCGCAGCGGCTCCAGGTCAAACAGGCCCGAGATGGACAGGGCTTTGCGCACCAGGCCAGCGGGCAAGTCGCGGCCCAGTTTTTTCCAGTCGCAGCCCAGCAGCATGGCCGCCAGGTGACCGCCCGCCGAGTGGCCGATGACGCTGATGTTGCCCCGGTCACCGCCGTGCTCGGCAATGTGCCGCCCCACCCAGGCGGTGGCTTTGGCCATTTGCAAGGCGATGTCGGGAATGGTGACAGGCTGCTCGGGCGTGCCGGGGCACAGCGCGTAATTGACCACCACCACGCAGGCGCCCATGTCGCGCAAAGCCGGGGCCACGAAAGAGTGGTCTGATTTGTCCAGGCTGCGCCAATAGCCGCCGTGGATGAAGATCACCACCGGGGCGTTCGGCTGCGCGGCCGGAAAAATGTCCAGGGTCTCGCCCGGGCCGTCGCCGTAGCGCAAATCCAAATGGCCTTTCAGGCGCTCGCGGGCTTGTGCCGAGGCGTTTTGCCAATGCGCAAAGTGGTCCGCAAAGTCGGGCACCAAGGCCCGGTTGTTGTACATGCGGTCATGCCAAGCGGCGTCTTTTTGGGGCATGTGGGTCTCCTGTTGTGTGTGTACTTAGACCACCATCTTGGCACAAGAAACGTCAGATTTTCATCTCCAAGCGCAACTGCACATTGCGCCAGTTCGGTGCGGTGTTGCGGGAGGTTTCGCTCACGCCGTTGCCGCTGTAGGTGGACGAGGTCAGGTAGTCGCGGGGGGTGAGGTTGCTCACCGTCAGGCGCAAGGCGGTGGCGGGGGAAAAGCGCCATTGGCCATACACATCGAGCACACGTTTGGTGCCTTGGTAGGACCATTGCTGCTCGCTGCGGCGGGTGTCGTAGTCGGGGTTCCAGTTGAGGTTGCCGCCCAGTGTGAGCGGGATGCTGCGCACGCGGTAATCGGCCCCCAGGTTGGCCGTCATGCCGGGTTGCTGGTCCAGCCGGTTGTCAGGGCCGGGCACCTGCTTGACCCGGGAGCTGAACAGGCTCAGGTTGCTGCGGATGTCCACAGGCAAGGCACCAGTGCGCACCTGGTCCAGACGGAACTTGGCTTCGAGCTCGATGCCTTGCGTGGTGGCATCGCCCAGGTTGATGGGCGATGACACCCAACGGTCCTGGCCTGGCGCCCAGGAGGGGCTGCTTTGCTGGGCCACGGTGTAGCGGATCAGGTCGCTGATCTGGCGGTGAAACACGTTGGCGCTGAGCACACCGCCGCCGCTCAGGTAGCGCTCAAAGGCCACATCGATGCCGGTGGCCATTTCAGGCCTCAAGTCGGGGTTGCCCACGCGGTCAGGGCGGGTGGGGCTGTTGGCTTCGCGCGAAGGCACGGGCCGGGCCACCAGGTTGTAGAGCGTGGGGGTTTTGTAGCTGCGGGTCAGGCTCATGCGCACCTGGTCACGCTTGGCCGGGTCGGGCTTCCAAAGCGCGTGCAGCAAGGGGGTCCAGACTGAGCTGGTGTTGGACTTGAGCCCTTGTTCGCTGGTGCCTTCGGTCAGGATGGATTCGTAGCGCAAGCCAGCGTAGGCCGACCAGTTGGCGTTGATCTTGAACTCGTCTTGCGTGTAAGCGGCCCAGCGCATGGTGCGCGCCCGGATGTCGCCACCGTCCTCGTCCACGGCGGCATTGGCCTCTTCCACCCGGCGAACGCTTTCGAGCTCCAGGCCGCTGACGATCTGGTGGCCGTTGTCCATGGCACGGGTCCATTTGCCGTTCAGGCTGCCTGTTCGGTCCACAAAGTTTTGTGTTTCAAAGCCGTTGAACAGCAGCACATCGGCCGCGCCCGTCTGGTCAAGGCGAAAGTCGTACTTCGACTGGCCCAAGCCAAAGCGCAACTCCAGCCGGTCATCGGCCGACAGGCGCTGCGCCCAATGGCCGTTCAAGCGGGCCATGGCAAAAATGCTTTGGTTCAGTGTCTGGGCGCTGTCTGACCGCAAGCCGCCCTCTGTCTCGCGGACCTGCACTTGGCCGGGGCTGGCGTAGTCCGAATACACCACAAAGGGGGTGAGCGTGAGGGTGCGGCCCTGCTCGCCTTTCCACTGCAAGCGGGCATTGCCGTGCAGGGCTTTGCGGTGGCCCAGCGATTCGTTGAAGCGGACGGTGTCAACACCCGGCTCGGAGGTGATGACCGATGTGCTTTCGTCCGGACGGTACTGGTCCATCAAAGACAAGGTCACGGTGCCAGTCAGGGGCTGCGTCTTGAGGTTGTGCACCCAGCTGAGCATGGTCGAGCCCTCGCCATGCTCCTGGCCGCGGGTGATTTTGAGGTCGTCGGGGTTGGCCTTTTGGCCCTCGCGCAGCACGATGTTGATGGTGCCTGCGATGGCCCGCGCGCCGGTTTCAGCCGTGGGGGCGCGCATGATTTCGATTTTTTCGACCTGCTCGGGGGTGAGTGAGTCGATGGAAAAGCCTGGTGGCACGCGTTCGCCGTCGAGCAGGATCTGGGTGTAACCGCCGCCCAGGCCCCGCATGCGGATGGCGCCACCTCGGCCGGGCGCACCCTGCACCGTGACGCCAGGCAAACGCTTGAGCACCTCACCCAGGGTCGAGTCGCCTTGCTTCTCGATCTCTTCACGGCCAATGACGATTTTGGAGGCCGAAGACTCGCGGCGCACCTCGGTGTCGTTGTTGCGGTTGCTGCGGATTTCCACCTGGCCCAGATCAGTCGGGGCCGCAGCGGGCGCGGTGGCCGAAGGGGCGCTGGGCGTCGCGCTGGCTGGGCTTTGAGCCCAGCCCGAAGCGGGCAGCCAATACAAAGCAACCCCAGCCAGCAACAGGCTGTGGGTCAAGGGGCGAAGGGGGGGATGGGGATGATGTGCACGCATCCGGGCATTTTGACAGCGCCCGGCCGCTGGTGTGTAAAGCGCACGTAAAAGCCGGGGTCAGCCCCAGGACCAACGAGGGGTCACTCGGGCAGACACAGCCCTGAAAGCATCACTCGTCCGCTTTGAACAAAGCCGCCACCTTGCGCTTGGGCTTGATGTTGGCCGAAATCGATGAGCGCGGCGCTTTGGGTACTGCATCCCAGCTTGGCGACACGTCGGCAGGGGGGGCCTCATAAGGCTTGCTGAAGAAAGGGTCGCGGTTGATGGGTGCGGGGCGAAAGCCGCCTCGGCGCTCGCGAGGCGATTCAAGGGCGTCTCGCGGGTCAAAGTCGTCGCGGCGGCGGCCTTCAGAAGCGCGGGCGCGGGGTCGGTCTTCGGCGCGTGTGCCCCACTTCTCGGGCGCGGGGCCAGCGGGTGCGGTGTCCAGCTGCAGGGTTTCGACTTCCAGCTTTTTCTTGATCAGCTTTTCAATGTCGGCCACCAAACGCGTGTCTGAGGGGCTGACCAAGGTCACGGCCAAGCCCGAAGCCCCGGCGCGGCCCGTGCGGCCAATGCGGTGCACATAGTCTTCGGCGTTGAAAGGCACATCGAAGTTGAACACGGCTGGCACGTCTTTGATGTCGAGCCCACGGGCGGCCACGTCGGTACAAACCAGCAAATCGACCTCGCCTTGCTTGAAAGCTTCCAGTGCTTTCAGGCGCTCGTCCTGGCTTTTGTCGCCGTGCAAGGCGGCAGTGCGCAAACCTTCGCGCTCCAAAGAACGGGCCAAGCGGCCGCAGCCGAGCTTGCTGTTCACAAAGATGAAGGCCTGCTTGATGCCCCGGTCGTCCAGCACCTTGCGGATCACGCGGCGCTTGTCGTCGTCTTGCGCAGCGTAAAAACGCTGCTCAACGGTGGACGCGGTTTCGTTGGGGCGGGCCACCTCGATGGTGATGGGGTTTTGCAGGTAGCTGCCGGCCAAGCGCTTGATCTCGGGCGAGAAGGTGGCCGAGAACAGCAGCGTGGTGCGCTGCTTGGGCAAGTAGCTCAGGATGCGCTGCAGATCGGGCAAAAAGCCGATGTCCAACATGCGGTCGGCTTCGTCCAGCACCACATATTCCACTTGGTTCAAGACCGCGTTTTTGGCTTCGATGTGGTCCAGCAAGCGGCCCGGTGTGGCCACCAGCACCTCAACGCCTTTTTTCAGCTCCAGGGTCTGGGGCTTCATGTCCATGCCGCCAAACACCACCGCGCTGCGCAGCTGGGTGTACTTGGCGTACAGCTTGATTTGTTGGGCGACTTGGTCGGCCAACTCACGGGTGGGCAGCAACACCAAAGCGCGCACGGGGTGTCGGGCGGGCGAGGTGGAGGGGTTTTCGTGCTTGAGCAGGCGCTGCAGCAAAGGCAACGAAAACGCTGCTGTCTTGCCGGTACCGGTCTGGGCCGCGCCCATCACGTCCTGGCCCGTCAACACCACCGGAATGGCTTGGGCCTGGATAGGGGTCATGGATTCGTAGCCCATTTCGGCCACGGCTCGTGCCAGCGTAGGTGCCAGCGATAAATTTGAAAAAGAGTCGGTCATTAACCCGCTATTGTCGCATTTTGAACTGCCATTGCCAAAAATGGCAGATGAGACCCGGTGCCCGAGCCTCCACTGGGGCGCAAACGGCCCGGGCCGCAGCTGTTAAGCCAGGCGGCGGCGCAGCGAGGGGAAAGCAGACTTTTTGTGGGGCACTTTGGCCGGGGTGGTGCTCAGGGATGCGGCAGCGCTGAGCATGTCGGAGACCAAGTTATCGGCGCGATCGTGTGCGCCCTGGCGGTTGGTCTCAAAGGCCAAACGGGTGGTCTGGGCCATCTGGGCCACAAAGTTTTGCGGGTAGTCCCGCACCTGAAAACCCCGCAGGCTCATCACCTTCATGAAGGCGTTGGCTGCCTCTTCTACGGCACGCTGGTATTCCTGGCTGGCTTCTGGAGACATGGGGACCTCGGTCATGGATGAGTTGGTGAACCCTTACATAACGCAGCCCGGGGCCCAAAGGAATACACAACCCGTATCAAATTGTGTGCGACTGGGTGGCCAGGCTTTTGAGCACCCCTTGCGCCGCCTGACGACCGCTGGCCAGGCAGGCAGTGAGCAGGTAGCCGCCCGTGGGCGCTTCCCAGTCGAGCATCTCACCTGCGCAAAACACACCCGGGCGGGCTGCCAGCATCAAATCAGGCCCCATGGCCTGCAGCGCCACTCCCCCGGCGGTGCTGATCGCCTCGGCCACGGGCCGGGGGCACTTCAAGGGGACGGGCAGAGCCTTGATGTGCGCGGCCAGGGCTTCGGGCCGGGCCAAAGTCTCGGGTGTGCACAGCTCGAACAGCAAGCCCATCTTCGCGCCGTCCAGGCCCAGTCGGCTCTTGAGGTGGCTGCTCAGGCTGCGGCTGCCGCGCGGCCAGGCCACGTCCTTGAGAACCTGCTCGGGTGTTTTGTCGGGTAACAAGTCCAGCAGCAAATGGGCCTGCCCATGCTCAGCCAGATCGTCGCGCAGCCAGGCCGATGCGGCGTAGACCAGACTGCCCTCGATCCCGGTCTCGGTGAGCACAAATTCACCCTTGCGCTTAAAACGCGGGGTCTGGGCGGCCACCTCTGGCCCAGCCCCCTGCGGGGCTGGCACCGTGAGCACCACCGACTTGAGTGGATGCCCGGCCAACTTGTCCCTGAAGTGCGCCGTCCAGCCCTGGCCCTCACGCCCCAGCACATCAAAGCCGCAGTTGGCGGGCTTCAAAGGGGCAACCTCTACACCCTCTTGCTGCAAATGGACCTGCCAGGCACCGTCAGATCCAAGGTGCGGCCAACTGGCCCCGCCCAGCGCCAGCACAGTGGCCCCGGCTTTCACCCGCAGCGGCGGGGCATCGTCCCGACGCCCAAACACCAGGTGATCGCCTTGCCAGCCCAGCCAACGGTGTCGCATGTGGAACTGCACCGGCACACCACTGTCGGGGTGGCGCAGGCGCTGCAACCAGGCCCGCAGCAAGGGCGCGGCTTTCATCTCGGCCGGAAACACACGCCCCGAGCTACCGACAAAAGTACTCACACCCAAGCCCTCAGCCCAATCGCGCACCCCTTGCGCACCCAGCGCGGACAGCCATTGGCTGACCCAAGCCTCGCGTGCGCCAAAACGGGTGTTGAACGCGGCCGAGGGCTCGGCATGGGTGAGGTTCAAACCGCCCTTGCCTGCCAGCAAAAACTTGCGCCCCACCGAGGGCATGGCGTCAAACAAGTGCACGGACACGCCCGCTTGCGACAAAACCTCGGCCGCCATCAAACCGGCCGGGCCTCCGCCCACAATGGCCACCTCCACCGAAAGCTCAAGCGCATCATGTAAATGGGAAGTTGGGTCTGGAAGGCTCATGTCTTTGTGGTCTGGCAAGGGGGGTGTAGCACGCGAATGCACCGAGTTTCTGTCAAAATAGGCGCAACTTTAGCTGCATCTCAATGTTCACAAGGAAAAGGCCATGGCCAGCGATCTGATCAAACACACCACCGACGCCACCTTCGAAGCCGACGTGCTCCAATCCAGCCAACCCGTGGTGGTGGACTTCTGGGCCGAATGGTGCGGCCCCTGCAAAATGATTGCCCCCATCCTGGACGAAGTGGCCAGCGCCTACGAAGGCAAGCTGCAAATCGCCAAGATGAACGTCGACGACAACCGCGACATCCCCGCCAAGTTCGGCATTCGCGGCATCCCCACCCTCATGATCTTCAAGGGCGGCCAGCTCGCGGCCACCAAAGTGGGCGCCATGAGCAAGTCGCAATTGACCGCTTTCATCGACCAGCAACTGGCCTGATGCATGCATGCCGTCCGGCGGTGCCGGACGTGCCCCCCACAACCGGGCCCGCATGGCCCGGTTTTTTGTTTTCGGGGCTGCGCGAAAACCTGTCATAATTTCCCGCAGGCAACCCGAACACGGGACAGCGCCAAGACTGCCGGAAGCAACAGCCCCCAAACCCGGGCGGCATCCGGTCCAGAACATATCCACCCGGTTATCCGAAATACGGTCCCCAGCCGACCGATTCGCCACAGGCCCATTCCCATGCATTTGAACGAACTCAAGGCACTTCATGTGTCCGAACTCCTGAAGCAAGCCGACACGCTCGAAATCGAGAACACCGGTCGCATGCGCAAACAGGAGCTGATGTTTGCCATCATCAAAAAGCGCGCCAAAGCGGGCGAACAGGTCTTTGCCGACGGCGTGCTGGAAATCCTGCCCGACGGCTTTGGCTTTCTGCGCAGCCCCGACTCCAGCTACACCGCATCCACTGATGACATTTACATCAGCCCCAGCCAAGTGCGGCGCTTTAACCTGCACACCGGCGACATGATTGAAGGCGAAGTGCGCATCCCCAAAGACGGCGAGCGCTACTTTGCCCTGACCAAGCTGGACAAGGTCAACGACGACCTGCCCGAGAACAACAAACACAAAGTCATGTTCGAGAACCTGACGCCGCTGTTCCCCAAAGAGCAGATGCGTCTGGAGCGTGACATCAAGGGCGAAGAAAACATCACTTCCCGCGTGATCGACATCATCGCCCCGCTCGGCCGCGGCCAGCGCGCCCTGATCGTGGCGCAGCCCAAGTCGGGCAAGACGGTGATGATGCAGCAGATCGCCCACGCCATCACCGCCAACTACCCCGATGTGCACCTGATGGTGTTGCTGGTGGACGAGCGCCCGGAAGAAGTGACCGAAATGCAGCGCAGCGTGCGCGGCGAAGTGATCTCTTCAACCTTTGACGAACCCGCCTCGCGCCACGTGCACGTGGCCGAAATGGTGATCGAGCGCGCCAAGCGCTTGGTGGAATTGAAAAAAGACGTGGTGATCCTGCTGGACTCGATCACCCGCCTGGCCCGCGCCTACAACAACGTGGTGCCCTCATCGGGCAAAGTGCTGTCGGGCGGTGTGGATGCCAACGCGTTGCAACGCCCCAAGCGTTTCTTTGGTGCAGCCCGTAACGTGGAAGAAGGCGGCAGTTTGACCATCATCGCCACCGCCCTGGTCGACACTGGCAGCCGCATGGACGAGGTGATCTTTGAAGAATTCAAGGGCACCGGCAACTGCGAGATTCACCTGGAGCGCCGCCTGTACGAAAAGCGCGTGTTCCCGGCCATCAACTTGAACCGCAGTGGTACACGTCGCGAAGAGTTGCTGCTCCAGCCCGAAGTGCTGCAAAAAACCCGCATCTTGCGTCAATTCATGTACAACATGGACGAGATCGAAGCGATGGAGATGGTCTTGAAGAGCATGAAAGCGACCAAGAACAACTCCGAGTTCTTCGACATGATGCGACGCGGCGGCTGATACCCTATAATCGACAGGTTTTGCGGAAAGTGCTCTCAGATAGGCTGAGGAGTGGCTACCGTAGCGAAAATAAAAGGATTTCCCCATGAAAGACGGCATTCACCCCAACTACCGTGAAGTTTGCTTCCAAGACATGTCCAATGGTTTCAAGTTCGTGACCCGTTCATGCGCTAACACCAAAGAGATGATCAAAATGGAAGACGGCCGCGAGCTGCCTTGGTACAAGCTGGACACGACCAGCGAGTCGCACCCCTTCTACACAGGCACGCAAAAGTCGGTGGACAACATGGGCGGCCGCGTGGAGAAGTTCCGCAACCGTTTCGGCAAGACCACCACCATCGCCAAGTAATTCGCGCATTGGTGTCACCCAAAGGGCAGCCCGGGCAACCGGCCTGCCCTTTTTGCATGGGCCTGGGCCCACCTGGCTCAACAGCAAGCCAAGTTGGCCCGGCTTTTCTAAAATACGAAGCCCAGCGCCCCAACCTTTGCCCCAGCTTTTACCCCTGACCTGATTGCCCAGTCCCTTGAACCTGCCCACCCCCGCCATCGTTGCCCAAAGTGCCGTGCGCAGATTGCCGCGCCTGGCCTTGTTGCTGCTGTGCGTGGCCTATGTGTTGCCCGGTTTTTGGGGGCGTGCGCCCTGGAAAGCCCAAGATCTGGAGTCCCTGGGCTACATGCTGCAGCTGGCCCAGCCCGCGCTGGGCGAAGCAGCCAACTGGTTCAGGCCCAGCTTGCTGGGCCAGCACGACCCGCAACTGGCTTTGCTGCCTTATTGGCTGGGGGCAGGTTTTATCCAGTGGGCACCGCCGGGCTGGGAAGACGTGTTCGCCCGTCTGCCCTTTGTGGGCATGCTGGCCCTGACACTGGCCGCCACCTGGTATGCGGTGTACGCATTGGCCCGTCACCCCGCTGCGCAGCCTGTGGCCTTTGCCTTTGGGGGCGAGGCCAAGCCGGGTGACTACGCCCGCGCACTGGCCGACGGCAGCTTGCTGGCCTTGCTCGCCTGCTTGGGCCTGGCACGGCTGGCACACGAAGCCACACCCGCGCTCAGCCAGCTGTGTTTTGCGTCGCTGATTTTTGTGGGCTTGTCCACCTTGCCGCGCTGGCGCTTGCACAGCGGCCTGGCAGTGGGCTTGGGCATGCTGGGCCTGACGCTCTCAGGCGCGCCCAGCGTGGCCCTGTGGCTGGGCGTGGGCGGTTCGCTGATCCGCGCCGTGGCCCCCATCGACCCGGCCCAAGGCCGCATGCGCATGCTCGACCTGGGGCTGCTGGCTTTGCTGTGCCTGCTGTGCGTGACCACTGCGGGCGCACTCGACTTGTGGCGCTGGCGCGTGGTGCCGCACACCATGGTCGATGTGCACATCCTGGCCAAGCTGATGCTGTGGTTCACATGGCCGGCCTGGCCTTTGGCGCTGTGGTCCTTGTGGCGCTGGCGGGCCCAGTTGAGCCAAGCCTGGCGCTACCCGCACCTGGCACTGCCATTGTGGTTTGTGGCCGTCACGGTCGGGGCCACCTGGTTCACCGGCTTGTCGGACCGGGCCTTGCTGCTGGCCCTGCCGGGCATTGCCGCGCTGGCCGCTTTTGCGCTGCCCACCTTGCGGCGCAGCCTGGGGGCCTTGATCGACTGGTTTACCCTGCTGTTTTTCAGTTTTTGCGCCCTGACCATCTGGGTGATCTGGGTGGCCATGCAAACAGGCTTTCCGGCCAAACCTGCGGCCAACGTCGCCAAACTGGCCCCGGGGTTTTTGCCGGAGTTTTCTGCCTTGGCTTTTGGCTTGGGTGTGCTGGCCACGCTGGCCTGGGCCTGGTTGGTCAAGTGGCGCATAGGCAGCCACCGCGCCGCCTTGTGGAAGAGCATGGTGCTGCCCGCAGCAGGCGCAGTGCTGTGCTGGCTGCTGCTCATGAGCCTGTGGCTGCCCTTGCTCAACTTTGCCCGCAGCTACGGCCCCACGGTGCAAAAAGTGCAAGTGGTCACAGGCACTGCCCGTTGCCTGCAGTACGCTGGCATCAGCCAGGCGCAAGGCGCGGCCCTGTTGTTCCACGCGCAGGTGCGCCTGCAAGCGGCCACCGTGCCCAATGCCGAGTGCCCTTGGCTGGTCATGGACGAAAAGAACCTGCCCTTGTTGAGCGATCACCTCGAAGACTTGGGCTGGACACCCGAAGCCACTGCGGCCCGGCTGGGTGAGCGCAGCGATCGTCTGCTGATCTTCCGTCCCTCACAACCGCCCCACCACGAGACGCCCACCCTGCCAGACGCGGCCAAGAACTGAGCCATGTCGGAGCTGCGCACCATCTCCCGCCATGCGGGCACTGTGCTGGTCGGGCAGCTGGCCGTCATGGCCTTTGGCGTGGCCGACACGGTCATTGCCGGGCGCTACAGCCCGCATGCGTTGGCCGTGTTGTCCTTGGCCTCGTCCATTTACATCAGCATTTATGTGGCCCTCAACGGCATGCTGCAAGCACTGCTGCCGGTCTGGGCCGAGCTGCATGGCGGCAACCGGCAAGCTGAGATCGGGCGCTCGGTACGACAGGCTCTGTACATCTCGGCGGGCGCAGCGGCGCTGGGCATGACCGGTTTGTGGTTCCCCGACCCCTGGCTGTCCTGGACCCAGGTGCCCACCGAACTCTGGCCCGATGTGCGGGCCTATTTGCGCGTGCTGGCCCTGGCGCTGGTGCCTTCCTTGCTGTTTCGCATGTACAGCACGCTCAACCAGAGCCTGGGTTACCCGCGCCTGGTGACCTGGCTGCAAGCGGGCGCGCTTTTTGTGAAGATTCCTTTGTCGGTGCTGCTGACCTTTGGCGCAGGCGATGTGCCCGGCATGGGCGTAGTGGGCTGCGCCTGGGCCACGCTGGCGGTGAACAGCTTGATGATGCTCACCGGGCTCTGGCTCTTGCGCACACAAGACATTTACCGCCCCTACCAGCTGTGGCATCTGCCTGAAAAACCCCAGTGGTCGGTGTTGCGACACTTTTTGCGCCTGGGTGTGCCCGCCGGGCTGTCCATCATGGTGGAAGTCACGTCCTTCACCCTGATGGCCCTGTTCATTGCCCGCCTGGGCGCGGTGGCCTCGGCCAGCCACCAGATTGCGGCCAGCCTGGCCTCGGTGCTGTACATGGTGCCGCTGGCCTTGGGCATTGCCAGCAGCGCCCGCACCGGTTATTGGTTAGGGGCTGGGCAACCCCAGCGCGCCCGGCAAGCGGCGGGGCTGGGCATCAGCCTGGCCATCGGCGCGGCGGTGCTGTGCGCTGCGGCCTTGCTGCTGGGCCGCGAAGCGATTGCACACGCCTTCACCAACGACCCGCTGGTGGCACAAACCGCCATGGTCTGGCTGGCCTGGGTGGCGGTTTACCACCTGGCCGATGCGGTGCAGGCGGTCTGCGCCTTCTTGCTGCGCTGCTACCGCATCACCATCGCACCGCTGCTGATCTACACCGCCTTTTTGTGGGGCTTTGGCCTGTATGGCGGCTACCTGTGGGCCTATGACGACGGGGCACTGGGCGGCTGGCTGCAGTGGACCGGCCGCCCCGCCGTAGACACCTTCTGGATCAGCAGCAGCTTGGCCCTGGCGGCCGTCTCGGCGCTGTTTGCGGCGTTGGTTTGGCGCGTGTCGCGGCCTGGGGCAGGCCAAATGACCAAGGCCGCATAAAGGGGTTGATTCAAGGGGTTGATGCCAGACTTCAGGGCTTGTCTTTCAAGACCCGGCTGTAGGGCAGCAACAACTTGAAGGTGGAGCCCTGACCCAAAACGCTTTCGATGCGCAGCTCTCCACCGTGGCGTTGCATGACGTGCTTGGTGATGGCCAGGCCCAAGCCCGTCCCACCGGTTTCTCTGGACCGGCTGCGGTCCACCCGGTAAAAGCGCTCGGACAGACGCGGCAAATGTTCTGCCGCAATGCCAGGGCCTGAGTCCTTGACGGTGAACATCAAGCCCTCGGGAGTGCTGGACCAGTGGATCTGGATGCGCCCCCCCAATGGGGTGTAACGGATCGCGTTGCTCACCAGATTGGAGACCGCGCTCAACAACTCCGAGCGTGCGCCCAGCAAATACACATCGGGCACCGGCGCGAATTCCAATTGGTGCACAGGGCCCTGGCCTTTGTTGGCCATCCAGTCCGAAAAAGCCTGAGCTTCGGTCGTCACTTGCAGCATCAAGGCCGCCAAAGAGACTTTTTCTTGCGTGCTGGGCAACTGGCTGCCTTCAAGCTGCGACAGCATCAACAAATCGGCCACCAGGGACTGCATGCGATCCGATTGCGCCGACATGAGCTGCAGGTAATGCTGGGTGGCCTGGGCATCCAACGGAATCGACTGCAGGGTTTCCACAAAGCCACTGAGCACCGTCAAGGGCGTACGGATTTCATGCGACACGTTGGCCACAAAATCGCGGCGCATGGCATCTGCCTGCGAAAGGGCTGTGATGTCACGGCTCAAAAGGAGCGAACGCCCTTCCCCATAGGCGTGCAACTGCACCGACAGTTTTTGCCTGTTCACGACCGAGCTGGCGCGGCCTTCAATGACCACCTCCGAGTCATGGTTGTCCTGCGCAAAATACCGCGCAAACACGGGATCTCGCACCAGGTGCACGATGTGCTGCAAGCGGTCCCTTTGTGCATCCAGACCCAGATGCGCCGCTGCCGTGTCGTTGCACCATTCGATGCGGGCTTGTTCGTCCAGCAAGATCACACCATTGGGCGAGGCTTGAATCGCCAGCAAGAAATCCTGCAGCTGCTTTTGATGCACAGCGGCCAATTTTTCCTGCTGCCGCAGCATGCGCTGCACGCGCACCGAAATCTCGCGCCAAACACCCTGCCAAGGCGGGTCCTGGCGCAAAACTGGCGCACTCAGCCAGCGCTCAAGCCGGTCCAGCTTCCAAAGCAGCGTGGCTCCATGGACAAACAAGGCCAGCAAAGCCCCCAGCACAGCCCCCAGGGTGCCACCCAGAAACCAGCCGGGTATTCCCGCCAAGCCCACCCAAAAGAGCATTTCGAGAAGCGAAAAAACCATGCGTCACCTGAGTTCAAACGGAGGGAGTAGGGGTGAAACGGTAGCCTGCGCCACGCACGGTTTCGATCATGTTGCCCGCCTCGCCCAGCGACTCGCGCAGGCGTTTGACGTGCACATCCACCGTGCGTTCTTCGATGTAGACGTGGTCGCCCCAAACCTTGTCGAGCAAGGCTCCCCGGCCGTGCACCCGCTCGGGGTGGCGCATCAGGTAGTGCAAGAGCTTGAACTCGGTCGGCCCCACCTTGAGAGGCTTGTCGGCCAAATTGACCCGATGCGTGTCGGCATCGAGCTGCAAGTCACCCATTTTGATCACGCCCCCCGAAGCCTCGGGCACGCGGCGACGCAGCACCGCACGAATGCGGGCCAGCAGCTCACGCGGCGAGAACGGTTTGACGATGTAATCGTCCGCACCTGCATCCAGACCGGCCACCCGGTCGGACTCGTCACCCCTGGCTGTCAGCATCAGGATGGGCACGGCCTTGGTGCGTGCCGAGGCCCGCCACTTGCGGGCCAGCGACAAGCCACTCTCGCCAGGCAACATCCAGTCGAGCAAGATCACGTCGGGCAGGATTTCGTCAAGCTCACGCTGAGCCGTTTCGGCATCGATGGCCCAGACCGGCTGAAAGCCGTTGTGTCGAAGATTCACCGCAATCAACTCGGCAATGGCCGGCTCGTCCTCGACAATCAAGATGCGAGGGATGGTTCTCATTGCACCGCTTTTTCGATTTCGGTCAAGGCGGTGTGGCGCACGTCGGAACCCTTGACCACATAGATCACGAACTCGGCGATGTTCTTGGCATGGTCGCCGATGCGCTCAATGGCCTTGGCCACAAACAGCAGGTCCAGGCTGGCCGAGATCGTGCGCGGGTCTTCCATCATGTAGGTGACCAGCTTGCGCACAAAGCCGTTGAACTCGGCGTCGATCAAATCGTCCTCTTTCAGGATGACCAGCGCCGTGTTCACATCCAGGCGGGCAAAAGCATCGAGCGCTTTGCGCAGCAAGCCGGTGGCCAAATCGGCCGCCACCCGCAGCTCGGACGATGGCAGGTTGCGCGGACTGCCCTGATCCAGGATCAGCTTGACCATGCGGGCGATGCGCTCGGCCTCATCGCCGGCACGCTCGAGGTTGCCGGTGATTTTGGAGATCGCCATCAGCAAACGCAGATCGCGTGCGGTGGGCTGCCGCCGGGCAATGATCGAGGCCAATTCGGCATCGATCTCGACTTCCAGCGCGTTGACCTGCTTTTCGGTGGCCACCACTTGATCGGCCACTTCCGAGCTGAACTGCGCCAGCGCATACACCGCATGGCGGGTTTGCGATTCAACCAGCCCGCCCAGCTCCAAAACGCGGGAAGAAACGCCAGTGAGTTCGGCATCGAATTGACTTGAAATGTGCTTGTCCATGGGGGTCTCCTGATCAGCCGAAACGGCCGGTGATGTAGTCTTCGGTTTCCTGGCGGGCGGGCTTCATGAAAATTTGTTCGGTCTGCCCAAACTCAATCAATTCACCCAAGTACATGTAAGCCGTGAAGTCGGACACGCGAGCGGCTTGCTGCATGTTGTGCGTGACGATGGCCACCGTGTAGTCTTTCTTGAGTTCGCTCACCAACTCTTCGACTTTGGCGGTCGAAATCGGGTCCAAGGCCGATGTGGGCTCATCGAGCAAGATGACCTTGGGCTTGACGGCCACCGTGCGGGCAATGCACAGGCGCTGCTGCTGACCGCCCGAGAGCGACAGACCGCTTTGACCCAACTTGTCCTTGACTTCGTTCCAGATGGCACCCTTGGTCAACGCCCACTCAACGCGGTCATCCATGTCCGAGCGGCTCAGGTTTTCGTACAAGCGAATGCCAAACGCGATGTTGTCGTAGATCGACATGGGAAACGGTGTCGGCTTTTGGAACACCATGCCCACTTGGGCGCGCAACAAGTTCAAATCTTGTTTTTTGTCCAGGATGTTGGTGCCATACAGGCTGATCTCGCCCTCCGCACGCTGGCCGGGATACAGGCTGTACATGCGGTTGAGCGTGCGCAGCAAAGTGGACTTGCCGCAGCCCGATGGACCGATGAAGGCCGTGACTTTGTTCTCGGCAATGTTCAGGTTGACGTTTTTCAGACCCTTGAAATTGCCATAGAAAAAACTGAGATCGCGGATTTCAATGGCATTTTTGAGAGGGGGTTTGTTGCTGTTGGGCATTTTGAATCTCGACTTTCAATCAGGCTTTGACTTTTTCGCGGAAAAACACGCGGGCCAGGATGTTCAGGGCCAACACGGCCAAGGTGATGAGCAAAGCACCACCCCAGGCCAGCTGGATCCAGTTTTCATAAGGGCTCATGGCGAACTGGAAGATGACCACCGGCAAGTTGGCCATGGGCGCTTCCATGTTGGTGCTGAAGAACTGGTTGTTCAGCGCCGTGAACAGCAAAGGCGCGGTTTCGCCGCTGATGCGGGCCACCGCCAGCAGCAAACCGGTGATGACACCACTCTTGGCTGCACGCAAGGTCACCATGGTGGAAACCTTCCAACGTGGCGCACCCAGTGCAAATGCCGCCTCACGCAAGCTGCCGGGCACCAGGCGCAGCATGTTTTCGGTGGTGCGCATGACCACCGGAATGGCAATCAATGACAGCGCCAGGCTGCCCGCGTAGCCCGAAAAATTGCCCACCGTGGCCACCGCAATCGCATACACAAACAAGCCCAGCACAATGGAGGGGGCCGACAGCATGATGTCGGTCACAAAGCGGGTGAACTCGGCCGTCTTGCTGGTGTCGCCGTACTCGGTCAGGTAAATGCCCGCCAAAATGCCAACTGGCGTGGACACCAGAACCGCCAAGCCCACGATCATCAAGCTCCCCACGATGGCGTTGCGCAAACCACCGCCTTCGGAGCCGGGGGCCGGGGTGTCGTTGGTGAACAACGTCAATTCGAGTGCGGCCAGGCCATTGGAAAACAGCACGAACAAGATCCACAACAAAGCGATCAAACCCAGGGCCATGGCAAACATGGACAGGGTCAGACCCACCAGGTTGATGCGCCTGCGCTTGAGGTACAAGGGGGAGGGTTTCATAGGTTCAGGTGTCCGTCTTGACTGAAATATTTGGTGAAGCAAACAGGGGCTGCCGGCCTCAATTGCCCTTGGCCTTTTCGGTGCGGATGATCATCCACTTGGCAGCGGCCAGCACCACAAAGGTGATGCAGAACAGCAAGAAGCCCAAAGCGAACAAGGTGTTGAAGTGCAGGCCTTCGGCTTCGCCAAACTCATTGGCCAGCACCGATGCGATCGAGGTGCCGGGTGAAAACAAGGAAGTGGGCATGCGGTTGGCATTGCCAATCACGAAGGTGACCGCCATGGTCTCGCCCAAAGCGCGGCCCAAGCCCAGCATGATGCCGCCAATCACGCCTTTTTGCGTGTAAGGCAAGACCACTTTGCGCACCACCTCCCAGGTGGTACAGCCCAAGCCATAGGCCGATTCACGCAGGATGGGTGGGGTGATTTCGAACACATCGCGCATCACCGCTGCAATGAATGGCAGCACCATGAAGGCCAGGATGATGCCTGCGGCCATGATGCCCAGGCCGTTGGTGGCACCACCAAACAACCAGCCCACCAAAGGCATGCCGCCCAGCACCGACTGCAGGGGCACTTGCAAATAATCAGCATAGACGGGCGCAAACACAAACAAGCCAAACATGCCGTAAATGATGGACGGCACAGCGGCCAGCAACTCGATGGCCGTGCCCAAGGGACGGCGCAACCAAACGGGGCAGGTTTCAGTCAGAAAAACCGCGATGCCAAAAGCCAGCGGCACCGCCACCAACAAAGCAATGCCAGCGCTGAACAAAGTGCCCACAATGGAGATGGCGGCACCGAACTCTTCGTTCACGATGTCCCACTCGACGTACCACAAGAAGTGCGCACCAAACTTGGCAAAAGTCGGCCAGGCATTGACAAACAAGGACACGATGATGCCCACCAGCGCCAACAGCACCAACAGCGAAAACGACTGCGTCAGGCGGTGAAAAATGGCGTCTTGCAGCCTTTGCCGCTTGGCCACGGAGGCCATGTGGGCGTTCGGCGATGGGTCAGAAAGCTCGGTGGTGTGTGTGGAGTTCATGTTCACGTCTGCAGACAGGAAAATTCAAAAGCTCAAAACAGAATAACAAACCACCGACAACCTCATCAGAAGGTCGGTGGTCAAGGGTCAAATCCAGTCAACCCGAAACATCATCACTTGCTATTGACCTGGGTCCACACACGTTCACGAATTTGCTTGGTCAAAGCGTCCGGCAGGGGCACATAGTCCAGCTCCAGCGCCATTTGCTTGCCGTTCTTGAAGGCCCAATCAAAAAACTTCAGAACTTCGGCCGATTGCGCTTTGTCAGCGGGTGCCTTGTACATCAAGATGAACGAGGCGGTGGTGACCGGGTAAGCCTTGGCACCGGGCTGGTTCACGATGGACAAACCCATGCCTGGCACGCTGAACCAGTCAGCACCCGCAGCGGCTGCGGCAAAGGTCTCATCGTCGGGCATGACATAGTTGCCGTTTTTGTTTTGCAAGGCCATCACAGCAATGTTGTTGCGCTTGGCATAGGCGTACTCCACATAGCCCAAGGCACCTTTGGTGCGGGTCACGTTGGCGGCCACGCCTTCATTGCCTTTGCCGCCGACCGATGTCGGGGCTGGCCACTTGACCGCAGCGCCACGGCCCACGGTGTCCAGCCAGTCCTTGCTGACAGTGGCCAGGTAGTCGGTCCAGTTGAAGGTGGTGCCCGAGCCGTCGGCGCGGTGCACCACGGTGATGGTCACATTGGGCAAGGTCTTGCCGGGGTTCAGAGCAACCAGTTTGGGGTCATTCCACTTGCTGATCTTGCCCATGAACATCTCAGCCAACACGGGGCCTGTCACGCGCAACTCACCGTTTTTGAAGCCATCCAGGTTGAAAACGGGCACGGTGCCACCGATGATGGCTGGGAACTGAACCATGCCATCTTTATCCAGGTCTGCACCGCCAACAGGTGCATCGGTCGCACCAAAGGCGACGGTTTTGGCACGAATCTGACGAATGCCGCCTGAAGACCCAATGGATTGATAGTTCAAACCCGTGCCGGTTTCCTTTTTGTAGGCCTCAGCCCACTTGGCATAAATCGGGAAAGGAAATGTGGCGCCAGCGCCGGTGATGTCCGCGGCAAAGCTCGCTGCTGCGACGGCGCTCAGGCCAATGGCGGCTATAAAAGACTTCAATTTCATCATGTCAACTCCTGATTCAGGGTGTAAGTTCATGGCCACCCAAGCTGGTTTGCCTCGGGGACTGGTGCCACTTTAGCGGCGCATTGTGACAGTCTTGTGTCAAAGTACCCGGTTTTTTTGAGTCGTTGTTGATCCAAACCAGATCCTGTTGCATTGGAGCCTTGGCCCGACCGCTTGTGTGATCGCCAAGGCCAAATTGGCATTCAAAACATCGACTTTGACCTATATTGCTGCATCTCAAGTTCTTTGGAATATCCGATGCCTGCCCAAAAATTATCGCCAAAGGTTTCCACAACACGCAGACAACTGACCCTGAGTTTGGGCATGGGAGCCCTGTGGCCCTGGGCCGGCACACCGGCCCAAACCCCCTCCGAAGCGACTTTGGAATCCACGGCACCCGCCCTGCCCCGTGTGGACGATGTGCTGAAGGTGCCGCCCATCCGTTTGCTCAACGGCCAGGACTTCCAGCACGAGCGCCAGCCTTTGCTGCTGTATTGGTGGTCCAGCACCTGCCCCTTTTGCGCCTTGCAAAGCCCCAGCATGCAGGCCTTGTGGCTGTCACAAAAAAGTCAGGGCCTGCGCATGCTGGCCTTGTCCATCGACAAAAAGCCCGAAGACGCACAGGCTTACCTGCTCAAACGCGGCTACACCTTCCCCTCAGCCTGGGCCAGTCCCGAGTGGCGCAAGCAGTTTCCCAAACCCAAGGGCTTGCCCGTCACCTTGTTGATGAACAGCCAGCACAAAGTGCTGTTGGCTGAAAAAGGACAAATGTTCGCGGAGGATGTCGAAGCTATCGCCCGGCGCTTCTGAACACATGCACCGCAGAATTTGCTGTGCATGTCATGGCACCGTCACACAGTCATGGCAGACTTTCACCATTGACATTTCCATGACCATAGAAAGATCAACCATGAAAGTAGGCATCAACGGCATGGGCCGCATCGGCCGTTTGGCCCTGCGTGCGGCCATGGGCGCTGCCGAGCGCCAGCAAGACGACCCCCGCGCAGGCAACCGCCTGGAGGTGGTGCACCTGAACGAACTCAAAGGCGGCGCAGCGGCCACCGCGCATTTGCTGGCGTTTGACAGCGTGCAGGGCAAGTGGCGCGAGCGCATCGAGGCTGAAGGCGAGAACCAAATCCGCATTGGCGAGCGCACCCTGGGCTTTTCATCGCACGCCCACCCAGCCGACATCCCATGGGGCGACATGGGTGTGGACTTGGTGCTGGAGTGCACGGGCAAATTTTTGACGCCCGAAACGATTCAGGGCCACCTGGACCGGGGTGCCAAGCGCGTCATCGTGGCGGCACCCGTCAAGGTGGGTGGTGTGCTGAACATCGTGGTGGGCGTCAACCACACGCTTTACAACCCGGCCAAAGACCGCATCGTCACGGCGGCATCCTGCACCACCAACTGCTTGGCTCCGGTGGTCAAAGTCGTGCACGAAGCCATTGGCATCCGGCACGGTCAGATCACCACCATCCACGACCCGACCAACACCAACTTGGTGGTCGATGCCCCACACAAAGACCTGCGCCGCGCGCGCAGCGCCATGGTCAGCCTGGCCCCCACCACCACCGGCAGCGCCACGGCGATTGCCCTGATTTACCCCGAACTCAAGGGCAAGCTGAACGGCCACGCCGTGCGTGCCCCGGTGCTCAATGCGTCGCTGACCGACTGCGTGTTCGAGATGAAGCGCGAAACCAGCGCTGAAGAAGTCAACGCCTTGTTTGCCGCTGCGGCCCAAGGCCCGCTGGCGGGCATCTTGGGTTACGAGGAACGACCCTTGGTCAGCGTGGATTACGCACGCGACACGCGCAGCGCCATCGTGGACGCACTGTCGACCATGGTGACCGACGGCACACTGCTCAAGATCTACGCCTGGTACGACAACGAGATGGGCTACGCCTGCCGGATGGTCGATTTGGCCTGCCACATGAACGAAGTCGGCATCTGAGATGAACGCCGCTGAACGCCATGACGGCATCGTCACCGCCGCAGAGCGGAACTACGGCATCGTGACCGCTGCCTATTGGGGCTTTACCCTGACCGACGGCGCTTTGCGCATGTTGGTGCTGCTGCACTTTTACAAGCTGGGCTACTCGCCGTTCACGCTGGCCTTTTTGTTCTTGCTGTACGAAGGCGCGGGCGTGTTGGCCAACCTGATTGGCGGCTGGCTGGCCACGCGTTTTGGCATTGCCCGCATGCTCACCGTGGGCTTGGTCACTCAGATCATCGGTTTTGGCTTGCTCTCGGCCTTGCAGCCAGAGTGGACTGCGGCCATGTCGGTGGCCTGGGTGGTGTTGGCGCAAGGCGTGTGTGGCGTGGCCAAAGACCTGACCAAGACCGCCAGCAAGTCGGCCATCAAGATCACGCAGGCGCAAGCCAAAGACCAAGGCAACGGGCAACTGTTCAAGTGGGTGGCCTGGTTCACCGGCAGCAAAAATGCCATGAAGGGCTTTGGCTTTTTTCTGGGTGGTTTGCTGCTCGAGACGCTGGGGTTTCAGGGCTCGCTGTGGGCCATGGCGGGCCTATTGGCCTTGGTGCTGGTCGGTGTGGTGATCAGCTTGCCGCCCATGATGGGCAAGAGCAAGCCTTCGGGCTCGGCCAAAGAGTTGTTCGCCAAAAATGCGGGCATCAACGCTCTGGCGGCCGCCCGCGTGGCTTTGTTTGGGGCGCGTGATGTGTGGTTTGTAGTGGGCGTGCCGGTGTTCCTCTACTCGGTGGGTTGGACCTTCACCATGGTGGGCGGCTTTTTGGCGGCCTGGACCATTGGCTACGGCTTGGTGCAAGCGCTGGCGCCACAGATCGTTCGGCGCAGCGCCGATGGCCTGAGCCGCGAAGTGCCTGCGGCCCGTTGGTGGTCGGCGGTGCTCATGCTCATTCCACTGGGCATTGCCGCGGCCATGTGGCTGCAGGCGCCGCAGTTGCAGTGGTGGGTGGTTGGGGGCCTGAGTTTGTTTGGCTTTGCCTTCGCCATCAATTCGTCGGTGCACAGTTATCTGGTGCTGGCCTATGCAGGCTCAGAAAAAGCGGCCGAAGACGTGGGCTTTTATTACGCCGCCAATGCGCTGGGCCGCTTCATGGGCACGCTGCTGTCGGGCCTGCTCTACCAATGGGGCGGGTTGATGTACGCACTCTTGGGCTCGGCTTTGATGCTGCTCTTGTGCTGGCTGGCCACACTGCGTTTGCCCATGGGCTTGCTCACCCCCAACCCTGCAGAAAAGGCCACGCCATGAACCCCGTTTCTCTTTTCAGCATCATGGACGAGGACGTGGCCGTCAAGGCTTTGTCGGCTTTGGCGCAAAGCTCGCGCCTGAAGGTGTTTCGCGCCATCGTGGGCACGGGGCCAGAGGGCATTCAACCCGGGCAGCTGTCTGCAGCGCTGGATATTCCGGCCAACACGCTGTCGTTTCACCTCAAAGAACTGCACCACGCGGCCTTGGTCAGCGTGCAGCGCGAGGGCCGTTTTTTGCGCTACCGCGCCGACCTGGGTGCCATGCAAAGCCTGATGGACTTTTTGACAGCGCACTGCTGCCAAGGTGTGCCCTGTGGTGATGCGATCAATTTGTGGCGTCCACACACTGAAGATGCGAGCGCGCACACATAATCCAGACTTTGCCTGCTCGCCCTGCTGCCTCACCCCACGCCATGCACACCCATTCCCTGTACGCCGCCATCGACCTGGGCTCCAACAGTTTTCGCCTCGAAATTGGTCAAATGGATGCAGGGCAGCTGCGGCGCGTCGAATACATCAAGGAAACCGTGCGCCAAGGCAACGGCCTGGACAGTGAGCGCAAGCTCAGCGATGACGCCATGGCACGGGGCTGGGAGTGCCTGGCCCGCTTTGGCGAACGGATTGCGGGATTTGAGCCCCACCAAGTGCGGGCCGTGGCCACCCAAACCTTGCGCGAAGCCCGCAACCGTGAGGTGTTTTTGGCCAAAGCCAAACAGATTCTGGGCTTTCCGATCGAGGTCATTGCCGGGCGCGAAGAGGCCCGCTTGATTTACCTGGGCGTGTCGCACCTGCTGCCGCAGTCGGATGAGCGCCGCTTGGTGGTGGACATTGGCGGGCGCTCGACCGAGATGATTTTGGGCCAGCATGAAACCGCCAGCACACTGGCGTCTTACCCCGTGGGCAGCGTGGCTTGGTCGATGAAATATTTCCCAGATGGTCTGTGGACCCCCCAGGCCTTCAAGGCCGCCGAGATTGGGGCCATGGCTGTCCTCGATGAAGCGCACAGCCTGTTCAACCGCCAACACTGGGACAAGTGTTACGGCTCTTCCGGCACGGTGGGTGCGGTGTCCGAGGTCTTGACCCAGGCGGGCTGGCCCGAGGGGCGCGTCACACGCGACGGATTGACTTGGCTCAAAGAGCGCTTGCTCAAGGCGCAAAAGCTGGACAACCTGCGCCTGGACGGCGTCAAGGAAGACCGAAAGCCCGTCATCGGTGGCGGCCTGGCGGTGCTGCAAGCGGTGTTCGATTTGCTGCAAATCGATGAGATGCATGCTGCGCAAGGCGCCTTGCGCCACGGCGCGCTCTACGACCTGATTGACCGCGAAAGCCCCCAGGATGTCCGTTCGTCCATGGTGACTTGGTTGGCCCAACGCTTTGGCACCGATGAGCAACAAGCCGAGCGGGTGTCGCGCACGGCCCAGGGGCTGCTGCAAGCCATGCTGGCTTCGGGGGCCGACTTGCCCCAAAGCGATCGCCAACGCCATCTGAAAAAACTGCACTGGGCCTGCCAGCTGCACGAAGCCGGCATGCGCATTTCGCACAGCGATTACCACAAGCATGGTGCCTACATCCTGGACAACACCGACCTGCCCGGCTTCACCCTGGACGAGCTGCACCGCCTGAGCCAATTGGTGCTCGGTCACCGGGGCAAGCTGCGCAAGCTCGAGGCCGAGCTGCAAAACACCCGCTTTGTGCAGCAACTCATGGCGCTGCGCCTGGCGGTCATCTTGTGCCATGCCCGGCGCGACCCGGATTTGTCAGGCCTGCACATCCAGTGCGATGCGGAGCGACGCATCGTCAGCCTTCAGATGGAGAGCGATTGGGTCGAACTCTGGCCCCAATCGGCCCACTTGCTGCGCGAAGAAAAGAACGTCTGGCAAAAGACAGAATGGGTGTTGCAGGCATCGGTGCACTGAAGCCCCTGGATTGAAGAGCCCAATCTCTTGCCCATGAAAAATCAACGGTATAAACTGTATGCACCGTTAATTTTTCAAGGCTGATTTTCCATGAACGACTCATCCACTTCCGCCCTTGCGACCACCACGCGAAAGCACACGAAAAAGCCCGCGGTCAACCCTCCTACCAAGACGGCCTCCAAGGCCGCGCCCACCTCCAAAATTCCCGTGAAAGCGCCGCGCAAAAGCGCCAGCCCAGCCCCCAATCGCAAGCCGGTCAAAGCCGCTGTGGCCCCGGTAGCCCCAACTGCCGCGCCCGCAAAAGCCAAGACCAGCCCATCCAAAGCACCTCAAGCCAAAGCTGCAGACAAGAAAAAGTCTACGGCCCCAGCCAAGGCGGCCAAAGAGAAAAAAGTCAAAGTGGTGCGCGACAGCTTCACCTTGCCCAAGACCGAGTTGCTGCAAATCACCGAGATGAAAAAACGCGCCATGGCTTTGGGCGTGGAAGTCAAGAAAAGCGAGCTGATCCGCGCAGGTCTGCAGGCTCTGGCCGGCATGGCCGACACCGCTTTCAAGAAAGCCATGGCCAACGTGCCCACCATCAAAACCGGTCGCCCTGCCAAGGACTGAAGCCGCTCTGAAGCGCGCAGTTCACAAGCGCTCTGGGCACGTCACGGCCAACAGCACGGTTTGCGCTTGGCCTTCGCGGATGCGGTGGCGCAGCCACCACACCGCGCCTTTACGGATGGCGCAGGCGGCTTCGGGCATGCCCAGCAAGTGCGCCACCAAACCGCCCAGTGCCGGTTGGTGGCCCACCAGCAAGACCGGGTAACGCGCCTCGGGCCAGCCCGAGCTTTCCAGCACATCGGCCACACTCGCACCGGGTGACAGCGCATCGCGCACCTTGTATTTGCGACTCAAGGCTCGCACGGTTTGCTCGGCCCGCACGGCCGGGCTGCTGAGCACGCGGGTGCCTTGCGCCAACTGGGCGTCCAGCCAAACGGCCATGCGCTCGGCCTGTTTGCGCCCACGAGGTGTCAAAGTGCGTTGCATGTCGTCTTCGCCGGGCTCGGCTTCATGGGCTTCGGCATGCCGCCACACGATCAAGTCCATGGCACTCACTCCCGCACAGGCGAAGCGTCGTAACGCTGCATCAGCGCTTGTTGCGCCCCGGGTCCCGGGGCCGTCATGCCCACACGGTGGTACTGGCCGTCTGGCGCCAGGTCCCAGGCGTCGCGACCATCGTGCAGGTAAGCGATCAGGCATTCGTCAATGATGCGCTGGCGCAGCAACGGGTCGGTCACGGGCCAAGCCAGCTCGATGCGGCGCGTCATGTTGCGGCTCATCCAGTCGGCGCTCGACAAATACAGCGATTCGTCCTGGTCGGCGCAAAAGTAAAACACCCGGGAGTGCTCCAAAAAGCGGCCAATCACCGAGCGCACCCGGATGTTGTCGCTCAAGCCAGCCACCCCGGCGGGCAGCATGCAGGCCCCGCGAACGATCAAGTCGATCTTGGCACCCTTTTTCCCAGCCTCCAGCAAGGCCTCCATCAGGGGCTGATCGGTCAGGGCATTCATTTTGATGACGATGCGTGCGGCAGCACCTCGCGCAGCGGCTGTGCCCACCGCTTCAATGAGAGACTGCATCTGGGCATGCAGCGTGAAAGGCGCCACCAGCAGACGCTTCATCTTGGGCAAACGGCTTTGGCTGGCCAGATGGCCAAAGAGCTGGTCCATGTCGGCGGTGATGTCGGCATGGGCCGTGAGGTAGCTGATGTCGGTGTACAGCGCAGCGGTGCGGCGGTTGTAGTTGCCCGTGGACAGGTGGCCATAACGACGCAGCACCCGGCCTTCGCGGCGGGTGACCAAGAGCATTTTGGCGTGCGTCTTCAGGCCCACGATACCGTAGACCACCTGGGCCCCAATCGATTCGAGCTGCTCTGCCCAGTTGATGTTCGCCTCTTCGTCAAAACGGGCTTTGAGCTCCACCACGGCGGTGACTTCCTTGCCCCGGCGCACCGCCTCGCGCAGCAAATCCATCATGGTGGTGTCGCTGCCAGCACGGTAAATGGTTTGTTTGATGGCCAGCACGTTCGGGTCCATCACGGCTTCGCGCAAAAAGGCCAGCACGCCATCGAAACTTTCAAAAGGCTGATGGATCACCACATCGCCCTCTTTGAGCCGGTTGAACACCGAGCCGTGTTGCGGCAGCTGCACCGGAAAGCTGGCCTTGAAGGGCGGAAAGAGCAAGTCCGGCGCAGGCACCAGATCGATGAGTTGCATCAGGCGCACCAGGTTCACCGGTCCATTGACCCGGAACACCGACGCCTCGGGCAGGCGAAACTCCTTGCGCAAAAACTCCATCAAACGAGGCGCACAGTTGGACGACACCTCCAGGCGAATCGCCTGACCATAGTGGCGGTGCTGCAGCCCTTGGCGCAGGGCCATGCGCAAATTGGCAATCTCGTCTTCGTCGACGGCCAGATCCGAGTGGCGCGTCACCCGGAACTGCGAAAACTGCCCGACCTCACGGCCTGGAAACAACTCGGCCAGGTGGGCGCGGATCACGCTGGACAACAGCACAAAGGCCTTGCTGCCTTCGCACACACGGTCCGGCAGGGGAATCACGCGCGGCAGCACTCGCGGCACTTTGACGATGGCGATTTCGTTGGCGCGACCAAAAGCGTCCTTGCCCGACAACTGCACGATGAAGTTGAGCGATTTGTTGGCCACTTGCGGAAAAGGATGGGCCGGGTCCAGACCCACAGGCACCAGCAGGGGCTGCACCTCGCGCTGGAAGTAGCTGCGCACCCAGCGGCGTTGCTCGGCGTTGCGCTCACCATGCGACAAGAGCCGATAACCGTGGCGCTGCAGCGTGGGGAGCAAATCGTCGTTGTACAGCGCATATTGCCGCGCCACCATGGCATTGGTTTTGTCGGCAATGGCCACCAAACTGTTGTTGGTGTATTGGCCAGACTGGAGACCCTGCAAGCTGCCCATCACATGTGGCTCGGCCCGTACCTCAAAGAACTCGTCCAGGTTGGACGACACGATGCACAGGTAGCGCAGGCGCTCGAGCACGGGCACTTCGGGGCGGTGCGCCCAGTCCAGCACGCGCTCATTGAACGCCAAAATACTCAGGTCGCGGTCCAAGAACACCGAAGCAGGTTCTACCAACGAGTTCTGTGAAAGTGATTTGGCCATGGCACACCTTGAAGGATTCAATTCATTCTAGGAAGCCAGCAAGTCAATTTGATGACATGACGACTTGTTTGAAATCAAGGAACAAACACATTGGCCGGGCACATCCTCTGGCGCAGGCGCTGGGCAAGCATGCCAAGACGCGTCACCCAGGTGGTCGCACCAGAGGCCCATTTCGGTTATCGTGATAGCTCTTTTTATTTCATAACCTGCCACCATGATCCTCGAACTCGCCGACATCCGCATCCAGCCTGGTCAACAGGCCGCTTTTGAACAAGCCATTGAGCTGGGCCTGAACACCGTGGCCTCACGGGCCAAGGGCTTTCGGGGGGCCAAGGTCAACCGCTGCATCGAAACCCCCGAGCGCTTTGTGCTGCAGATTTTCTGGGACACGCTGGAAGACCACACGGTGGGCTTTCGCCAGTCGGCGCTGTTCACCGAGTGGCGCGCCATCGTCGGCCCCTTCTTTGCCGCGCCCCCGCATGTGGAGCATTTCGAGCTGACCTACACCTCGGCCTGATGCTTCGCTCAGGCGGCTTGATGGCCTTGTACGAGGCGCGAGAGCAGATGCACAAACTGGCTTTGCTCTTGCGGCGTCAGCGGCGCCAGAATTTTTTCTTGCACCAGGGCCACATCCGACTGAATGCCGGCCAGGGCCTGCACCCCTTGCGGCGTGACCACCAGCAGCTTGCGCCTGCGGTCGGCCGGATCGGCCTCGCGCACCACCCAGCCCTTGGCCTCCAGCCGCCCAATCACCGAGCCCGAAGTCGCCGGATCAAAGGCCACCCGCTTGGCCAGGCTCACCTGGTCGATGCCGGGGCTGCCCAGCAAGGCGTTCAGGATGGCGAACTGCACGGGCGTGATGTCGGCGCTGGCCAATTGCTCGGCAAAAATGGCCACGGCAATTTGCTGGGCCCGTCGAATCAGGTGACCCGGCGTGGCCTGAAGGTCGATGCTTTTGATCATGTGCGTGACGTGTTGCGGGGATGGCACGGGCGCCTGAGCTCAGACATTCCGATTAACATCTGATTTTCAATTCTTGAGAAAGCGACCCATGAGTTTTGTATTTTCACCCATGCCCGTGGTCTCGGTGCCTGTGCTCGGCCAACCCGAACGTTTTCCGGTGCACCGCATTTACTGCGTGGGCCGCAATTATGAAGAGCATGCCAAGGAAATGGGCTTCACCGGGCGTGAGCCACCCTTCTTCTTCCTCAAGCCCACCGACAGCCTGGTCGTGGTCGAAGCGGGCCAGACAGGCACCATGCCTTACCCCAGCCTCACACAAAACCTGCACCACGAGATCGAACTCGTGGTGGCCATTGGCCAAGGCGGGCGCAACATCTTGGCCGCCGATGCGGCCAAGCACATTTATGGTTATGCGGTGGGCCTGGACATGACACGCCGCGACCTGCAAAACGAGATGAAAAAGCAAGGCCGCCCCTGGTGCATCGGCAAAGCCTTCGACCACTCGGCCCCCATCGGCCCGATCACGCCGATTGCGCAAGCCGGTGACGTGAACCAGGCCGAGATCAGCCTGCAAGTCAACGGTGCAGACCGCCAGCGCA
This sequence comes from Limnohabitans sp., assembly GCF_017848645.1. Lineage (GTDB taxonomy): Bacteria > Pseudomonadota > Gammaproteobacteria > Burkholderiales > Burkholderiaceae_C > Limnohabitans_A. The sequence goes on along the minus strand of NZ_JAFEIF010000060.1, from coordinate 4,080 downwards.
GCAACGTGGCCAAACTCATCTGGAGCGTGGCCGAAACCATCGAACACCTGTCCGCCGCCTGGGAACTGCAGCCCGGTGACCTGATCTACACAGGCACCCCTGAAGGTGTGGCCGCAGTGGTGGCGGGTGACACCTTGGTGGGCCAAGTGGCCGGGTTGGGCAGCTTGCAAATTAAAATTTCCTGACCTGAAAGGTGGTCAGAACGCAGTGGGGCCTGCCATAAAAGCACTTTTGTTCATTGAACAAAAGTGCACACGCCCCGCAACACAAAGGGTTAACCCCTAAAAATAGCCTCTGAAGTTGCAACTTAATTCATATACATTGCAATTCAAGGGACTTTAGGGTGACCCAAGCTGAGCACCACGGGCGTCATTCTTTTCATTAACCGACCGCACGGTTGGTTTATCATTTCATTTTTCAACCCATGATGGAGACAAGTCGATGAAGAAGTTCTTACAACAAACGGCCTTGGCCGCTGGCCTGATGGCCGTTGGTTTTGGCGCTCACGCCCAGACCATCACCCTGAAGGTGCACCACTTCTTGGGCCCTCAGTCCATCCAGCACACCACCATGCTGGGCGACTGGTGCAAAAACATCGCCAAAGACTCCAACAACCGCTTGCAATGCCAGATCTTCCCGGCCATGCAGTTGGGCGGCACCCCGCCGCAGCTGTATGACCAAGCCAAAGACGGCGTGGCCGACGTGGTCTGGACCGTTGCCGGTTACTCCGCTGGCCGTTTTGCCAAGACCCAAGTGTTCGAGCTGCCCTTCACCATGACCAATGCCGCTGCCACCAGCCGCGCCGCATGGGACTTCGTGCAAAAGAACGCGATGGACGAGCACAAGGATGTGAAACTGTTGGCCGTTCACGTGCACGGCCCAGGCGTGATCTTCACCCGCGACAAGCCCATCACCAAGATGGAAGACTTCAAGGGCATGAAGATGCGCGCCCCCACGGCCAACGTGACCAAAATGCTCGCCAAAATGGGTGCCACTCCTGTTGGCATGCCCGTGCCCCAAGTGTCTGAGGCCTTGTCCAAGGGCGTGATCGATGGCGCCGTGATTCCCTACGAAGTCGCCCCTGGCCTGAAGGTGCACGAGCTGACCAAGTACAGCGCTGAAACCGACAAGAGCTTCCCGGCCCTGTACACCACCGTGTTTGTGGTGCCCATGAACAAGGCCAAGTACGAGTCGCTGCCTGCTGACCTGAAAGCCGTGATCGACAAGAACTCCGGTCGCGAGTTCTCGGCCTTCCTGGGCGGCACGCAAGAGGGCAACGATGTGCCCAGCCGCAAGGTGTTTACCGACACCAAAACCCAGACCATCTCGGTGATCCCACCGGCTGAGCTGGCGCGCTGGAAGAAAGCCACCGACGAGCAGGACAACGAATGGGTGGACAGCATGAACAAGCGCGGGCTGAACGGCGCCGCCTTGCTCAAAGACGCCCAAGACCTGATCAAGCAATACACCAAGTAAAGACCTCGGTCTTGTTTGGAGTTCCATGGGGTGAGCTGCGGCCCACCCCATTTTTTTGTCTCTAGGAGAAGCCCCGTGGCAGAAGTCGTCCATGTCATGTCCACACGTCAGTACCAAGGATTGGGCTGGGTTCTGGACCGTTTGAGTAAATTGTTGGCCATTTTGTCGGGCTTGACCTTGTTGGCCATGGCCTTCATGTCTTTGCGCAGCATCGTCGGCCGCTCGTTTTTTGACGCGCCGCTGCTGGGCGACTTTGAACTGGTGCAGTTTTTGTGCGCGGGCGCTGTGGCCATGTCGCTGCCCTACACACACTGGATCTCGGGCCATGTGATTGTGGATTTCTTCACCGCCAATGCCCCGGCACGGCTCAACGCCGTGCTCGACACTTTGGCCAACTTGTTGCTGGCGTTTTTCTCTGGCCTGATCAGCTGGCGTGTGACTGTAGGCATGCTCGATTTGCGGGGTAACTTTGACGCCTCGATGCTGCTGGAAATTCCCACTTGGTGGGCCTATGTGCCGCTGGTGCCCTCGTTTGGGCTGTTGTCCCTCACGGCCTTGTACCGTGCCTTTGAAAAAATGAAAGAGATCCAATCATGAGCGGCATCGAATGGGGTAGTTTGATGTTTGCGGTCCTGCTGCTGCTGTTGGCGCTGCGGGTCCACATTGGCGTGGCCATGCTGCTGACGGGCACGGTGGGTTACACCTTTGTCGCGGGCTGGGACCCGTTGATGAGTTTTTTCAAAAATGCGGCCTTTGCCCGCTACTCCACTTACGACCTGTCGGTGGTGCCCCTGTTTTTGTTGATGGGCCAATTTGCCACCCAAGGCGGCCTGTCCAAGGCCTTGTTCAAGGCGGGCAACGCCATGATCGGCCACTGGCGCGGCGGCATGGCCATGGCGGCTGTGACTTCGTGCGCAGGCTTTGGGGCGATTTGCGGCTCTTCTCTGGCCACCGCAGCCACCATGGGCCAAGTGGCTTTGCCTGAGCTCAAAGCGCACAACTATTCCGAACGCTTGTCCGCTGCCGTGATCGCAGCGGGTGGCACCTTGGGCATTTTGATTCCGCCCTCCGTGCCCTTGGTCATCTACGCCATCATCACCGAACAAAACATCGCCAAGCTGTTTTTGGCGGCCTTTGTGCCGGGCATCATCGCCGCCATTGGTTACATGGTGGTGATCGGCATCATTGCCCGCGTCAGTCCCAAAGACGCCCCACGGGGTGACCGTTTCAGCTGGGCGCAGCGCCTCACAGCCCTGGCTGAAACCTGGCCAGTCTTGTTGATTTTCATGGTGGTCATTGGCGGCATTTACGGCGGCTTTTTCACCCCCACCGAAGCCGCCTCCATCGGCACGGTGGCCACAGCCTTTGTGGCCTGGAAGTCAGGCGGCCTGCGCGGCCAAGGCTTCATGCAATGCCTGTATGGCGCAGCCGCAGGCACGGGCATGATCTTCCTGATCTTGCTGGGTGCGGATGTACTGAACGTGTTTTTGGCGCTGACCCAAGTCAACACCGAACTGGCCAGGTGGGTGGTCAGCATGGACCTGTCACCGCTGGCCGTGCTGTTCACCATCATCGCCATCTACCTGGTGCTGGGCTGCGTGATGGACAGCTTGTCCATGCTGCTGCTGACCATCCCGATTTTCTTTCCCATCATCATGGGCATTGATTTGTGGGGCATGGACCCCGAGTCCAAAGCCATCTGGTTTGGCATATTGGCACTGATGGTTGTGGAGATTGGCCTGATCACGCCACCCGTGGGCATGAACGTGTTTATCATCAGCAGCATGACGAAAGACGTGCCCATGAAGGACATCTTCCTTTACGTCATGCCTTTCCTGGCCTCTGACCTTTTGCGCATCTTGCTGATCGTCTTTGTGCCCTCCGTCGTTCTATTTGTCTTGAAACTCTGACCATGTACACACGAGAAGCCATTCGACACTGCCGCCAGTGCGGCGCATCGGTGGCTTACCGTTTGCCCGACGACGGCGACACCAAGCAGCGCGCCATTTGCACCGTTTGCCACACGGTGCACTACGAAAACCCCTTGAACGTGGTGGGCACCGTGCCCCATTGGGGCGACCAGGTGCTGCTGTGCAAGCGCAACATCGAGCCGCGCAAAGGCAAGTGGACTTTGCCCGCAGGCTTCATGGAGCTGGGTGAATCCACCGCGCAAGGCGCGGCCCGCGAGACCACCGAAGAAGCCGGGGCGCAGTTCATCATGGAAGACTTGCTCACCGTGATGAGCGTGCCGCGTGTCGGCCAGGTGCACCTGTATTACCGCGCCCGCCTGACCAGCGACGTGTTCGACCCCGGGCACGAAACCATGGAAGCGCGCTTGTTCAAAGAAGACGACATTCCTTGGGACGAATTGGCCTTTCGCACCGTCAAGGAAACGCTGGAGCATTACTTTGCAGACCGCCGTGCAGGACGCTTCAGCACACACGCCTTCGACATCGCTTAAATAATTGATTGCCCCTGCTCAAAGTGGGCATAAGCCTTAGATAATCTGAGGGCATTTCCCTCATTGATCTCTCCAAAGGCATTACATGATCAAGTCCATCACCGCTCTTTTGGCCAGCTTGCTGGCTGCCGCCGCCATGGCCC
>NZ_JAFEIF010000031.1 GCF_017848645.1 Limnohabitans sp. | reverse complement strand
GGCTCAACGGTAGCCCCGCCTCCCGGACCCGCCCGGAACAGGCCTCTAACCGGCCAACATAGTTGTCGTCAACCGGCCAAGGTAATTGTCGTCAAACAGGACGCGAAGAGGTGTTGTCGAATGGATGATCGAGCACCACTATCTGTCGTCATCGCCGATGGATATCGATGTGCTCAGGGTTACGTGTCTGCCTCGTTTTGACGCCTCCATGCATGCCGATGGTATTCATCTATTTGTGCCCGGCGCTGGTGGAGAAAGGTTGATTCGTAAGTTGGTCTATCGCAGTGAGTACCTGTTAACACAAGGACTATTGCACTTAAGCCAACGCAAGGTAAGGCGGCTGGTAGTGCACATGAATCCAATTGACCTGACTCACATTTGGGCAAACATTGACGGGCTTAAGCGCTTTGATCTGGCGACAGGTGATCAGGATTTTGAAGGAGTGACATTGATGGACTGGCTAGCTATCAGTGAAGACGACAAGCTTGCAAAATTCTTGTCGAAGAAGTTCGAAACACAGCATCTTGCTGACAAGTTAGCCAATACCGAAAATCGTTACAAGGCAGGGAAAAAAGCCCAGCAGGAAGCCATCAAGACACACGGAAAACCGACGAAAACAGAAATGAAGCGTGACGTTCGGGTTATGACCGAAATGGAAAAAGCGATCCAGACGGGCATGCCCGTAAAGCAGCCGCTGCCATGGGAGTCAGAGAAGGTGGATAAAGCGTTAGAGCTGAGTCCCGCGCCCCAGATGCTCACTCAAGGACAGCCCGGCCCATCCAATGACCTGTGGCACGATATGGCAGCTCAGATCTACGAGAGCCGCCGTGGAGGGAAAAATGGATAACCCCATTCAGAACCCTTTGCTGCAGGCGCCGGGGCTTTCATCCATCTCGGGATGGCTTGCTGATCCCAAGTTGCTGGTTCAGGCGCTGATCCATTCGCCGGTTCCGTTTGCAGGCGAGTGTGACTCACCCCTTGCGCAGCGCAGAAGATTGACGGATCAGTACCAGAAGATCTTTGTACCCACTTACCAAGTTATGCGGATTTCAGACCGCATGCTGAGCGCGTTACTGCAAGGGCTGGAGCGCCGCAATCCAACTTGGCCTGAGGTCCAGCGATGGATCAACGCCACCCAGCAATGGTATCGGCGCAGTGTTGATGAAATTCCGTGGAATCCTGTGCAGGCCAAGGGCATGATTCTTGAAGGGATGACCGGTATCGGTAAGTCACACGTTGTTGAGCGAGTGTTGGGTCTTTTGCCGCAGGTTGTGGACCATGAGCCCAAAGGTGACTGGGGCATGCTCAAGCTCAGGCAGCTGGTTTGGCTCAAGGTGCCAATGCCTGCCGACCATTCCCGTCGGGGCCTTCTTGCTTCCATATTGGCCGAAATGGACCGAGTCCTCGAAACCGATTACTACAAGTCATTGATTCGACAGTCCAACAAAATCGAAACCCTGATCGTCGGAGTGATGCAGCTGCTGGTGCAGCACCGTTGCGGCATGCTGATCATCGAAGAGGCTCAAGAAGCCAATTTGGGATCAAAGGTGTTCTCGCGAGACTTCCTGAACTTCTTCCTGAGGATTCTGAACTGGGGAATCCCAACAATGATTGTGGGAAATCCCCTGTCTTTCATAGAACTGCGAACGCATGCTCAGGACGTAGATCGGTTTTCGGAAGGGGGGTGGTTCACCATGTTTCCTGAATGGGGGCCTCAAAGCGATACTTGGACCAAGTCATGGCTACCTGGTCTCTGGCAGCCCTGTTTGCTCGATTTAGAGGATGCGCCGTTCAAAACTCTCGATGCCATGGGTGAGGCAACGGACTGGCCGTCACTCCTGTGGCAAATGACAGGAGGCTTGCCAAGACAGTTGGCCAGATTGAGGGCCGAAGTCATGGATTGGGCACTGATCAACAACGTGTCGCAAGTGACGACTGATTTGGTCTTTAAGGTGTTCGTTCAGTCGCCGAAGTTTTCTATCGTGAGGGCGAGAAACCATGCTTTGGCCAACCATGACATCAACGCGTTGATGGATTACCGGGATCTGCCGCACAATCAGTTGCGTGACTACTGGTTGAAGGATTTGCCAGGCACGGCCCGAAAAAAGCCAAAGTCTGGTGAGACATTTGATTCACAGCTTACCGTTGCGAGCACCGACAAGGAGGAGGAATCTAACGCCGCCGCAGAGCAAAAGAGATTGATGGCTGGACTGAAATCCTTGACCGATGAGGCTGGCAGAGAGCGCCGCGCCAGGCAGGCCGGTAAGCGTGGCAAGAAAGATGTCGATTAAGCCGCTGCATCTCATCCCTGACTGGCGCGGGGATGAGACCCTGTACTCTTGGTCTGCGCGGATGCATCGACTTTTGGGAGGTGTGACCAAGGAGACTGGGAAAAGGCTCTTTGACGCTTCTCATGCCTACAAAGAGTGGGCGGTCAGCACCCGCTTAGATCATTTGGAGCTTGTCACGGGTGGATCGCTGGGGAACATCAGAAGCATCTTGCTGCAGAGAACTGTGCTTGCGGCTTACTACCCCTTCCTGAGGGCAGAGCAACGCCAAGACTTTGATGAACGGGCCGCAACTGCCCAGAGAACCCCGTGGCTGACTCGGTTTGGCATGCGTGCCAGCACCCTAGATGGGTCTGAAATGCGTTGGTGTCCGTGCTGCGCCGAGGAAGATGTAGGAGATTGGTGTGCGGCTAGGTGGCGTCTGTCTCACCAGATGCCAGGGGCATGGTGGTGTGTGGAACACGGCATGCCTCTCAACAGGCTGACACCCGGTCGAGCGGAGTGGATTTTGCCTGGTGTTTCAGAATCAAGTGCACAGTTGAGGCTGACTGTTGGACTGCGGCAGTCCTTGCTCATCTTGTCGGCATTGGCGGGCAGTCTGGTTGGGCAAGAGCAAATCAATCTGGTCTCAATCAAGCGCGCGCTTCTTGCGCGGTTGAGAGACATGGGTGTCGTAACCTCCATGAAACCGGTTTCTCCTGCCGACTTGCAGGATTGGTTTGTCAAAACGGATTTAGCGGCAGCTGTTGAACAGGTGCAGCCGAGCTTTCAAACCATATTTGCGCGCCCTTGGATCTACGAAACACTTCTCAAGCGCCGCTCAAACCACCCCCTGCTGTGGATGATGCTTTGGGTGGCCGCGTTTGAAGGAACCTCCCAGCAAGAAGTGGTTCGAGGATTTCACGAGCCTGATGCAACCCTCATCTGGCAAGAGGATGGACAAGGAGTGCTCTGGGTAGAGGGGAATTTTCAAGGCGATGACCGGGTTCAGGCCATTGTTCGCAGTGCAGAGACGATCAGAGATGCTGCACGGCAACTGAATGTTTCAATCATCACAGTCAGGCGGTACATGCGGGAAGCGCAATGTGCGCCGAAATTGGTTCGTGCAGAGAGTCGGCGGCAAGCAAGGAAAGTAGATGCGCTGGCTGAAATTGCGGCACTGATTCAAAATAAACCGGATGTCTCGAAGACAGAAATTCACCTTAGGTGCAAAGGAGCCGTGAGCTGGTTATCAAAATGGGAGCCAGAGCTGTTAGCCTCTTTGTTGGCACAGATTTCAGAGAAGCGAGAAAAGCAGTTTGGATTCGAGTTGAGGATATAAATTCTCACGGGTAAACGAACGGAGGCTGGTGACCGGTTGGCAGCTTTCTCGGACACTCAGACTTCTCACTTGAACAGTTCTTCATGGCCAATCGCCGACACGCAAGCCACCCCCGCAATACCAAGCTGAGCCAGCCAACGCCTCGTACAGGGCTGCTTTCCAAGTGTTTGTATGCCGTACTCGCTCTATGCCCGCATCCTGCTGAAGTCTCTGCCGAACTAGCTCGGCGTTTTCAAGCGGCACTAGCAAGTCGGAGAGAGAAACAATTTCACTTGCTGCCTCCACCGCAAAACTAGATGCTCCGACTACGGCTTTCACCTACGGACGTCCGATGCGCTTTCAAGTGGGAGATGGAACAATTCGAGCAACATCAAGTAGCTTGGGTCAAGTCCAAGGTCTAATAACGGCATCCGCCACTTCTGTATTGCCTTGACCGATGGGAAAAACGACATCTTTACGTACCAATCCACTCGCTGCGGCTCATCGGGGATACGTTTATCAGGACCTTCTCACTGCGTACCTGCTTGTGCAGGGGCTGATTTCTGGTTTTAACCAAATCGTTGTCGATAAAAAGGTGGTCGAAGACGACCGCTTTGACGATGTCGAAACCTGCATTTCAGGCCGACGTTTGCGGAGGCAAATCAAGTCCAGTGCGAACACTGGACGCTGCCTTTCGTTCAGCGATTTCAATGACGCTGCTTCGACACTGCGGTTCGACCGATTGGTGCGGACATTCGTCGACGAAACACCTCACCAGGCAAATGAGTACCGCCTGTGCGCTACGTGGGAATTTCCAAAATCAGGTGACCCACTTGTCAATCTGCTTAAACCTGCCGACATGCCCGGCACGCTTGTCGACTTCGACACGATGTTGATGAGGTTCGACGTACCGAAGCTATGGACGGGCGATGGTTCGCTGATCTTCCCGAATGCACGACCTGCGCTGGTTGCGGGAAGTGGCCTTTGCCAAGCGGATGTGCTGAGCTTTTGCGAGAGGTTTGTCATCGAGATTGAACTGCCGCAGGCTTCGTTGGATTTGGAGGCGCCAGGCCCTCTTGAGCGCCTACTGTTGAGCGCGCTTGACACCGGGATTGGAATCGGTCGCTATCCCAACGATGCACGAAGAGTCGAAGACGTCGCAGCGCTTGCAATTTATGTCGCAATGACCGGGCGAACGGCAGGCGAGACGCTAACTAAGGCGGACCTAGTTCGACGACTAGACATCCGTACGGACTTTGGCCGGATCGCGCAGGCATATCCGCTCGACAGAGCCGTAATGCAGGATCGCGGGTTGGTACGCAAGAGCTTCGCGAATGCGGTCATGGAGGGCGGCATCCACTTTTTGTTGGCCGGTCCAGGCTCGGGGAAGTCATGGATGCTGACCCAACTCGCAGAGGACTTGGAGGCAGCAGGAGCCGTCGTCGCGCGGCACTACTGTTTCCTTGAGCCTGGCGATGAGCTGGTGGAACGTCGCGTGACGACGGACGTCTTCTTTGGGAACCTAATTGGCGAACTCAGCGATTCGATGGAACGACGCGAGATTGCGCGCGAAGCAGTCTTTGCTGCGGGCTTAGATGAACTCGAACGGATGCTTCTGCACGCCGCGCAAGACGGCAGGCATGTCGTGGTTATCGTGGATGGCATGGACCACATTGCGCGTGTCGTAGCCGGGTCTAATTCACTTAGTGACGCAGAGACCGACATCGTCGAGCGACTTGCGACAGTGCGCCTTCCAGACAAGGTCAGCTTAGTTGTCGGATCGCAACCTGGGCAGCACCTCGATCCAATTCGAGTTGCGTACAAGCCAAAGGTGGTTGAACATTCGTTGCCTTCATGGAGCAACCAGGAAATCGAAGGACTCGCCATTGCCTTGGGAATATCGGCGGCTCTTGACCACGTTGCGCTGACGGACGATGAGTCACGTAGGGCTGTGTTAAGTGCGCTTGCTGAACGGGCGGAGGGCAACCCGCTGTATGCACGCTACCTGACCCGATCCTTGATCGGTGGACTGAGTTCGGCGCGCATTGTTTCGCCTGGCGAATGGCTTGGATCGGCGCCCGTCATCGAGGGAGACATCTCCCGCTATTACCAGCACTTACTCGACTCCGTGAGCAGGGACGCACAAGCTATCGCCGATGTTCTGGGTGTACTCGACTTCGCGGTTACACCCGACGAAGTCAAGGAAATCGTTGGCCCGCTTCTGGAGGACCGAGTCCCAGAAGCGCTCACCGTGCTTTCGCCCGTGCTGTCGCAGGCCGCAGCCCAGGGCGGCGTACGTGTGTTTCACGAAAGCTTTCGACGCTTCATGATGACGGCGATCCAGCATCGCGGCACATCCTTGGCGAATATCCTTAAGCCCGTCGCGCAATGGCTGGAGTCGAAGGATTTTTTCATCGATGCCAAGAGCTATCGCTTCATGCTTCCCATGATGCGCCGGTCCGGTCGAGAAGCTGAGATTCTTCAGAAAGTCGCTGCGGATTTTGTGTATCTCAGCGTTGAACACGGCCATCCAGAGGATGCAATTCAGCGTAACTTGGCATTAGCGGCAGACGTTGCAGCGCGCAGTCTCGACTGGCCGTCCCTATTGCGAATTGCCGAACTTTCTCGTGCACTCGATGCGTGCTACTCAGAAGGAAACAACGACTGGGAAGAGTATTGGCAGACGTTCCTAGCGATCTTCGGTCCTCAAGCGACATCGGATCGTCTCCTTTTTGATGGTAGGCCGACTCTAAGCAGAAGCGAAGGGCTATCTGTATGCGCAGCCGTCGATACGGCAGGCGCTCCGGCGCCATGGCGAGAATATTTATCCCTACCGTTCTCCGAGGGAGGAGAGTCGTACACCTATGACTTCGATGAACTTGGAGCGCTTTCTGCGGACGAAGAGACCTACCTGGCCGCAATCTACGGGCGGCTGCGCTTAGGGCATCACTGCAGGGTCGTCCGATCCTCACTGGAGTACCTCAGCAACCCGGACGGAAACGTTACCTCAAGATTCATTCGCAAGTTCGCTCAGTTGATGGCCGAGCAGGGCCCGGCTGAAGTCGTTCGTCAGCTGGTCAAAAGGGCAACTCCAACTCACGAAGGAAGATTTCGGTTGTCACCGAAGGCAGGATGCGCCCTGCTTCTGGGCCTTTCAGATGTTGCTAGTAAGGCGCCAGAGTTCTGCGGACCGCAGCCTCCATATGCAAGTTTGGCGTTGGCCCTTGCTACTACGCCAGACGAGGTGCTTAGGTGTCTTGACGCGGGTGCACCCCTGGAGGCGGCCCGAAACAAACCCGTGAAACTAGCCGAACTGAACGCTTTTCTATCCGAGGGCGTAAGGCAGGCTGGCGTCTCGAGCATGCGCACTTGGCTCTCTACGGTACGGCTATTGGCTAGAACCGAAGAAGGGCGTGTTGAGGTCGACGAACTGGTACATGCTGCGCGAGGAGAGGGTTGGTACTTATGTTGGGTTCGGTTCGCGCTGCGCGTTGCCATTGCGGAAGGGCTGGCAGCTGAGGGAGCTGCATACGATGCCGTCTCAGCATTTCGCGAGCTTAACGTCGATATGCGGCCATTTGTTGGATCGCCGAGGGCTTGTGATCTCTACTTCATACACGGACTTATCAATGAGAGTTTGGAACGTGGCTTGTCGCTACTCAGGGCACCTGCGGAGTGGAACTTAGCCGTCGATTGCATCGCTGAGGCTCGCAACAGTACTGCGACCCGTTTGGACCGGGAAGACGGCGGCCCGATAACAGCGGGCGCTTTTTTCTCGATCCTTTTGTCCCACGCTAAGAATCCCCAAGCCTCCGTGGCTATCATCCAAGCCCTAGAAAAGATGCTTGCTGACGAAGAGGAGTCCGGCACCTACTACTCCACCCATGCGCTATTCCGTATGCGCTTGGCACAACTACACGCAGCTACGGGGAACACGCAGGTTGCGTTGGGCCACTGGCAACAAGCTGCCAAGCTAATGACCTGCTACACCTTTCACAAGGACGGAGCACTATTTGACATAGTTCAAAGCGTAGTCGCTCTTAAGAGCGTACCAGGAAAAGCCGCATTGCACGGCTTGGTGAAGCTTCAACCCCTGTTAAGTGCGGTTCTCCGCCATACGGACCAACGCGAGACTCAGCACGCACCCAACGCCTGGTTTAAGGCCTTGCTTAAAGTTGACAGCATTCGTGCAGCTGTGGCACTGAGTCAGACATTCGTTGTCGATCCAGGTCGTCCATCATGGATCGCCTTGAAGGCGCTGCGGGACTTGCTAAGAGAAGTGTCGAACGACGTTGACCCGCTGATTGCGGATGCGTTGTGGGAGACGCTACTTTTTGAAATCGAGTATGACGGTGAAGGCGAGAAGATGGTGAATGAGCGCCTTGTTCCTCTGGAACGCCTCGCATCATCTGACCCTACGTACATGAGGGATCGCTTCACTCGTCTGTGCGGGCAAGCGCAAAACGACTCGCGTGGACATGCATCTGGCACAGCCGCACCGCTTCAGGCTTTCTCTGAGCGCCATGGCCTCCAACTGCAGCAGACTGGTACGACGAAGCGCGGCGAATCCAGCGGGGCACGAGACACTGTCTCGCGGCCAATTGGCGAAAAGCCCCTCAGTGCAGGAGTTCGGCCGGCATTCACCACAAACCCGGAGATTGTCAGCATCCTCGCAACAGTTCGCAGAATCGCCAGAGCGCAGGTCAGTGAAGAAGACATGTACGGCCTGCTTACGCTGCCTCTGAGCTACATGCTCACCGAAATGGTGGAGCGCGGTGAAGAGGCGCAGACGCAGCGCGTGATCTACTTCCTCGTCCACGAGGCAACAGGGTGGAACTACTCGACTCCGCACCCCATAGGAGTACTTGCCCGGTGCCTCGACAATGCCGGCCATCAGCGGATCGCTGCCGTTGCATATGTCCTTGCTTTCACGACGGCGCGTGGTGGAGGTGGACGGCTCACCTTTGGCGACCATGAACACTCCTCAAAACTTCAAAGGGCGTTCGATCTAGACAGGAGCAACGCCCTTCAGGCATTGGCGGGCGAAACGGCACGCAAACTTCGCGTTAGAGGCTTTCAAGGCCTGACCATGCATTTGATCCAACAGATCGCCCTTTGGGACGAACCGGCTGTTGCAATGGCGGCATGGGAGGAGGCATTCCTGGTCATGGAGGCGCGGCTTCCAATGGCTGGCAATGCGACGTACTTCGAGCCGTTGGATATTAACGATGGAGTGGATTGGAGCCTGGACGAAGGCTTGACCGCGCTGCTTCTTGCTCGATCAGGCGACCCTACAACTCCAAGAAGGATTACCGCCCTATCAGGCCTGGTGCGCCTCATAGAGAAGCGCCCTGATGTCCTTCCGCGACCGATTCGGTGGTTCATCACCGGCAATGCTACGGTGGCGACCGTTCAGGCAGTCCTCCAATTGCTCCTAGAGTCACCATGGGATGTATCGAGCGTCATCGCCTTCAACGAGGATGTCCTTCGCGCCTATGCCAAATCGAGATCTTGGAGCCTGTCGATGTTGGCCGTGGCTCTCTTGAGCAAGATCGGTATCAACGAGACGGCCGCTAGGATGCCTCATTCAGGGGCTAGCGAGCCTGCATCTCATCGCGGCAGAGTGCTTGCGTCGATGGGAGACGCTGGGGCAGTGCTGCCTCGCCTCGCACAACTTTGGCCTGAGCTCCCAGGAATCGTTGCACGACGGATGCAAAGGAGCGATGTAGACAATGAGTCCTTCAATCGCATTGGGCGCGAGAGGTATGAGCTCGAGAAGGACCGCCATGAAAGAAGTCGTCCACGAGCGGATGTATTGTCTTGGCCCTCCGAGTTAGTCATTGCAATCCTGGATGACGTTCTTTGCGGTCTACCCGACTACTTGTGGCGAACGGGGCAGTGGAAGCCTGCGTTCGACTACGAGCTGCTGTGGGCCATCCTGCCCGATCTGGAAACGCGCCTTGCGTCCCATGCCAGTTTGGGCCCTCGACCACCTGTTCCGTTGCATACAGAAGACCACCGTTTGCTCGGTCCCGTTGTCCGCGTGGCGAAAGATGACCCGTCTTACGGTTCATGGATACGACTTGCGGCAATGGAAGTTCACTTCTTCCGATCCGACGACCGTCATTGGGATGCTCCCAACCGCAGTACCCTTTTTGCTGCTGGCGTCGTTCGTACTGAGATTGACGGAACGGTTCCGCTTTCAGCCGGCCCCTTTGGAGCCAGCGATATGTGGCCGTGGCGAGAAGAATATGACCGAGACGAGGCGCTGGAAGATGCGCGAAGACCGCAACTGGTAAAAAAGTTCGCTACGACTGATTGGTTGGGGCAGTGCGGTGCGTTGGTGCCGCCTTTGGCACTGCGACTCAATGCCGAGCTTATCCCCCCAGCATTTGGTGCGCCTCTTCGATGGGCAGACAAAGCTGGCAAGGCTGCGGTGGTCCTCAGAACATGGCGCCTAAGGGGGCAAGGGCTTGATGTGGAATCCTATGCCACTCAGGGCTGTGAGCTGCTTCTTCGCCCAGACCTTGAAGAGATATTGCATTCAACATTTGGGGGGCCTTTGAAGGACCTCAGTCGAGTTCAACTGATTGAGCTCAAAGAGGACGCTTGAACTAGCGGTAGCGCCCTCTGCTAGACGGCTTTGTTGAGGTCCACGTCTATTCCAGCGGCCTTGATTTCTGCCGCAAGCCGGAATCGCCACATCCCTTTGCTATCAAACTCTTCATAGAGAACGCCTGCGTAGTCACTGGGAACCTCCACTCCGCCGCTGTAGAGGACGCATACATGCGACCTGCTGAGAGCGGCCATGAAAAATCCCAGTTCAAGCACAACATTCTGGCGGGCACGGGGCTTTGCATCGCCTTCTTTGCCCCTTGCGTGGCCGATGTCGTCCGGTGTAAATAGAACCACTGCAAATGCGACGTCGGAATAGTCCTCGAACTTCTCTATGACGGTTCGTCCGCGGCTCGGTTGCTCATGCAGGATCACCGGTTCAAGATCGAGCTTGCCCAGAAATCTAGCGACGGTTTCCTTGATGCCTTCGTCATGCCCGTGGACTATGAACACGCGACGCGATGACGGCTTTGCTTTCGCGACTCTGGTCGAAGCCGCATCGAGCTGGCTTTCTGGAGCCGGCAGCAATTCCAACTTTTCATACAGGGATAGCAGCTTCTTAAGATAGTGCCCTGTTGAGATGTCACCGCCAAAACTGAAGCTACCTTTACCTGTGAACTCATCTTGCAGTTCATCTGTGCTACTGATTTGCCGCAAGAGTTCTGCGGTGAACTCGTACCAGCGCCTGGCCTCATCGTTTTCATTGATCGACGCATTGGGAACTGCCTTGCCGCGCTCCAACTGCAGCTTGACCCGCTCCTGCGCCTCCGTGAGTGGAACAATCAATCGAGTTCGCTCTTGCGTTCTGTCGTTTTGCTTGCTGCGAGTCATGTGTCATGTAGGATGAAGCTGGGGGAACAACATGCTAATGCATTTAGCTGTCCGACCCCCTTTATCTATACCTAGTTAATAGCCTCTAAGATTGAATTTTTTTGGTGTTTTTAGACCTATGGAGTGCAAAAGAAACCAAAGTGTCAATCCTGCGGACTGCACACGGTAGCCGCTGACTCAACCGCTGAACGATTTCCACTGGCCCCAATTTGTGTGACTGCTAGTACCGCAACGGGTCGGCAACTCCCATTTGCAATCCCCGGCCGAAGACTTTCAAATCACCGCAGCGTGTCTGAGAACCGCCAGCGTCAGCTGTTCACCTGATACCTGCCGTTGGTTCCGCGCAGGACGTTTGCTTTCGAGTGACTGTTGTGAGGATCAAACCGTAAAGTGACGGCGTGGCGCCAAGGGCGGCAATCGCTGCATAACCGTCTCTCGATAGACAACAAGAGACCAAGGAATTGCAGGTCGAAATCAAGACTTCAATCAATTTGGAGAGTTTCATCCCGAGTAAATGAGCTGAGGGCGTCCCAAATCAGAGTTCTAAACTTTGTTATCAGACTTTGAGAACGAGTAGACCTTACCTGCCTGAGTTGAGAAAATCTCATATTGATCAGAGGCATTCGAAACTTTGAAAATAGCCCTGTTGCGGTTGATCTCGGCGAGTTTCAAACTATTGATGCAAGTTCTAAACTTTGTTATCACGCTCCATATAATTTGCCCATGCTCCAATACCAAACCATTCCCGTCACGCCCTTTCAGCAAAACTGCTCACTCGTGTGGGACGACCAGAGCCGCCAAGCGGCGGTGATTGATCCAGGGGGCGATCTGGACTTGATTTTGGACGCTGTGCGCCAACACGGCCTGCAGCTCGAGCAGATCTGGATCACCCATGGCCACCTGGACCACGCCTCGGGCACGGCCGATCTGGCCGAGCAGCTCGGGGGCTTGCCCATCATTGGGCCGCACCCCGCAGACCAGTTCTGGATCGACGGTTTGCCGCAGGCCGCTGCGGCCTATGGTTTTCCGGCTGCTCGGGTGTTCAAGCCCACGCGTTGGTTGGCCGATGGCGACACGGTCACGCTGGGGGCGCACACTTTGCAGGTGCGCCACTGCCCGGGCCATACGCCCGGCCATGTGGTGTTTTATTCGCCCGACATCAAGCGCGCTTTTGTGGGCGATGTGCTGTTTGCCGGCAGCATTGGCCGCACCGACTTTCCGCAAGGCAACCACGACGATTTGATCGCCAGCATCACCCAGCGCCTGTGGCCCATGGGCAACGACACGGTGTTCATTCCTGGGCACGGGCCCGAGAGCACCTTTGGGCGTGAACGTCAGTCCAACCCCTACGTTGGTGGGACCTGATCAGACTCAGCCCTTGCGGGCTTGCTCGTACAGGTGCTGCACCTTGGGCAGGTTGGCCTGCAGCTCTTCGATGCGGTTGTTGCCACTGGGGTGGGTCGACAAAAAAGAGGGTCCGCCATTGCCGCTGGCCGCTTGCATCTTCTGCCACAAGCTCACGCTGGCCTCGGGCCGGTAGCCGCCGCGTGCGGCGATCTCCAGGCCCACCAGGTCCGATTCGGTTTCGTCGTCGCGGCTGTACTTCAAGGTCAGCAGCTGTGTGCCCAGGTTGGCCGCAGCGTCACCCAAAGAGCCCAAGCCCAACAATTGCGACGCGATCGAGAGACCCAAGCCGGTGGCCTGGGTTTTGGCCAGGCGCTCGCGGGCGTGTTCGCGCAGGGCGTGCGCCATTTCGTGCCCCATGATCATGGCCACTTCGTCGTCGTTCAGGCGCAGCTGCTCCAGGATGCCGGTGTAGAACGCGATCTTGCCGCCGGGCATGCACCAGGCATTGATCTGCTTGCTGCCGATCAGGTTGACCTGCCACTTCCAGTCGCGTGAGCGTTTGTTCCAGGGCGTGGTGTGCGGGATGAGTTTTTGGGCGATGGTGTGCAGGCGCTGCAGCTGTGGGTGGCCATCGGGTGCCAATGCGTTTTGGGCACGGGCCTCGCTCAGCACTTGCGCGTATTGCTGGCGGGCTGAATTTTCCAGTGTCTCGGCCGGTACCAGTTTGCGCAAACCCGAGGACGAGCCGACATCGACCTGGGCCAGTGCCGAGCCTGCAGCGCCGACTCCTGCGGCCAGCAGGAAGGCCCGCCGGGCTTGCCAGCGGGGCGATGAAGGGGTCACGGCCTCGGTTGAGGCGTGGGCGGAAGCGGTTTTGAGGTTGCAAATAAAGCACATGGTGAACAAATCATAGCGAATGCAGCGGGTTTTTGCCCCCTTGCCGCCGGGCGATGCGTTAGCAAATGTCACGGCGACAGCGGGCACAGCCACCGCTCGCGCTGCAGTTGATAATCCGCAGATGTCCGATCCTGCCCTTTCTGCCCCCAACAACAACGCGCCGCCCGCCACGGTGCGCACTTGGCGCGAGGCGCTGCGCCTGTATTTGCAGCCCGCCAGCTTGCGCATGCTGGCGCTGGGTTTTGCGGCGGGCTTGCCGCTCTTGCTGGTGCTGGGTACGCTCAGCTTTCGTTTGCGCGAGGCGGGCATTGACCGCAGCACCATCGGTTACCTCAGTTGGGTCGGCCTGGCGTATGGCGTGAAGTGGATGTGGGCCCCGCTGGTGGACCGCATGCCCATTCCCTGGCTCACCCGCCAGTTGGGGCGCAGGCGCAGTTGGTTGCTGGTCTCGCAGCTGGTCATCGCGCTCGGGTTGGTGGGCATGGCCCTGAACGACCCTTCGCAATTGCTCGGGCCCTTGGTGGCGTGTGCCTTGGCCGTGGCCATCGCTTCGGCCACACAAGACATTGCGCTGGACGCCTACCGCATCGAATCGGCCGAGGTCAACGCCCAAGCCGCCTTGGCGGCCAGTTACCAAACGGGTTACCGCCTGGCCATGATCTGGGCCGGGGCGGGTGTGTTGTGGGTGGCGGCCTTTGCCCAAGGCGAGCAAGCTTCGGGTTACTCGCAATCGGCCTGGCAAGCGGCTTATCTGGTCATGGCGCTGAGCATGCTGCCGGGCATGGGGGTGGTGCTGGCCTCGCCCGAGCCGGTGCCCGCGCCCTTTGCGCCAGCGCGTAACGTGGCCGAATGGCTCAGGGGTGCGGTGCTCGAGCCTTTTGCAGATTTCTGGCTGCGCTACCGTTGGCAAGCGGTGCTGCTGCTGGCGCTGATCGCGGTTTACCGCATCTCCGACGTGGTGATGGGCATCATGGCCAATCCGTTTTATGTGGACATGGGCTTCACCAAAAGCGAAGTGGCCAGTGTGACCAAGGTCTACGGCGTCATCATGACTTTGGTGGGGGCGTTTGTGGGCGGTTTGTTGGCGGCACGGCTGGGCGTCATGCGTGTGCTCATGCTGGGTGCAGTGCTCAGTGCGCTCACCAATTTGCTGTTTGTCTGGCTCAGCGGCGTGGGCCACGACGTGCAGGCCCTGGTCTGGGTCATCTCGGCCGACAACCTGGCCAGCGGCATCGCGTCTGCGGCCTTCATTGCTTATTTGTCCTCACTCACCAACATCAGCTATTCGGCCACGCAATACGCGCTGCTGAGCTCCATGATGCTGCTGCTGCCCAAGTTCATCGCGGGGTTTTCGGGTGAGTTTGTGGATGCCCATGGTTACGCCAGTTTCTTCACGGCCACAGCCTGGCTCGGCTTGCCCGTGCTGCTGCTGGTGGCCCTGGCGTCCCGGGTGCATGCGCGCAAGGCTTGAAGCCATGGCCCGCCGGTGAGGTGGGGCCCAGGATTTACCCAGCTTTACAAAAGCGAAACCCTGGGCACTTCGGCTTGGAGGATGATCACCCCATGCAACAACTCTTGATGATCGAAGACGATGTGCGTCTGGCCGGCATGGTGGCGGACTATCTGGGGCAAAACGGCTTTGCCGTGGCCCACGCGCCCGATGCACGCAGTGGCCTCGAACGATTGCAGACACCGGGCGTCGATCTGGTGATCCTGGACCTGATGCTGCCTGACATGGATGGCCTGCAGGTGTGCCAGCGCATCCGCGCTTTACCCGGCAGCATGGCCCAAGTGCCGGTGCTCATGCTCACGGCCAAGGGCGACCCGATGGACCGCATCATTGGCCTGGAGATGGGCGCCGACGATTACCTGCCCAAGCCCTTTGAGCCGCGCGAGTTGCTGGCCCGAATCAAGGCCATCTTGCGGCGCAAAAACAAGGTGAACGACACGCCCCCGCAGCTCATGCAGTTTGGCTCGCTGGAGATTGACCGCGATGCCCGCCGCGTGAGCGTCAAGGGGCAGGACTGCGAGCTGACCTCGTACCAATACGACCTGTTGGTGGCGCTGGCCGAACGCGCAGGCCGCGTGCTCACGCGCGACCAGATCATGGAGGCCGTGCGGGGCCGCGAACTCGAAGCCTTTGATCGTTCGATCGACGTGCACATGGGCCGCATTCGCGCCGCCATCGAGGCCGACCCCAAAGCGCCACAACGCATCCTCACCGTGCGTGGCGTGGGCTATGTGTTTGCCCGCCAGCAAGACTGAGCTCCCACATGCCCATTCGCAGCCTGTCCCGTCACTGGTCACGCCACCTTTATCTGCGCATCTGGTTGGCCGTGGTGGGGGTGGTGACCTTGTTGATGCTGGTGGTGGGCTGGGCCTGGCGCGCCACGGTCGAGCACCACGCCGCGCCACCCGCGCCGCGTGAATGGCAGGTGCTGAACGCCCAGGGCGATGTGCTGGCCAGCACCACACGCGCCGGGCCGGGTGCGCCTTTGGTCTTTGAGGTGCCCTTGCCCGATGGCCAGACCCTGCCGCTGCAAGTGCAGCGCAGCGGCGAGCGGCCCCGCGCCACCGCGATGCAAGGCATGCCGGGCATGCTTCATACAGGCCCTGGCCCGGAAGGCCGTTTGCCCCCCCATTTGCGCAAAGACATGCCCTGGTGGGCCAAACCCTCGGGTTTTTTCTGGATGTTGGGCCTCATTGGTTTGGCTGTGGCGCTGGGCCTGTACCCGGTGGTGCGCAGGCTCACGCAACGCCTCGAAGGCCTGCAGCGCGGCGTGCAGCGCTGGGGTGAGGGCGACTTGTCGGTGCGCGTGCCGGTGCAGGGCGACGACGAGGTGGCCGACCTGTCCGAGCGCTTCAACGCGGCGGCCGAGCGCATCGAGGGCCTGATGGCCTCGCAAAAGTCTTTGCTGGCCAATGCCTCACACGAGTTGCGCTCGCCGCTGGCGCGCATCCGCATGGGGCTGGAACTGATGAACAGCCCGGCTGACGCTGACGCTTTGGCCCGCAGCCGGGCCGAAATCTTGCGCAACATGGCCGAGCTGGACCAACTCATCGACGAGATCTTGCTGGCCAGCCGTCTGGACGCGCAAGAGGCCGACGTCGGCACCGTGGAAGTGGTGGACCTGGTGGGTCTGTGCGCCGAAGAGTGCGCGCGGGCGGGGGCGAGGTTTGACGTGCCCGAGGGCCTGTCCCAGCTTGACGTGCCCGGTGTGCCCAAACTGTTGCGGCGCTTGGTGCGCAACCTGCTTGAAAACGCGCGCCGGTATGGGGTGGGTAGCCAGGATGCACCGCAGGGCAGTGGCATCGAGTTGTCCTTGAAACCCTTGGGCCAGGAGGTCATCATTGCGGTGGGTGACCACGGCCCTGGTGTGCCCCCAGAATACCGAGAACGGATCTTTGAGCCGTTTTTCCGTTTGCCTGGGGCCAGCGAGCGCGTGGGCGGTGTGGGCTTGGGGTTGTCGCTGGTCAAGTCAATTGCCGAGCGCCACGGCGGGCGGGTGCGGTGTGCAGACCGACCGGGTGGTGGCGCTTGCTTCGTGGTCAGCGTGCCCCAAAACAAAACAGCGAACACCTGAGTGTTCGCCGTGGGGCGGCCCTGCCACCAACAGGATGGCTCGGCGCGAGCTTCAGTGGTGGTGTCCCACCACTTCACCCGCTTTCAGTTTGTAAACCGTGCCGCAATAAGGGCACTTGGCTTCACCGGTTTTGGCCACATCCAAATAAACCTTGGGGTGGCTGTTCCAAAGTTTCATGTCGGCCTTGGGGCTGGGGCAAAACACACCGCCTTGGGGGTTCAGGTCGGTGGCCAGCAGTTCAACAGCTTGGGTGCTCATTGGTGCTCCTCAGACCAAAGTCAGCCAGTGGGCGTACTTGGGGTTGCGGCCGTTGACGATGTCAAAGAAGGCGCTCTGGATTTTCTCGGTGATGGGGCCGCGGCTGCCCACGTAGCCCTCTTTGCCCAACTCGATGCGGTCGAGTTCGCGAATCGGCGTGACTTCGGCGGCGGTGCCGGTGAAGAAAGCCTCATCGGCAATGTAGACCTCGTCGCGGGTGATGCGCTTTTGCACGATCTCGAGACCTAAGTCTTTGGCGATGTGGAACACCGTGTTGCGGGTGATGCCGTTCAGGGCGCCAGCCGACAAGTCTGGCGTGTAAATCACGCCGTTTTTGACCACAAAGATGTTTTCGCCCGCGCCTTCGGACACAAAGCCCGAGGTGTCGAGCAGCAGGGCCTCGTCATAACCCTCGTCGGTCACTTCCATGTTGGCCAAAATGCTGTTGGTGTAGTTGCTCACCGCCTTGGCTTGCGTCATGGTGATGTTGACGTGGTGGCGGGTGTAGCTGCTGGTTTTCACGCGGATGCCGCGCTTCATGCCTTCTTCACCCAGGTACGCGCCCCAGGTCCAGGCGGCGACCATCAGGTGGATGGTGTTGCCCTTGGGGCTGACGCCGAGCTTTTTGTCGCCAATCCAGGTCAGGGGGCGGATGTAGCCGCTTTCCAGCTTGTTCTCGCGCACCACGGCGCGCTGTGCTTCGTTGACCTGCGCTTGGGTGAAGGGGATGTTCATGCGCAAGATCTTGGCGCTGTTGAACAGGCGCTCGGTGTGCTCGGCCAAGCGGAAGATGGCGGTGCCTTGCTCGGTTTTGTAGGCGCGCACGCCTTCAAAAGCGCCGCAGCCGTAGTGCAGTGTGTGGCTCAGCACATGGATCTTGGCATCGCGCCAATCGACCATCTGGCCGTCCATCCAGATTTTGCCGTCACGGTCTGACATGGAGGGGATGACAACGCTCATGAAAGTGTCCTTTGAAATAGCTGCAATAAACAGGGTTGGCGTGGATTTTAAGGGTTTGGCTCTTCGGGGCGTTCGGGGCGCACCAGTGTCCATTCGGTCAACTTGCCGCCCACAAAGGTGCAGGTGACCACCGATTCGCTGGTGTCGGTCCAGGTGAAGACCTCCGGCTGGGTGTCTTTGGGGGTTTGCCGCTGGCCCAAAGAGCGGGTCATGGCGATGACATGCATCAGCGTTGCGCCCTTTTTCAGCTTGGCGTGGAGCATGACGGCGCTGGCCACATGGCCGATGGGCCGGTCAGCGGCTTTTTTCAGGATGGTGACCATGCGGGTGAAGTGCAGCAGCACCCACATGACGATGCCGCCCACGGCCAAGGCAATGCCCGGCCAGCCAAAGGCTTGCCAGGCTCCGACAGTCAAGATGGCAATGGCCGCGAGGGTGAGGATTCGGGTGAAATTCATGGGGGCAGATTGTGCCTTGCGCAGCCAAACAGGGCTGGGCCTCAGCCTTGTTTTTTCAGGGCCAGGGCCAACTCATACAGGGTATTTTTGGATTCGCCCGAGATGTCGGCCGCCAGTTTGACCGCGGTTTTGAGTGGCAGCTCGGGCAGCAAGAGTTGCAGAACCCGCAGGCCTTCACCGGTGGCGGCGTCCACCGGCGCGTCGTGCAGGACCAGCACAAATTCACCCCGCAGGCGCTCGGGTTTCTCGGCCAGCCAGGCGCTCAGATCTTGCGCGGGCAGGGTCTCGATTTGCTCAAACTGCTTGGTCAGCTCACGCCCCAGCGTGACGCGGCGCGTGCCCAGCGCCACCAGGGCTTGGGCCAGGGCCTCGATGCGGTGCGGCGCTTCCAGCAGCACCACGGCGCGGCTTTCTTGCGCCAGGTGCTGCACGGCCAATTGCCGCTCGGTGGCTTTGCTGGGCAAAAAACCGGCAAACACAAAACCGCTGTCACCGGTCATGCCCGATGCGCTGAGCGCCGTGGTCACGCTGCTGGCACCGGGCAGGGGCATGACCCGAAACCCGGCTTGGCGCACAGCCGCCACCAGCCGCGCCCCGGGGTCGCTGATGGCGGGGGTGCCTGCATCGCTCACATAGGCCACGCGCTGGCCTTGGCTCAAGCGCTCGAGCACGCTGTTCGCCGCCTCGGCTTCGTTGTGCTGGTGCACCGCCAAGAGCTGACTGCCCGGCCTGTCCAGCCCGTAAGCGCGCAGCAACTGCTGGGTGTGGCGGGTGTCTTCACAGGCCACCACGTCCACGCGGGCAAGCACATGCAAGGCGCGCAAGCTGATGTCGGCCAGGTTGCCAATTGGGGTGGCCACGACATACAGTGTGCTGGCCGGGTGGTTTTGTGATCCGGCAGCCTCGTGCGCGGCGGCAAGGGCGTTGGCAAACGAAGCAGACAAGGGAGACGGAGTCAATGCAATTCCTCAAAAAAGACAAGGTAGGCCCCCCCACGACCAAAGCCCGGGGCGATGCGGGCGAAGACGAGGCGCTGGCCTTTTTGCAAGAGCGCGGCTTGCGGCTGCTGCAGCGCAATTATCGGACCCCGGGCCGAGGCGGGGGCGAGATTGACCTGATCATGCAATGCCCGGACGGCACCGTCGTATTTGTCGAGGTGCGAAAACGCAGCCGCAGCGACTTTGGCGGTGCCGCCGCCACCATTGGCCCTGTCAAACAAAGGCGCATCATTTTTGCGGCCCGGCATTACCTGCTGACTTGGCGGCAATTGCCGCCGGCCCGCTTTGATGTGGTGACGCTGGAGGGCCAGGGACCGCAGTGGCTGCAGGCAGCCTTTGATGCCGGTTGAAGTGGCTTTGACTGTGCGCCTGAAGTGATTGGACACACACTCGCACAGTCAATAGGCCTTGCAGCAGGCTGACGGGGTTATCATGCCGCCCTATGTTAGACCTGCGCATTCAACAGCATTTCATTGACAGTGCCGACCTGCACTACCAGGTGGCCGAAGGTTTGGCCAAACCGGTCGATGCGGCCGTGCAGGCTGTGCTCGCTTGCGTCACGGGTGGCGGCAAAGTGCTGACCGGTGGGCTGGGCGCATCTGCGGGCTTGGCGCAGTATCTGGCGGGTTTGCTGGTGGGCGGGTTTGAGCGCGAAAGACCGGGCCTGTCGGCCATGGCCTTGTCGGCCGATGCCCAGATGGCCAGCTTGTGGCCCGAGGATCAAGGTTTGGCCAGTCAGGTGCGGGCCTTGGGCCACACCGGGGACGTGCTTTTTCTCATCAGCGCCCAAGGGGCGGAGTCCGCGTTGGTGCAGGCCGTGCAGGCCGCGCACGAGCGCGAAATGAGCGTTGTGGCGCTCACGGGGCATCAGGGCGGGGCCTTGGCCCGGCAGCTGCGCGAGACCGATGTGCACGTGTGCGTGCCCCACGAGCGCGTGGCCCGAATTCGCGAGGTGCAGCAGTTGGTGCTGCACTGTTTGTGTGATGGCATTGACACCCAGTTGTTGGGTGAACAGGAGTCTTTTTAAATGAAACGTCAACTTCAAACCGTGGTCTATGGTGCTGTGTTGCTGGCCTCTTTGGCCAGCCTGAGTGCTTGCGCGCCTTTGATCGTGGGAGGCGCCGTCATGACCGGTGTGATGGCCACGGACCGTCGCACCACGGGCACACAGGTCGAGGACGAGAGCATCGAGATCAAGGTGGCCAGCGCCGTGCGCAATGAAATGGGTGATCGCATCCACCTGAACGTGACCAGCTTCAACCGCCAGGTCTTGCTCAGTGGTGAGGTGCGCACCGCCGCCGACAAGGAGCGTGCCGAAAAACTGGCCCAGAGTCAGGAAAACGTGAACGCTGTGGTGAACGATCTGGCTGTGATGCCGGTCAGTTCTCTCACGCAGCGTTCCAAAGACACGGTCATCACCGGCAGGGTCAAAGCCGCCTTTGTGGACGCCAAAGATTTGCAGGTCAACGCCATCAAAGTGGTGACCGAGCGCGGCATCGTTTACCTGATGGGCCGCGTGACTTCGCGCGAGGCCAAGCGCGCTACCGACATTGCCCGCGGCATGAGCGGCGTGACCAAGGTGGTGCGCGTGTTTGAGGAAATTTCCGAGCAGGAACTGCAGCGCCTGAGCCGTCCGACCAAGTAATCTGCTTGACGTCAGCAGGCGCGCCGTCGTGCGGGGCCTGCTGCCCAGGCCGCCCGCCTCACCAGGTGTCTATGGCCAAGCTGCCATCACAGGGCCGCACGCGCCCTGCTTCCAGGCCTGCCACCAGCCACTCGCGTGTATCGGCCGGGTCAATCACCGCATCAATCTCCAGCGTGGCGGCCATGTTGATGGCGCTGCCGTTGTCGTATTGCTGCGCCAGCAGCTGCTCAAACAACGCTTCGCGCTCAGGCCCTTCGGGCACGGCCTCTAGTTCTTTGCGGTAACCCAGGCGCACCGCGCCTTCGAGGCCCATGCCGCCAAACTCGCCTGTGGGCCATGCCACCGTGGCCAGGGTTTCGTGAAAGCCCCCACCCGTCATGGCCATCGCGCCCAACCCGTAGCCCTTGCGCAGTACCACGCTGAGCAGCGGCACCCGCAGGTGCGCAGCCGCCACAAACATGCGCGAAACATGGCGCACCTGCGCCGTGGCTTCTGTGTCCGGCCCGACCATAAAGCCGGGCGTGTCCACCAGGCTCACGATGGGCAAACCGTGCGCATTGCACAGCTGCATGAAGCGGGCGGCTTTGTCGGCGGCATCGGCATCGATCGCGCCTCCCAGGTGCAGTGGGTTGTTGGCCATCAGGCCCACCGGGCGGCCTGCGATGCGGGCCAAGGCCGTGTGGATGCCCACGCCAAAACCCGTGCGCAGCATCAACAGGCTATCCTCGTCGGCGATGCCCTGCATGGCGGCGCGGGTGTCGTACACGCGCAGGCGGTTTTCGGGCACCACATGGCGCAGGGCTTCGGCGTCCGGAGCCTGCCATGGCGACACAGCCCCTTGAAAAAACGACAGGTAATGCCGCGCTGCTGCCACGGCCTGCGTTTCGTCATCGACCAGCACATCGATCACGCCGTTGCCGTGCTGCACTTCGCTCGGACCAATCTGCTCAGGTTTGAACACGCCCAAACCCCCGCCTTCGACCATGGCCGGGCCGCCCATGCCGATGTTGCTGTCCTTTGTAGCGATGATCACGTCACAGCAGCCCAGCAGCGCCGCATTGCCTGCAAAGCAGCGCCCGGCCACCACGCCCACCACTGGCACGCGGCCATTGAGGCGCGCAAACGAGGCAAAGGTGGCCAGGTTCAGGCCCGCCACGATGGCGACGTCGACATCACCCGGCCTGCCGCCCCCACCTTCGGCAAACAGCACGACGGGCAAGTGGTTGTGCAGGGCCACACCCAGCATGCGGTCGGTCTTTTGGTGGTTGCGCATGCCTTGTGTGCCGGCCAGCACGGTGAAGTCGTAAGCCATGACGACCACGCGCTGACCGTTGACTGTGCCAATGCCGGTGACCATGCCGTCGGCGGGCGTGTTGCGCATCAAATCGTCGGCGCTGCGGCGGCGGCTTTGTGCGGCCACAGCCAGGGCGCCATATTCGACAAATGAGCCTTCATCACAAAGATCAGCGATGTTTTCTCGGGCGGTGCGCAGGCCCATGGCGTGCCGTTTGGCCACGGCTTCGGGGCGTGCCGCGTCGTGGGTGAAGGCCAGGCGGGCCTGCAGCTTTTGCAGGTCGGCGCGGTCCTTTGAAAGGGGGGCAGTTGCCGTGCTGGCGGCAGGAGCCAAGGGTTGCAAGGCCGCATCTGTCACGGGCATGAGCGAGCACAATACCTCGCCTTCGGTCACCGCCTCGCCTGCCTGAAAGTACAGCTCGCCCACACGCCCGGCCTGGGTGGCGCGGATTTCGTGCTCCATCTTCATGGCTTCCAGAATCACCAACACGTCGCCATCGGCCACGTTCGCGCCGGGGGCCACCAACCATTGAACCAGTTGCGCCTGTAGGGGGGAATGGATGTTTTGCATCCATTCATTGTGCGGGGCTGCCCGTGCGACAGGGGGTCAAGTCCGGGACAATTTAAACTGGGTTTTTCTTGTCGCAAACAAACCAAACCATGAACTTTGAACCCCTGATTGAACTCACCCGCAACGGCATCCAGGAGTGCGTGCACATGGGCGCACTGGCCGTGACCGACACCGAGGGCCGCGTGCTGGCGCAAGTGGGCAACCCGCACTGGCTGTGCTTCACGCGCTCCACCCTCAAGGCGATGCAGGCGCTGCCGCTGATCCAGTCGGGCGGCGTGGCGCATTTTGGCTTCACACCGACAGAGTTGGCCCTGATGTGCGCCAGCCACAACGGCGAGGACATGCACGTTGAGCAGGTCACGTCCATCCTGCGCAAAAGTGGCAGCAGCACGCGCCAGATGCGCTGCGGCTGCCATGTGCCTTACCGCTTCACGTTTTTTGACCGCCCCATGCCTGAGGGCTTTGCCTACGACGAGCGGCACCACAACTGCAGCGGCAAGCACAGCGGTTTTTTGGCGTACTGCGTGCAGCACGGTCTGCCCACCGACAGCTACACCGAGGTGGACCACCCGCTGCAACAAAAGATTCGCCAGGCCGTGGCGCATTTGGCGGGCTTGGATGAGCAAGAGCTGGCGCTGGGCATCGACGGCTGCTCGGCCCCCAATTACGCCATGCCCTTGTCACGCTTAGCGCGCAGCTACGCACGGCTGGCGCAGCCCGAATCCGACGCCTTGTATGGCGAGAGCCTGGCACAGCTGGGCCAAGCCATGAGCGCTCACCCCGAGCTGGTCTCGGGCACCGGGCGCAACGATGCCGATTTCATGCGCGCCGGTCGGGGCGACTGGGTGACCAAGGTGGGCGCAGACGGCGTCCAGGTGGTAGGCAGCCGTTCAAGGGGCCAGGCCCTGGCCATCAAGATCATGGATGGCAACAAAGCGGCGCTGTTTGCCGCGACCGTAGAGGCCTTGGACCAACTGGGTTGGTTGGACGATGCGCAGCGCCAGGAGCTGGAGCCCTGGCGCGCGCAGGTGCTGCTGAATGTGGCAGGGGTGCCGGTGGGTGAACGAAAAAGTCTTTTTAAATTGAAAGCGTGACGTTTGGGCGTGCACAGCGCTTGCTTTTATTTTCTAATGACCCTCAGTTCTGGAGGGCTGTGACATGAAAAAAACCAATGGCAGTGGCTTCATGCGGTCTCATTCCATCTGGGTGTTGCTGGCTTGCGGGTTCGCCTGCAGTGCTGCGGTGGCGTCACCCGACAAAGCGCTGAGCCCAGAGGACAGCGCGGCGGGTGTGCCGGTGCCCAGCCCCGAATGTGAGATCACTGTCACCGCAGCGCCCTTGCAGTTCCGGCAGTTTGACGAGGTTGAAATCAAGGGGGTGGCCATCACCGATGCGCAAGCCAAATTGGCCCAGCCGATGGAGGTGATTTGTCGGCGCGAAGTGGAGCGTAGCCCCGCGTCCTTCGCGGGTGAACTGCTCCAGCAATTGCCTGCACTGTTGCAGCACCAGGCCGGCGGCCTGTCAGGCCCCTTGGGATTGGCGTCGGTGCATGGCCATGCAGCGGGCACCCTGGTGTTGCTCAATGGCCAGCGTTTGCCGGGCCTGGGGCCGTCAGGCTGGCGTGGCCGATCGGACGCGCTGGACCTGCGTTTTTTGCCCTTGTCGGCCATTGACCGCGTTGAAGTGCAAACGCCGGGTGCCTCCAGTGCCTTGGGCTCTGACGGTATCGCGGGGGTTGTCAACATCCGCACCCGCAGCACGCGTGGGCTGGCCATGGGTGCTGAAAGCTTGCACCCCAGCCGGGGAGGGGGCGAAGGCCAAGGGCTGAATGTGGCCTGGGGCCATGGCAGCTTGCGCACCGACGGTTATGCCCTGCAGCTGCACGCGGCGCTGTCGCGCCGGCATGGCGCGCTGTGGTCGCCCGACTTGCAGGCCTTGCGCGTGGCCCCCGCCAGCACGCGCAGCCAGTGGTTCATGAGCGGTGACTGGACCTTGAGCGGACCCTGGACCGGGTTTGCGCACCTGCTGGGCACCCAGGAAGCCCCTGTCAGCCAGATCTTGGCTGCGGATGCGGCGATCCAGTTTCCGGTCGATGGACGCCCCGGCCCGTGGTCGTGGGTGCCCAGTGAACGCCAAGGCATGCACCAATGGCGTTTGGGCCTGCAAGGGCCATGGCAGGGCTGGGACCTGTTGGCTTCGGCCTCCAGTGGCCAGGCTCGGCAACAAGAAAAACCGCTGCCACTGGGGCCTGCGCCCGATGCCCTGGACCGGCTCGTGCAAGACCGCTGGTTGGCCTTGAAGGACCTGCCTGCTTTGGCCGAGCAGCGCCACGACACGCGCCTGCACACCTTGAACGTGCAAGTGCAGCGCGAGCTCGACAGCCCGTCCCAAGGCCCTCGGACTTTGGCTTTGGGCTGGGATTGGCGGCAAGAATACTTGAGCAGCCAAATGACCCCGCCTGCCGCCAGCATTTGGACTGCCCAGCGGCAGCAATGGGCGGTGCATGCCGAGCTCAAAACACCGCTGGCCGAACACCATGAAGTGAGTGCCTCCTTGCGGCATGACCAATACGCTGACGTGGGCGGAGCCCAGACCGGGCAACTGGCCTGGAGGTGGCGGCCCTCGACCCCGTTTCTCATGCGAGCCTCTTTGGGCACCGGCTTCAGGGCCCCGGGTTTGGAGCAGCTCAACCCGGGCATCACCCGCAGTGGGCTGTTGTGGGACCCGGCCCGCCTGAGCCAGTGGCGCGTGCAGCGCCGGGGTCAAGCCCAGTTGCAAGCCGAGGCCTCCACCCATGCCAGCTGGGGTTTCAGGCTGGAGCCACAGCCGCGCTGGACTTGGGGTGCAGACCTGTGGCAAATCGATGTGCGACGTGCCTTGGGCGACCAGAGCCAATGGGCCAGTGATGCCGCTGGGTCTTATCTGGAGTTGGTGGCCACCAACTTAGGGCGCAGCCGCAAACAAGGCATCGACTTCGACACCGAGTGGCGTGTGCCGACCGATGCCGGCCTGATGCGCTTGAGCTTCAAGGGTGTGCTGTACCTGAAGTCCGAATTGCAAGAAGCTCGCACGGGCCGCACGGTGTCGGACTTGGCGCAGGTGTCTGGCATCACCCAAACCGTGACCCCTCGGCACCAATGGGTGGGGGGTGCCAGCCTGGAGTGGGCCAACTGGGTGTTGATGAGCGGTTGGCGTTACACCTCGGCCTACCGTGAAGCCCCGAACTGGCCCCTGTCGGCCGACAGCGCGGGCAAGACCCGCCAGGTGTCTGGCCACTGGCAGCTCGATCTGGGCGGGCAGTGGGCACTGAGCCGCCAAATGACGGTGAGCGCGTGGTTGCAAGATGTCACCGACAGCGGTCGCTCACATGCGCTGGCCACTGTTCAGGCCTTGCAGGGCGGTGACCGCTTGAGTCTGGAAGATGTGGGGCGCAGCCTGAAACTCAGGGTGCATTACCGTTTCTGAGACCGCAGCTGAGGCCCTTGGTGTCTGGCCTCAATGCCGCGCGCCAAAAATACCCGTGCCCACCCGCACCATGGTGCTGCCCTCGGCAATCGCGGCAGCCATGTCGGCGCTCATGCCCATCGACAAGGTGTCCAGCAGCAGGCCTTGCTGGCGCAGGGTTTCAAACAGGGCCTTGGCCTGGGCGTGCACGGCGCGCATCTGGGCGTCGGTCTCGGCAGGCTCGGGGATGGTCATGAGTCCGCGCAACTGCAAGCGCGGCAAAGCGGCCACAGCCTGCGCCAGCGCCGGCAGCTCTTGCGGGCTCACGCCCGATTTGGTCTCGCCACCGTCCACATTCACCTGAATGCAGACCTGCAAGGGTGGCAGTTGGGCTGGGCGTTGCTCGGACAGGCGCTGGGCAATTTTGAGGCGGTCCACGCTGTGTACCCAGTCAAAATGCTCGGCCACCAAGCGGGTCTTGTTGCTCTGGATCGGCCCGATGCAATGCCATTCCAGGGGTAAATCGCGCAAGGCGGTGATTTTGTCCACCGCTTCCTGAATGTAGTTTTCGCCAAAGGCCGTCAATCCTGCGGCATGGGCCTGACGCACCGCGTCGGGCCCCCAGGTTTTGGACACGGCCAGCAAGCGCACGCTGCCCGGTGCGCGGCCCGCGGCGTGGCAAGCGGCCAAAATCTGCGCCTGCACGCGGGCGATGTTGTCGGCAATCGAAGGGTTCATGGCCTGAGCGTACCAAAAGCGTCCCTGTCACCCCGTGACACAGCCAAAGCACCTGGTGCGCACCAGAACACCAACAGGCTGCCAAAATAGCCCTTTTATCCACTCCACAACGAGACAACCATGAGCCAAATCGCAGCCAAAACCTACGACGCCACCCCCGCCAAGAAAGTCGCCTTTTTGGGCTTGGGCGTGATGGGCTACCCCATGGCGGGCCACTTGGCGCGTGCCGGGCACCACGTCACCGTCTACAACCGCAGCGCCGCCAAGGCTGCTGCTTGGGCCGCTGAGTGCCCCGGCAACGCCACCGCACCCACGCCGCGTGAGGCGGCTGCCGGTGCCGACATCGTGTTCGCCTGTGTGGGCAACGATGCCGACCTGCGCAGCGTGGTCTTGGGGCCAGATGGCGCGTTTGCCGGCATGAAGCCCGGTGCGATCTTTGTGGACCACACCACGGCGTCTGCCGAAGTGGCCCGTGAGCTGTACGCCGAAGCCCAAAAGCTGGGTTTGCACTTTGTGGACGCACCGGTCTCCGGCGGCCAGGCGGGCGCACAAAATGGCCTGCTCACCGTCATGTGCGGTGGTGATGCGGCCGCTTTTGACGCGGTCAAGCCTGCGGCCATGGCGTTTTCGCGTGCCTTCACCTTGCTCGGTGCTTCGGGTGCGGGCCAGCTGGCCAAGATGGTCAACCAGATCTGCATTGCTGGTTTGGTGCAAGGCCTGTCTGAAGCCATTGCCTTTGGCCAGCAAGCCGGGCTGGACATGCACCAGGTGCTGGACGTGATCGGCAAGGGCGCGGCGCAAAGCTGGCAGATGGACAACCGTGGCAAGACCATGGCCGACGACAAGTTCGAATTTGGCTTTGCCGTGGACTGGATGCGCAAGGACCTGGGCCTGGTGCTGGACGAAGCCAAGCGCAACGGTGCCCGTCTGCCGGTGACCGCCCTGGTGGACCAGTTTTACGCCGATGTGCAAAAAATGGGCGGTGGCCGCTGGGACACCTCCAGCCTGATCCGCCGCCTGCGCTGAATCTGAGTTGATCCTCAGGGCTTGCGCAAGCCCAGCCACATGACCGTGGCGACCACCACCGCCGCCCCCAGCAATTGCATGGGGGCGATGGCCTGACCCAGCAGCGCCCAAGCCAGCACCAGCGCAAAGATGGGCTCCACGTTCATGATGGCCGAGTTGCCCACCACACCCAGCTTGGGCAGCACGGTGAACATGATGGTGAAAGCGGTGCCGTACAAAAAGGTGAGTGCGGCCAGCCCCCACCAACCGGGCATAGCCTGCGGCCACTGAAACCCGCCTTGCGTGAGCGCCACGCTGGCGGCCAGCACGCCCACCGTGGCCATGGTGGTGAAGGTGCGCAGACGTCCGTCCACGCCCACCGTCTCGTGCTGGGTGAGCACCAGCGCCAGGCCAAAGGTGGCCGATGCGGCCAGGGCAAAACCCACTCCCGCACCGATTTCAGCCCAGTGACGCGCCGCGCCCAAGCCCGAGGCCGCGCCCAGAACGTCCAGCGCCAAGGCCAGTCCGGCCATCATGACCGGCATGGCCCACAAGACAGCGCGTTCCGGTTGGTGACCGTACAAAATCCTGGCCCACAAGGCCGTGGTCAGCGGGTACGTGTTGAAGGCCAGCAAGGCCAGCGCCACCGGCAAGCGCGCCACAGCCGAGTAAAGGCACACGCTTTGCACCGCGATCAGCAGGCCCACCGCGCCCAAGTATTTGCGTTGCCCGGGCAAGACACGAAACGCCACCTTCTGCTGCCACAAAATCAGCGCCACCACGGTGGCCGTGATGACGCTGCGCACCGTCACCGCCGTCACCACATCCAGACCGTGGTTGAAAGCGGTGCGGGCGGCCACATGGTTGGCCCCCATCATGAAGGCGACCAGCAGCAAGGTGCCAAAGGCGGCACCGCTCAAGCGCGCAGGGGTGGTCAAAGCCATGCCTTCATGCCGCGGGGTAAAGCCCCAAACCCCTGGCATGCAGGCGGCTCAGGCCCAGCAGGGCGTCGGTGAAGGGCGTAGCCACACCGGTCAGCTGGCCCAACTCCTGCACCGAGGCCACAAGGGCATCGAGCTCGACCGGTTTGCCAGCGTCCACGTCTTGTAGCATCGAGGTGCGAAAGGCCCCGAGTTTGCGTGTGACGGCGTGGCGGTCTTCGGGGGTTTGCGCAATCGGGATGCCGATGTGCTCACCAATGGCCTTGGCTTCGAGCATGACGCTGGAGACAAAGCCGCGCACCAATGGGTCGTCCAGGATCACGTCGGTCGTGGCCCCGGTGAAGGCGCTGATGGGGTTGATGGTCATGTTGCCCCAGAGCTTGTACCAAACGTCTTTCTGGATTTGCGCGGATGCCGTGGCATTGAAACCGGCTTGCGTCAACAGCGCCACCAGGTCACGCAGGCGCGCTGTGTCTGCCCCAGAGGGTTCGCCCAAAATCAAACCGTTGCCAAAGTGGTGCCGGATCACGCCGGGCATGTCCACCGAGCAGCTCGCGTGCACCACACAGCCGATCACACGGTCGGCGGGGATGTGCTGGGCAATCACGCCCGACGGGTCTACCGATTGCAAAGTGGTGCCCGACAAGGAGCCCCCAAAGCCTTGCAAAAACCACCAAGGCACGCCGTTCATGGCCGTGAGCACCACGGTGTTGGGGCCGATCAGTGGCCCGATGCGCCGGGCCACGTCGGCCATGGCGGGGGCTTTCACGGCCACGATCACCAGGTCTTGCACGCCCAGATCGGCTGGGTTCTCGCGTGCCACCAAAGAGGTGCGAATTTCCTGGTCGCCTTGCAGCAGCACCAGGCCGTTTTGTTGCAGGGCTTCGAGTGTGGCGCCTCGCGCCACCGCGCTCAGGCTGCAGCCTTGCTGGTCCAGGTGCGTCCCGATCCAGCCGCCAATGGCGCCTGCGCCGTAGATACAGACTTTCATGCTCTCCACCCTTTGTCTTGCCGGTCAATTTGGCGCACCAGCGATTGAAATACGTCTTGGCCCGCGCCGTGGTTCGGGTTGAACTGCAAGGCGTCCCGAGTGCATTGATCGGCAACGGCCTCGGGCACCACAATGGGCTGGCCCATGCTCAGCGTGGCCAACTGAATTTCACAAGCACGCTGCAAAGTCCAGAGCACCGCAAAAGTCTGTGCCAAGGTGTGGCCCCAGGCCAGCAGGCCGTGGTTGCGCAGGATGACGGCCTGCTTGTCGCCGATGCTGCGCAGCAGGCGCGGCGCTTCTTCGGAGTGGATGGTGATGCCTTCAAAGTCATGGTAAGCCACCATGTTGTGCAGCTGGGCGCTGTAAAAATTGGTCTGCTGCAAACCGCCTTGCAAACAGGCCACGCCCACCCCTGCCGTGGTGTGGGTGTGCATCACGCAGTGCGCCCCGGCCAGGCCTTCGTGCACCGCCGCATGCACGGTGAAACCCGCCGGATTGACAGGGTAGGGCGAGCCATCGAGTTTGCGTCCTTGAACATCAATCTTCACCAGGTTGCTGGCCGTGACCTCGCTGTAATGCAGGCCAAAGGGGTTGATCAAAAAGTGTTTCTCACCCCCCGTGACGCTGTCGGGCAGGCGCAGCGTGATGTGGTTGTAGATCATCTCGGTCCAACCGAGCAGGGCAAAGACACGGTAACAAGCGGCCAGCTGCAAACGCGCTTGCCATTCGTCGGGGTGCACCTGCGCTTGCAGCGAGGGCACCAAGGGTTGGGGGGTGGGGAACATGTGCGGTTTCCTTGTGTTTTTGAGTGTCATCCAGAACCAGATCTTTGCCTTTGTCACCCCAAGCTCGTCACCCCGGACTCGATCCGGGGTCCATGTTGGCCACTGTGGTCAATTGGATGCCGGATCAAGTCCGGCATGACAGGGATTCATCGGTGTCAGATCCCACTTAATACGTTGCACCTTTGACGGGTGCAGTGGCTGGCAAGTTCGACTTGAAATGCGCCGCCAAATCCGTGGTGTGGCGCATCAAGAGTTGGGTGTCCAGGCCCACGGCCACAAACACCGCACCCAGTTTCAGGTAATGCTCGGCCAGGGCGCGGTCAGGCGTGAGGATGCCCGGGGCTTTGCCTGCTTTCAAGATGCGGGCGATGGCGTCTTCAATGGCCGCTTGCACTTCGGGGTGCGCGGCGTTGCCCACGTGGCCCATCGAGGCCGAGAGGTCGGCCGGACCGATGAACACACCGTCCACGCCGGGCGTGGCGGCAATCGCGTCGAGGTTCTTCAGCGCTTCGCGCGATTCGACTTGAACCAGGAGGCAAACCTCTTCGTTGGCTCGCTTGAAGTAATCGGGGTAATGGCCCCAGCGCGAGGCCCGTGCCCCAGCCATGCCGCGTACGCCGCCTTGCCCATCATCTTGCGGGTAGCGCATGGCCTGAACCAATTGCGCCGCTTGCTCGGCCGTGTCCACCATGGGTACCAAAATGTTTTGCGCCCCGAGGTCGAGGTATTGCTTGATGAGTGCCGTCTCGCCCACAGGCACTCGGCACACCGGGTGGTTGGTGGGGTAAGCGGCCAGGGTTTGGAGTTGGGCCTGGATGCTGCGCAGGTCGTTGGGCGCGTGCTCGCCGTCGATCACCAGCCAGTCAAAGCCCGCCAGGGCGCAGATTTCTGCGGTGTAGGCGCTGGCCAGGCCCATCCACAGACCGATTTGGGGTTGCTTGTTTTGAAGGGCTTGTTTGAATAAGTTCACAGGGGTGTTCATGGTGAAGTTCCTCTCGTTAAAGGCCAAATGACTCACAGGATGTTGGGGTCGGGGTGGCGGCTCGGGCGATGTGGCAAAGCGAAGCGCCTCTGAGCTCGGGCCGCCACCCCGGCCCCAGCAGCCTCCCGCTATCGCAAGACGAAGCCACTGCAGACGCATCCAAAGGCTCAAACAAACCGAAACTCCAGTTTGCCCAGCGGTCCGTAGTCCACTTCAAACACATCGCCCACTTTGGCCACCGCCGGTTTGGTGAACGAGCCGGCCAGCACGATTTCGCCCGCCTGCAGGTGTTCACCCCAGGGCGCGAGCTTGTTGGCCAGCCAAGCAATGCCCACAGCCGGGTGTCCTTGCACGCCCGCGGCCAGACCCGTTTCTTCGACCACGCCGTTTTGGCGCAGCACCGCACCGCACCAGGGCAAGTCGGTGGTGAGCGGGTCGACCCGCTTGGCCCCGAGCACGATGCCCGCATTGGCCGCATTGTCACTGATGGTGTCGTACACCTTGCGCATGACTTTGGTGTGGCGGTCGAACTGCTCGATGCGCGAATCGATGATCTCGATCGCAGGGGTCACATACTCGGTGGCCTCCAGGACTTGCTGCACCGTCACGTTGGGGCCGCGCAGTTCCTTTTTCAGGATGAAGGCCAGCTCCACCTCGACACGAGGCGCGATGAAATCGGTGAAGGGAATGTCGAGCACCTGACCGGGCGTGCAGGTGTAGAGCATGTCGTCGAGCAGCGTGCCGTAGTCGGGCTCGTCGATCTGGCTGGAGACTTGC
The DNA here is from genome assembly GCF_017848645.1 of Limnohabitans sp. GTDB lineage: Bacteria > Pseudomonadota > Gammaproteobacteria > Burkholderiales > Burkholderiaceae_C > Limnohabitans_A. Next base: position 23,090 of record NZ_JAFEIF010000031.1, on the reverse strand, counting down.
ATGGCGCGGCTGGTCAACCCAATTTTGTGGCCAATCATGGTGCGCCCTTCGGCGAACTTGAGCTGCATCCAGGCGCGGTTGATGCGGTAGCCGTCTTCGATGGTCATGCCCGGGAAGCGCTTGGAAAAATGCTCGATTTGCGTGCGTGATTTTTCGGACTGGTTGAGCTCGTGCGCGAGCTGTTGGATTTGGTCTTCGGTGAACACGGACATGGCTCAAACCTTGTTGAAAAGCGGATGAAGGTTGCTGTGCTTGGCGTCAAACACTTCGGGCCCGACGTCGATTTGCATCGTGATGCCGATGTGGCGCTGCGCCATCACGGGCGCGAAAAAAGCTTTGGCCACTTCGAGCAGGGTTTGCCCGGCGCGTTGCTGCACGGCCTCGCTGCGCCCTCGGCCCATGCGCAGGTTCAGGTACACAAAAGCGTAGTCGCCCGTGCCACCGGCTTCGCGCCCCGCTGCCCCGCCATCGGCCACCGCGTAATGCGGCGCAGGATAAGCCAGCACGCGGGTGCCACCGGTCGGAAAGACCTGTTTGCCTTCCTCGTCCTTGACGGTGAGCTTGGCGTCGGCCATCTGGCGGCACAGGCTGGTCATGTTGACTTCGGTGTCCAGCTGGCCGGTATAGAGGATCACGAGGTGGGGCATGCGTCGTTCTCCTCAAAGCCGGGTGCTGACGGCGGTGTAACCGGCGGCGCTGCTGGCCACGGCTTGGGGAATGTGTTCGCCTTTTTGCGGCGTCACTTCAAAAATGGCGTTCAGCTGTCCGGTACCCGAGGCGCCAAAGTAGGGCGTCACCATGTCCACGCCGCCGTCATAATCCGTCCAGCCCAAGGCGCCCATCAGCATGGCGGTGTCGTGCATGAAACCTTCGCCGTGGCCCTTGCTGGCGTACTCGGGCAGCATCTCGCAAAAGGCTTTCCACTCGCGCTGGTCCCACATCTGCAGCACCTGCTTGTCGAGCTGTTCCAGAAAGGGGCTCCAGATCTTGTGGGCAAACTCTGGTGCCAGGCCGTTTTGGGCAAAACGGTGCGAGAGCGAGCCACTGGCCAAAAACGCCACCTTGCCGTCGTAATGCTTTTCCACCGCCTCGCGCATGGCCCAACCCAGACGGGCGCTGTCGGCCAAGTAGTGCGAGGTGCACAAAGCCGAGACGGAGACCACCTTGAAGTGCTGGTCGGCGTTCATGTAACGCAGCGGCACCAGCGTGCCGTATTCAGGCTGCAAGGTGGTGGCGTCGTGCGCCAGGGTTTCCACACCGTAGTCGTTGGCCACCTGGGCGAGCAAATGACCCAGCACAGGGTTGCCGGGTGACTCAAACGCCATATTGCTGATGAAGTGCGGCAGCTCGTTGCTGGTGTACACACCCTTGAAGTGCGGGCCGCAGTTGATGTGGTAGCTGGCATTGACCAGCCAGTGGGTGTCAAACACCACCAAAGTGTCCACCCCCATGGCGCGGCAGCGGCGGCTGATTTCATGGTGGCCGTCGATGGCGCTTTGGCGCGTGCCAAAACGCGGGCCGGGAATTTCGCTCAGGTACATGCTGGGCACGTGGGTGATTTTGGCGGCGAGGGCGAGTTGTCCCATGGTCAGACCCCCCAATGCGGGATGTGGTGGCCGCCCAGGCTGACCGCCACGTTCTTGGGCTCACAAAACACTTCGTAGCTCCAGGTCCCGCCTTCGCGGCCGGTGCCGCTGGCCTTGGTGCCGCCAAAGGGCTGGCGAAGGTCACGCACGTTTTGGCTGTTGACAAAGCACATGCCGGCCTCGACCGCAGCGGCCACGCGGTGGGCTTTGCCCAGGTTCTCGGTCCAGACGTAGCTGGAGAGGCCATATTCAATGTCGTTGGCTTTTTCAATGGCGTCCGCTTCGTCCTTGAAGGGGATCAGGCAAGCCACGGGGCCAAAGATTTCTTCTTGGGCGATGCGCATGCGGTTGTCGACGTCGGCGAACACGGTGGGCCAGACGAAGTTGCCGTGCTTCACATGCGCGGGCAAATCGGCGGCGTAGCCGGGCTGACCCAGTCCGCCGCAGAGCATGGTCGCGCCCTCTTTGGGGCCCAGCTCGATGTAGCTGCGCACCTTGGCCAGATGGGCTTTGGAGATCATCGGGCCGACGATGGTTTTTTCATCGAGCGGGTCGCCCACGGTGATGCGTTTGGCGCGCGCTGCAAATTTGGCGGCAAAGTCGGCGTAGATGCTTTGCTGCACCAGGATGCGGCTGCCTGCGGTGCAGCGCTCGCCGTTGTTGCTGAAGATCATGAAGATGGCCGCATCCAGCGCGCGGTCCAAATCAGCGTCTTCAAAGATCACAAAGGGGCTTTTGCCGCCGAGCTCCATGCTGAACTTCTTGAGGCCCGCACTCTGCACGATGCGGTTGCCCGTGACGGTGGAGCCGGTAAAGCTGATGGCCCGCACATCGCGGTGCGAGACCAGCGGCTCACCCGCCTCTTTGCCGTAGCCGTGCACCAGATTCAGCGCGCCTGCGGGCACGCCCGCTTCGAGCGCCAGCTCGCCCAGACGTGCTGCGCTCAGGGGCGACAACTCGCTCATCTTGAGCACGGCGGTGTTGCCAAAAGCCAGGCACGGCGCGACCTTCCAGGTGGCGGTCATGAAGGGCACGTTCCAGGGGCTGATGAGCGCGCACACGCCCACCGGGTGGAACAGGGTGTAGTTCAGGTGCGTGGGCGTGGGGTAGGTGTGGCCGTCCACGCGGGTGCACATCTCGGCAAAGTAGTGGAAGTTGTCGGCCGCACGCGGCACCAGCTGCTTGCCGGTCTGGCTGATGGTCTGGCCGCAATCCCTGGTTTCCGTCTCCGAAATTTCTGGCACATGCTTGGTGATCAGGTCGCCCAACTTGCGCATGATCTTCGCGCGCTCGGTGGCGGGCGTAGCGGCCCACTTGGGAAAGGCGGCTTTGGCGGCTGCGACGGCGGCATTGACCTCTGCTTCGCCGCCCGAGGCGACTTCGGCCAACACCTCTTGCGTGGCGGGGTTGATGGTCTCGAAATAGTCGCTGCCCGCGACTTGGGTGCCGTTGATGAGGTGGTCGATTTTCATGGTTGTGCTTTCACGATGGTGTTGGTGAGTGCCCCGATGCTTTCGATCTCGGTGACCACCACGTCCCCGGGGTTCACATTGACGATGCCGTCGGGCGTGCCCGTGAGGATCAGGTCGCCGGGGTTCAGCGTCATGAAGCTGCTGAAGTACTCGATCAGCGTGGGCACATCGAACACCATGTCGGCGGTGTTGCCGCTTTGTGTCACCTGGCCGTTCACGGTGGTTTGCAATTTCAGGGCCATGGGGTTGTGGATATCTGCGGCATCGACCAACCAAGGGCCGATGGGCGTGCAGGTGTCTCGGTTTTTCACCCGCAGGTTGGGTCGGTACCAGTTTTCCAGGTAGTCGCGGATCGCGTAGTCGTTGGCCACGGTGTAGCCGCCCACGAAGTCGTAGGCATCGGCTTTCTTCACGCGGCGGGCGGTGTGGCCAATGACCACGGCCAGTTCGCATTCGTAGTGCATGTAGGCCACATCCGCGGGGCGCTTTGTGAGGGCCTTGTGTCCGATCAGCGAGGCCTCGCCTTTCATGAAGGCCAGCGGCTCTTCGGGGGCTTTGAAGGCGAGCTCCTTGGCGTGGTCGGCGTAGTTCAGGCCGAGCGCGATCACGGTGCGTGGCTGCGCCACGGGCACCAGTGGCGGCAACCAGACCACCTCGTCAAAATCCACGCGCAGGCCTTTGTGTGGGCCTTGGGTGATCAGCAACTGGCCATCGGACTCAACAGCCTGCTGGATGGCACCCGACCAGGCAATGCGTGCGTGTTTCATGTGGCCTCTCCCTGCACAGTTTGGACCGATGGGGCAAAACCGGGGGCGCTCAGGCACACCGTGTCACCCGCTCGGGCGCGGGGCCTTTGGCCATTGGCCAGCACATCGGTGCCCAACATCAGCACATCGCCCGCTTGCAGGCTCATGAACTCGCCCACATCGGCCAGCAGGCGCTCGACCGGGCGCACCAGCTCAGACAGCCGCACCGTCTGCACACGCTGGCCGTTGAGCTGCACCGTGATGCTCAGCGATGCCAGGTTCAGTTGGGTCCAAGGCACCGGGGGGGAGCCGCAGCCCAGATAACCATCGCGGCAACGGAATTTGACGGGTGGGCGGTAATAGCTGTCGTGCGGCACCGACCAGTCGTTGAGCAGGACCACGCTGTTCGGTGTGCCATGGTCGCCCATCACCAGGCCCAGCGTGGCACCGATGTCCACCTCTTTGACCCCGTCTTGCAGCATCAATGTGCCGCTCGGGTTGAAGGTGTTGGCCGATTTGACGTACAGCACGGGTGCCCGGGGTGGGCCTTTGTGCGGGTCTTGGGCCATGCGCGGGGCCCACAGGTCCCATTCACGCTGAAAATTCAGCAGGCAGCCGTACACGGTGCCCGCGGGTTGCCAATGTTTCATGGTGCAGCTTTCTTGTGGCGGGTGGACTCGGCGGGCTCGGTTGGCCCATCGCCCTCCAGGGCGATCAGTTGATCAAGCAGGCCATACAAATCCTGCAAGGCGGTTTTGCCCAGTTGCCCTTCCATCCAGGCGTAGTGGGCTTCGATGCTGTGCGACAAGGCCTGCACCTTGGCCAGCCCGAGCGCTGTGGCGCGCACCACCGTCCTGCGCGCGTCTTGCGGGCAGCGCTGGCGCTCGATCAGGCCGTCACGCGCCATGCGGGTGAGCACACCCGTCAGGCTGGGGCCCAGCAAAAACGCCTCTTTGGCCACACGCCCGGTCTCTACCCCGGCGCTGTTGTGTGCGTGTTCGCCCAGCACTCGCAGCACCCGCCACTGTTGATCAGACAGGCCGTGCTCGCGCAGGCTGGGCCGGGTGTGGCCCATGACCGACTCGCGCGCCTGCAGAAGCAGGCGGGGCAGGTTGCGGTGGATGAAGGGTGTGGTTGGCATTTATTTAATATGTTAATTGATTGGCGAGGGCTTCGTCTGCGTGTTTTCCCTTGTTTGTGCAAGTTGATGAACAGATGTGGTCTTGGGAATGGTGCTCTTATGGGGGTATAAATTGGTAAATATGTGTTATTTGGTATTGGTAAATGGGGCGCGAGACTAGAATCGAGCGCAATTGAACCTCTTGGCTGTCACACGGCAAGCCTTGTTCGCGGATTACTTTCATGGCCAGTCAGTCAACACACCGGATCACGCCGCAGGCTTGAACGATCGATGAAAAACCTCAGCCTCAAATTACAACTGTCCCTCGGTGCCATGGCTCTGGCCGTCGCGCTGCTGCTGGCCCAATTTGCCCTGCAGTTTCAGGTGATGCGAACAGACATCGTGCAGAGGATTGAAAAGCACGAGTTTCGCCAGCTGAGTGAATTGGCCAGCCACCTCGATGAAAAACTCCAGGACAGCATCAGCATGTTGGCCCAAGTGGCCCGCAATGTGCCCATGGCTTCGATGGGACAGCTGGACAGCCTTGAAAAGTTTGTCCAGGACGAAAAGGCTTTGCTGACGGTGTTTGACGATCTCTATGTTTTCGACGCCAAGGGTGTCCTTTTGGTCGACTGGCCGGTCAAGCCAGGGCGCAGGACGCTGGACATGTCGACCCGCGACTACATACAAGGCGTCATCAAGACAGGCAAGCCTGTGATTTCCACGCCCATTCTGGGGCGGGCCACACAACAGCCCATTGTGGTCGTGGCCGCGCCCATCAAAGACGCCAACGATCAGTTGGTGGGCATCATGGGCGGGGTTCTCAACCTTTACAAGCCCAATTTGTTGGGCTCGATTGCCAGCCGCAAGAACGGCGAGACCGGCTACTACTACCTGGTCAGTCAGGACCGTCTGCGCATTGCCCACCCCGATCCAGCGCTGATTTTCAAGACCGTCCCGCCCAACAGCGGCAACATCCCGTTTGAAAATGCCATGAAAGGCTTCGAAGGCACGCAAGAGGGCTACAACACGCGCGGCGTCAAGGGCTTGTTCACCTTCAAAAAACTGGCGACCACAGGCTGGATTGTGGCTTCTGTGGTGCCCTCTGCTGAGGCCTTTGCGCCTGTGGAAAACCTTTACCGAAAAATGCTGGGTCTCAGTGGCCTGTTGCTGCTGGTGATGGTGCCATTGCTGTGGATTTTTGTGGCACGCGTGGTGCGGCCTTTGGATGGTTTGGCCCAGGCCATGCACCAGACGGCTGCCCGCATGCGCGATGGTCAGGTCGTCGCGCCCATTGCCCAAGTGGGCGGTCATGAAATCCAGACGGTTACGCACGCTTTCAATGAATTCGTGGATGCGCGCATCCACGCCGAAAAAGATCTGGCCAGGGCGCGCGATGCCGCGCAAGCGGCCAATGCCTCCAAGAGTGACTTTCTGGCCAACATGAGCCATGAAATCCGCACGCCCATGAACGGCATTCTGGGCATGACCGAGCTGTGCCTGCAAACCCGTTTGACGGCTGAGCAAAGAAGTTACCTGGACATGGTCTCGACATCGGCGCACTCTTTGCTGGCCGTGATCAATGACATCCTGGACTTTTCCAAAATCGAGGCGCGCAAGCTCAGTCTGGACCCGCACCCGTTTTCATTGCACAGCCTGATTCGGCAGGCCACGCGCACACTGTCTTTGCGGGCCAGTGAAAAAGAGCTCGAACTGGTTTGCGATTTGGGAAGCGACGTGCCCGACGAGGTCATTGGTGACCCCCTGCGCCTGCAGCAGGTGATCACCAATTTGCTGGGCAATGCCATCAAATTCACGGCGCAAGGTGAAATTTTGCTGTGCATCAAACCCATGGTCACCCCGCCTAACCGCGATGGCGTCTGGCTGCAGTTCACCGTCAAAGACACCGGCATCGGCATTGCGCCCGACAAACAGGCCCTGATTTTTGATGTGTTCACCCAAGCCGACTCCAGCACGGTGCGACGATTCGGCGGCACAGGCTTGGGCCTGGCCATCAGCCGCAGCCTGGTGCGCATGATGGGGGGCGACATCAGCGTGAGCAGTCAACTCGGGCATGGCAGCGCCTTCAGCTTCAATGTGCAGTTGCACACCTTGGTCGATGCGTCTGCCAGCGCGCAATCCTTGGCCGCAACCTGGGCCGGTCAAACGCTTTTGCTGGTGGATGACAACGCCAGCAGCCGCAAGGTACTCAGTCACCAACTGCAAAACTTGGGTCTGAACACGGCCGCCGTGGACGGCGCTGCACAGGCGCTGCATTCGCCCCAGTTGCGCCAAGCCCGATGCGCCCTGATTGATGTGAACATGCCCGACATCGATGGCTTCGCTTTGGCCGCGCAGTTGAGGCAGCTGTTTTCAGCGGCGCAAATGCCCATCATCATGATGGGGGCCCTGAGCGAGCAAATCAGCCAGGAGCAGTTGGACCCGCAAGGCATTCAGGGCTTTCTGGTCAAACCGATCGACGTCAACGAAATGGTGGGTGTTTTGAACGGCTTGACGCAGACCATGGCCACCTCTGCATCCGTCCCCGCTCCCGCGCCCGCGCCCTCTTTCAAATCGCAGCGCATATTGCTGGTCGAAGACACGCCGATCAACCAGACCCTTGAGACCATTTTGTTGCAGCGCATGGGCTACGAGGTCAGCATCGCCAACAACGGCATCGAGGCCATCGAAGCTTTTTCAACCCGTGAGTTCGATCTGATCCTGATGGACATCCACATGCCCGAAATGGGCGGGGTGGAAGCCGCTGAAATCATCCGCACGCTGGAGAAAAACCAGCAACTCAAACGCACGCCCATCATTGCCGTCACGGCCAATGCCCTCAAGGGTGACAAGGAGCGCTATCTGGCCGCAGGCATGGACGGTTATGTGTCCAAGCCCATTGCCGTGGATGCGCTGCGCCATGAAATCAGGGGTTTGCTGCGCGAAGAGTTTCCTCGCCAACTCGCGGCCTGACAGCTTGGGGGTGTGCAGACACACGGCGCAGGCATTAAAGTGCGGCCATGTCACAACTCCTCCAACACTTGGGTCTTAAAGCGCCCATTTTTCAGGCCCCCATGGCGGGCGCACAAAACCACCGCTTGGCTTTGGCCGTGTGCCAGGCCGGGGGGCTGGGGGCTTTGCCCGCAGCCATGCTCAGCCCGGACGCCTTGCAGGCCGAACTCCAGGCGCTGACGGCAGCCACCCCTGCGCCCTACAACGTCAACTTTTTTTGCCATGCGCAGCCCACGCCGAATGCTGAGCGTGAAGCTGGGTGGCACAAGGCCCTGGCGCCGTATTACAGCGAGTTTGGCTTGGACGCATCCCCAATGCCAGGGGGCCCAGGGCGTGTGCCCTTCGGGCACGACAGCGCCGATGTGCTGGAGGCGTTTCGCCCCGCGGTGGTGAGCTTTCACTTTGGCTTGCCCGCGCCCGATTTGCTGGCGCGCGTCAAAAGCTGGGGTGCATTCGTGCTGTCATCGGCCACCACGGTGGCAGAAGCCCGCTGGCTGCAGGCGCACGGCGCCGATGCGGTCATCGCCCAGGGGCTGGAGGCGGGTGGGCACCGGGGCATGTTCTTGACGGACGACCTGAGCACGCAAATGGGCACTTTCGCCTTGTTGCCCCAAATCGTGCAGGCTGTGGATGTGCCGGTGATCGCTGCGGGCGGTGTGGGCACGGCCCAAGCCGTGGCGGCAGCCCGGCAGTTGGGCGCTTCGGGGGTGCAAATCGGCACGGCCTATTTGTGCAGCCACGAAGCGGGCACCAGCCCGTTGCACCGCGCCGCCTTGCAGTCACCTGCTGCCCAGCACACCGCCTTGACCACCTTGTTCAGCGGCCGTCCGGCGCGCGGCATCGTCAACCGCCTGATGCGTGAATTGGGGCCTTTGAATGAGGCGGCCCCTGCATTTCCTCTGGCCACTGCGGCCATCGCGCCTTTGCGGGCCGCCGCCGAAGCACAAGGCCTGAGCGACTTCACGCCCCTGTGGTCTGGCCAGAACGCATCGAGCGCGCGCAGCCTGAGTGCGAGTGACATCACGCGCGAGTGGGTGCAGGCTTGGCTCAGCGCATCCTTGCACGAAGGGACGGGCGTCGGAGCCTGACTGCGCAGACGGGTGTTGACGGCCTGAAGCTTTCAGGTCTGACGCACCTGCGGCATGCGTCCGACACACGCCCCCGCCCAAAGGCACAATCACCCCCCATGGCCAAAGACAAATCGATATTCACCTGCACCGAATGCGGCGGCACCAGCGCCCGCTGGATGGGCAAATGCCCCAGCTGCAACGCCTGGAACACCTTGATCGAGGGTTCGAGCGAGCCCGCTGCAGGCAAAAACCGCTTTGGCTCGGTACACGCCTCGTTGGCCCCCACGTCCGAGGTGCTGCCACTGGCCCAGATCGAAGCGGCCGACTTTGAGCGCCACCCTACTGGTATCGACGAGCTCGACCGGGTGCTGGGCGGCGGCATGGTTGAAGGCGGGGTGGTGCTGATCGGCGGCGACCCGGGCATTGGCAAATCCACCTTGCTCTTGCAAGCGGTGGACGCGCTGCAGCGCAGTGGCATGAACACCTTGTATGTGACGGGCGAAGAAAGCGGCGCGCAGGTGGCCATGCGCTCGCGCCGCCTGGGCCTGCCCGACTCGCAAGTGCCTGTGCTGCCCGAAATCCAGCTCGAGAAGATTTTGCACACGCTGCAGTCGCGCCAGCCGGGCATCGCCATCATCGATTCGATCCAGACGGTGTATTCGGACCAACTCACCAGCGCCCCCGGCTCGGTGGCGCAGGTGCGCGAATGCGCGGCGCACCTCACGCGCACCGCCAAATCGACCGGCACCACCATCGTGCTGGTCGGCCATGTCACCAAAGAAGGCGCGCTCGCTGGCCCTCGCGTGCTGGAGCACATGGTGGACACGGTGCTGTACTTTGAAGGCGACACGCATTCGAACTTCCGCCTCATCCGTGCCATCAAGAACCGCTTTGGCGCGGTGAACGAAATTGGCGTGTTTGCCATGACCGAAAAAGGCCTCAAGGGCGTGAGCAACCCCAGCGCCATTTTCTTGAGCCAACACGCCGAGCCCGTGCCCGGCAGCTGCGTGATGGTCACGCTCGAAGGGACACGGCCTTTGCTGGTCGAGATTCAAGCTCTGGTAGACAGCGGCGGCCCGTCGCCCCGGCGCTTGAGCGTGGGCCTGGACCGCGACCGCCTGGCCATGCTGCTGGCGGTGCTGCACCGCCATGCGGGTGTGGCCTGCATGGACCAGGACGTGTTTGTGAACGCGGTGGGCGGCGTGCGCATCAGTGAACCTGCAGCCGACTTGGCGGTGATGCTGGCGATCACCAGCAGCCTGCGCGGCAAAGCTTTGCCCAAGGGTTTCATTGCTTTTGGCGAGGTGGGTTTGGCCGGAGAAGTGCGCCCTGCGCCGCGTGGACAAGACCGCCTGAAAGAAGCCGCCAAACTCGGCTTCAAGGTGGCGGTGGTGCCCAAGGCCAACGCCCCCAAGAAGAACGACAAGGCTTTTGAAGGCCTGAAGATTTACCCGGTCGAGCGCATCGAAGAAGCCATGCAGGTGGTGCGCGGGCTGGACTGAGGGCGGCCCCGCAGCCCCCGCCCAGACCTCAGAATCGTTCCAGCTCCGGGTGCTTGATGGCCCCCGCACGCACCAGCATGCGGCCGTACTCGGCGCAGCGGTTCAGTGTCGGAATCACCTTGCCGGGGTTGAGCAGGCCTTGCGGGTCAAAGGCGCGTTTGACGGCGAACATCTGCTCGTTTTCTTCCGGGCTGAACTGCACGCACATGCTGTTCACTTTCTCGATGCCCACGCCGTGCTCACCCGTGACGGTGCCGCCCATGGCCACGCTGGTTTCCAGGATGTCGGCACCAAACAGCTCGCAGCGGCGCAGCTGGTCGGCATCGTTCGCGTCGAACAGGATCAGCGGATGCAGGTTGCCGTCGCCCGCATGGAACACGTTCAGGCAGCGCAAAGCGTATTTTTCTTCCATCTCCGAGATGGCTTGCAGGATGTCGGCCAGGCGCTTGCGCGGGATGGTCGAGTCCATGCACATGTAGTCGGGGCTGATGCGGCCCGAGGCGGGGAAGGCGTTTTTGCGGCCGCTCCAGAATTTGAGGCGCTGGGCTTCGTCGCGGCTGACCGAAATGGCCGTGGCGCCGCAGCCGCGCAGCACCGCGCTCATGCGGCCGATTTCTTCTTCCACCTCTTCGGGCGTGCCATCGCTCTCGCAGAGCAAAATCGCCGCTGCGCTCAGGTCGTAGCCCGCATGAACAAAGTCTTCCACGGCAATCGTCATGGGGCCGTCCATCATCTCCAGCCCGGCCGGGATGATGCCCGCCGCAATGACAGCGGCCACCGCGTCACCGGCTTTGCGCACATCGTCAAAGCTGGCCATGATGCAGCGGGCCAGTTGCGGTTTGGGCACCAGCTTGACGGTGACTTCGGTCGTCACGGCCAGCATGCCTTCGCTGCCCACCAGCACGGCCAGCAGGTCGTAGCCCGAGGTGTCGAGCGCGTCGCTGCCAAATTCAATCGGGTCACCTTCGATGGTGAAGCCCTTCACCTTGAGCACGTTGTGCACGGTGAGGCCGTATTTGAGGCAGTGCACGCCGCCCGAGTTTTCAGCCACGTTGCCGCCAATCGTGCAGGCGATCTGGCTGGACGGATCGGGTGCGTAATACAGCCCATAAGGCGCTGCCGCTTCGCTGATGGCCAGGTTGCGCACACCGCATTGCACCACCGCCGTGCGGCTCACGGGGTCCACGGTTTTGATCTGGTTGAAGCGGGCCATGGACAGCGTCACGCCCATGCGGTGCGGCATGGCGCCGCCCGACAGACCCGTGCCCGCGCCGCGTGCCACCACAGGCACCGCCAGGGCGTGGCAGGCTTTGAGCACGGCCTGCACCTGCGCTTCGGTCTCGGGGAGCGCCACCACCAAAGGCCGCTCGCGGTAGGCGGTCAGGCCGTCGCACTCGTAAGGCGTGGTGTCTTCAGGCGTGTACAAAATCGCGTCGGCGGGCAACACCCGGCCCAAGGCCTGCACCACAGCGCGTTGGCGCTCGGCACGTTCGGTGGCGGTCAGTTGCTGTGTTTCGTCGGGGGTGTGGGCGCTCATGGCGTGCAAAACCTTGAAATGAAGGCCTGAATGTACGCCCAAGCGCAAGCCCTTGGGCTGAATATTCTTTGAAGGGCTTGTGAAATCAAGCCAGCGCTTTTTTCAGCCAGTCGGCAAAGGTGGCGCATTCCCAGCGTTCCATGGTGCCGGTGCGCCAGCACAGGTAGTGGGCATGTGGGCTGGGCACGCTGCGCTCGAACAGGCGCACCAACTGGCCGCTTTCCACCCAAGGCGCGCCCAGTTTGGTACGGATCAGGCCCACGCCCAGGCCTTGGGCTGCGGCGTCGCACATCAGGCCGATGTCATTGAAGGACGAGCCGTCCAAGGGCTCTGGCCAGTCCAGATCGTGCGCCGCAAACCAGGTGCGCCAGGGCTCCAGCGGGCTGCGCAACAAGGGCACGCGCTGCAGATCTTCCACGCTGGCAAAGGGGCCGTTTTCACGCAACCAGGCGGGCGATGCCAGGGGCGTCACATCGTCCTTGGCCAGACAAATGTGCTCCACGTCCGAATAGCGTCCCGTGCCAAAACGCACCGTCAAATCGGCGTCTTCGGCCACCACGTCGAGCAGGGGAATGCTCACTTGCAGCGTGATGTCGATTTCAGGATAAGCATCTAAAAAGTGCTTGAGGCGCGGCATCAGCACCGAGCGTGCAAAGGTGGGTGTGACCGCCAGGCGCAGTTTGCGACGCCCAGGTGTGTTGCTGGCGCTGGGAAAGCGCTGCAGCGACACCAGGCCCTCGCGCACATGGGCCAGGTATTCATTGCCTTCGGTGGTGAGCGAAAAATCGGCCCGGCCAAACAGCTTGGTGCCGATGATTTGCTCGAGCTGCTTGACGCGGTGGCTCACGGCGCTGGGCGTCACGCACAGCTCTTCGGCCGCTTGGGTCACGCTGCGCAATCGTGCCAGCGCCTCAAAGGTCAAAAGACACTGGATGGGCGGTATGCGTGAGGTGGCGGACATGGTGAATCAGTTCGGGCCAGAGCTGAAGATCTGTCCCGCAAAAACATTTATTTAAAGATCACAGTTTTGTGGCCGTTGATCAGCACGCGGTGCTCGCTGTGCCACTTCACGGCGCGGGCCAGCACCTGGCTTTCGGTGTCGCGGCCTTGGGCCGTGAGGTCTTCCACGGTTTTGCTGTGGTCCACACGGGCCACATCTTGTTCGATGATCGGGCCTTCGTCCAGATCGGCGGTGACATAGTGGGCGGTGGCACCGATCAGCTTCACGCCCCGGTCGTGTGCCTGGTAGTAAGGCTTGGCCCCTTTGAAGCTGGGCAAAAAGCTGTGGTGGATGTTGATGGCCCGACCGGCCAGCTTGCGGCACAGGTCATCGCTCAGGATTTGCATGTAACGCGCCAGCACCACCAGCTCGGCGCCTTCGGCCTGGATGATCTCGTACTGCTTGGCTTCGGCCTGTTGTTTGGTGGCAGCGGTCACCGGGATGTGGTGAAAGGGCACGTTGTAGCTGGCGGCCAGTTGGTAGAACTCGCGGTGGTTGCTCACGATGGCGCGGATATCGAGCGGCAGCAAGCCACTCTTCCAGCGAAACAGCAGGTCGTTCAGGCAGTGGCCCTCCTTGCTGACCATGATCACGGTGCGCATGGGCTGGGCGGTGGCGTGCAGGTCCCATTTCATGCCGAAAGTCTGGGCAAATTCGCCCCATTGCGCTTCCAGCGTCGGGCCATCGGCTTGTTCACAAGCGAACTGCACGCGCATGAAAAACAAACCCGTGTCGTGGTCGTTGTATTGGGCCGCTTCTTCGATGTTGCCCCCGCGCTCGAGCAAGAAGCCCGAGACGGCATGCACGATGCCGGTGCGGTCGGGGCAAGACAGGGTCAGGATGTAGGTGGACGTGGCAAGTGGATTCATGGGGTGGGATTGTCGCCCATCCAGCCCACATTCCCGGGCCTCAGGTTGGCACGCGCAGCACTTGTCCGGGGAAGATGTGCTCTGGTGCGGCCAACACACGGGGGTTGGCGTCAAACAGGCGTTTGTATTGGTAGGGGTCGCCGTACATCCGCTGGGCAATGGCCCACAGCGTGTCGCCCGGGCGCACCACATAGGTTTTGCCTTCGGCTTCGCGCACGGCCGCTTCGGCCTTGAGGGCGCCGGTCATCGCATCTTGGGGCGGGGCCTGCAGGACGCGTTGTGAAGCCTGAACCGCTTTCACCAAATCGTTGGGCGGTGCGGGGTTGGCGCTGGCGGTGACGCGGTTCATGACCGAGCGGTTGTGTGCATCCAGCGCCTGGGGGTCGGCGGCCAGACGGTCCAGCCGGGCTTTGACTTGCTCGGGCGTTTCCCGGTTTTGCCGCAGGTAGTCTTGTTGTGCCTGTACAAATTTCTTTTCGTTGTCCGAGTTGGGGGTCACGTCTTTGAGCGACGCCGACACGGCCGCTTGCAGCGACTGCGTGGACTCGGGGGGCTCGCTGAGGGCAGATGTGCTGGAGGGCGTGCTGGTCGAAGTGGCGGGCGTTGCCCCAACGCCAGCGGGCGCGTCTGGCACCTGCGCGGCTGAGGCAGCAGGCGGCTGCTTGGCGCTCGACTGGCCCATGATGTAGCCACCCAAGCCTGTGGCCACCAAAGTGGCCACAATGGCCACGCCAGCGTAGACCCGGGTGTGTTGTGCGGTGTTGGCGGTGACGATGCGCCCGTTTTTGATGACGACGTCAGGAATGCTGGTCATGTGGAACCTCCAATAAAGCGGTGATCGGTGTGCGCGGCTCAGGAGCGTGGTGCTGCAGGCACCACAGTGGTCAGCCCCATGAGCTTCCACATCTGCATGCCACCCCGGTAGTACTTGAGCTTGGCGGGGGGGTAGCCCAGGCTGAGCAGGGCCTGGATCGCGCGCGAGGACTGGTCGCACCAGGGGCCGTTGCACCACAGGGCCAGCGACTTGGCTTTCTGGTAGTTCCAGCGTTTGTTGGGGCCCATTTCTGCGCCCAAAGCGGTCAGGATCTGGCCGATGTGCGGGTTTTCCGCCTTGATGACCGTGAACGGGATGTTGATGGAAGTGGGGATGGTTTCGATTTTGTGGAAGTCGGCCAGCCGGGCATCGATGACCAGGCCTTGACCACTCGGCACCTGGCGGGTCATGAAGTCGAGCAATTCCAGCTCGCCCAGGGTTTCCACGCCCGGGGCCACCACCATGGCATGGATGCAAAACTCCGGGCAAGGGCGCGAGGTTTTGGCAAAGTCGTCAATGATCTTGTTGCCTGTGTCCTGGATGCGTTGGATCCGAACCTTTTGCCCCCCATGCACCACGTCCACCGCGCTCAGGGTGGGGGTGATCTTGACTTTGAGCTCTTGCGCTCCCAGCCCCGCGCCGGTCCACGCCACAAAAAGCATGGCAAACCCCATCCGTGACCACTTGAGCATGAGCCCTCCTTAAGTAGTAAAAAAGAATTCTTTTTATTCTGAAAAGACTTTGTGCACAGTCCATAGACACATTGGTGCATTCAAATCGCCAAAAAAAACAAATCGGTATACGCCATCCCCAAGATGCCCGCTTGCAGATGCCAGGTGGGCCCTGCAAGACAAGCGCTGCGTGGCCAACTTGGGGTCACCCGATTGGGCAGCGCTGTCAAGAAAGCGCACTAAGTCAGGCGGGTGCTCCTATAAACTGGAGGGCTTAAACCAAGACTCAAGGAGACCGACCGTGAACCCCACCCAGATTCCCATGGACAACCAGTGGTTGCCTTTCACGCCCAACCGCACTTTCAAGCAAGACCCCCGCGTGTTCGTGGGTGCAGAAGGCATGCACTTCACCACACACGACGGCAAGAAGGTGATCGACGGTATCTCCAGCCTGTGGTGCGTGGGCGCCGGCCACAACCGCCGCCCGATCAACGAAGCCATCAAAAAGCAACTGGATACGCTGGACTACGCCACGGCCTTTCAGGCCAGCAACGACAAGGCTTTCAAGGCGGCGCAGATGATTGCCGACATGGCGCCGGGTGACTTGAACAAGGTGTTGTTTTGCAATTCGGGCTCTGAAGCGGCTGACACGGCTCTGAAAGTGGCGCTGGCCTACCACCGCGCCCGGGGCGAAGGCCACCGCACAGTGTTCATTGGCCGCGAAAAGGGTTATCACGGCGTCAACTTTGGCGGCATGAGTGTGGGCGGACTGCCGGCCAACCGCAAGGCATTCGGTGCGCAACTGCTGCCCCGGGTTGACCACATGCGCTTCATTCACGACCCGGTGAACCACGCCTACATCCACCACGAAGAACCCGTGTGGGCCGAAGACCCGCTGCTGGAGCTGGAAAACCGCATCCTGGTGCTGCACGACCCGAGCAACATTGCCGCCGTGATCGTCGAGCCCATTGCGGGCAGCGCGGGCTGGTACATCCCGCCCAAGGGTTATGTCAAGCGCCTGCGCGAGATTTGCGACAAGCACGGCATCTTGCTGATTTTTGACGAGGTCATCACCGGTTTTGGCCGTCTGGGCGTGAACTTTGGCGCTGACTACTACGGCGTGGTGCCCGACATGCTGAACTTCGCCAAGGCGGTGACGAACGGCGTGATCCCGCTGGGCGGCGTGATTTGCCGCGACTTCATCTACGACGCGATGATGAACGCCAATTCGCCGCAGCATGCCATCGAGTTCTTCCACGGCTACACCTACTCTGGCCACCCGGTGGCTTGCGCGGCTGCCATTGCCACGCTCGATTTGATGAAGGAAGAAAACCTGTTTGCCCGCGCGGGGCAACAGGGCCGTGTGCTGGGCGACGCGATGCACAGCGCCTTGAAGGGTCTGCCCAATGTGATCGGCATCCGCACGCTGGGCTTGGCCGGGGCGGTGGAGCTGGCCAGCATCCCGGGCACGCCCGGCAAACGGGCTTACGACATCTTCATGGACTGCTTCCACAAAGGTGTGTGGGTGCGCCCGGCGGGCGAGAACATCGTCATTTGCCCGCCCTACATCGTGGAAGACGCCCACATCGACCAGATCGTGCAGACGGTCGCTGACAGCATCCGCCGTCACGCCTGATGCGCTGGCCCATCGGTGCCGGGGTGCAGGCTTGAAGTTCTGGCAGCGCACCCTGGGCACTTTGCTCGTCGCCTGGTTGGCGGCCGAGCTGTGCGTTGGGTTGGGCACTCCCATTCCCTGGATGTTGGGGCCCTTGCTGATCACGGCGCTGGCCTCCATGGCGGGCGCGCCCACGCACAGCGCCAACCTTTTGCGCAACAGTGGTCAGTGGGTGATTGGGGCCGCGCTGGGTCTGTATTTCACGCCCCAAGTCAGCGCCTTGGTACTGGCCCAGTGGTGGGCCATTGCGCTGGCCGTGCTGTGGGCGTTGGCCCTGGGGGCCTTGTTTGGCCTGTGGTTGCGGCGACAGCATGGCAGGGAGTTGGCGCACTTGTCGCCACGGGCCTTGCTGGCCACCACGTATTTTTCCGGCTCGATTGGAGGGGCGTCCGAGATGACGTTGCTGGCCGAGCGTTATGGGGCGCGCACCGATCTGGTCGCGGCGGCACACAGCATGCGCTTGGTGATGGTGGTGATTGCCGTGCCGTTTGGCATGCAGTGGGCACAACACCAATGGGGTTTGACCGTGGATGCCTCTTTGTTGCCGGGCCCTCGCTTGGCGCAATGGCCGGGTTTGCTGTGGCTGGGCTTGGTGACAGCAGCAGGCGGCTGGGTGATGCTCAAGCTGGGACGCACCAATCCGTGGTTCATGGGCTCACTCTTGGCATCGATGGCGGTGACCTTGGCGGGGTGGGAGTGGTCGGCTGTCCCCAACGCGCTGTCCAACGCAGCTCAGTTGGTCATTGGCGTGAGTCTGGGCATCCGGTTTCGGCGCGAATTCGTCAAAACAGCACCCCGCTGGCTGGCCTCGGTGGCCTGGGGTTCGGTGTGGATGATGGGCGCATCGGTGCTGTTTGGCATGGCGCTGGCGTGGGGTACGGGCTTGCACCCGGCCATGCTGATTTTGGGCACCGCACCCGGCGGCATCACCGAGATGGCCATCACGGCCAAGGTGCTGCAGTTGGGGGTGCCGGTGGTCACGGCTTTTCAGGTCTGCCGTTTGGTGGCGGTGTTGCTGATCGTGGGGCCGCTGTTCACCTGGGTGGCGCGGCGGGTGTCCAAGGACTGAGGGCTGCTCAGTGCACCACAACAGGCTGCTGGGCCAGGCCCGTGTAGCCTTCGAGTGTGTCCTCGACCTCTTCCTGGGTGGGCGTGTGCTGCTGCCAGGCCTGAATTTGCTGCTGGAACATTTCGGCCCAAGAGCCGTCCAGGTACACCTCTTTGCCCGAGCGTTTGTCCACGATTTCAAAACCATGGCGCTCCAGCTGGGGCGGGCTGCTGGGGGCCGCTGTTTCCACCGGCGCATTGGCCAGCATGTGCATCACGGCAAAGGTTTCAGATTCGTACAACAGGTTCATGCGTTCATTCTCCCTCAACTTGTGGCTTGCAAGTGGGTGCACATGTAACAACTTCAAGTGGGTGTGGTTTTTGTCGGTGTGAAATCTGGGACCGGGTCATTGCACAGGTGGCAAATCGCCCAAGACCTCTCGCCCTGTCAGCTGCAGGTCGATGAAGCTGCCGCTGACTTGTGTGATGCGGATGCGTGCAGGCAACCAGTCGTGTGCGGCCGATACCCAGAACTCGACCTGTGCATCAAAGCGGTTGCGCGGCTGGCACACCCATTTGACCGCTTGCAGACTTTTTCCATCCACTTGCAAGGTCTCCAGTTTTTCCAGCGTCAAAAGCCAGGGCAAAGCGTCGCGCACGGTGGCGGTCTGGATTTGTAAACGCGTGCCGGGCGGCATCCTCTGGCCAGACTGGGCCATGACGGCGGCCAGCTGTGCATAGAGGCTGACCTGGTCTTGCGCGCCGGGCTGCAGGGGTGCGGTGGGCGCGTTGCTGCTGAACACGATGCGCTGGTTCGGCCGGTCAAAGTGGGTCGCGCGTTCGCTGCGCCAGCTGTCCGAAAAGCGGGTCGGCGCCAGCCCGGTGGTGCTGATCTGTCCCACGCTGCGCCAGTGGCGGGAGCCCAATAAAAAAGCTTTGACCGACAGGTTCATGGCGTAAGCGCTGTCGTTGCGCTGCCAGCGCAGCTCGCCAGAGGCCTGGTAGTTGATGCCTTTTTCCTGGCCACTGAGGCGGTAGCTCAGCAAGGCCGAGGGGGGCAAGGAGGCCAAAGCCAGCTGAGGTAAGGCCATGGTGGCGCTGGCGATGCGATCGGGCGCGGCTGGGTCAGGCTTGGCCACAGCGGCGTTGGCGGCAATGCTGGTGCTGGCTTCTGCATTGGGGGTAAACGCTTCAGCCTTGACGTTCACATGTGCTGCAGTTGGGGGTGAGAGTGGTCCGTTGGTGGGCACAGGTGCTGGCGCGAAGTCGTTGCCCGTTGTCGGCAGGCGTTGACTTGGCAACACCGCTTGTGCAGGTGTCGATGTGGCGGATGGTGAAACAGTCACCGAAGCCTCGTTCATAAGGATGCCAGAGGCCTGAGGGACAGCGGCTGAAGCGAGGTCCTTTTTCTCGCTGGGGTCCGTGTTGGTCTTGGTGGTATCGCTTTGCGCCGAGACCAGGTCTGGGCTGGTCAGTTGATCGGGTTCGGCCAGATCTGACGCAGACATTTGTTCTGGTTCGGGCGAGGTTGCCGGTTGGGTGGACTTGTCAGCTGGAGCCGTTTTAGGGGCTGCCGCAGTATGGGTTGCATCGGGCTTGGGTTGGACCGCAGGCTTTTTCACCAAGGCGATGCGCGTGCGGGCTGCGGGTGTGTTGCCGGGGTCAGTGGCTGTTGTTGCAGCCGCAGGGGCTGCGATGGTTCGGGTCTGCATGGGCCCCGTGCGCAGAGTCTGGGGGGGGCTCAGTTGCCAGTCCAGTGTGCCCGCCAGGCTCAGCAGCACAACCAGATGCAACACCAACACCAGCACACCCCAACGCAGCAAGCTGCGTGTGCTTGGCTGCCCCGACAGCTGTAAAGCGGGTGGCGACTTGGGGCGAGTGGCCGTGTTCATGTTGTTACAAGGTGTGGGTCAAGTGCGTGGGTGTGAGGGAGACCTTGAAAGAACACTTGCATGGGGTCTTACACAGGCCCCGCTCAGGTCGAGCGCCAGCCCAGGTCGGCCGACAACTGCTCAGCAAATGCGCGCAGCGCATTCGCCACTGGGCCTTGCCAGTCGGCGTCCAAAGTGGCCGACGAGCCCAGCGACACCACACCCAAAACCAGGTGCCCGTCCGCATCGAATACGGGCGCGCACAGGCCTGAAATGCCCGGCAGCAGCACATTGACCACGCGGCCCAGACCTTGCGACCGTGACTCGCTGAGCATGGCTTGCACCTGGGCCGGGGTGGATGGCAAGTCGCTGCGGCCCAGTTTGCGGGCCAGGGCCAGCTCGGCCTCG
The DNA here is from genome assembly GCF_017848645.1 of Limnohabitans sp. Lineage (GTDB taxonomy): Bacteria > Pseudomonadota > Gammaproteobacteria > Burkholderiales > Burkholderiaceae_C > Limnohabitans_A. Next base: position 2,690 of record NZ_JAFEIF010000031.1, on the reverse strand, counting down.
ATCATGGGCTGGGCCTTGTCGGAAGCACCGCCGTGGCCGATGAAGGCGGCAAAACACCGGCCCGTGGCGGAGGACAAAAGCGGCATCACATCGCCCAAGCGCAGACTCACGGGCATGGCCAGCGGCGTTTCCTGCCAGTGCACCAAGGTCGGGCCCCGGTTGCCCCAGACGGCCAGGGCCAGGGTGTGGCCGGTCTGCTCCATCAAAGTGGGCAAGCGCTCACGCGCCAGTTTGACAGCGTCCAGCCGGGACAGTGTGGCCAGGCCCAACCGCAAAGTGGCCGGGCCAAGTTCATAGCGGGTGTTCGCGTCCTGCACCACCAAATTCAGGCGCTGAAAGCTCACCAGGTAGCGGTGTGCCTTGGCGGCGCTCATGCCGGCGGCACTGGCCAGGTCGCGCAACATCAAGGGGCCAGGGGCCTGGGCCAGCACGTCCAGAAGGGCAAAACCCACTTCCACAGACTGGATGCCCGCGCGCGCTTTGTCCCCGTCAGGGGGCGTGTCCAAGGTGCTTTCGGTGGCCATATGCTCTAGAATCAGGTTTCGTTTAGTTAAACGAGTTTAACAATGCGTAATTCGATGCGCCATTGAATGCATGGCTCGGTCCCGCTGCATGCGGCTTTGAATCACGGTACAAACAGGCAAACATCATGAAATTGGCGACCTACAAAGACGGCTCACGCGACGGACAACTGGTGGTGGTCTCGCGCGACCTGAGCACCGCACATTATGCGACCGGCATTGCCAGCAAACTCCAGCAAGTGCTGGACGACTGGAACTTTCTGGCCCCCCAGCTGGAAGACCTCTACACGACCCTGAACCAGGGCAAGGCCCGCCACGCGTTCCCGTTCGACCCGGCCCAATGCATGGCCCCGCTGCCCCGCGCCTACCAGTGGGCCGACGGCTCAGCCTACATCAACCATGTGGAGCTGGTCCGTGCGGCGCGCAACTCTGAAGTGCCCAGCAGCTTTTACACCGACCCGTTGATGTACCAGGGTGGCAGCGACGACTTCATTGGCCCTTGCGACCCGGTGGTCTGCGCCAGCGAAGCCTTTGGCATCGACTTTGAAGCCGAGATCGCCGTCATCACCGGCGACGTGCCCATGCAGACCAGCGCCGACGACGCCATCGAGGCCGTGCGCCTCGTCATGCTGGCCAATGACGTGAGCCTGCGCAACCTGATCCCGAACGAGCTGGCCAAAGGCTTTGGCTTTTTCCAGAGCAAACCCGCCACCGCCTTCAGCCCCGTGGCCGTGACGCCCGACGAACTGGGCGACGCCTGGCAAGGCGGCCGCGTGCACCTGACGCTGCAGTCCACCTGGAACGGCCGCAAAGTGGGCATGTGCGAAGCTGGCCCCGAGATGACCTTCCACTTCGGCCAGCTGATCGCCCACATTTGCAAAACCCGCAACGTGCGGGCTGGCTCGGTTGTGGGCAGCGGTACCGTGAGCAACAAAAGTGAAGACGTCAACGGTCAAAAAACCTGGCCCAAAGGCTACAGCTGCATCGCCGAAAAACGCGCCATCGAAACCATCCTGGACGGCAAGCCCAGCACCGAATTCATGAAGTACGGCGACACGATCCGCATCGAGATGAAAGGCCAAAACGGCGAGAGCTTGTTTGGGGCGATCGAGCAGGAAATCGTGCCGCTGGAGCGTTGAAGCCAGCACACCCTCTGCCCCTGTGGGTGGCCGCCCCTGCGGCCGAAGGGCGTGGCAAACGCCCCGAAAACTCAATGGGTCAAATGGGGCTGATCAGTAGCCGTGGAACAAAAAATCCATCGCGGCGGTGATCTGGTCTTGGGCCTGGGCGAGCGAGGTCACAGGAGACTTCAGCACCCGCTGTGGCACAGCGCCCATTTTGGGCGTTTCCAGCAAATACTCTTCACCTTCGATGGTGAAAATCGGTGTCAGTTGAGTCGGCAGCTTGACCTTTGGGAAGTGCTTGAGGCTGCGCAAAGGAATCACCATCTTGGCGTCCAAGCTATTGAGCAGGTCGCTTTGCACATCCAACAAGTAGGGGGTGGTGCCCGCATGGCTGCCCGGGTTGGCATAAACGTCAAAGCGAGCCATCAGAAACTTCTCCACTCATCCAGTGGCAGACCTTCAGCCTCGATGGTGGCGTTGTAAGCCGCGATGAAATCGGCGTGATCCTCGCGCCATTTGCGCTCCTGTTCGCGGCGCACAACTTCACGCAGGTGGCTGTCGCAGACCTGAGAAATATTGATGGTGAGGTGCTTTGCTGCCTCCAGCACATCGTTGCTCAGGCTCAGATTGATAGCACGCTTGCCGGATACGCCGGTGCGCACGCGAGGGGCTGTGTGGGTGGCTGGCATAGCGATCTCCATGCGCATTTAAATATGTGCATATCTTACCCGCATGCTAGTTGGGCGCACGGGTGGACGACAACGACGCATTGGCTTGCAAAGCGCATGAAGCGTAAAAACGCCACTCACGCTTCACGGGTGAAGCGCAAATTTCAAAAACCCGCTTCTGGTCCGAACTGCGCGAGCAACACCTGCAGCTCACGCCTACACAAACCAAAGCAATCAACAAGCTTTACGACGTGGGGCCTGAAGGATTTACCAACGGCATCAGCACCGAGAAATACGTGAACCTCTGCCGCGTGTCACGCGCCACGGCGTACCGGGAGCTGACGGCGCTGTGTGAGATGGGGGTATTGGTGCAGACG